>JAUHQD010000009.1 GCA_030418115.1 Alteromonadaceae bacterium BrNp21-10 | reverse complement strand
GACATCACAAAACAACTCAACTAATTTACTCATGCCTGTTCCTTTATAGATTGATCTCTTTTAGTCGAAAGATCGGATCTTGGAACAGGCATTTAGTTCAATTTCTTAAGCAGGATTCAGGTTCATTAGAATAATGAAAAAATATTCAATAGCGGTCAGCCAAGGAGCAAAACGGCATTTAACCTGAGGTTATCTAGCCATGCCAAGCAAACGTTATGCAGCAATTACTCAGTACCATTCAGCGCATTACTAGCCAAAACCGTGAACAGCCGTTTGCGGCGTATTCGTCTGTGCATCAGCAACGCTTGTTAAATGTACCTATAGCTAAACCGCTATTGATAGTGGTACTCAGCGGTAATAAAGCCTTTGGCAAAAATAACGAGGTTATCTGCGACAGTGGTGACTTTGTGTTCTTTGCCGACAGCCCCGCCATCAACATGCGTAATATTCCCACTGACCAACCCTATATGTCGTTGATCATTGAGTTTGATTTCGATGATTTTAACGGCCTGCAATTCACCACGGCTAAGAAACAAGATTATTGCCTTGGTAAAGCTTCCAACGCGTTAACTCATTGTTTACAGCAATTCGTTGAAAGCACCCAGTGGGCACCCAAATCCATGTGGTCGTTAAGAAAACGAGAAATATTAACCTTGCTCAACCACTTAGGCTATAGCGATATTTTAGCTCTGCTGGGCAAAGCCAAAGTCAGTCATCGCTTGCACGATATGTTTCATCACCACCAGTTCGCTGAATTATCCATAGACAGCATTTGTGACCAGTTAGCCATGAGTGAATCCACTTTACGCCGACGCTTAAAATCAGAAGGCACCAGCGTGCAAGAAGTCAAAGACCAAGCCAGGTTAGGCCTAGGATTACATTTATTGCAAACCACGGCATACTCCATTGCTGTAATTGCCGAGAAATGTGGCTATCAGTCGCCTTCACGTTTTACGGAACGCTTTAAAGGTCGTTTTGATTTAACTCCCTCTGAACTCAGAAAAACCAAATTGATGGATTAGGGCGATTATTTGCGGGGTTAGGGCTAAACAACCCCAGCAAAACGTCTATGCTAATCATTCTTCAATACGCTTACTAACAGGAAATATTATGCGCAAATTTGTTAAGACACTAACAACGTTATCACTATTACTCTCGTTACCGGCTTTTGCCGCGACGTTCACCTTGGCCAGCAATGATATTGCTCAAGGCGAAATGATGGATAAAGAACAGGAATTTAATGGCTTTGGTTGTGCGGGTGGTGATATATCCCCTCATCTCAAATGGGCAAATGCACCAACAGGAACCAAGAGTTTTGCCATCACGGTATATGATCCAGACGCGCCTACAGGCAGCGGTTGGTGGCACTGGCAAGTGGTCAATATCCCCGCCAATGTAATGGAACTCGCGGCTGATGCCGGAAGCAGTAAAGCATCATCAATGCCAACCGGTAGCGTGCAAATTGCCAATGATTACGGCAGTAAAAGCTTCGGCGGCGTTTGCCCACCCAATGGCCATGGCGTGCATCATTACCGTTTTACCATTCATGCGTTATCGGTAGAGAAACTAGAATTACCGGACGATGCCTCTGGAGCACTGGCGGGTTATATGATCAACGCCAACACGTTAGCATCGAGCACGATTGAGGCGTTATATAAAAGGGATTGATACAGACTAGTACTAATTCAGGCTGTTGTAATACTGAGCCGTTACAGCAGCTTGATGGATATTGATTCAAATATCGACGCTATTCGCTATGTCACTGAATGGCAAAATGTTGAGTTAAATAGGAGTAAAGTAAATTAAAGCTTGTAGACAGGCAAAGGCGAACACACCAGCAAGGATATCGTCGGCCATAATACCTAAACCGCCGTGGATATTTTTATCCAAGTAGCTTATCGGCCATGGTTTGACGATGTCGAAAAAGCGAAACAGCGCAAAACCCAATACTACATATATCCAATGAAATGGCACCGCAGCCATTGTTATCAAATAACCGGCAATTTCATCCCAGACAATAGCGCCGTGATCATGTACCCCCATATCTTCGGCCGTTTTCGCACACAAACTCACGCCGAAAATACACACTAATAAGGTGATGGCAGCGTAGATCCAAATAGATAGATCGCTCATCAACCAAAATAATGGAATGGCCGCCAAGGTGCCAAAGGTACCCGGCATAAACGGTGCTAAACCACTACCAAAGCCCAAGGCTAAAAAATGCACCGGATTGCGTAGCTGAATTTTACTGCGTAGTTGCTTATCCACTGAAATGCTCAAAACCTTTACCCGAAAAGACAAAAGGCTGCTTGTTGAATTGCATTTCTAACTTACCGGCCTGCCCTGTCATTTGGCCTATGCAGGTAAAAGCGGTATTGGCATTGAGTAATGCCCGTTCCATATTGGCGATTTTATCTTCGGGCACACAAAAAAGTAACTCGTAGTCATCACCCGCGGTTAACCCGTAATTAAGGCTGGCTTCGGCGTCCACGCTTTCTAACATGGCTTGGGACAAGGGTAACTTATCAATATTAATCAAAGCACCACAACTAGAAGCGTCAAGAATGTGCTGTAAGTCCGCGAGTAAACCATCAGAAATATCGATACAAGCGCTGGCAACCCGTCGCAACATCGTTCCCACTAATACTCGTGGCGTAGGGTAATTTAAACGATCACAAATCGTTTCGTGAAATTGCACTGGGATACGTAATTTGTTTTGTACCACATCTAACCCTAAACCAGCATCGCCGATGGTACCGGTCACATACAAAGCATCACCGGGTTTAGCGTCACTGCGGGTTAGTGCTTGACCTTCTGGTATAAAACCTTGAGCGGTAATGGTAACTGTTAACGGACCTTGAACAGTGTCACCACCAATTAATTGAATGGAATAATATTCAGAAATCTCCTGCAAACCTAGTGAAAATTCTTCTAACCAGGCGGGATCGGATTCGGGCATAGCCAGCGATAAACTAATCCAAGCAGGCTCTGCGCCCATGGCAGCTAAATCACTAAGATTGACTGCAACTGCTTTGTGGGCAATGGCACGAGCTGAAGTATCATGAGGGTAATGCACACCTTTAACTAAGGTGTCGGTGGTAATAGCAATATTTTGACCTTTGGCTACCTTACCGACCGCACAGTCATCGCCTATTCCTATGAGTACATCTTTGCGTTGATAACTTCTTTGCTTAAAGAAGTGATCGATAATTGAAAATTCTTTCACATTGACTGCTTTTGTCTTTGTTATTAATCGTTATCGATCATGAACGCTAGAGATAACCGCTGACAGTTACCTGTTGGTTCAGCGGTTATACAAATTTACTCTTGATCGGCGGCTGGTACGTCTTTTTCTTGTTTACGTAAGTAACGGATAGCCTTATCCAATACTCCATTAACAAATTTATGACTCTCTTCGGCACCAAAACTCTTAGCAAGTTCAATCGCTTCGTTAATAACTACTTTAAACGGCACATCAACGCGATGTTGTAGTTCATAAGTGGCAATACGTAGTATGGCTTTTTCGACAGGATCCAGCTCTTCTGGCAAGCGTCCCAAATAAGGCTTGATGGTCGCATCCAACTCTTTAACACGCGACACCACTTGGCCTAACAATTCTTGAAAATAAGCCATGTCGACTTTTTTCATATCGTTGGTGGTAGCCATATGCAATTCAATTTGGCTGACAGGATTATTGCTTAACTGCCAAGAATAAATTGCTTGTAATGCCATCTCTCTGGCATTACGTCTTAACGCTGGTTTCATTGATTAAACCTCAGCGATTTGGGCAACGACGTTGACCATTTCTAATGCGCCTAAGGCAGCGTCTGAACCTTTATTACCGGCTTTAGTACCAGAGCGCTCAATAGCTTGCTCGATGCTATCGGTAGTAATTACGCCGAATGAAACCGGAATGCCGTACTCAAGTGATACCTGCGCCAAACCTTTATTACATTCGCCAGCGACAAAATCAAAGTGTGGAGTACCGCCACGGATCACCGCACCTAGTGCAATAATCGCGTCAAATTTTCCCGACTCGGCCAATTTTTTGGCAACTAAAGGTAACTCATAAGCACCGGGAACCCGCACTACCGTGATATCTTGCTCGTTCACTTCACCGTGACGCTCAAGTGTATCCAATGCACCGTCCACTAAACTTTCAACAACAAATGCGTTGAAACGTGCGACAACTAACGCAAACTTTTTACCTGTTGCGCGAATATTACCTTCAATTATGTTCATAACCTGATCCCATTAAAAAAGCGGCGCGAAGTATAGCACACCAGAACTCGATAACATGTCACTTTTTACTCAGTAACAAATTCCACTACTTCCAATCCATAACCGGACAAGGCATGGTATTTTTTAGGTTTACTCAACAAACGCATTTGATGCACGCCCATTGATGCCAAAATCTGGCAACCGACACCCACTGTGCGAGAGCTACCATTCCAGATAGCTGCGGTGGGCTTTTCTCCTCGGTCTTCAGCGGCAAATTGCCAAACCTTGTTAATAATATCCTGATCCAACTCTTGTTTACCCAGTACCACCACCACGCCACCTTCGGCAGCGACTTTTTGCATAGCCGCCGGCAAGCCCATACTGCGATCCACTGAGCGCTGGGAACCGAGCAAATCACTAAAGGTGTCTTGTAAATGTACCCGCACTAACGTGGGTATATCGCTTTTAATTTCACCTTTACGTAAGGCGTAGTGCAGTTGGTTGTCGATAACATCTTTGAATGTCAGTAAATCAAATTCACCGAACTCGGTGGGCAACTTACATTCGCCAATTTTTTCGATGGTGGTTTCGTTAAGATTACGATATTCAATCAAATCGGCAATGGTGCCGATTTTAATATTATGCTTTTGGGCAAAAACTTCTAATTCGGGACGACGTGCCATACTGCCATCTTCATTAAGTATTTCAACGATTGCACTGGCCGGTTCGCAACCCGCCAAACGAGCTAAATCGACGCCGGCTTCGGTATGCCCAGCACGATTAAGTACCCCGCCTTGCTTGGCAATCAACGGAAATATATGACCTGGTTGCACAATATCGGCAGCCACAGCATTAGGGCTGACAGCGGTTTTTATAGTCAACGCCCTGTCTTTCGCAGAAATACCGGTACTGATGCCTTCGGCCGCTTCAATGGAAACCGTAAAATTGGTACGGAATTGGGCATTATTGTTATCCACCATTAACGGCAGATTAAGACGGCGACAGCGCTCTTCGGTCATGGGTAAACACACTAAACCGCGGGCATGAGTCACCATAAAATTAATCGCCTCTGGCGTAACATGCTCCGCAGCCATAATGATATCGCCTTCATTTTCGCGATCTTCGTCATCCATTAAAATGACCATTTTTCCCTGACGAATATCTTCAATAATATCAGCGATGTTATTTAAAGCCATGTTGCCTCTTTTGTAAGGTATTCAAACTATTCAGTTTTTGATTATTTAATATAGCCATGTTCAGCGAGAAAGTTCAGGCTGATGTCATTTGTTTGTGGATCGGCTGCTTTATTACCGAGCATTAAGCGCTCAAGATAACGGGCAATCACATCCACTTCTAAATTCACCGCCGTGCCAACCTTATAATGACCAATAATGGTTTCTTGCATGGTATGCGGCACCAATGTCAGACGAAACTGACTGCCGTTGACTTCGTTTACCGTTAGGCTTACACCATCCACGGTAATTGATCCTTTCTCGGCAATATATTTAGCCAACTCAATGGGGGCATCTAGCCAAATTTCAATGGCTTTTCCTAAGTCGTGAATCGACTTCACCTTGCCTACGCCGTCCACGTGGCCGCTTACAATATGCCCGCCAAAGCGCGAGGTAGGTAACATGGCTTTTTCTAAATTAACCGGCAGACCGTTTTTGTAATGAGCAAAACCGGTGCGCTTGATGGTTTCCGCAGAAACATCGGCACTAAAATGCGTGGGGCTAAACTCCACTACGGTTAAACACACACCATTGGTGGCAATGCTATCACCAAGAGCCACATCGGCCATATCCAACTTACCGGTGCTAACCTGCAAACGAATATCGGTTCCGCTGTTATGCATATGTTGAATGGTGCCGGTCGCGGCAATAATTCCGGTAAACATAAATTCCTATCGAGTAATTGGGGAGGGCGTTAATTTTAGAGTTAACTTCAAATCAGCACCGACCATGCGACAATCCTGCCATTGTAACTCAACTACGTCTTGCATGCGTTCAAACAACGGTAAATTGAGTAAATTTTGACTGTGATTGCCCATTAATTTAGGTGCGAGATACACAATTAGTTCATCTACCAATTGCTGCTGTATTAAGGCGCCAGCCAATTTAGCTCCAGCCTCTACCCAAATGTTATTAAGCTGCTGAGTGCCTAAATAGGCCATCACTGCGGTTAAATCGAGCTTATTATTGGCATCAAGGGGCGCTTGCCACTGGCGCGTGTTAGTTGAGAATTCAAATTCGCTAGGTTGGCAATTCACAATCAGCACATCGCCGGGTAAATTGATTAATTGCAGATCCGGCGTTAGCTGATTACGGCCATCAATAATCACCCTTGTAGGCTGTCTTATTGGTTGTTGGCCCATATCGGCTAATAGCACCGGCGATGGACGAACATTAAGTGAGGGGTTATCGGCTAATACGGTGCCTGAACCACTAAGAATAGCGCAACTGGCAGCACGGTGACGCTGTACATCTTCGCGGGCATCGGGGCCAGTTATCCATTGACTCTGACCATTTTGCAACGCGGTTTTACCATCTAGGCTTGCGGCAAGTTTAACGGTGACAAATGGCCGCCCTGTGCGCATACGTTGAATAAAACCGCGATTAAGCTGTTCAGCCTGAGTTTGCAATAAACCCGATTGGGTTTGAATACCTTGTGCAGCCAACATGGCTAAACCGCTACCGCCAACCTGAGGATTAGGATCTTGCATCGCCGCTACCACGCGGCTCACGCCAGCCTTAATTAACGCTTCAGCACAAGGTGGTGTGCGTCCAAAATGACTACAAGGCTCTAAAGAAACATAAACGGTAGCGCCTCTAGCATTGTCACCGGCTTCGGCCAAGGCATGTACTTCGGCATGCCCGGTACCGGCCTTTTTATGCCACCCTTGACCAATAATTTGCCGCTGTAGATTGGTAATGACGCAACCAACCATAGGATTGGGTGATACACCATAACGCCCGCGAGCAGCTAATTGCATCGCCAGCGCCATCATTTCATGATCGAAAGCTGAAAATTCGGACAAGCTTAATCCCCTAGTTTGGCGATTTCTTCACCGAACTCACGGATATCTTCAAAGGAGCGATACACCGAGGCAAAACGCACATAAGCGACTTTATCCAACTCTTTTAAACCATCCATAATTAAGCTGCCAACGAGCTCACTAGCCACTTCCCGCTCACCGGTAGCACGTAATGAGGATTTAATACGGTTAATGCACTGCTCTACCCGCTCGGTATTTACCGGACGTTTCTCCAAGGCACGTTGTAAGCCAGCTCGTAGTTTGTCTTCGTTGAAAGGCTCACGAGAGCCGTCACGCTTGATCACCCGCGGCATCACTAGCTCTGCCATTTCAAAGGTAGTAAAACGCTCGGTACATTTTATGCACTCACGACGACGACGTACCTGATGACCATCCGCCACTAAGCGAGAGTCAATGACTTTAGTTTCTTGCGCTGAACAAAAGGGGCAAAACATGGGGGTCTCTCTAACCGACTTATCGGTAAATTTGGCTACTTTGAATAAACTACCAAAAAAGCCAATTGAACAACAGCACCTAATCAATTAAACAATGTTACAAAACACCGCAAAAAATAAATCAATGGCGTGATAATTGCTTTTAATCTTTTCATAAAGTTATAACTGTTCCTAGCAAAGGTATACCACGACATGAAAGCTTTGATGAAACCGCTAATGTTATGTGCATCAATATTACTGCTACAAGGCTGTGAAATAACGTCATTTTTCAGCCAACCTGAAATTGTCTGTTACAGAGATAATGGCAATTATGAGACATGCACAAACGAAGATGTATTGTCAGCTCAATCTCAACAGCAGATGTCATCTTACGTTAATGCAAAAAATACAGATCCTTCGCTATTCAAAAACTCAGTAGACTTTCAAATGCTTGCTGAATATGTCGAACAGATGGCATTGGATATTGGCAATGATTTGCACAATATGCAATTTGTAGAACCCATTGCCGTTACCTCATTCGTCGATTTAGATTCCGATTTAAAAACTACGAATAAACTTGGCATTCAGCTCGCTGAATATTTTATTAACGAGTTACAGAACGTGGGTTTACCCGTATACGACATAAAAGTAAGCGGGAATGTACAAGTGTCCAACATGGGGGATTTTGCCTTTTCCCGTGATTTTAATGACTTACAAAACAAGCAAGACATTACCTATATTTTAGCTGGCACCATGGTGAAAAATGACAAAGGCATTGTGATTAATTCTCGTGTTATCGGATTAATTGACAACAGAGTCATCGCTTCTGCTACCAAATTAATCCCCAATATCATGCTGGCAAAAATTTAACTTATTCAAAGGCTGAAATTAGTAAATTAGAACTATATATTTGTCAGTTTGCCTTGATGAAGGAATTGTAAATGAAAAACTGCTACGTAACTCTTATTAAACACTGCTGGTGCTTAGCACTTATATTAGCAGTATCCGGCTGTGCCCATTTACTTCCCCAAGATGAAGATATCGTATTGCAAACTAATAACGACGACATTAGGCTTACACAAGCTTCTGATGTGCAAATCCACCAACATGTTGAACGCATATTTAGACAGCTTTTGGATACCTCGCGCAAGATAAATTCAGATGAAAAAATTGCAGTCGGCACGATTTTGCCAGCCAACCTTAGCAACGACAATCCTCTGCCAGAATCACATTCACTAGGGCTACAAATTCAGGACAGTCTAGTGACCTTAGCGACACAAGTTGGGCTATCGGTGACTGAATTTAAAACCACTAATAAAATAGTCATTAATCAACACCAAGACAAAATGTTATCAAGACAGCAAAATGATTTGAGTCAACAAACACCAATTAAGTATTTTTTGACGGGAACTTACTCACAACAAGAACACAATATGGTGGTTAATTTAAGATTAATTGAGCTCCCTAGTAAAACGCTCATTGCTGCAGCCACAGATTATATTCCGCTTAATGTCGCTGCCAATCGTAATAAGATCATTGCAGTAGATAACCACAAATTTAATCGTACCGGATATTAGGAATTAACATGAAAAAGCTCCTATTAATAAATGCAATGTTGGGTGGGCTTGTTGCTTGCAGTAGCTTGGATAGTGTTTTCCAAAGTACTGGCACAACAAACATGCAGGACGATAGCGAATATTCGATATTGAGTGCTAGTCAGCAAATTAAGCAAGACTATAGGCACGATCTGACCGTTAAACCGGACGTTGAGTACCAGCGAAATAATCCAAATAACAACATCAACACGCACATGCGCGGTTTGATGCAAGATTTAATCAGCAACTTACAATACATCAATGAAACTACCCCAGTGGCAGTAACTAGTTTTGTGTTGTTAGACAGTGATTTTCAAACAGGCAATCTATTAGGCAACCAGATGACTGAGAGCCTTATGCACGAACTACACAAGTTTGGTATCCCAGTGGTGGATTACAAATCGACTGGCTACATTCGTGTTACTGAGCAAGGTGATTTTGCACTAACAAAAGATTACACCGACTTAACTGAAGAATTACCGATAAAGTACTTACTGACAGGCACCATGGTTAAACATCGAAATGGCTATTTAATTAATGCCCGTTTTGTTGGCGTAAAGTCCAAAGCTATTGTCGGTACCGCTCAGCGCTTTATACCATCGGATATTGCAGATTCATTGATTAGTAGTATTGAGGATGACGAAGATTCAAATATGGCTGATGAAAATAAACAAGTGGGCATAGAGTTAGCATTTCAATAACGGCTAGTTCTTTCTCAGTTAGGGTAGCTCATACCCGTTAACCATCTTTATTTTCCCAGCAAGTGGTCATGACCAAAGTTGATTATGACCACAACAGCTTGGCACTCCCTGCATAAAATTCGACAGAAAAATCCCACTCCGTCACTTATTTTGATTTACAACTTATTGAATGCTGCAACGAGCAATATCGTCGCTTGAGAGAACTTTATTTTCTATCATCGGTAAAAACTCGAGGGTATTATTTTCTATGAATAAACTACCTTTTTGCAAATTAGAAATAATGCCATCTTTTTCTTGCTTAGCCTGACCTTGAATAAAAACACCCATTTGTTGGTTGGGATCGATAGACTTCAGCATACCAAAATAGTTGTCGGTAAAGCTGCATACCGTGTCCCCTACCGCTACCGGTAAGGCTCGGGCCTGGGACCAAATGGATACGCCAACCACAGTAACTTCGGCTAATTGCCAGGGGAACTGATTGGCATTATCGGTTAAATCCCAATCACTACTGGGATCATTCGTCAAAGTTCCAACATTCCAACTGACCGATGGATCATTATTCTCATCCTCGCCCCATAGCTTATTGTCTTGATTCCCTTGCTCGATAATAGTTTGTCGTAACAAGCGATTTACGGGTGTTAGCTCGGGATTGTCCGCTATCATTTTAAAAACCAGATTAGAATATTGGTATTGCGGGTCAGTTAAAAAACCTCGAAATTTTTTCATGGTTAGTTCAGTATTCAAAAATGCTGTTATATCCGCTAAAGATGAAAATTTTCCACCTTTGGTAGACAAGTAATACAAGTAGTCGTCCAAAAGGTTATTATTTTCTTCAGCCAACTCAACCAATACGTCATTTAATACAAATAAATCAGCATGAAAACGAAACAATTCAAATTCATATTTGTTCAAATACTCAGCAACCAAGGTATTCCCTAAAGCACCATTTTTTGAATCGTATTCAACTAGCTGCACACAACCTTTTCTACACAAATACTTATGTTCAAATTGTGGATTCAACAAATTAATACTATGGCGGTCTTCGTCGTGGCGAAGTTGTATATTGGTGAGTTTTATTTCTGGGTACGTTTCGCTACCGGCTATTTCTAAACTTGCCGTTACTGTGAACCCGAAGTGGGGAATATTACTTGATGTGTATTTAGCCAGTTCATGCCATTTCTCTGCAGCCGTTTGATGCTTTTGACCCACTTGTTGTAATGGCGTCATGCAGGCATTGAGTAACAGTAGACTAATTAATATCCCCACTGAGCGAAATGCCCATAGTGCCGATGGGTCCACAAAAATATATTTATGCGGTAAGAACAGCTTATACATAACTTAATCTATCTCATTCCATTCGATAGCAGCATCAAAACTAAAATTAATGGTTTGCCCAGCACTTGGAAGACTATAAACCGTTAGCTCACCACCTAGATAGATATTGACGATCCCTGAACTACCACTATTTATTTCTACAAAGTCAGTATTATTGTGTACAACTTTCGACGCTACATCACTGAACATAGAGGCTCTAGGATTAAAAATATAGCCGCTGCCATTATCTAAATCAGGCGTCATTTTAACTTGAATTATTTTATTGGGATTTGCAGTTATCGTATACGAACCATATTGGGAGCCTGCTTGAAACTCACAAATAAACTGCCCAACATGACTAGTTAGCGCCCCTGTAGTGGGGATCATTGAACAACTGCCTGTTGATAAGACGATACTGCCGAAATTAATTTCTTGTCCCATATGAAATGTCGGTGTCAACGACAAGGCATTGTGGCTAAATAGCAGTACATTTACGATAAAAATTAAATTAAAAATTCGCTTAATCATCATGCTCTCTACCTAAAATAATGTTAACGAAAAAGCCTATTAAACGACTTGGCTCTACTTCTCAAATAAATCAGACTAACTTAAATAATAAAAACTATTGTACCGGCATAATGTTGGAATAATTCGAACTACGATTAACCCAACCACTTAATCCTGACTTTATTAACGCTGCTTCGGCTTCTTCTCTTGTTGTGAATCCAGTACTGATTAAACAATATAGGACATCTTGTCCTGCTACTTGCTTCTGCCCAAAGAACAGCTCGCCAATTGATGCATAGGGGTCAGTAAACTCACCTTTAACCATAGACTCTGTTGATGCATAAAACTGAATAATCCAACCAGCACTAAATGCTTGGGTATCAATTGGATCTACTGTTTCAGCAGCCTGAATTTGCTTTACAAAATAAGATTGTGTTGATGGTAAGTAGCTGTTTGCAAATTCTACACCGGCAGCTCGTGAATTAAAGTGGCCATAAACTAATTTGAAATTATTGTTACTGGCATTGCTGACAATCTCAAAATTTTGTCTGAGCATATTGTTATTCGATAAACGATCTAGCACCTCCTGCGCATAGATGATGTCACTATAGGAGCCAAGCTGAATAACAAACTCACCGCTCATCATTTGCTCGGCTCCATCACTTTGCGTTAACACATTATTACTAGGTGGATTATTCGATCCTTGCTGATTAATAAAATCTTGAACAACGGCAACTTGCCCGACTTGAACCACATCAGATGTATCATTATCTGAAATCGGATTAGTTACTGAGGCAACTGGCGAAACCACACCCACACGAATCGACGGTAACTGTCCTGGATTCTTTCTATCATTTGCCATATAGGAGAATTGAGGCAGTAAAGTCAACTTTTGGTCATTGGTAGCCAACCCTTGAGGTCGATTGCTTTCAATTTGGTTGTCTTCTTCTGCTATTGATTCTAATTTGTTGCTTTGCGACAACGAACGTTGCGCTGTGACTTTATTTTTAGTGGGCAACGTGAAGTAATTGCGTCGCTTCTTACGATCATCATCCCATACCATAGCCTCGGAATTATCCGCATCTAAAGCGTAAGAAATAATTTGCTCTTCTGCACGTTCTCCATTATCAGCAACCCTTTGCAATATAAAACTTGGTAGCTCTACATAACCACCATTGCCACCTGTCGCTATATTTAGACCTACAACATCGCTCGTATAACCTTTATCCATTAGGGTCGCGGGTGAAACACGCAGTTGAAATGTTCCCGGTGCCAGACCTAAGAATTCATAATACCCATCGGAATCAGTTTCTATGGTTTGAATTATCTCACCATCTATATCAACCAATTCGACTTCAGCATTCTGTAATCCCATTTCTTGCTCATTTCTTGATCTGAAAACAAAACCAGCCAAATCAGTCGACAATATAAACGGCATGTTGACGTCAACATAGGCGCCAGGGTGGGTGTACACAACATAATCATTATTGATGCTGGCACTACCTTCTTTCCATTTCGCAGCAAATTTAAATGGCGTATCCGCAAACACACCAGGTAGTATGGTGCGACCATTGGCGCCGCTACTCAGCTTTTTCCATTCCGGATTACCACTAAACGTTACATTTTCCAAATTATAATCTAATGGATCCGGTTCACCATTAATTTGCCGGTCAAGGTATGTGTGGATATCTAATGATGCCGAGTTGCTATGCATTTTTTGATTAAATAAAAATCTATTATTGCGATGGTCGTATCCGAGGAAAAATTGTAAGCCTAACTGAAAGTTCCAGTTATCTTCTTCATCATAAGTTGTAGCAACATTTAGTTGAAATTGTTCCGCTAACCAAGCTGCTCTATAGCCAAGTTGCCAACTTGAACCAACCTCTTCGGCTAAGGGCAAATAATTTAGATTAAAATAATGGTATCCTTTCCATGGATCCTGATAACGTTTCTGAAATCTTATTGATGAAGTTTTGACAATTGGGTTGTTCTCTTCAGGATCATAATCTAACTGGCCGCTCACACGAATATCGAAGGGTAAATTTCCACTCACTCCTAATGAGCCAATTATCCCATCACTTTGTATAATTCCAGAGGCCTCAAAAAGTTCGTTTTGAAAATAAGATAAGTTGTGGGTTAGCCTGATGTTTCCGATGTTGCCGGATAGGCGATTAGTCACTCTTTTTTGCTGAAAGTTATCATCTTTTTGATATTCGGCACCCAGAATGATATTAACACCGGCATAATTTGTACCGTAACTACCGGATATGCGTTTGCTTTCCCCATCAACTTTAATGCGATCGCTAACATAATCGTCAGCAGTTTCGATCGCAATTGAATAATTGTCTCGCCCAAAAACACTGCCGATTAGGGACGTAATTTGCGCATAATTACCATTTTCATCTACCGAAAGGTCATTTTCGAGAAGCATTCCTGGAAAACTAAAGGCATTCTTTAAGTTATAAAAATTATTATTATCAACTAACGCACTTATGCCGACACCAATTTGCCAATTGTCATTTATGCCATAATCAAATGTGCCACCAAAATCGGTAATACCGTAGTCTAGTGAGCTTTGATCATTGATCAATCGATGATTTCTATCTAAACCATAAAAAGAAGTTGCAAATTCCCCTTCACCTAAAGCATTTTCTTTAAGCACCAATTGCTTAGTGATAGTTTCTTCTTCACCATAGGGGCCGTATAATTTAATAGAATAAGTATTGCTACCATAATACACCTCAACATCATCAAAAATGAGTAGTCCATTATCCGGTACTGTGGTTGCGGTTAAAAATATTTGATTACGGAATAATTCGGCTTCCCAGCCCGGTGGCGCGGTTTCTTCAAGAATTATAGACTGATTGTCTCGTCTAAAATTTTGCGGTCTACGATTAAATGTAAAACCAATTCCAGCGCTACTGGCCGTATTAACACTATTAGTCGTGCTAGTAATATCACCAATTTGATATCTATCATATACGCCTAAAATATATTCATCTGGAGCTGTTTTATATCGGCCTAATGTTAACCGTGCAGCAAGGTCATTATTATTATTATCGGTAATGGTTAAATCCGCAGAGTGATACAACAAGTCGCTAACCAGTTGCACTGACGCATTAACACCTTTATCACGAGAACCGGTTACTGCTGCAATATTCACCCTTCCATGTGGCACAGTAGCCAGTCGATACTGGTCTGCAATGGTAATTGGTATTCTTAAGTTGTTGGATTGTTTTCGGCCAGTATTAGATTGACTCAATAAACGCTGCTTCTCTTGTATTCTTAATTTTTGAAGTGGAAACAATGTAGATTTTTCTGGTGTTTTCAAACTAAGTTGCAATCGTCTTTGCAAAAATTCCATTTGTGATGGAAACAAACTTTGGAACAAGTCCACATCGACAAACACATAAAAATCATCGGTGGCCCATCGATAGTGAACCTCGTTACTTGCAATAACATTTGTTTGCTTAGATAGAGTAAATTCATTGCCAACAGAACCATTCCAAATCAGCAGCTGTTGCTCAGACAACGAGTAGCGGACTTTTAAAGCGTCAAGCAGCGGCTCAATGGCAATCATTAGTTGCTCTTCAACTAAATATGCATCTACCGATTGAGCCACGGTTTCGTTATTAAGTACCACATCCAATAAAATAATTTCATCAGTATTAAGTTCAACCTGTTGTAACACTTCAGCAGACATCGCCGAGGCACTGACCCAGAATAAAATGGTGATAATGAGCCTTAACAGATTTCTCATACCAAAGTCACTTTTCTCAATAGTTATTGTTATTTTTCAACAGGGTAATAAATATAATGTGGCTAATTCACTGTAAAATCTTGTTGGAGGGTAAGCGTACCACCATAATTTTTATCTTCGACAAAGCGCACGGCTAACTGATTAACAGGTACATCTTTACGATTCATGTCATAGGATACTTGAGTACTGTCGGTGTATATGGATATATTTTTTTTGCTACTAATGACCTCATTAGAACTTTTATCCACAAGCTCAATCTTGCCGTAGACTGAACGATTACCTTGGCGACTAATATCAAAATGCACTGTGTTACCGTCTATTTTAAAATTACTAAATGCAAGTTGTACATCAAGCTTGCCAATGCGCACTACTATAGGCACATGCTGTACTAAACGTGGTTTAACGGTAATTTTTGCAGTTTTTCCATTCGCACTGTTAGAGCTTGGTAACTCCTCTTCGACCGCATCACAGAAAACTTTTAGGTACGAACGGTACTCCGCCGGCTCCATATTGGCTTTTCGGCGAAGGGTAAAACGCACGGTTTGTGTTACTCGCTCATTAGCCACAAAGTTTTTAGGAGAAAAACGGATCCAAGGTTCTGCAGATGTTTCAGGAATGACATCTTCAGCCAAATCGGTCATCGTGCCATTCTCACTCCATGATTTATGCACTAAGGTCAACTCACACTCTTCTTTTACCACTTTTTTGTTATACATAACAAAGGATGCGCTGCGATTATCATCATCCAAATAAATACGGTATGTTGATAAACTCATGGCCTGACTAGAAAATGATAATAAACTGATTCCAGCGGGCAACAGCGCTGCAATTGCATATCTTTTAAAATTGAATGTATTCATCATAATAAAACGTCCAAGTAAATACCCTTCGCAATGAAAGAGCTGTGGTTGCAGAGGCTTCTATAGAAGAAGTTGATTTTTAAGTTTCCATAAAATGATAGCAATTATCATTCCAACAAATTTTTGACGCATTTAGCTGAATGCTGAACGTCAGAGAGCTATAAATAATTATCCGAGTATTTCGCGGCATATTAGAACGAGAAAGAAAAAGAGTTACCCCATCAAAAGCTGCGGTTATGGATAGTTTTTCTCCATAAAAAAAGCCACCGCAACGAATCGTTACAGTGGCTTTTTAGCGAACTATATTAAATCAAAAAGCTAAAACTCATTGATTAATAGGTTACGCTAACATCGAAAGGTACTATATAAGCAGTCGCAGCGGTTAAACCAACTGTGGACGTAATTGTACCAGTTAATGCCAGCCTCGACACACCAACTTCCGGCGTACCATTACCAGCACTGTTAGTGGTATCACCAGTGTCAGCCAAGTCAAAATCAACAGTAACTGTAGTACCAGAAGTTACTAAAGGTGTACAAAGGTCACCGTCAGGAGCATCATCATAATCGCCTACACAACCTGCTGGTACAAAGTTAATACCTGAAGCACTAGCATTGGTTGCAGTTACAGTAACGGTTGCCCCCGCGGCACCATCGATTTCGAAAATACCTGGCACACTAGTACCTGTGGCACAAGTCACCCCAGACGTGTCACCATATGTGCCGGAGGCAGCAAGAGCGCCCGCACTCGACATTTTCATGTCGGTGTCACCTGGCCACGCACCACCAGTAGTTATAGCAGTAACGGTACAAGTAGCACCCGATGCCGGTTGTAATCCGTTAATCACCATTTCATGACCAGCCACTTGCGAAATTGTGACATTTTTTATGGTTTTAAATGTACCGGTTATGGTCTCATCAGCAGCAAAAAGACTAGTGCTTACTGGTAGGATGACCAAAGCCGCAGCAATATAATTTAATTTCATTTTCATGTTAATCTCCAAATCTTTCAATATTTCACTAACTTGCTTGTGTCTAATCGAAGATTAGTAAACAACATTAACAAGGAAGGTGGCATTGTAGTCGGTGTCTGACGTCAGACCGGTTGCACCAATGGCTAACGTGCCACCTACGGTGAAATGAGTAAAACCATCGACTGTAGGACCATCATCACCGGCCGTAGTATCAGCAAGCGTTAAGGTGATTGGACTCCCAACGGTAATTGCCCCGCAAGTATCGCCACCTGAAGCACCATCATGATCTACGCCACAACCTTCGCCTGGAGAAAAAGTATAATCACCACCAGCTTGAGCTTCAGTACTTAGTGTTAAAGTAACATCTAGTCCAGCTTCACCTTGAATGCTGTAGATCCCTGGCTGTGCGACAGTCGTACCTGAACCTATACAAGCCGCGCCAGTAATCACACCAAAAGTAGTAGCCGCACCACCACCATCTGAAAATACATCGGCATCTGCAGGCACATCAGCATCCATTACACAACTTTGACTGGCATCAGTAGTGATGTTTTCACCAAAATCCAATGCTTGTACTGTATCAATCTGCACATCTTGAATTGTATTGACCGTCAAATTAAAGCTATCTGCTGACACACTAGAAGCACATACAGCTCCCAATACAACAGCCCCGATTTGAAGAGCCAGTTTTGTTTTATTTGGTTGCATAGCAACACTCCTATTTAACAAATTTTAATTAATTGATTCGGCATTAAATAAAAGATTATCCCATGCACTTCAATCAACGGTTCTTACGTATCTTCATGATTTACTAGGCAGAATCAACGTAACGATATAGTCATACGATAACCTTAACGGCCACCAAGATGAGATCTTTAGTAAATTATACTTACCGAACTAATGTACATTGAACAAAACCAAATACTTAACAAGCAGCTTTACCACATCACACCTAACGCTAATCAAGCACACTATCAAAATGTATAATTGTTCGAATAAACTCCAACTTAGCTCAAATTATATCGGTTGATAAGCTGAAAACTTTAATTTAATTAAAAAAACTTCAACAATTTCAAGTGTATCGAGTTTTACTTTTGGTCAAACAACAAAATTTAAAAAGATTTGGATACTCTTTTATAACAGCATTTAAATGAACATTACTAAATGATTTTAAATATTTAATTGCACCTAACAGTTTAACCTACCTATCAATTGCTGTCGTTTCTTTACATATTTTTTATTAAAACATTACCACTTTCTGTCAATTATCCTAACAAACTTCTTTTTCCCGAGCATATTTGATACCAAATAATTTATATCAACCATAAAAAACGCGCTAAAAAGCGCGTTTTAAAATCAACAAATTCAACAAATTAAGCGTAAACAGGGAACGCTTCACAAAGGGTCAGTACTTCACCTTTGACGCGTTCAATTACGCTGGCATCACCCATGTTATCTAATACGTCGGCAATCCAAGTAGAAACCTGTTTGGCTTGTTCTTCTTTAAAGCCACGACGAGTAATCGCTGGTGAGCCAATGCGCAAACCACTGGTTACAAACGGAGAACGCGGATCGTTAGGAACCGAGTTTTTGTTTACCGTAATATTAGCTAAACCAAGAGCAGCATCGGCATCTTTACCTGTGATGTCTTTAGCGATTAAATCTAATAAGAACAAGTGGTTATCTGTACCACCAGAGACCACATTATAGCCGCGCTCTTGTAATACCGACACCATCGCTTTGGCATTTAATACGACTTGCTGTTGATAGGCTTTAAATTCTGGCTCTAAGGCTTCTTTAAAGGCCACGGCTTTGGCAGCAATAACGTGACACAAAGGTCCACCTTGGCTACCTGGGAATACAGCGCTATTTAACTTTTTATAAATATCTTCATCACCGCAAGCTGAAACAATCAAACCACCACGTGGACCGGCTAAGGTTTTATGAGTAGTCGTTGTCACGACATGGGCATGTGGCACAGGGTTAGGGTAAACACCTGCAGCAATTAAACCGGCAACGTGAGCCATATCCACAAACAAATAGGCACCGACTTTGTCAGCAATCTCGCGGAACTTAGCCCAGTCAACAATACCTGAATATGCCGAGAAACCAGCGATAATCATTTTCGGTTTGTGCTCTAACGCCAACGCTTCTACTTGGGCGTAATCAATTTCGCCGGTATCAGGATTCAGGCCATACTGTACTGCGTTATAAGTTTTGCCAGAGAAGTTAACATGAGAACCGTGAGTTAGGTGACCGCCATGGGCCAAACTCATACCTAATACGGTATCATTAGGTTGTAATAAGGCTAAGAAGACAGCGTTGTTGGCTTGTGAGCCAGAGTGCGGTTGCACGTTGGCGTAATCAGCACCGAACAATTGTTTTGCACGCTCAATAGCTAATTCTTCTGCGATATCAACGTGTTCACAGCCGCCGTAATAACGCTTCTGTGGGTAACCTTCTGCATACTTATTGGTTAACTGTGTGCCCTGCGCTTCTAAAACGCGTGGACTACAATAGTTTTCAGAGGCAATAAGCTCAATATGTTGTTCTTGACGTTGAGTTTCTTTTTGGATGGCATTCCACAACTCAGGATCAAAATCGGCGATATTCATGTCACGGGATAGCATTAATATTCCTTAAAACGGCGGAGTTAAATTTTCGCCGCCATTCTATATTTTTTTGCTCAAGGATGCATTTTCAATTAGCGTATTTTGTAGAATTTAAAGGCATATGAATGATCCATCGCAGCGTGAAGTTTCTGGCAAAGTAGTAATTGTTTGGTATTTAACTGCTAACCGTGACAAGATCCCAGCGCATAATCAGGCTCAACCAACTGATTACTAACTATTTAATCCTTATAAAAATAATAATATTGGAATCACGTTATGCTGAAACGCATTATATTCTCTTCTTTTTTACTGATGTCTTTAACCGCCAATGCTGCATTAATTCAATGGGATGCTTTTAACGATGGGGATAACTTAGCCGTTAAAGATACCGACTCTGATTTAGTGTGGTTAGACTTATCACTCACTGCCGGTTTAAGTTTTAATCAGGCCCGAACTGCTTATAGTGGTTGGATAGTGCCAGCATTAGATCAAATTAAAGCATTATTTGAAAGCGCCTTCCCTATTCATAATATCTCGTCGGGGTTAACCTATGATCATGCTTGTACCACTTCAATTTGCGCAGAACAGTATGGCAACTGGATTAACCTATTTGGTGCCGTAGACTATAGCCGTTATTCATTAGGTTATTATTTAGATGCAGGAAATAATGTGTCCCTATTGGGTGCTTCTAAAAAATATAATAGAGAACCAGTTACATTAGCTATTTATACAACGTTCTTTACGTTTGGTCCTCAATACTCCGGCACCTTTGACGCCGATGAAACATCCTCCTTATGGTCGACGTTTTTAATAAAACACCAAGAGCCTGCGCAGGAATTCGCTGATGTACAGCTTATACTTTCCCCCTCCACAACAGTAAGTGAACCTCCTGTTTTCTGGCTGATGCTGGCAATGATGATGCTAATACACAAACAAAGTCGCGCTAGCCAAAATAAGACGTTAACTTAAGTAAACCAAAATAATAAAGTGAATAGCGATAATAGCGGCTAAGTAAATCACTACATTCAGCTAAGAGTTATTACGGCCTACAATTTTCCAATTACACAATTGCTGTGTTGCCATTTTTAATTAACTCAGCGCCTCGGCATTTTATTAACAATGTCGCTATGAAGGGCAATAATTTGCCGCTCGAGATTAATATCGGCAACGCCAAATTTACGCCATCGGAATGAATATTGCTTTATATTCGCCATCTTAATAGCAAACTCACTATTAATTTAAATAGCCTAAGTATAGGTATCACATGGGCTACAGCGAATAGTTTGTAGATATTATTTATTATCCATAAATATTGGCACACTGTATGCTTTTAATTAGACATACTGTTGCGTAGGTAATGGTGTCAAGAATTTGAGCAAGATAAAAAAGGCCGAGTCAAATGACCCGGCCAACATTGCTCAAGTTAGGAGATCGAGCAAATTAGGTTTTAGTCCGACTGGCAGGGTTTGGGATTGCATACTGGCCTCTCAACCACTTCTACACTCTCAGTCCTGTTAGTCGGCGTTTTCTCGGGCGGCCTCTCTGCTCCTACCCTCTTTTACTACTGCCGTGACTCACGACTTCTTTTAATTGTAATATTCCTTCGATTTTTCAAATCGTCATTATCCTCCTAATAGCGACAATGCGGCTTGTGGCCGTTGATTAGCTTGACTTAACACCGTCACACTGGCCTGTTGAATAATTTGCCAGCGGGTTAATTCTGCCGTCTCTTCGGCAAAATCAGTGTCACGTATGCGTGATCTTGCCGCCGACATATTCTCTGAAATACTACTCAAGTTACGAATCGTCGATTGAAAACGGTTTTGTATCGCTCCCAAATCCGCTCGTTTAGCATCAATAGTGGAAATCGCGTTGCTAACAATAGTCATGGCCGCCGAAGCATCGTCAATATTAGCTACCGACACATCCACACCATTAAACAAACCTGATGCACCAAAGCCACCCACTCGAGAAATATTCACGCTGATGTGCTGACCCGCATTGGCCCCCACTAAAAACGCCGACGAATAAGTACCGTTTAGAATATTCACCCCACCAAACTGCGTAGTGGTAGCGATACGACTAATCTCTTGTTTGAGCGCCGACACTTCTTTTTGCAGTGCCAGTCTATCCGATGACGAGTTAATGCCGTTTTGCGACTGAATAGCCAATACGCGGATCCGTTGCAGCGCAGTAGTCATTTCGGCCATTGCTCCTTCGGCCGTTTGCGCTAAAGAGATACCATCATTAGCATTTCGTACTGCTTGATTTAAGCCCATGATTTGCGACGTCATGCGGTCTGAAATCTGCAATCCTGCGGCATCATCCTTAGCACTATTGATCCTAAATCCAGACGACAAGCGTTCAAATGACGTACTCAATGCATTACTTGAGGTAAATAATTGCCTTCTCGCATTAAGGGAAGACACGTTTGTATTAACATATAAGCTCATGTTTTTTTCTCCTAACCTGATAACCAGCCACTATTATTTTTTTTATGCTGTAGCAGTTACTCGTGGTTTCACAAATTTAAAGTTGGCACACAAAGTGCATTATTTAATTTGCTTATCAGGTCTCTGATGAGCCGTTTTGCTAGGCTGTATGGCCTGTAAAATCGTATGCTAAAAAGAGCGCAAGCTCATGTCGACTGGCAGGATTGATGGCCTATACCTCAAACCTCTCACTACCTCCTGGCGTCTATCCTGTCAGTCGGCGCCTAATAAAAAAGCCTCAACACTTTTTTATTAAGCATGGCATTCCATTGCGCAGTACTACTGGTAAAACTTCATATCCTAAGGTCAATTGCAGCGTGCCCCCACATTTTGCAACTTGGCCTTTTCTCTTATTACCAACATTAACGCGTGCCCCCGCAGTGATTAATCTTGGCGTCCGTTATCTATTTTTGAATGATTTATTTCCTCTAAATCAACTATGTCTCGGTTCAAATATCTGTTGCAGAAACCTAGTTCCACATGCTTTGTCCTTGATCCCATTTCCTTACGAAAATGAGGTAAACATTCTGTACTGTCGATTTTTATTAATAATTTATACCTATAAATCATTAACTTAAAAATATTATTGCAGTAATTGCAATGCTGCTTGTGGGCGCTGATTTGCCTGGCCCAACACCGTAATACTGGCTTGTTGAATAATCTGCCAGCGAGTTAATTCTGCGGTTTCTTCGGCAAAATCAGTATCTCGAATGCGCGATCTGGCCGCCGACATATTTTCGGAAATACTACTTAGATTACGGATTGTTGATTGAAAACGGTTTTGAATTGCACCGAGGTCGGCCCTCACTCCATCGATAATGGAAATGGCTTCGACTACCGCGGTAAGTGCTCTTGATGCACCAGTAACACTGGCTACCGATAAATTATAACCATTGAATAAACCTGATGAACCAAAGCCACCGACGCGAGAAATATTAACACTGATCGATTGACCCGCATTAGCTCCAACTAAGAATGCAGCTGAATAGGCGCCATCCAAAATATTGACGCTACCAAATTGCGTGGTGGTAGCAATCCGGCTAATTTCTAGCTTCAATGCCGACACTTCTTTTTGCAATGCCAAGCGGTCTGACGAGGCATTAATGCCGTTTTGAGCTTGAATCGCTAACACGCGAATTCGCTGTAAGGCATTGGTAATTTCTTGCATCGCGCCTTCGGCGGTTTGTGCTAATGAAATACCATCGTTGGCGTTGCGAACGGCTTGGTTTAACCCCATGATTTGTGACGTCATGCGGTCGGAAATTTGTAATCCTGCGGCATCATCTTTAGCGCTGTTAATGCGAAATCCTGATGATAAACGTTCAAACGCCGTGTTCAGATTATTACTTGACGTAAAAAGCTGGCGTCGGGCGTTCAACGACGACACATTTGTGTTGACGTATAAACTCATTTTTCTCTCCTAACGTAAAAACAAATTGCCCGTCAGACTGTTATTATTATTTTTGCGTCTTTACGGCAGTCCGACCTATTGCTTTTTTTATATGGTCTGAACTTTCAGGTCACCGGCTATTGATTTTATTATTTTGCCGTGTGCCTTTGCTCAACTTATCGTTAGCAGATGAATTTTCCTTTAGATAAAAATTTAACTATTTTATTTTATATATAAAAATCAATTGGTTATGGAAAGCAAAAAACCAAGGCAATTGCCTTGGTTTTTATATTTTCATTCAAAATGTTAGTTACCCATTTTGCGATTCAGCTGACTTGCCCCTCACTGCTCCTGGCGTCAATTTTCCTGCGGATTAAAAGGTTAACCCTATTAACCCAGTAAGGACAAAGCTGCTTGAGGACGTTGGTTAGCCTGACTTAACACCGTAATACTTGCTTGCTGAATAATTTGGTTACGGGTTAACTCTGCTGTTTCAGTGGCAAAATCGGTATCACGAATACGTGAACGCGCACCGGCCATATTCTCTGAAATATTACTCAGGTTACGGATGGTAGATTGGAAACGGTTTTGTAATGCACCTAAATCAGCTCGTGCAGCACCGATAGTCGACAAGGCTTGGTCAATTTGTGTTAATGCCGCTGAAGCACCAGCAATGGATGCAACTGACAAAGTACCAATAGATAAACCTGACGCACCGTAACCGCCTGGACGTGATAAGTTAACAGATATGCTCTGACCGCCGTTTGCACCCACTAAGAATGCCGCAGAGAAGGTTCCATCAAGTAAATTGATGCCACCAAACTGGGAATCAGTACCAATACGGCTGATTTCAGTTTTCAAGGCAGACACTTCTTTCTGCAAAGCCACGCGGTCTGCAGAGGTATTAATACCATTTTGGGATTGTACGGCTAACTGGCGAATACGCTGCAATGAGTTAGTAATTTCACCCATTGAACCTTCAGCCGTTTGCGATAATGAAATCGCATCGTTGGCGTTACGAACAGCTTGGTTTAAGCCCATGATTTGTGACGTCATGCGGTCTGTAATTTGCAAACCGGCTGCATCATCTGCAGCACGATTGATACGGAATCCAGAAGACAAACGCTCAAAAGATGTGCTTAAGGCATTCGAAGAATTGAATAATTGACGCTGTGCATTTAATGCAGATACGTTTGTGTTGACGAACATTGACATGGTTCTCTCCTACACTCTCAGTCCAGCCGAAACTGGCATTCGATCATGTTGATCAAAGGTTTAAAAACACTTACAAGTTACAATCATTCTGTAATGTAAAAATGATTGTTACTGACTCTCTCAGCTAAGTTTATCGACGAAGTTGCAATCTCCTTTAGAAAAACTTTTGCCGCATTGCCAATAATCGGCAAAAACTTGCCGCTTTTGCATTTACTAAACAATTGAGATTCAATACAAATCAACGCTTGGAAGGACTATTCAAAATAATGAAAATAATTTCCACAACATGCCTATATCAGCAATCTCCCCACAGTGCTTTTAGCGATTTATGTGCATTTCATGATGAGATTTACTGTTGTTTTCGCATTGCCGAAAACCATATCAGCGGTGACGGCCAAATATGTATTTTGCAATTAGATTGGCAAGGACATGTGATGAACAAAATTATCCTACGCCAACCACGCACAGATTTACGGGATCCCAAACTCTCAATTACCGCTGACGGTAAATTATTATTATTGGCTTACGCCCGTCAGGTTGACGAGAATGGCAAGTTCGCTTTCTCCCAGCCCCAGGTGTGGTTCAGCAACAATGGCCAAAGCTGGTCAGCTAAAAAAGACATTGGTCAACGCAACTGGTGGTTATGGCGATTACGTTGGCAAGATGATGTGGCGTTAGGATTCGCCTACAACCGTCGTTCGCAAACATTAGATTTATATGCCGGTAATCCACTACGCACTTTTGAAAAACAGGTTCCCGCAGTATTAAGCCTACAAAAACACCAATTGGGTTACCCCAATGAAAGCGACATTGCCTTTGATAGTCAAAAAACTGCCTATGCCATCGTGCGCCGTGATGCCGATACCTGCACCGCGCAGCTCGGCATAGCCAAACCACCTTACAAACAATGGTGCTGGCACGACCTAGGTGCATATCTAGGCGCCCCTTGCATGTTAATGTTAGATGACAGCACCGTCATAATCTGCGCCCGCATCTGGCGCCCACAAGGCCCACAAACCGCGTTGTTAAAATTAGATTTACCCAGCAAAAAATTAACACTGGAAACGGTTCTACCTTCTGCGGGAGATTGCAGCTACGCGGGGATGGTGATGAAAGATGGTTTTTTATATGTCAGTTATTACTCCTCCCACGTGGGAGGTAAATCAATGATGTACTTGAGTACGTTAACCCTTTAGCTATTGCAAATGGGATGATTTTTATTGGCTACGCCAGCTGAGCTTACTCCGACCAATACCAACTGGTGACATTATAGCGATAGGTATCTGCCTTTTTCGTGCTCAAGGCTTTCACCCAATGTTCAGCACCCGTTGAGGACGGGTCAAACAATACACTGCGGTTATGTAAGGGCGCAATGCTTATAGGTTTATTGTCCCCCATAAACACTAACTCTCCCCCCGCGTGGTTACTCCATTGTTTATTTAAGTACAGCAACATACATACCTCTCTGCCGGGTGAATCATCAGCATGTTGCTCAACAAAGTCGGTAGCACCTAAGCGAAAATAGTTGGTATTAATTTCTGGCTCTGCCACGTTCAAATCCGTTAATGGCACATTAAAAATTCGTGATAACACCGACAAAAACTCATCACCACGCAAAAATGACAAAAATTCGTGAGCGATGGTGCAACTGGCGGTTTTAACATTAAGTTTTTCACGTCGCCAAACATCCCGCTGTACAAAACGTTCTTCTTTGCTGGTTTTTTGCCACAGGGCGCTATCGACATATAACGCAGCATAGGTGTGTTGTTGAGTTTGCCAATGGTGGGGTTGCTGTAACACCCTCAAAACCTCGTTGAGCTTGGCTTCATTAAATAGGTGATCAATAACGATATGATTAGGACTCGTACTCAATAAAGACTCTCGATATGCCGCTATGGCAGTATCGGTTACTTGCTGATCATTCAACCACATTTCACACTACTCACGGGTATTTTTAGATAATAACTTAAAAACGGGATAATACAGGCTTGAAGCATAACTCCTATTATTTGCGCTTCAAAAATCCCTCAGCCAACAAAAAAACCGCCGAGGCGGGTCCACAATCACATGAATTACTGCTTTAGCGGTAATTACTTAGTCAACCTCAGTTCGGGATAAGCAATGTCGACAATGCACATAAAATCAATATATTTCAATTGGTTATGTATTATTAATAATAATAATGTGTTTTTTATTCAGTACTGCTATTTTGTTGATATCAAGGCGCTCACTATGTTGTTGAGTCATTCTAAACCCATAGTGAGCAACGCAAAGAGGGGCAAAAATAGCTGTGTTGTAAGGCGTTGCTTATCCCGAACTGAGGTTAGTTATTCACCCATATAAGCAAAGCGCTCAATAGGTTCACCATCTACGTCCACCATTTCAACGAACATGGTTAGCGGTCGTACCCATAAATCACCCGCGCCATACAACGGGCGGTACACCACCAGTTCGCTTTCATCTTCGGAATGCTTGGCGATACCAATCACTTGGTAATCGTTACCTTTATAATGACGATAACGCCCTGGTTTTAGTTGCATGTATCAACAATATCCTCTGGATAATGATTCGGTGTTTTCGACTCATCACGATATTCCCGAGGGGTCTTATCAAAATGCTTTTTAAACACCGCATACATATATTGCAATGACGGATAACCACAAATATTAGCGATTTCAGCAGTGGGTTGGTCGGTCTTTTTCAGCATAGTACAAGCTTTTTGTAGCTTCTCATTATGAATTTCATTATGAATGCTGTGACCACGTTCTTCCTTAAAGCGTTGCTCTAAATTAGAACGGGAAATACCCACATAATCCAATACCTGATCGACCTTAATTCCACGACACGCATTTTGACGAATAAAGTGCATCGCCTGCATTACATGAGGGTCTTTAATAGCTTTGTAGTCAGTGGATTGACGTTCTGCCACACCCGCAGGTGCAATTAAAATTGGCTTTTGTGGTGGCTTGCGGCCATCTAGAATTCGGTGCAGTAGCTTGGCCGCTTGAAAGCCAATATCAAAACAACCTTGGGTCACTGAGCTCAAACTAACACGACTTAAAAAACGCGCTATGTCATCATCATCAATACCAATGACGGCAATTTTCTCTGGGATCAACATGCCGATATGGTCGCATACCTGCAATAAATGCCGTGCTCTAGCATCGGTAACAGCAACAATACCAATGGGCGTAGGTAAAGATTGTAACCAGTCGGCTAAGCGACGAATGCTGTATTGCCAGGTTTCTGGACGAACCGGATGGCCACGATACACTTGACATTCGTAGCCTTCTTTTTCAGTAATTTCGATCAGCGCTTTTTCGCGCTCTTGTGCCCAGCGATTACTATTCTCGACAGGAGCACCATAAAATGCAAAACGCTCTATGCCTTTTTGGCGTAAATGCTGAAAAGCCGCATTAGCCAACTGGTAATTATCGGTGGCCACATAAGGAACATCAGGGTAATCAGCAGGGTCACTGTAAGAGCCACCAACACCGACAACAGGCACTTTAGTTTTTAATAACGCGGCTTGAATTTCGGGATTATCAAAATCAGCAATAATGCCATCGCCACCCCAATCATCTAAATGCTCAAGGCGAGTCATAAAGTCTTCTTCCAAGTAGAGATCCCAATCTACCTTTGACGTTTGCAAATAATTGCCGATTCCTTCAATAACGTTCCGATCGTAGACCTTACTGGCGTTAAACAATAGTGTAATACTGTGTTTGTTTTCAAACATATCACCCACCAATAGTTAGTTGTTATAATTATGTTCAGTCGTTCATGGATGCACAATAAAACATACTTCTACGTATTTTCATAACTATTTTTACGTTTTTTTGTACAAAAATTCTTGTATACATTATCATATTGGATAAACCACAAAACTTATAACAAATTTCATAATTGTCTCTTTCTTTAGCTAGCTCAAGCTATGGCAACTTTCATTTACTCAACTTTCAGGAATTAGCCGTGTATATAGGCATCGATTTAGGCACCTCCGGTGTTAAAACTATTTTAATGAATGACGCCGGACAGATTTTAGCCACTACTAGCAGTGCCTTAGAGGTATCGATCCCGAAACCTTTGTGGTCAGAACAAGATCCTTTGCACTGGTGGAGTGCCACCGAGTCCTGCTTAGATCAACTTAAGCAACAACAGGATTTATCCACAGTAACGGCTATTGGTATTGCAGGACAAATGCATGGTGCCACCTTGCTGGATGCCCAAGATAATATTCTGCGTCCAGCGATTCTATGGAACGATGGTCGCAGTGAAGCCCAATGCCAAGAAATTGAAGCCACGGTAAAAGAGTCAAAAGCTATTACAGGTAATTTAGTGATGCCCGGTTTTACCGCACCTAAATTATTATGGGTGAAGCAAAACGAACCAACCATCTTCGATAAAATCGCCAAGGTTTTACTACCAAAAGATTATTTACGTTTAAAACTTAGTGGTGATTATGCTTCGGATATGTCTGATTCCGCCGGCACCAGTTGGTTAGATGTGGGCAAACGTGCTTGGAGCACAGCCATGTTAGAAGCCACTGGCTTATCGGTAGCGCAAATGCCCGATTTATATGAAGGCAGCGAGATTACCGGTTATTTATTACCTAAACTCGCTGAACGCTGGGGTATGGGTAAGGTCGCATTAGTAGCCGGTGGTGGCGATAATGCTGCCGGCGCTGTTGGCGTGGGCATCGTTCAGCCCGGCCAAGCGATGTTATCCTTAGGTACTTCTGGGGTATATTTTGCCGTAAGCGAAGGCTATCGCAGTAATCCAGAATCTGCGGTGCACAGTTTTTGTCATGCCCTACCTAATAGCTGGCATTTAATGTCAGTGACCTTAAGTGCAGCGAGTTGTTTACAGTGGTTTGCCAATAACAGTGGCCAAAAAGATGTAGGCGAATTATTTGCCGAAGTGCAACAGCAAACTCAATTAGACGATGCTGGTACACCATACTTTTTGCCTTATTTAACCGGGGAGCGTACACCGCATAATAATCCTAATGCCAGTGCGAGCTTTTTTGGCTTAACCTCCGGAACTACTCGGGCGCAGATGAGTCAGAGCGTTGTTCAAGGTGTTTCCATGGCGTTAGCTGATGGTATGGATGCTTTGCATGCTGCTGGCATGCAGCCTGACGATATTAGTTTGATTGGTGGTGGTGCTCGCAGCCCCTACTGGCGTCAATTATTGGCAGATACTTTAGGGATGCCAGTGAGCTATCGCGAAGGCGGTGAAGTGGGTCCAGCATTAGGTGCGGCACGTTTAGCGCAATTAGCGATGAATCCACAAACGGCTATTGCTGACATTTGTCCTATTCCTACTTTGGTTGAAGCACATCAGCCTAACGCAGCATTAAAAGACTATTACGCTGAGCGCCGTGCTAAGTTCAGAGCTATTTATAGCCAACTGGAAAGCTTGTTTTAATTTTGTTAAAAAACATAATCGTTAGAAGTGTTTTATTGACACTTCCCATATTTTGCGCCGCTTATAGAAACGTAAAAAAAGAAAAAGCGATTTAAAATCCGTAATTGCTGGTCGCCTGTTGAAGCCTCACCATTGGCGGCCTAATTTATCCAAACCTGCATAGGCGGGTTAAACAATTGACTGGAGTCACCTATGTCAGATTTTTTTAAGAACATCGACAAGATCCAATACGAAGGGTCAAGCTCATCTAACCCGCTTGCCTTTAAACATTATAATCCTGAAGAAAAGATTTTAGGTAAAACCATGAAAGAGCATCTGCGTTTTGCAGCATGCTACTGGCATAACTTCTGCTGGGACGGCGCCGACGTATTCGGTGCTGGTACCTTTGGTCGCCCATGGTTAAAAGCCGGTGACCCAATGGAGCGCGCCATTGAAAAAGCCAATGTGGCTTTTGAATTCTTCGATAAAATTAATGTTCCTTTCTACTGTTTCCACGATATTGATGTATCGCCAGAAGGCAATTCAATCAAAGAATACGTCAACAACTTCGCTAAAATGACTGACGTATTAGCACAGAAGCAAGAAGAAACAGGCGTTGAGTTATTATGGGGAACGGCGAACGCATTCAGTAACCCGCGTTATATGTCTGGTGCTTCCACTAACCCGAATCCTGAAATTTTCAGCTATGCGGCAACTCAAGTATTCAGTGCCATGAATGCCACTAAAAAATTAGGCGGTCATAACTACGTGTTGTGGGGCGGTCGTGAAGGTTACGAAACCTTATTAAATACTGATCTTAAGCGTGAGCGTGAGCAATTTGGTCGCTTTATGCAAATGGTTGTTGAGCATAAATATAAAATCGGTTTTGATGGTTTACTGTTAATTGAGCCTAAGCCTCAAGAGCCTACTAAGCACCAATATGATTACGATACCGCTACCGTTTATGGTTTCTTAAAAGAGTTCGGCATCGAGAAAGAATTTGCTGTAAACATTGAAGCGAACCACGCGACTTTGTCTGGCCACTCTTTCCATCACGAAGTTGCAACTGCGTTTGCATTGGGTATCTTTGGTTCAATCGATGCTAACCGTGGTGATGCGCAACTAGGTTGGGATACTGATCAGTTCCCTAACAGCGTCGAAGAAATGGCGTTGATCTGCTACGAAATCCTTAAGAACGGTGGTTATACTTCTGGTGGTTTCAACTTTGATACTAAGTTACGTCGTCAAAGTATTGATATGGAAGATTTATTCCACGGTCACATTGGCGGCATGGATACCTGTGCAGCTGGCCTTAAGAAAGCCGCTGAAATTCTTGAGAATGATTTCATCGCTAAAGGTAAAGATGCTCGTTATTCTGGTTGGGAAAAAGATTTGGGTAAGAACATCCTTAGTGGTGACTTCTCACTAGAATCATTAGCGAACCATGCAGTGGATAACAACTTTGCACCTAAGCATGTTTCTGGTCAGCAAGAATATTTAGAAAACCAAGTTAACTCGGTTTTGTTTAAATAATAGACTGAACTATTTCCAGCCATTAGTGCTGGATGCTATTCAACATTAAAAGCCCGCTTTAACTGCGGGCTTTTTTGTTTTGCCCCCCGCTGTTCCAGCCACTTTTAGTAATATTAAAAATTACTGGTGTCCATTAATCACTGATCAAAACAACTTATTGATAATCATTCTCATTTGCGTTATGATTTTTAAAACCCAAAAAGGAATGACATCATGCAACAACATTTTCTCTGTCCCACTCATCGCCAATGGCTAATGGATAACCACTTAGCGGCACTAAATCACTTTAATAGCTGTATTGATACCGCGCAGTTTTATGCTGATAACGGCTGTTGGAATGTCGCTATTCCCTATTATGGCTGTGCCTTTGAAACCGCAGAAATACTCCTTAGCGAGCCCCGAGAACAACACCCACAATCCTTACTGAAATTTACCCATTCAGCAATATCCTTGGCGAATGCTTTTTTTAGAACCGATAGAGGGGCTGAACATCAACGTACCTTTGAATTAGCTAAAGCACGTTTGCAAGCCGAAATTGAGATCATGCCTATTGAGTCACCACATCAACCTCTGCTATTAGACTGTTACGCAGCATTGGATATGGGGTTACAAAATAGTGCAATATTTTTATCGGAGGATAATATGGAGCAATCTAATGTTAAGAAAACACGCAGCGCCTTACACTAAACAAGCTAAACCTGACCACTCGCCGACATTTAATCTGGTCGTGAGTCACTCACAAGTCGCATTAAGCGCAAAAGAAGAAGACGATTATATTCCTCTGAATATTAAATTATCGGTATTGCAAAAACTGCTGCAATGCCATGCGCTGGTGGCCGCAGATTTTTGTTGTAACAACAAAAAAGACCATCAATGCATAAGACAGTTATTGCTTGATTGTATTTGTCCTAAAGCGCCTACAGCGGGTTCAAATTAAGCAGCTAAGAATGGGGTGCGCAGGCAAAAAAAACGGCACTAAAGTAAACTCCAGCGCCGCGATTTATTAACTTTGAAAAAAACTAGCCTTGCATATCTTCTAGCTCTTTCCCTTTGGTTTCATACACAAATTTGATTACAAATACCGCTGAAATGGCGGCACTAATAGCATATAAACCATAAGCTCCGGCTAAACCAATACCCGCCAATAACATTGGGAAGGTCCAAGTGATCAGGAAGTTAGTTCCCCACTGTGCTAAACCGGCAATAGCTAAACCAGAACCACGTATTTGATTAGGGAACATTTCACCTAGCATCACCCACATTACTGGGCCCCAAGACATATTAAAGCAGAATACATAGGCTAATGCAGAACCTAACGCCAACGCGCCATTATCGCCAAGGATTAAATCGCCATTAGCATCGGTACCCGCTTGTAAGAAGCAATACACCATAATGCTAAGAGTGACGGCCATACCAATAGAGCCCCATTTTAAAAGCGGCTTACGGCCAATTTTATCGACAACACCTAAGGTCACTACACAAGCAGCAATACTCACTGCGCCACTGATAACATTGGTTAATAGTGCTTCAGATTCGGTATACCCCACCGCCTGCCATAGAACCGCACCGTAGTAGAACACCACGTTAATACCGACTAATTGTTGGAACACGGCTAAACCAATACCAATCCACGTGATGGTGCGTACTTTTCCGGTTACTTTGTCTAGCAAATCAGATAAGCGTGGCTGGTGGTGATCCGCCGCTAGTGAATCTTCAATCTCTTTAGCCTTGGTAATACCGGTTTGCTCACCATAAAGGCGGCTTAATACTTTTTTCGCTTCATCTATGCGGCCACTTGCCACTAAGAAACGTGGGCTTTCAGGGATCAACAGCAAGGCTAATAAAAACAAAACAGCTGGGGCTAATTCTATCCAGAACATCCAACGCCATGCTTCAAAATCTAACCATAATTTTTCGGTAGACATACCGGCGATATCGGCCAAAAAGTAGTTACTAACAAAAGCCACAAACAAACCGGTAATAATGGCAACTTGCTGAATTGACGTGAGCATACCTCGGTACTGAGCTGGCGCAACTTCACTAATGTACGCTGGCGCCATTACGGATGCGGCACCTACCGCTAGACCACCTAGAATACGATATACCACAAACTCGGCGGAACCTGTTGCGATACCCGATCCCCAAGCGCTAATGATAAACAGCACAGCGGCGACTAATAGCAAACTGCGACGGCCATATTTATCAGCTAAACGGCCGGCGAAAAAAGCACCGACTGCACAGCCTAACAACATACTGGATACGTTAAAGCCGGTACCAATGCTTTCTGAATTAAAGGCAGCTTGTAGGCCGTCAACCGTGCCATTAATGACACCACTGTCAAAGCCGAACAGAAATCCACCAATGGTGGCAACAATACTGATAAAGATGATAAACACCATGTTGTTTTGTTCTGATGGATGGTTCAAAACGCGTTCCTCAATGAGTTATTATTTTTTTAAAAATGGCCAATCAAAGCCACTATTCTCGAATACAGATATTCAATCATACTGACGACCTGTTATGTCTTGTAACAGTCCAAAGTAAACAAACTGTTAATGCGATGCCTCGATAGTTGATTATTATGGCACGCAACATAAACCAGTAAATTCGCAGCACAGCCGAGCATAACATCAATAAAACCCTTGCCACAATCGCCTATCAATCTCGATAGGGCAAAATCAACATCAGTAAAAATCACATTCTCGATTTTAAAATAATTTAGGTTTAACATTAAATTAACCGCTAGGGCTTTATTTTTGTAGGCTGCACTATTGAACAACTAAACACTCAATTCCGACTGTAATAGACATGCCAGCCTTTATTGGTGTTTGTATAGGCGAATTGAATTGCGCTGTAACTCAAATTCATAAATCACATATGCCAAATAGTAATTCAAACAGCGAAAACTATTTTCTTTGTTTGGATATTAGTGGTGCAAATAACCGCCGCCGGTTTAGCCGTAACGCACTCTCGTTTGCATAAATTCATGCGAGTATTATGGAGAAAACCAGTACCGGCAAGGCTGGTATCGATATTACGACGGTATATTGTAAATAATGGCACTACTGCACTGTAGCATCCACTAGTTGCTAGAGGGATTAATACTAGTCGCAACAAAAAGCATCACTAACAACTAAAAATAATAAAAATAAAGAAAATAACAATATCTATATTACGCAAAATACATAGAGTATTCTGCTAACTAAAATAACGATAATAATTAAATAACTATGAATATAAATGATCATAAATTATCCATTACCGAGAAAGTCGGTTACAGCCTCGGTGATCTAGCCGCTAACTTGGTTTTTCAAACCTTAGTAACCTTTATCGCCTTTTTCTATACCGATGTTTACCGCATCCCCGCCAGCTCTGCTACCGCTATCATTTTCACTTGCGGTATTTTAGGGGCCTTTGTATTTAACCCTTTAATTGGCTTGTTAGCAGATCGCACCCAATCACGTTGGGGTAAATTCCGCCCATGGATATTATTCACTTCAGTGCCTTTTGGAGTGTTGGCATTATTAGCGTTCAGTACGCCGGATTTTAGTCCTGACGGAAAAATTTACTATGCCTTCATCACTTACTTATTATTAATGTTTGTCTATTCAGCCAACAACCTGCCCTATGCCGCGCTAAGTGGCGTCATTACTGGCAGCATGAAAGATCGGAACAGTATGTCGTCTTACCGTTTTGTGGCGGTCATGGTGGCGCAGTTTATTATTCAGGCATTGTTACTACCGCTAGTATTAATGGCGGGTGACGGCGATAAAGCCGTTGGCTTTGAAAAGGTCATGACCTTCTTATCGATTATCGGTATTGTCTGTTTCTTGATCACTTTCTTTACGACTAAAGAACGTATAGTCCCTAAGCCAGAGCAGAAATCCACTGTTGCCGAAGACTTCTCTGACTTATTTAAAAATGTTCCTTGGTTGATCATGCTCTTTGTTACAGTACTGGTGTTTATTACTCTAGCCTTAAAGGGCGGCACCTATGTGTACTATTTTAAAGACTATGCAGATGTCGGCCAATTAGCCATATTCCTAGAGGATATCGGTTTTAATAGCTTTATTGCGGGTATCAGTAGCGTATTCACGAATTTCCATTGGCCTGATGACCCTGCCACCTCAGCTTTTAGTTTGTTTAATGCTAGTGGCATTATTTTGATGATTGTCGGCATCGGTTTTTCTAAGCCTTTAGCAGACCGCTTTGGCAAGCGCGACGTATTTGCCGCCGCCCTGTTTATATCCACCTTGTTTATTTTGGTGTTCTATTTCTTCGCGGCAGATTCCATTGGCTTGATGTTTATTTCACAAATACTGCACGGCTTTTTCTACGGCATTACCATCCCATTGTTATGGGCAATGATTGCCGATGTTGCCGATTATTCCGAATGGAAAAACAATCGCCGCGCCACTGCCATTATCTTCTCAGCGATGATTGTAGGCTTGAAAGTAGGGCTAACTTTAGGTTCTGCCCTTGTGACCAATATCCTTGATAGTTTTAATTACAATCCAGATTTAGCAGTGCAAGCTGCCGACACCATTAACGGTGTTAAATTAGCGGTGAGTGTTTACGCGTCTATTCCTTTCCTAATTGCTGTGGGTCTTATGTTTGCCTACCGCATTAATAAAGGCTTAGAACAGCAAATTGAACATGAACTTGCGACTCGCCGTTCCTCTAGCGCTGTATAACCACAGCGCTAAAATTTCCTTAAAGTTAGAGTTATAAGCAATGCCAGAAGACAATATAGACGAAATCGATTTTAAAGAACTCCGTAAAAAAGCGATTTCTCAACCCTTGGTCGACAACATTTACACTGCCGATCCTTCCGCACATGTGTTTGATGGCCGGATTTATATCTATCCTTCACACGACATTGAAGCGGGTATTCCGTTTAATGACAATGGTGATCATTTTGGTATGCAGGATTACCATGTGATTTCCATGGATAACCCACAAGCTAACGCCATTGACCATGGCGTGGCGTTGCATGTGGATGATGTAAAATGGGCCGAACGCCAAATGTGGGCACCAGATGCTGCGCACAAAGACGGTAAATACTATTTGTATTTCCCGGCGAAAAAAGCCGATGGCATTTTCCAGATTGGTGTAGCGGTCAGCGATTCACCCACAGGGCCTTTTATTGCTGAACCAGAAGCGATCAAGGAAAGTTACTCCATTGACCCTGCGGTATTTGAAGATGACGACGGCAGCTACTATATGTACTGGGGCGGCATTTGGGGTGGTCAGTTACAGAATTATCGCAACAATGAATATAATGCTGCTATAGGTGAGCCTGCGGACCATGAGCCGGCTTTAGGCCCTATCGTTGCTAAACTAACTGACGATATGCTCGAATGTGCTGAAACGCCGAAAGAGATTCAGATTGTCGATGAAAATGGCGATGTGATATTAGCCGGTGACCATGACCGTCGCTTTTTTGAAGCCAGCTGGATGCATAAGTACAACGGCCAATATTACTTCTCTTATTCCACAGGTGATACCCACCTGATTTGCTATGCCACCGGTGATAACCCTTACGGGCCGTTCACCTATCAGGGGCCGATTTTAACCCCAGTAGTAGGCTGGACTACCCATCATTCTATTTGTGCCTACGAAAGCAAGTGGTACTTGTTCTATCACGACTCTAGCTTATCCGAAGGGGTAACCCATCTACGTTCTATTAAGATGGCTGAAATTCAGTATGATGCCGATGGCAAGATCATTACTTTAGATCCTTATAGAGGCTAAAATCTCACCAAGCTAAAAAGCCCTTACTACCTTGTAGCAAGGGCTTTTTTACTTTAACCACCCACTCGCGCTCACTGTTGCTTTTATAGGACACAATCCTTACCCTAACCTTATGCCACCTAATCCGAGCGACTGGGCGCCACTGCAACCCATACTACAAAACATATTGTTGGAACACACCGACGGTATTTCCGAGTATGCGTTATTTAAAATACTGCAGTCCGCCCCTTATCAGCTTTTTGAAGCAGAAGATTTACAAGACCCTTTACGGCTTTTCCAAAGCCACTTTATTGTGTTTAACGCTTTGTATCATATCCGTGAAAAATGGTTGAGTGACCACCTTGGGCTATTACATATTGGTTGTATCCGCATTCGACTAGCGCCTTGGCAAAGTGGACAAGAGGGTTTAGTACAACAAGATAAACTACGCACCTACTACCTTAACTGGCAACACCTGGCAGACACCGACCAGCAACAAGTTGAATCACTTCTAGACCGTTTTTGGTTAAAATTTGCGGGCTTAGCACCAGCAGAATCAAATAACAGTATGTCATTGCAGCAAGCGCTGGAATTGTTATCGCTAGAATCTCCCTATTCCGCTCAACAACTTAAGCAACAATATCGAAAAATGTTACATCGCCACCATCCAGACAAAGGCGGTGAAAATGACCACACCGGCTTACTACACCAAGCTTACCAACGTTTGAAATAAACTAACTGACCAACACTTCTGCTATACAAAAACTCAACCATTGTTCCCCTTCAACACTAGACATCCGACCAGATGAAAGCTATAAACATGTCCCGCATAGTTACTTTTTATATTTAGGCCGAGATTACGAATGTTAATTGATGAATTACTCGCCGCAGTGCGACAAAACCAACAACAAGCCAATGTTGAGTTGTATATCCCCAAAGATTGGACACAAGGACGTACCGCTTTTGGTGGCCTATCAGCGGCCATGACCTATGAGGCCATGGCAAGCAAATTAACCGACAAGCGTGAATTACGTAGTTTTACCACCAACTTTGTTGGCCCGCTCAACACGGAACAGCCATTTAACATTGAAGTGACAGTGTTGCGTCAGGGCAAAAATGCCACGCAAATTGAAGGTAAAGCCATGCAAAATGGCAATGTATGCGTGTTGTGCCTAGCGGTATTCGCGCTTGCGAGAACCTCAAAGATCCGCGTGGACAATCAACCTAAGCATTCAATGGCATTACCAAAAAAACCTAAATACATACCGCAAATCCCTAAGATAACACCTAAGTTTTTACATCATGTAGATTTGGCAATGATTGATGGCAGCATGCCTTTTACCGGTAGCAAAGACAGCCATATTCATGGTTGGATGCGTTTTACAAAAGCGCCAGAAAAAATCACCAATGCCCATATTATTGCATTGGCCGATGCGTGGGCTCCTGCACCATTACAAATGCTACGCTGGCCTGCCCCTGCTAGCAGTATGAGTTGGAATTTGGAGTTTATTCACCCGCAATCAAGCATATCACCCACCGAATGGATCGCCTTTCAAGACAAAACGATTCAAGCAGAAGACGGTTATGCCCATACGGAAGGTCATTTGTGGGATCCACAAGGTAATTTACTCGCACTCAGTCGACAGGTAGTAGGCATCTTTGATTAAAGCTTTGTCACTTAAAGTGTGATTATAAGCGACGATAAAACAACGGTATTCAATACAAGTAATAAAAAAGCCGAATACCCTAAGTATTCGGCTTTTAAATTACCATTAATCTAAGTTATATAAATCAGTCAGGTACAATAACATCCACAGCGGTAACGGTTACTCTTCCGCTAATACTACTTCCTTTGGCCTGAATTCCAATTTTTATACCCATAGTGTCATCTAGTAAATTAAAGTCGTCATTTACAAGAGCACAGGTATAGCTAGTTTCTGTATCTGCATCGGGCAAGTTGCCATTACCGATATAGCAATCCCATTGTCCTGTACCACTAATAGTTTGGGCAAAGGGCTGCAAGTCAGCACCACTATCAATATAAGCCTGATCCACTTTATAGGCGAAAATGACTTCACTAGCGCTAAGGTCCAAGGGACCGACTAAATCAAACACGATTTGCTCATTGTCCGCTGTAGGCTGAAATGACACGCCGTCATCAGTGTATTCAAACTCATTAGATGCTCTCCAACCTGAAGACATATCGGCTGAAATATCATTCGATTCTACTGCAGGTAAAATAATCGACACACCAGTAATCGTCAATGTACCACCAACAGAACCACCTTTAGCCTGCACACCTATTTGAATACCCATTGTTTCATCAGTTAAATTAAATGCGGCATTGTCAAAGGTACAGCTGTACGTGCCTTCTTCATCGGCAGCAGGTAAGTCGCCATTACCTATATAGCATCCCCAATGTCCGCTCCAACTTTGTTTGTCTTGAGCGAAAGGCTGTACGTCAGAGCCACTATCAATATAGGCCTGATCAACCTTATAAGTGAATACAATTTCAGCTGCACTCAGATCTATAGGTCCGACTAAATCAAATACTAATTGCTGATCACCAACTGTTGGTTGGTAAGACGCGCCATCGGTTGTGTAAACTAATTCACCAGCAGATACCCGCCAACCACTAGCAACAGAAATATTAATCGGAGCAACTTCATCGGAATCGGCACCATGATCAGTAACGGTTACTGTATCAATATAAAAGTCATGAGAACTTTCGGGCCCTGTAATAGATAAGGTAGGTAAAGAAGTAACTGTGCCAACCGATTCATAAACAAACCTACCTGATACTTTTATCCATTTACTATCAGCAGCGGTTGCTTCTTTAATAACAATAACGTTATCGCCGTTCTCATCCGAGTAATTTAATACTAATTTAGTAATATCAGATACTGGCGCATCGCCCGAAGCCAATCGCACCCATGCAGAAATGGTATAGCTATTGCCAACGATTAACTGTTCGCCTAAAGAAACAACACCACCATCTTCTACTGCGGTCCTTCCCGATACCTTAAGGCTGTAATTACCCGCATGAACCACATTCTGTTCACTAATTAGTGTCGCGGAACCACTTGGGGTCCATAGGCCGGTGCTACCGTCATCAAAAGTTGAATCACCTATATCAACTTGTGTAGAACCCGGTGTACTATCGCTTGTAGGAGCCGTGTATTTACCCAACCCAACTTCTTCATCTTCCATCTCCAAACTGCAAGCACTTACCACTAGCACTGAACATAAACCTATAAAGCGCAACCAATTACTATTCTTCATTTCACTCACCCATTTATTTATTATTCTGATTAGAATAGAAGAATCATATAGTGGGCTGAAAGCAAAAGTAATATCACTTGTTAACAAATGATAAATAAAGATCAGTTTTTGTTAGAAAACATAATATTTTGTTAGACACCTTGCCATTAAATTCTTACTGGGAATTGCTACTTATTGATTTTATTTACTCTATTTTAATATTTTGAAATATTAAATGAGTAGGCAATGAGTGGTGTAGTACAGATTTTATACACCCGTGAATTTCTTATTGCAGTAATTTACAGGTGATGAATAAACATAATAAATAAAGACCGATGTGGAGCAAAACGATGGCGCAGGTTAACAAACAACAACAAACGGATAGGGTATGTAACCCTATATTCAAAAAGTCACTATTGGCATTAGCTACCTTAGGATATATTACCGCAGCATCCGGCCAAGAAGCCGCTGTAGCAACAACTAATGCTGAACAACAAGCGTCACAAAGCCAAGAAAATGAGGACGAACTAGAAGTTGTTGAAGTAAAAGGTATGCGCAGCAGTCTATTAAATGCGCAAAGTTTAAAGCGTAATGCTGATACCTTCGTTGATGGTCTAACGGCAACGGATATAGGCGCACTACCGGATCGTAGCGTATTGGAAGCAATGCAACGTCTACCTGGTGTTTCTATTGAACGATTTGCAGCACCAAATGATCCTGATCACTTTAGTGCGGAAGGTTCTGGTGCTGTAGTACGTGGTATGACACAAACCCGTAGTGAATTTAACGGGCGTGATACCTTTACTGCCGACTCAGGTCGAGGCCTTAGTTTCCAAGACGTCCCACCTGAACTTATGGGCGGTGTTGATGTTTATAAAAACCAAACTGCCGATATGATAGAGGGCGGTATTGCCGGCACCATCAGTCTGCGCACACGCTTACCTTTTGATCAACAAAATCGCCAATTAGCATTTTCAGCAGATATGACATACGGCGATTTAGCCAAAGACACTACCCCATCTTTTTCAGCAATATATAGCGATCGCTGGAAAACGGATAATCTAGGCGAGTTTGGCTTTTTATTAAATGTCGCCAAATCTGAATTAAAAACCTCTAGTCATGGCGTCAATAACGATATTTTTGAATTCCGTACGCTTGATCAGTTTCCTAATGCATCAAGTAGTTATGTATTTGATGGAAGTTTTGCCAATTATGCACCTAGCGACGTAGAAATAGGTGATGAAGGTGTTCTTGTACCTACATCTGCCAACCTAAGCATGAAAGATGACACTCGTGAGCGAACCGGTATCGCTGCAGCAGTACAATGGGCGAGCCCAGATGATAGCTTACGCGCTACATTACAATTTATTCGCTCTGATTCTAGCTTAGCTTGGAATGAAAAAGGGATCGGCTACGAGAGTCAAGCTAATGTATATAAAGCAGGCGCAGCCCCAGGCACAGAGTTTGAATTTGATGATAGAGGTGTATTTTCTAGCGGTACTATTACCGACGCATCAGGTGGTTGGAGAGGTGGTGACGCAGAAGACCGCGTTCCTAATGAAGATGTACAAAATTTTGGTTTCCGCTTTAGTAACGGCGACAGATATAAAGAACAGCGCACTAAAGTTGATGATTACAACTTTAAACTTGAATGGACAGCAACAGATTCATTACAGTTAGTCGCCGACTTTCAACATGTGCACGCCACTAAAGTTGATGATGATATGAAACTCATGCTGATGACGCATGCTAATCAGATCTGGGATACTTCTGATGGTAACCCTCATTTAACACTAGTCAACCCTTGGTCATTTGCCTCTGAAGAAGAAATTGCGGCTAATGGCGCAGACTACCGTGGCGATAGTTATTTTAGTGATATCGAATCCTATCATTTTGCTGCGGCCATGGATCACTACGAACGCAGTGAAGGTAAATCTAACGCTGCTCGTCTAGATGGCACCTATTTCTTAGACAACGATCATATTACCCAAGTTAAATTTGGTGTCCGTTATGCCAAACGCCAACAACGCGTTAAAAATAGCGCCTATAACTGGGGTTCACTCGGAGCTCTATGGGCTGGTACCACTTTCCTTGATAATCCAATATTAGGCGAAATAGCCAATACAGCCGGTGTAGACAGTGTTTATGAAACCGTAGATTGGGGCGACTTCTATCGTGGCAGTGTGCTTGATATTCAGGGTGGTAATACCATGCTGCATCCCTCTCACGCATTGACAAAAGAATACGATAATTGGGGTGAAATTTTCCGTCCATTATACGAAGAGCGTTGTGGCGATTGGCGCCCAATGGCACAAAGGATATATGATGATGAAATTTGTACCAGAAAGGCTACCAGCAGTCATTTCCTACCTCAGGAAGTAAGCGATGTTAGTCAGGAAAATACTGCCGCATATGTCAGAGTAGACTTTGAAAATGATAATACCGAATATCGTTTTTCTGGTAATGTCGGCGTTCGGGTTGTAGAAGTTAAAAACACTTCAAAAGGCTCAACACTATATCCGACTTCATTGACTCAATTCCCAGCTCCAGACGATTGGGATCCTAATAATTTTAATCCTGAAGACTATGATCTTTTTGCTGAAAACACTCAATTTTTAGAGCAGACAGTTAACTATTTGCCTGAACAGTTAAGAGACTTTATGAATGGCGCTGTTGTTGGCGAAAATGCTGAAAACTCTTTCACCAAAGTGTTGCCAAGTTTCAACATTAAAGTGAGCTTGACCGATGACATACTCACGCGTTTTGCTGTCTCTAAGGCAATTGCCCTACCAGACATTGGTGCACTTCGTAACTACACTCAGATCAGCTTATTGGGTAATAGCGCGCAAGCGGATCGCCTCCCCGCCTATTGGAATGCTGAAAATCCATATCGTGTCGGTGAAGGCTTACCTGGGGATTACCAAGAAGTTAGCGAAAATGGTGTTCCATTGGATGAAAATGGTGAAGAACTAGAACAGAACCTATTAATTGATCCTAGTAGTGTGCAAGTTAACGGTTTTAGAGCTTCTGGTGGCAACCCTTTCCTGAAACCAATGGAATCAGTGCAATGGGATCTTTCTTTAGAATGGTATTTCAGCGATGTGGGTTCATTAACTGCATCAGTATTTTACAAAGACTTGAAAAACTTCTTCATTAATGGTGGTCAAGCAAGGGAATACACCAATCCTGAAACAGGAACTACTCAGTTGGTTGATGTAGAAGGCCCCAGAAATGGTGGTAAAGGAGAAATGAAAGGACTTGAGCTTAGTTATCAACAATTCTTCGATATGTTACCTGAACCCTTTAACGGTCTCGGTACTCAAATCAACTATACCTATATCAATGCGGAAGGAGTACCTAACTCTAATGTTGATTCTGCAGGAGGTATAGGTGACAGTGAAGATACGTTGACTTCTGATAGCTACGCCTTACAAGACAGCGTACCTTTACAAGGTCAATCGGAGCATACAGCCAACTTTATTGCCATGTATGAAAAATCTGGATGGTCGGCACGATTAGCCTATAACTGGCGTTCAGAATATTTGGTCACCACTCGTGATACCATTAGTAAGCTGCCTGTATGGACTGGATCTAATGGCTATCTTGATGGTTCGGTATTTTATGATATCACCGACAAAATAAAAATCGGACTGCAAGGTGTCAATCTGTTGAATACAGAAACCAGAACCTTTATGCAAGTTGATAATGACCTTAAACTAAGCCGTGCTTGGTTGGTGAATGATAGACGCTATACATTCGCAATTAGGGGTTCATTCTAACTCTAAACTTCTAACGAATTAAAAGCACATGTTGCAAGACATGTGCTTTTTTCGTTATGCTTTTTGATTAATGTTCACCATCCATCTGCTGTATATAAGGCTAAGATGTCTGCTAATAATCTTAAAAATATCATTATCGTCGGTGGAGGCACTGCCGGTTGGATGACCGCTGCAGCCCTCGGCAAGCTATTAAAAAATAACCTCTGTAACGTACACCTCATTGAATCGGAAGATATTCCTACAGTGGGTGTAGGTGAAGCCACTATTCCGCAAATACAAGTATTTAATCGTACCCTAGGGCTAGATGAAGATGAGTTTATCCGGCGTACTCAAGGTACATTTAAGTTGGGTATTGAGTTTGTTAATTGGGGACAAATTGGCGATAGCTATACCCATGCCTTTGGTGGTGTAGGACAGGATATGGATTCCCTGCCTTTCCATCATTACTGGTGGAAATTGCGCCAACAGCAAAAAGTCCCTGATATTGGTGCTTACTCCTTAAATGCACTCGCCGGCCCGCAAGCTAAATTTATGCGTTCAGTCAATGCCGGTAATTCACCTTTGTCTAATATTGTCTACGCTTTCCAATTTGATGCAGGGTTATATGCCCAGTATTTGCGTGAATTTGCCGAGGCTCATGGAGTCAAACGTACCCAAGGCAAAGTAATCGAAACCAGATTACGTGATGACGATGGATTTATTGATTCAGTTGTATTAGAAGACGGTCAAATAATGGAAGGTGATCTGTTTATTGATTGTTCTGGCTTCCGTGGATTGCTAATTGAACAAGCACTAAAGACCGGCTACCAAGATTGGAGTCATTGGTTACCCTGTGACCGAGCATGGGCTGTTGCTTGTGAACGCACGGAACCGTTGCTGCCTTATACTCGTTCAACCGCACACAGTGCCGGTTGGCAATGGCGTATTCCATTACAACACCGTACAGGTAACGGGCATGTATTTAGCAGTAAATATATGAGCGACGAACAAGCAAAACAGATACTGCTGGATAATTTGCCGGGGAAGCCCATTAATGAGCCTAGGTTAGTAACTTTTAATACCGGTAAGCGTAATAAAATTTGGAATAAAAATTGTGTTGCTATTGGTTTATCTAGTGGGTTTATGGAGCCTTTAGAATCTACCAGCATTCACCTTATCCAAAGCACTATCGCCCGCTTATTAGCCTTATTTCCAACGAAAAATTTTAATCAACCCGATATCGATATGTTCAATCAACAAATGGATTTTGAACATGAACGGATCCGCGATTTTATTATCCTGCATTATAAAGCCACCCAAAGAAACGACTCAGACTTTTGGAATTATTGCCGCACTATGGATATCCCAGAGTCATTACAGCAAAAAATTGACCAATTTAAGGCAAACGGTAATGTTGTTCGTCATAACTTGGAGCTGTTCAATGAAGTTAGCTGGCTAGAAGTCCTGCATGGACAAGGTATTCATCCTGACCATTATCACCCTTTAGTCGACACACTCGCAGAAGATGAAATTCAACGTCGTGTTGATAACATTCAATCTGTTATTAATAACTCGGTTAACTCAATGCCTGACCATTGGGAATTCATTAAACAACATTGCATGGCCAAGTAATCCCGTTCAGGTTAAGTCAAAACATAGCCCATTAACTCCATGGGCTATGTTTTTATACTCTGGCAGTTTTTACATTAATGTAAAAATATTGGCATACTATGGCTACCAGTTCCACAAGGTGCCATCTTCAAGACGATTCACTGGCAAGCATTTACGCTGATAAGGATATTTTTTAGCTAATTCTTCATCAATATCCACACCATGACCAATTTTTTCGCCGGGCGTGAAATAACCATCTGCATATCGATAATCACGGGTAAATACCGACTCCATCAATTCACTGTGGGCCATATGTTCCTGAATACCAAAATTTGGCACCCAAAAATCAAAGTGTAGAGCCGCCCCCATGCATACTGGTGACAAGTCTGTTGCACCATGGCAACCGGTTTTAACATGATATAGCGCCGCAAAGTCGGCAATACGACGAAGTTGGGTAATACCGCCAGCATGCACAACAGTAGAGCGAATATAGTCAATAAGCTGGTTTTGAATCAGCTCACGGCAATCATGAATAGAATTAAAGATTTCACCCACGGCAAGGGGCGTGGTGGTGTGCTGACGAATCAGTTTGAAAGCTTCCTGATTTTCCGCTGGTACCGCATCTTCCATCCAAAACAGATGATAAGGCTCCAGCTCTTTGCCTAAACGCCCCGCTTCTATAGGGGTTAAACGATGGTGGACATCGTGTAATAAATGTACTTGGTCGCCATATTGGCGACGCACTTCATCAAACATTGTTGGCGCGAAGTTCAAATACTTTTCTGTTGACCACACATCTTCAGAAGGTAAATCGGAATCTGCCGGCTCATATTTACCGCCATATTTGGACACGCCATAGGTACCAGCAACACCAGGGATCCCAGATTGCACTCTTACCGCCTTATAACCTTGGTCAATAGCTTTACCCACGGCATCTAAAGTTGATTCTAAATCAGCCCCATTGGCATGGGTATACACCATGACCTTGTCACGACTACGACCACCAAGTAATTGATACAGTGGCATATTGGCGGCTTTGGCTTTGATATCCCATAAAGCGGTATCAACCGCTGCAATGGCGGTCATACCAACTGGACCACGACGCCAATAAGCACCGCGATATAAATATTGCCAGATGTCTTCAATACGTTGAGGATCTTTACCGATTAACATCGGCACCACGTAATCTTCTAAATAGGATACCACCGACTTTTCTCTGCCGTTTAAGGTGGCGTCACCTATGCCATACAATCCTTCGTCAGTCTCAATTTTGAGGGTGACAAAATTCCGGCCAGGACAACAGACAATGACTTTCGCTTGAGTAATTTTCACGGAATTCTCTCCAACAACACTTAAAACAACAGGTTAGGTAATAACAAAACAATTTGCGGAAACAGCGCCAATAACAATACCAGCCCAATAACTGCAGCAAAAAATGGCATAGCCTCTTTCACGTACTCATCGGTAGGGCATTTCAAAATGCCGCACACCGTATACATGGCTACGCCCACAGGCGGCGTGGTGCCGCCAAGGGTAACTATAATCATCATTAAAATACCAAAGTGTACAGGGTCAATACCTACCGATTGCACCACCGGCACTAAAATAGGGGTGAGCAACAATACTGTCACCGTGCCCTCCATCACCATTCCCACAAACAATAACAGGCTTAATGAAATCAACATCACTAATAATGGCTGCTGGGTAATATCGGCAACACCTTGGGCCAAACTGACGGGGAGTTGTTCATAGGCGAAGATATAGCCAATCATGCCAGAACACAAAATAATCAACATGATCATGCCAATGTCAGTAACGCTATCACTGAAAGCCTTATACACATTGGCAAGTGTTAGCTCACCATAGACTAACCATCCGACCACTAAGGCATAAACGACCGCGAAGGCCCCCGCTTCTGATGGCGTAAAAATACCAAAACGAATGGTCACCACTAAAATCACTGGGAACAGTAACGCCCATTTACTGGCATTCATGGCAGACATGATTTTTTTGAAGGTTGGCTTCTCAGTGGTAGCCGGTTTATAGCCGCGCTTTTTAGCAAGAAAATATACCGTTAGCATTAACACCAAGGTGAGTAAAATTCCGGGGATAATACCGGCCACAAACAACTGACCTATAGATACATTACCCACAAAACCATACAAAATCAGACCGATGCTCGGTGGGATAGTCGCGGTGATCAAAGCACTCACCGCAATGGCCGCGCCACTAAAACCTTTACTGAAACCAGACTCGGTCATGGCAGTACCCAAAATCCGCGATTGCATCGCCGCATCGGCAATAGCCGAACCAGACACCCCGCCCATTAGCGCACTTAGCACAATAGTCACATGAGCTAAGCCACCGGAGATCCATGCTACTAGTAAATTAGAGAAATCGATCAAGCGTTTAGTAATGCCCGACTTATTCATTATTTGACCAGCTACAATAAAAAATGGCACCGCTAATAACGGAAAGCTTTGGCTGGCCGATGCAATGCGCTGCACGCCCACTACAATAGGAATGTATTCAGCTAAGGCAAAATAGCTCAGCCCTGCAATCAGCAAGCAAAATGCCAACGGCATGCCTACTAGCAATAATCCTAAAAATAAGCATAAGGTCAGCATAAGTCGTCGGCCTTTGGTTGATATTTTTGTAAATGAGCTTTACTAAAATTCGCATCATCGAGTGGGGTTCTTAACAAATCTAGCCGATCCCACCACTGGCGACTCATGGTGATTAACATCAATCCGGCTCCTGCGGGCAACGCCGCGGTCACCCAAGAATAGGAAAAGCTAGTGGTCCCTAACGCGCGTTGCGGGTTAAGTAAGGTTAATTTGATGCCAAACACTAACAACGCCACCAAGGCCATTAGCACCAACAAATACAATACTAGGTCAATTTTAACCTGTGTCCGCCAAGGCAGATTACGCACCAGCATGTCCACCCCTACATGTTCCGCTTTACGCAAGGTTTGATTGGCTCCGAGCATAATCAACCAGGCAAAAAATAACTGAGCAAAATCCACCGACCATATTACCGGCATGCCCATGCTACGCATCACTGCCGCCACAAAAACCAAAGCGACAATAGCAATCAACAGCACTACACACAGCCGTTCTTCAAGTTTAATCAACATCGCTGACTCCCTGCTCTGCGTTTGTTGTGGCGCCTAGTTTCAGCTCTGCCTGCAATTGTTGCCTAAGCTGGCTATAGCCGAGCACGGCATAGGTTTGTTTGGTTGCTTCAATAAAAGGTTGTAAATCGACCTTGTCAATTTGCACACCTTCTGCACGCATTTTTTGTTCGTAATCCTGCAAGGAACTCGCGGTCAAGTTCGACGCATAGTCCCCCGCCAATAATGCTTGTTGGCGAATAGTCTGCTGCTGAGCGGGCGTTAACCGCGCAAACCAATCACGACTGCCAACCAAACCGGAAATTAAATTAATATGGCCGGTTTTAGTAATATGACTCACCACTTCATACAAACGTGCTCCCCATGTACCGGGGTGTTGTGCCTCGGCGCCATCAATCACTTTTTGCTGCAACGCACTATAAACTTCGGTCCAGCCCAAGGGCGTTGGCGTAGCGCCCATGGCTCGAATCGTTTCTAGCCACACCGGCGCGCCAATAGTACGCATACGCACGCCAGCTAAATCGGCGGGTGTATCAATTTTTTTATGGGTTAACAGATGGCGTTCACCTTGCCACCAGTTAAACGAAAACACCTGCAATCCAGCATTATCACTAAGCTTTTGTGCCCATGTATCAAAAGTTTTAGAAGTTACCACTTGGCGGATCTGCTTTAGTCCGGTAGCCAAGTACGGCGCGCCTAATATGCCCATCTCATCCTGATAAATCGCCAATCGTCCACCGTCGACCAACACCGCCACATTGGCACCGGCTATCGCTTGCTCGAGAATGTCGTTATCGCTACCCAGTTGCGAGCCAACAAAAATACGCACGCTAATTTCGCCTTGGGTTTCGCCTTCCACACCTTGTTTAAAGGCCAGTAAGCCTTGGTACATCGGGTCGGAACTACTAAGGGCGGTGATCACGTTTAATTCATTGGCCGCCAAGGATGACAGTGGTGTCAGCAATAACAGGCACCACAGCCCCCTCGCTAGTTTCTGAAAATTACTCATGGTAATAACTTTGCTGTGGGCCAAGGTAGCTAGGTTTAAGGCCACCGGTATCAATAATGATTTTCTGGATCACTACACCGGGGTCAACCATATACACTCGTAGTTTATGGGCACCCGCTTTATCTAACTGATGTTGACTAAGCGCAATACGTACACCATCTAGCACCGATTGTTCCCAGGCCTTAGGCGAATTATCCGCAAGAATATCCACCATTGTTGGCGGCTGATCATCAAAACCAATGGCAAAACGTAAGCCTCTGTCAGGGACAAAATTTAGGCTAGGTGCAACTACTGTGCTGACTTGCAAGTTTTGTGGATTAAACAACTGTAAGTCGAATTCTAAATAAGGCGCTTGTGTAGGGTCTGCAAAACTTTTATCCACATCGCCCACCGCCGACATAGAGGACAGAGTACGACCATGATTTTGAATAAGCTGCCAATTGGCCAGCGTGTTACTTTCATCTTTAGCTGCTACTACGTTTGCACTAGCGGCTTCTAAAGCAATATAACCATCTGCTTCAACAAAGCCTTTGTGCAGAGTAATATCAGGATTAAAAGCCGATACCGCGACTTTGGCGCCGCCCCAACCGGTGCCTTTGATGAATACCGTACCGTTTAATTCACCTTTGGGTGCCTGTTGCCAATCAATACTCACCCATAAACGTTGTTCCAAGCCAACACTACCCGAGGTTTTACTGACTGTAATCCAAGGCTCACTGGCCTCTGCACTAAAGTTGAAACTTTGCGTGCCTTTATTAAATACATCCACATAACGTTTTTGTTGACCGTAAGGATGGAATTGATCCAAGGTTAATCCTGAAAACTGTGGCCAAGCATCGGCCATGCCTTCCACCGCTACGCCCATATCGGCTACTTTAGCTGGCTCATTGACGTAAACTAACGGCATTGTATCCGCTGGTGGATTATTCCAATGGGTATAACCAATGTGGGATTGCGCCATCATCTGATCCCAACGGCCATTATTACGTTGGTGAAATTCCTGTTGTAAGGCGCCATCGGCAGCAAATAATTGTTTAGCCTTATCGGCGTAACCATTGGCACTGGCACGACCTTGCTCGGCGTACAAACGATTCTTGGCGACATTGTTATACAACTCAAACACCGTACTGCTAGCTTTAATGGGGTGTAGCACTAACTGAAAGAAAGCCTCTTGATACTGCGCGGGAATTTTACGATATAAATTTTCTGCGGCAGATTGCAGGCTGAGTAATTCCGCCGAAATACGGTCTGCTTCTTGATAATGTAATTGGGAATAGGTATCAGCATCTAAGGATTCCGGTTTACGTCGACCATTGTGGCGGGTATAGCCGGTTAGAATACGCGCTATCTGTGGTGCAAATTGCTCGCCAAATTGCTGTGCTGCCCATTGCTCTGTGAATTGCTGCAAGTTATCCCCTTGCCACTTTTCAGGGTTCCACGCCATACGCAAAAAGAAATCAATAGGCAGTTCCATGGGTTTTAGATCACCCACATTAGTGATCCAAATACGATCAGCCTGATACTGATAGGCCAGATTCATCTGCTCCCAAATTTTGGCGATAGGCACCGTATTGATCCAGCGATAAGACCGCGGCCCCCCAACATAATCAAAGTGATAATACACCCCTGCACCGCCTTGGCGATTACGCTCTTCGGCAGTGGGTAAACGACGAATATTGCCCCAATTATCATCAGACCATAACAAGGTCACATCATCGGGTACGCGCATACCGCGCTCATAATAGCCCTGCACTTCTTTGTACAACGTCCACACCTGCGGTACTTCCGCAATGTCTCGGTCATTAAACGTCTCTTTTAGAATTTTACGTTGGTCAGCGACGATTTCTTCCAGCAAACCAATATTTTCGGTTTCGCTCATGGGGGTGTCTGCCTGACCACGCATACCTAAGGTGAAGATGCTTTCTAAATCTTTATGGCGCTGGGCGCCGCGCTGCCAAAATTCATAAAGATTATCTTTATTGACGGCATAATCCCACTTACCTTCACCATAACGATCCCATTCTTTGTCGGCACGCATCATTGGCTCATGGTGAGAGTTACTCATCACAATGCCCATTTCATCGGCTAACAGCATGTTCTGTGGATCATCATCGCTAAAAGCGCTGTTCCACATTGCCGGCCATAAAAAGTTAGCTTTTAAACGCAATAACAGCTCAAACACGTGCTGGTAAAAGTCACTGTTATAGTCGCCGAATTTCTGTTTCACCCAGCCAGTTAGCGCTGGGGCTTCGTCATTTAAGAAAATACCGCGATAGCGAACTTTAGGTTGTTGCTGAATAAAAATATCCGCCCGTGCAAATAATGACTCACTTTTACTAATAGGTACATCGGCCCACCAATACCAAGGCGACACGCCAATTTTTTCGGCAATATCATAAATACCAAAAGTAGTACCACGTTTATCGCTACCCACGATCACCAAGGCTTGTTGCACCCCAGCAACCGGTTGTTGTACCACCTGAATCTGGAAGCCTTCCCATTGCCCAGCAATGCCACTGACGTCTAATTTATTATTAGCAACCAGTTGATCAATCAGCTGACTATGACCGAGGGTGCCCACAATAATCATATTGTTATCAAAGGGCGCAGCGGTAACTACTTTGGCGCGTTTATTGGTTACCTTATAAAGGTCGCTTTGCAAATTATTGACCGCGCGAATAACCCCTTTATGATCATTACTATCAACATACAAGGTCGCAACCTGAGCGCCTTGAGTAATAACAAAATCACCCTTTTGTTGTTGATTACTTATCGCCACCTCGTCGCTGGCATTCGCCAATGCAGGGTTTAATGCGCTTAGCAATAACCAAGCAAAGGCATTAATTAAGACAAAACTACGTATTGTTGGTCGATATTGATTCATTACATCCAGCCTATTATTGATTGTTTTCGAGTCGACTATGTAAGCCTAACATAGTGCCGACAAAGCCTTGGGCAATGGCAGTACTCAGCATTTTGCCATCAGCATGTTTAACTAAACTTTGTGGTGCGCCATCGCCAATTTGATAAGCAAAAGAGATATCCGCTTTATCACCTGACATTATCAGCTGCACTTCGTCACCGGCATTGGCAGTAAAGTTCTGGCTTTGCAAAATACTGGTGACACCGCCTTTGACCTGCTCAAGGAATATCTGATAATCCCCACTGTCCTTTTTAACACCCATATAGTAGTGATATTTTTCATTTTGAAACGCTACCAGCCCCGCTGAGAACTGTTGATTTGCGCTTAATGTTAACGAGGTTTTAGCCTCATACTTCATATGCTGTTGGCGACGGCCAATAAAGGCCGGCTGTTGATTGTCCCTTAATGCCACTGCGCTGGCATCAAGGGACAGTTGGCCATTATTTAATGTCAGCCAATCACGATTAACCGTACGCAATACATTCCAATGTAGATTGAGTTGTGAAGATACAAAATCATCACGCCAGCTAAAATTACCCGTGAGCGGTTCCTGATCTATAGCATCATGGTTTTTAATTGCGGGTTTAGCCAGCAAATAAGGAATAGCTCGACCTTGTGGCAATATATGCGGCCAGTCATTTTCCCAGCTCACTGGCAGTAAGAAAGATTCACGGCCAGTGTTATAAAAGGTTTTATCGTAAGCGCGAGTGGCCAAAAACACCGCCCACCAATCGCCTTCTGCTGTTTGCACTATATCCGCATGACCTGCAGTGGTGATCGGATTAACTCGGTCGATATCCAAATCCCGTTGGGTCAGAATAGGATTGTTAACATAAGGCTCAAAAGGCTCGCTTAAGCTGCGAGTACGAAAGACCACTTCAGAATGATCGTAACCGGTACCGCCTTCAGCACACAGCAAATAGTACCAACCATTGATTTTGTATACATGGGGGGCTTCAATCCATATAGGTTGTTTGGCTAAATCCGTACCGCCGTTAACAATAACACGACCAGACTCAGCCACTATTTTCTTGGCCGCTAAATCATACTCCCACATCCAAATAGCGCGGTGGCCATTATATAAAGGCTCACCTTCTGGACCATTGTTATGAGTAATGTAGACTTTGCCGTCATCATCAAAAAAGATGTCGGGATCAATGCCGCCCACTTCTGGTAACAAATTAGGCTCAGACCATTCACCGGCGGGGTCAGTGGCAGTCACAAAAAAATTACCTTTGCCATACACTTCGGTGGTGATCATATAGAACAACCCTTTGTGATAGCGCAATGTTGGCGCATATATGCCCTCGGAGACACTGCGCCCTTGCATACTAATTTGCGACTCGCGAGTTAAGGCATGGCCAACCAGTGACCAGTTAACTAAATCTTTGCTGTGAAGAATCGGTACACCCGGCGCATAAGCAAAGGACGACACTGCCATATAGTAATCATCACCTTTACGGGTAATACTAGGATCGGGATAAAAGCCGCTGACGATAGGGTTTTGATATTGTCCCGATTTATGGGGCATCGAAAAAACATCATCATTCCCGCTATATTCAAACCAATTAAAGCTTGCTGTGGTATTGGATCCATTAGCGACTGATTGCACTTTTTCATCGATTTCATGACTAGATTGCTGACAGCCAACTAATAACAATAAGGCTATTACGGTTGTTAATTCCAACCTAAGTTTACTTGTATACATGTTTTTTCCTAAAGCAAATCCCAGGACACCATAACAGCGTCCTAGGTTTATTCTACTATTGGTTTTTTATAAAGCTTGTAACCCTGCAAGAACATACACCAGAGGCGCATTCCAGTTAATGGCTATCTCGTTGGTTGAGTAGCTACAATAATCATCCACGTAAGATTTTGCAGCGAGTTTCGATGGATAACTGCATTTATCTTGCTGACCGGGTTGCGCACCACCGGCAATGAATCCGGGCACCGGTGCAACTATATCATCGGCCTTTGAAGGGCGATGATGAATATCCATTGGGGTTTTATGACCAAAACCAGTGACATAAGAATAATCAGTGGGGTTCTTACCTAAAACATAATCCACAAGGCCTTGAGCGGTATTCTTATACTGGGCTTGTTGAGTTAAACCATAAGCTTGTAAAACCATTATGGCTTTATTTAGCGCTACGGCATTACTGCCCCAAACAAAGTCGTTAGGTGCCATGGCCACTCGATAAGCGGATTGTTGATCGACTGCCACAATACTGTCGGCTAAACCTAACATTTTATCTAGAAGCCCCTGATATTCATCTGCTGGCAACAGTGATTTTCCGTTAGCCAATAACGACATTATCCCCAAGGCTGATGTATTTGCCCAGCTCGGTGTCCCCACGCCATCGGTAAATTGTTTAAAGGCCTGTAAGTAACTGTCATCCTCTGTCAGCAAATACAACTCCGCTGCAGCCCAGCTGAATTCATCGGTAAAGGTACGATCGCCGTAGGCCCCTGTAGATACGTCACTTGGTTGCTGATACGGCACATTTTGATGCTGCTGCGCCCACTGCCAACTACTAATGGCCGCTTGTTGATAGTTTTGTGCTAACCCAGGAAATTGACTGTCATAAGCGGCATAGATACGACTAGCCACCGCCATTACCGCACTAAAATTTAGCGCTGCTGCGGTGCCCTTTTGTACTACATAACGCTGCGCGGTGGCATCTGCGGGCATGGGTATACCACTAAAACGCAAAGTGGTTAACTTGTGATACACCCCTCCGTCGTTAGGATCCTGCATGGCCAGCAGCCAATCTAGATTCCATTTCACTTCGTCCAAAATATCCGGCACATTATCAAGGGATTCTGGAATGGCTAAATTTCGCTGTGTATAAAATTGCGGAAAATGTTCAAACGCCGCCAGCAAGGTGTAGGTAGTAATACCAGAATTCACCACATACTTACCGTAATCACCGGCATCATACCAACCCTTGGGCGCACTAATAATAGTCCCTTCGGGACGCGCATCGGAAGCGGCACTACTATGCAGCATAACATTCGTATCAGCATGGCCTGCGGCTCTGGCATAAACACCGGCTTGCTCCGGCAATAACTCGGTACTGGCGCGATTGTAATAGTAGGCTTTTATGGCGGCATCATGAACATCAGACAACACCTGTTCACCAATACTAAAAGTAGATGACGGTGCTACGCCTTGTACTTCAATACGATAACTGCCAGCTGTTTGTACCGCAGAAAAATCAGCAATTTTTACTGACTCATCAGCAGGCAGCCAATTGTTAGCGGCGCCTAATGTTCCGGTTAATATCACGGCATTGGTGTCGACATTGATTAAAGTGAATTCTGTGGCGCTAACATTTGGCACTACCGCTAATTTTTCAGCCGTTGGTAAAAAACCGATTTGATTAAGTTTAATAAGCTGGCTGACGCTGGCTGTGACAGTTGCCAACTCATTGGATGAACTTGGAGTAGTCGTTTGGTCACCACAACCCATCAGTGCGCTGGTTGCTAATCCACTTAACAATATTGTTGTTATTCTTATGTAAAGCATGTGTGATCCACTATTACAATATGATAACTATCAATTAGAAGGGATTTAGTCCCAAGGTTCAATGAAATTAGGTTATGAAAACACGCCTTTCACTTTGTGATTTTTGCGAAAAACGAGTTTTCATGCAGCATTGCTGCAAATTTAACCTTTAATCGAAAGGAAAAAACGCGCCTTTGTTTTATCAATTGCCCCTTGTTGACGGTAAAAACCAATGGCGCTTTCATTGTCTATCGGTGTTTGCCATTGAATATGTTTACAGTGCAAACGCTTGGCTTCACCACGAATCCACTGCATTAACTTAGCGCCAATGCCGATCCCTCGTACTTCATCCTTTAAATACAAACAATCCATATACAAATAATAGCCCGCATCCCAAGTCGAAAATTGGCGCATGTAACTAGCGTAAGCAACGATGTCAGCGTCAAGCTCGACAACCACACAATACAGCGCCGGTACTTCAGCAAACAAGGAAATTCTAAGACTTGCTAACTTACCCTCGGCAGAATAATTCGCACCTTCAAACTGCGCATGCTGATGACACAATTCGATAATATGCGCTAAGTCTGCGACTTCCGCATAACGGATCAGAACTTGAGCAGCACTAACGGACATAAGCTTGCGGGTTCCATTTTTCCATAAAAATATCCGGGGCACTTAGGACTTTATAACCAAACTGGCTATATAAACCATGAGCATCGCGAGTAGCTAGGGTGATCCGTCTTAAACCTTGTAACGAAGGATGCTGATGGATCACCTGCATTAACCACTTGCTTAAGCCAATGCCACGATGGCCTTCAAGAATATACACGTCGGCTAAATAGGCATAAGTAGCATGGTCGGTAATCATTCGCGCAAAGCCAACCTGTTCGCCACTATCGGTAAATACCCCAAAGCACAACGAATTCTGCAAGGCGGTTTGAAACGTCGCCAACGGGATCCCCGCTGCCCAATAGCTTGCAGAGATAAAAGCGTGGATTGTTTTAATATCCATCTCTTGTGGTTTGCTACTTATTCGATACCCATCAACCATCATATTACTTCCCTTAAAAAGCGAGCTTAACTCGAGACTAATTCAAAACCTTCATCCAACCACCCTGTTACACCACCAATCATTTTCTTAACCGGACGACCTAACTCAGCAATCTTTATAGCGGCTTTCTCGGTGCCATTGCAATGGGGGCCAGCACAATAAACCACGATTAATTGCTCGACTGGATAGTGTGCCAAGGTTTCTTTGGATATTTTCTTATGGGGCAAATTCACCGCCCCCTGAATATGCCCATCCACAAACAACAGCTCACCACGCACATCCAGTAATACAAAGTCCTGTCGGTTATTGCTCATCGCAAAATGTACATCCCAACAATCGGTTTCAAACTCTAACAGTTTACTGAAATGGGATAAGGCTTTATCGCTACTGGCAGCGGGGATTCGGGTGACGACTGATGACATAGTTATTCTCCTTGTAGGTAATGGCATACAGTATTGATGAGTTTACGGAACTTGGACATGGGCTTGTTAGACAACTATCGTTAACTTTGAGCCAATGGCATTTATGGAAATGCTATTGGTGGTTTTAGGCGGAACCCAGATATATCTATTTGGCTATTCACAGCGACTAAAGCAGGAAAACTCTATTGATATCTGATCGTTAAAAGGGATGGTTACACTGTGTTATCGACGAAAGCATGGAAATTACTGTGGCTAAAAAGAATGAAAACAACGCTACCCGATCCCCCTCCCAGTATGTTATGGACATATCGAGAACTAGCTAAGTTGGGAGGTTGGAAAGATACCAAACGTACTGGGCGCGCATCCGTTAAAGTGTTATGGCAAGGATGGCTAAAATTACAAGCCATTCCTGAAGGTTACGAGTTAGCTCAGTCTCTGGAGACTAACTTGTGATCAAGAGACAGAGCTTCGCTTGGCTATAATCACCTAACCTATTTAACTTTATCTTGTTTACTATATTATTTATTAGTCTGACTAAAAATATATAAACATATCCTTACAAGTTAACCTACCTTGTAAGGATATGTTTAATAATCGCTCTGCGATTTAGATGCCGGAAAATCTCTATATAAGGATGTAATATATGTCATTCTCTAATGATGAAAGCTATATCTATAAGCATATTTCTAAGTGTGCTCGTGAATCCAACCACAAGCCGGCTCTAATTATTGGCGCAGGCGCGGTTACCTTCCTTCCAACATCTAGAGCAATAAAGAAAGCGATTATAAATTGGTTACTTGATTTGACGCCTGATGCAGAAAAAAAATTAAATATATCAGAAGTGATAGCTAGAATTAATGACAATAGACTAACGTTAGAAATGCTGTTTTCGTTACTTTCTTATCGGTTAGGAGATAAATATTTCGATCCACAAGAAACGTGGAAGATGTTTGTAAATGTAAATACAGACAAACTACCTCTCACCTCTCTTCAAATTGCAAGTTTAAGAAAGAATGGTAAGGTCGGACCTATTTTAACTACTAACTTTGATCAATCTTTAGTTTATTCATTTGAAAAGCTTGGAATTAAATACAATCTAAAAACGACCGAGTCAATACAAAATGGAGGGAGCTCTTTTGAGTCAATAAATGAAGATGATCTTGTGATTTTACACGGAACACTAGTTAAAAAAAGTGAAACCAATTTAGATATGCTTAAAGAAGAATATAAAAATGACTATGAGTCACCTACAACCATTGTTGCCCGAAAGTTAGCCAGACCCTTCCCTCCCAAAACAGCAAAATATATTAAAAACCTGATTCAGTACAGAAATACCTATTTTGTCGGTTATTCCGGATATGATCAATATGATATGAACTTGCTATTATCTGAGTTATTTAATGATGAAGAAAGTGTAAATAGCAAAAATGGTGACGTCTTCGGGTATTGGGTTAGCAGAAGAAGAGAAAATCCGCAGGATTCATTTTCACCATTCGTAAAAAATATAATATTTAGCGACAATATTACACATAGTGTTATTTCCTGTGACTTTTCTTACAGTCTCAAAAAGGAAGCTGAGCTAGAACTTGTCAAAAAATACGCTGTCGATACTGACCATAACGATCGTGCTCCAATACAAAATATATTCGAAACGACACCGGTCGAAAGTATTATCAATATATTGAAGGATATTGAATATGGGCTAGATAGAATATGGTCTGTGACTGAGCACTATTATTTAGTTAGTTTAGGCTATTCAAATGACATAGTTTCCAAATTTTCTGGATTATATGAGTCAGAAGGTAAAGAGCTTAATTACTATTTTGGTTTTGATATCACGCGGCTTGTAAATACGCACAATGAGTATTGGAATAAAAGATTTATTTCTCCGAAGTCTGTCGAAAAATCATTTATAAGCATAGTTGAAGACATAGATAGGATAATTAACGATACTTCTATCAATCTAAGAAATATCGACAAGTCGATATTTACTCTTTGTAAGGCTATGTCAAAGGACTATCTTGGCCTGCTCTATATGAACCGCAAGGATTCCAATAAATGTCTTGAAAAATCGACCGCCTATTTCAAGGAGGTCATTGCTGACTGCAACTATTCAGACGCCCTAGCGGAAACAAATAGTTTAGACAAAACCGAGGTGAAACTTTTAAATCAATTAGTTCCCACTGATATGTGGAGATTAATCGCAAATGATAATTTAGCTAGAATTGCAATACAGAATTCAGATGCCAACGCCCTTGGTTTATATATCAGTATAATAAGTAATAGAAAAAAATATATTGATGAAGGTAAAGATGATTTTGAAATAGCTCATTATCCACAGCTTGCACTTAGATGCTCCGAGATTACAAAATATCTATATGGTGTAAAGAATAACTCTGATCTACCTAAATTACCTGCAAGCAGATCGAGTCAGAATCAGATAAATGACTTTATTTCAACTGCTGAATCAGCATATGAAAAATTCTCCAGCCTTTCCTCTTTGAAAAACTATAGATTTATAACGCTTTATGACATAAAAATAATGAATGCTATGGTTAAGGGTGATAAAAACCTGGTTGCCGTGGAGTTAGAAAGTCTCATTAAAAACTATCAACATTCCTACAAGAACGACCAAAATTCAATTAAATTTTCTAAAGGAGTATTGGAAAGAGTTTCAGAATTTTCAAAAACAGTTTCTTCTATATCAGATAATCTTGAGTCACAGATCAATCTCTTTAATAGCATACTAACAAAGTATGACAACCCATTATAGAAAAAACGAGATAACCACATGTAACAAGAGACTATGGCGTCAATCAACTTCCCATATTCAACGCGGGCCAAGCGAAGCTCGGCCTTACGCCCTTTCACAGTTAAAAATATTATGCTTCATATCAGCAAGCCGTTATTTGATACTTACAGGTCGGCAAACTGCGACTCAACTTTCCCATTTTTAAATTATTCTGCGCCTTCTACAGGATGTAGAATGATTTGAATATAGAAATAGACAAAAGTTTCAGGAAAACTTTTGAACAGCTTAAGCTGACTCAAAGAGTGAAGTACAGGAAGTACTTCATAAAGTTGCTGGAGCGAAAGGAGCTTAACTACGGACATCCTTCGACGCCACTCGCGACGAACGGCCATATTAAGCATGCCTTGAACTCATTGATTTAATTAACGTTGAAGAGTAACGTTTAAAAATAAATCAGAAAAAGAAAACGTTTCAATCAGTACGAAAACAGAGTTTATGCCGTCTATTAAATCGATATACATCGAAGTAAAAAAATAACGGCTAATAATTCATGCACGGTGCGCTTTAGGGAGTTTACAAAATGAGATGGACTGAACAATCCCTTTCGTCTTTAACTACAAAAGACGGATATCGGTTACGTGGCGAAAGTATGACTCGAATCGAGGTTTTTTCAGATGCGGCATTTGCATTTGCCGTTACCATGCTGGTGATTTCACTCAGCACCATTCCGCAAAACTACCAAGAACTTTTAACTGCATTACAACGGATACCGTCCTTTGCCGCGAGCTTTGCTGTGATGATGTTAATCTGGATCACGCACCGACGCTGGAGCGAACGTTTTGGATTGGACGACGGTGCCTCGACCTTTTTAACCCTGGCTCTTATTTTTGTCGTGCTTGTTTATGTGTATCCACTCAAGTTGATAATGGATCTGATGTTCTATGCTTTTTCCCAGCGCTGGTTCCCTGCTGATTTTCAAGTATCCAGCACAGCAGAAGTGGCGGTACTTGTGGCGATATTTAGCGTCGGTTTTTTCCTAGTAGCTTTAATTCAATTTGGTCTTTATCAAAGAGCCGCATCTAAAGCGGACGAGCTATGCTTGAACGAACTGGAACAACTATTAATACACAAAGAAATATTAGTCTGGGTGGTACAGTCAATATTGGGGCTGTTGGTGGCGCTGATAGCATTAATTTTCATGTCCTCTTGGGGCTACCTCGCCGGGATAGCTTATAGCTTGACACCGATAATCATTCCTCTGGTCACACTACGGACAAGAAGAGAAATACAGTCTAATTTATCCAGATCCAGCAAAGAAAATGGTTAAGCTGAAATAATTGGCAATAACGATAGGGTAATAAGACGGATTTTAATCTGATGCCTTTTATTTCCAAATAGAGCTAGATACACAACATACAACTAGAGGAATTTAACATGTCGAATATATTGTTAGTTGCTGGATAAAATTCAATTTTTCAACAGCCAGGCGCCGAAGCCGCCGGATTTTGGGTCGGGCTGTGGCACCATTATGCCAATAACGTTCATAGTTAGTTTGTTTAATCCTGATGTGGGTATTTACGAGACCAACAATAAAAGCGGTTAGTACAACTTTGGCTTTATACTTGGTGCATCAGCAAGTTTAGGCAGCAGTAGAACAGCAACCAGATAACTTGATATGGCGGGTTCAAAACTCAATCAAAAGCATCCTGCTAAAATGTCAAAGCCTAGCTTTTCTGGTCATTTGAAGAAGCAGATGGATGTACACATTCAATAGGCTGCGCTGCATGGAGCCTATTGAAAAAAAGCAGGATGCCCGTGTATTACCATTCATCCTTCGACAGGATCTCAGGACGAACGGAATAAAGAAAAATTAGCTAGCCTTGCGCTTACAAATAATCAAACAAACTCAACTGTGTCACCTTGGCAAACGTCGATTGCGCCGCTTGCAAGGCATTCTCCTGCTTACTTAACTCAGTCACCGCTTCCGCATAGTCCACTTCTTCTATGGAGCTTCTAGCTAGCTTGTTGCTGATTTCTAAATCAAGGTTTGATTCATACACCGAGTTCGCCACGTTTAAGCGGCCACCGACTGCAGAGTTGGCATCGGCTAAGGTTTTTAAAGAGTTATCCATGCCCACTAACGCATCGGCAATCGCTTCGGCGTAGGCGCCATCGGTAATGTCTTCGTTACCTAGTGCTAAGGCTAAATCATTCAAGGTTTCAGCAATGTTTTTCTTTTCGGGTGTTTGTAGTTGAAAATCAACCGTGTCACCCACTGCACCATTAATATTAAATTCCATGCCCTTGAACACAAAAGGCTGATCTGCAGAATAACTAAAACTACCAAAATTCACCCCAGTACCGGTATTCACTACCGATGCCTGATCTCCCGGCGCTAATATGGTTATCTGAAAATTATTATTCGCTGGAGTAACTTGGTCGTAATTTTTCTTATGAAAAAAATCATGAGCGTCTTGAACACCGATTTTCATGTTGGCACTGGTAGCAGTACTACCTGTGATGTCGCTTTTTAATCTGGCCAGTACATTTTCAAATACCGCTTTACCCGAGTCACCATTTTTTACCCGAACCGAGGGAGATATTTGGATCTCGTTCTGGCCATCATCACCAACAAAGTTGTACTTATTATTCGGTGAGCTGGGGTTATATTCAAAAGCGGGGCTATGAGATTGATAACCGGCAAAGATATATTCACCTTCAGCATTACGGCTGTTCATGAGGTCGAACACTTCATTACGAATTTGCTCAATTTCAATACCAATGGCGGCGCGATCTTGTTCCGCAAAAATACCGTTACCTGCTTGAATTGTCAGCAAGCGCGCGCGGTCCATGGAGCTTTTTAAGCTACGCATTACCACTTCTTCTTGCTCTAACGCATTCACCAGCAGGTTGTTGTTTTCTTGAAATTGCTTTAACTGATCGAGGTGTTCCGTTAGGCGTATCACCTGTGATGCACCAACAGGATCATCTGACGGTCGTAGCAACTTTTTGCCCGAAGATAACTGCTGTTGTACATGGGACAAGTCGCGCTGGTTATCCAGCACGCCTTTAATTGCCCTATCATAAAGTTGATTAGTGGAAATACGCATTTTTACCTCACCACACTTAAGATCGTGTCAAACAAACTTTGAGCTGTACTAATAAGTCTTGCCGATGCGGCATAAGCCTGTTGAAAGCGGATCAAGTTAGCCGCTTCCTCGTCTAAACTCACACCAGACACCGACTCAAACCAGCTTTGAGACTGTTCCTGCAACGCTTTAGCTGCGCTGGCATTAACATCTGCTGAAGCGGTTTTTTCACCCACAGTGCCCACTAAAGACGAATAGGCCTCATGGAAAGTTAACAAATTAGTGGCACCGCCGCTGGCATTCGCACTACGGCGCATGGTATCCAGATTTTGTAAGTCAGCCATAATGAGTCCATTACGGTTATCGTCAAATCCGTCCGTATTATAAGCAATAGTGAAACTATCACCGGCTTTTGGCACACCTTGTAAGGTGAGATCAAATCCTGGGTAATCATCCATGGCGCTAAAAGCCGCTGGCCAACCTGGTGTTGCCGCACCTTGTGCCAACAGGTTTTCCAAACTCGCGGCACCTGACACAGTGGTAATGACGGTACCGGCACTATCACGAATTTCATAACTATCGGCCGCAGTAAAAAATATTTCAGCCGGAGCCCCCACGACGCCCCCCGGCGCAGTCCCCGGACCGTGAACACCACCGGCACCATCAAATGCCGAGGCATTGGTATTAGCAAAGGTATTATCCACATTGGTATTAGTAACCGACGTTCTAACTAACGTAGAATCGCCCAAATTATTAATATCTGATTCCACTCTTATGGGTGAGGCAAAGGCCAAATCTTCAGGGCGCACAATAGCCACATCAATTTGACCTGCCGTGTATTTAGTCGGTTGCAGTAGGAATTGATCACCGGCGGTATAGGTTGCACCATCGGCAAACTCTACTTCCAAGCCATCCATAATCGGTACCCAAGTGCCGTTACTAGCTTCTAATCCTAAGTAGCTTTGTGTTTGCGGGTTACCATTAAGGTCGAGCACCGGCGCACCATCGGCATTGAGCATGTTAACGGTGATGTCCACTGTATTGGGCACCCCGGGATTGACCGCATCAATGGTAATTTCATAATCGGACTTAGTTAATAAACTGGCCTGCCCCGGAGCCACACGGCCACTAACCACAGACATTAATGAAGCGTTATCGGAATAATTTAGCGCTTGCACTTCTGGCAAATTAAACACGTCGACACCGAGTTGACCATCATAATCCATACCCATACGGTTCTGTTGGTTTACGGCATCGGCGAGCGCTAACGATAGCTGACCCATTTGCCGCTGTGCGTCAGCAAGAATATCATCACGAAAATTAAATAAACCGCCAATACGCCCACCGACCGAGTTTTCTGCAAGACTAATACTTACGCCGCGACTGGCGTTCATCAAGGTTAAATCTTTGTGACGAATATCGGGGTTACCATTAACTTCAAATACATTAAAGGTACCACCTTCCATCACCAACGATTGGCCAGATTTAAGGTTGATTAAGGTGGAGCCATCGGCTTGATTACGAGTACTGATATCCACTAATTTGGATAATTCCATAATGGCGTTGTCACGCTCAGATATCAGCGCACCGGGCACGTCATTTTTATTGCGGTGCTGATTAAGACGAATGCTTTGATTTAAGTTGGCAATATTCTCAACGAGATCATTAGCCCGTTCGGTCATTGAATTGAATTCGAGATTTAGCTCTTCTTCTTTATAACTTAAGAATTCTGACAACGCCGTGAATCGTCCTAATAACGAATCAGCTTGCCCCATCACCAATTGCCGTGCTGCCATATTAGTTGGCTCATCTGCAGCCGTTTGCATGCCTTCAAAAAACTGACTCATACTGGTAGCTAAACTACTGGCTGAACTGGCAAAAATGTCATCCAATTGGGAAGCGCGATCATAATAAGCAGCATATTCAGAGAAACTAGAAGTATCGCGGCGTAGCTGATTTTGCGCAAACACGTCCAATATTTGAGTGGTTGTACCTTGGCCCACGCCGCCAGTGAGCTGTGCCGCAAAGCTGGTACGCTCGCGAATATACCCATCAGTATTAACGTTAGCAATATTATTACCAGTGGTTCGTAGTAACTGATTCTGCGCATTCAAACCACTGGTAGCAATACTCAGTAAATCGGCGGTTCTAATAGCCATTCGTCACTCCTAGGGGCAAGGTATTGAGTTCCATCATCATTCCACCGATAAGGCTTTTTGAAAGGAACTACTGCCCATTACTGACAGGACTTTTTGCGCATATTCTGGATCCGTGGCATAACCGCCTTGCTGTAATCCATTAAAGTATTCTTCTGGACGCTGGCTATTGCTTAATGCTTGCTGATAGCGCGGACTCTGCTGAATAAACGATACATAGTCGTTTAAGGAATCTTCAAATGAGTTATACGCGCGGAAATGCGCCAGCTCGCGCTTGGGTTGGCCTTGATTAAATTCTAAGGTATTGACCAAGGTGCGATCACCACTCCATTGTTTGTCCGCTTTAATACCGAATAAATTATGGCCGTTATCGCCTTCAGTGGAATGGATCATAAATTGTCCCCAACCGGTTTCGACCGCGGCTTGTGCCACTAAGGCTTGGGGATCAACACCTAATTTAGCCGCAGCTTTTTCCGCTAGCGGTAGCAATTGCTGAATAAAATCCTGCTGGCTAGTAAAGGCCGCTTGTTTAGTACCCATAGTCACATTGGCGCCGACTGGAGTGGCCTCCGCAGTAGATTGAGCATGGCTATATATGCGGGCAGCATCAAGATTGCCGTCGGTACGGATCACGCTAGCAGGAGTAAAACCTGGCATCTGACCTAATTGTTGGGTAATCAGCTCAGCTAATCCCAAACTTCCCTTTTGGGACATATCCAAGGCCATTTGCTGATCGTGCATATCCCGGTAAAACTTACTTTGCTCAGAGTTGAACGGACTATCTTCGTCCTCCAATACGTCTGACGCTTTACGCATCGATTTGAGCATCATTTGAATGAAGATAGCTTCAAACTGTTTAGCCGCCTCACCCAGCGCCGCATTTCCATCCTTTTTGGCGGCCTGACGTAAGGTGTTCAAGCCACCAAGATCATGATAATTGCTTGCTTGTTGCAACTGGCTTGAAACGGAATTTAAATCGCTAATAGACATAATTAAATCACTATCAGTTGCCCTTGCAACGCTCCAGCTTCACGCAGCGCTTCAAGTATGGCCATTAAATCACCGGGAGCTGCACCCACTTCATTCACTGCTCGCACAAGCTCGTCTAAACTAACGCCCGGGTCAAACTTAAACATACGGGAGTCATCTAAATTAACATCAATCACCGATTGGCCGGCCACTACGGTTTGACCACCGGCAAGGGCATTAGGCTGGGAAATATTCTGGTCCTCAGCAATGGTTACCGTTAGACCACCGTGGGTAATAGCCGCCGGCAGTAAACGCACATCTTTGCCAATAACAATAGTGCCGGTACGACTATTGATCACCACTTTTGCGGCCAAATCTGCGGGAGTAAATTCAAAATTTTCTAAGGTTGCCAAAAAATCCACTCGCTGGCCAATATCTCTTGGCGCTGAAACCCGCACTGAAGCAGCATCCATAGGCGTTGCAATGCGGAAACCTTTATCGGGATCCGAGCCTAAACGCATATTAATGGTATCGGCTAAAATTTTAGCAGTGGAAAAGTCCGGACTATTCAAATTAAGGGTAAGGTAATCGGTCTGACCAAAACCACTGGCCACCGCACGTTCAACGATACCGCCGTTAGGAATACGCCCTACGGTGGGGGTATTGTTCACTACTCGCGAACCATCGGCACCTTCCACACCAAAACCACTGACCACCAAACTACCTTGGGCAATAGCATAAATTTCGCCATCCAAGCCTTTCATAAAGGTTTGTAATAACGTACCGCCACTAAGACTGCCCGCTTCACCTACAGAGGAAACGGTGACATCAATTCTCTGACCTGGCTTTAAAAAGGGGGGGAGATCGGCATGTACGGCAACCGCCGCAACGTTTTTGATTTTCGGTTTTAAGCCGCTAGGCATCATAATGCCAAAATTGGACAACATGGTGCGGAAGCTCTGTTCGGTAAACGGACTTTGTTCACCGGTACCGGCTAAGCCCACCACTAAACCATACCCCACCAATTGGTTACTACGCACCCCTTGAATAGAAGCCAGATCTTTGATCCGCTGTGCCTGAGCTAGCGGACTAAGGAAGAGCAAGCAAATAAGTACACTACTGATAACTTTTTTCATATGCGTTCCTAAAACGGCCACCATTGGGAAGAAAAGAAGCTTGTCAGCCATCCTTGTTGCTGGGCATTGGCAAACTCACCGGTACCACTGTACTGAATTCGAGCATTGGCTATTTTGGTAGAGGCAACTTCATTTTGTGGGCTGATATCTGCGGCGCGGACAATGCCGGTAAGACGAATATATTCATCACCATTGTTTAGGGTTAACCACTTCTCACCACGCACCACTAAGTTACTGTTGGCAAGAATTTGCACCACAGTGACCGAAATATTGCCGCTTAAGCTGTTGCGTTGATTGGCCTGAGCATCACCATTAAATTCATTACTTGAATCCAGCCCGAGCTGCAAACTCTGGCCGCCAATATTAAGGGCATTGCCGCCTAAACCGGTGATCGGTTGTAAATCCATAGCGGATTCTTTACTAAAGCCGGTGGTCGCAGATTTACTGGCGCTGGTACTTTCTTGTAAGGACACGGTGATAATGTCGCCCACCCGCCGAGCTTTGATATCAGAATACAAACTGTTGGCGTAGTCAGGACGGAATAGCGAACCGTCGGCGGTGATTTTATGTTCTGGCATTTCTGGGATCACTGGCGCATAGAAAGGATCGTTGGGCAATGTCTCACGCACCGGTGTACTCTCACAGCCGCTTAAAGCAGCTAAAACAGCCGAAGCAACTACAGCAATCACTACATTAACGAGTTTCATAATGTTAACCATTAAAGTTGTTGGATAACCTGACCTAACATCTGGTCAACCGCTGAAATGACTTTGGAGTTCATTTCATATAAACGTTGGCTTTCAATTAAATTCACTAATTCTTCGGTAACATTCACATTAGAGGTTTCTAATGACCCTTGGACGATAGTACCTAGGCCATTGAGTCCAGGAATTCCCTGAATTGGCGCACCACTAACCGCAGTTTCCGTATACAAATTCTGACCCACTGGCTGTAAACCCGTTGGGTTAATAAAATCGGAAAGAGTGATTTGCCCCAGTACCACTGGTGCAGCCTGCCCACGTACCGACGCCGATACTTCACCTTCTTGAGAAATGGTAATAGATTGCGCATCTTCCGGTACGGCGATATTAGGTTGCAGTAAAAAGCCAGCCCCCGGTGTAACAATTTGGCCTATGTCATCTAAGGTAAATTGGCCGTTACGGGTATAAGCAATGGAGCCGTCTGGCTGCAATATTTCAAAGAATCCCTTACCCTGAATCGACATATCGAGTTGATTCTCAGTGGTCAACATATTGCCCTGAGTAAAAGATTTTTGAGTGGCGACCACCTTACTACCGGCACCTAACATTAAACCCGAGGGTAATTCGGTATCCGCTGAAGAACGGCCACCGGGCTGATTGATGGTTTGGTAGAGCAAATCTTCAAATACGGCGCGGCTTTTTTTGAAGCCGACCGTGCTGGCATTGGCCAAATTATTCGAAATGACTGCAACATCAGTTTGTGCTGCATCAAGGCCAGTTTTACTTATCCATAGTGCTGGGTGCATTGATCACCTCCGCTTATTCATTGTGTGGTAAACAGCAAAATCATTTCACCGCTCAATTTAAAAAAATGGACTCAATCTGCTGCGCAAGAGGCTGACAGTGGTCACTTAAAAAGCTTATAAAATCCGTAATAACATATTGCCGCGGGAATCTAATTCCTCGGCTTTTTTCATTAATTTAACCTGCATTTCGTAATGGCGTTGTAGCTCAATCAGGCCGACCATTTCCGAAATAGGATTTACATTGCTGTTTTCTACCATGCCACTACGCACTTGCACGCTAATGTCGGCGTCTTCTGGGACCCCGTCTTTGCGGCGGAATAAACCATCAAGCCCGCGTTCCAAATCACGATTAGCGGGCTTAACCAATTTAATTTGTCCAACTTCTTCCAATGCATTGGCGGGAGCGCCTAGTGGACGAACGGATACGGTGCCATCGTTGGCAATGCTAATGCTAGATAATGGGATCGGTAATTGAATAGGGCCTGTAGCGCCAAGTACAGCATTACCATCGGCGTCATTCAACAGGCCATTTTGATCGAGATGTAAACTGCCGGCGCGGGTGTAGGCTTCTTGACCTTGGGCATCACTGACGGCAAACCAACCTGAACCTTGTACGGCGATATCTAAATCTCGCTCGGTTTGGATCATCGCGCCGCCTTCGTAATCGTTACTTGGCGATTCTGTCATGGCAAAGACACGAGTAGGTAACCCTTCGCCATAGGCCGGCATCGCACGCGCTTGCTCCATCTGCGCTTTAAAACCGGTGGTTTGTGCATTGGCCAAATTATTCGAACGAATGGCCGTTGCCAATAAGTCTTGACTAGCACCACTACTGGCGATGTACAACATTTTATCCATGACGTTTTCTTGACCCCATTAAACCATATCTTAATGAAGCAATAATGGTGCCAAAAAAAGACCACCCGAAGGTGGCCTAAAACAATATTTATAGAAGATCTTTGGGAGGATTATCTAATGTTTAGAACTGTTTGATTTAATTGATTATTTACCTCTAACGCTCGCGAATTTGCTTGGAAGTTACGCTGCGCGATAATCATGTCGATTAACTCACTTGTTAAGTTAACGTTAGCTTGTTCTAACGCCGAGGAATTAATATCACCGAAGGTACCGGTAGTGGCTTCACCGGCCAGTGCTTCACCGGATAAAATACTTTCTTGCCATTGGGTATTACTCTGTTGCGTTAGCCCTTGATCGTTAGCAAAACGCACTAAGGCAACACGGGTAATCGGCTCAGAAGTACCATTAGAATAGGTCGCTCGTACCAAACCATCGGGACCGATATCAATTCCAGTTAAACGCCCTACTGGCAAACCATCTTGCTCTAGTGATGTGACTTCAAACGGAGAGGCAAACTGAGTAATTTCATCAGGAGTGGCATTAGCAGCATCCAATACAAAATTGGTTGTAATCGTTTGCGTTGTATCGGAACCGTTAATAAGGGGAGGATTACCCAATGCCTGACTAATAATATTACCCGTAGGTAAAGAGGTACCATCGGCACTCTGCATATCAATGAAATCTCCACCGCTAGAAAATAGCAATCTAAACCCCGATACCACATTACCGGAAGTTTCACCCACAACATTGGCCCCAGTAGCTGGCGGAGCGACAGGAGTTAATTCATCGCCGCCCATACTGTTAACAGGTTCATCATCAATATAGCTCACACCAACCCACTCATTGGTATTATTAACGTCTTTCATAAAGTAGTAAGTCATAACATGACTATCACCTAAAGAATCATAAACGGTGATCGACGTTGCCGCGTTATAAGTGAGTGGATCATCTGGGTCAAACAAATCTGGCTCTACGGGGTCATCACCAGCAGGTAAATTAAATTTTGGCGATACTTCTGTGGTGGGCTGCGGTGAACCTGAAGAATCCGGTATACGTACCGGCTCTGTAGTACTTAAGGCAACTGACGCTGAAGAACCATCAGCATTCACTGGAAAGCCCATTAAATTATCACCGTTAGAGTTCACTACAAAATTGTTCGAGTCCAACTTGAACATACCAGCGCGAGTAAAAGAAAAATCTCTAGATGATGGCTCTGGCGTGGTAGCAAAAAAACCGTTACCGGTAATGGCTAAGTCCAGTGCATTTTGAGTAAATTGCAAACTACCCTGAGAAAACTGCTGTGCCACTTCTTGAGTGAGCACACCATCACCGACCTTGGTTTTACCACCGGCTAATAATGATGCCGCGTAAACATCACCAAATTCAGCACGGGACTCTTTAAAGCCTACAGTATTAACGTTTGCAATGTTATTTGCAGTGGTATCCAAATCTCTTTGTGCGGCATTTACGCCACTTAAGGCAATATTAAAAGACATCGTTTAGTTACTCCTCGTTAGAGCCAAATCATTAGGCGATTTACTACGGCCCACGTTACGGTTTAAATTTGTTACTCGATTAAGCATTGCCGCCAATTTCCAGTACATTGGATAACAACACGCTCTGATCACCTTTTAAATTCAAAATAATACCTTGGCTACTACCGGTCAAACTGACGCTATTAACATGACGATTAAAAGCAGTGGGTAAATCTTTAACTTCACCGCCAACCGTCGCCTGAACTTTAATGGCATAATTGCCGGGCGGCATAAGATTGCCGTTTGCATCAGTTCCATCCCACGTAAATTCAATATTACCTGCAGACTGGCTGCCAACAGGGATCACCTTAACGGTTTCACCATTAGCACTTTCGATGGTAATTTTCATTTCATGGGCGGCTTTTTGATTAATGATGACTCCAGTGACATTAGCATCGGCCGCTAGCGTGGCTGAATCACCACTCACCAAAACATTTTGTCCAATTAGGCTGGATGCCTGCAATGCTTGGCCTGAATTCATAGAGGTAGCAAAGGTGTCAAACTTAGTATTCAGTTGGCTTAAACTATCGGCCATAGTGAACGAGGTCATTTGTGCAATCATCTGGTCGTTATCAACCGGTTTGGTTGGATCCTGATTAGACAATTGTTCAGTCAGCAATGAGAAAAAATCTTCCTGAGTCAACTGACCATTTTTATTTTCAGTGGCAACCTCTTCTTCTTGCCAGTAATAATCGAGACCCAAACCTGTATTTTTTATACCGTCCATAATCAGTTCCTCAGGTTATTGACCTTGACCCAACTGCAATACGCGACGGAAGATCCGCTTTGTAGTATCTGCAACTTGGACGTTGGTTTCGTAGGCTTTAGACGCCGACATCATGTCTGCCATTTCTTCAATAATATTGACATTAGGCTTATAGATGTAACCGTCTTGATCTGCCATCGGGTGATTAGGATTAAATTCAATCTGTAGCGGTTTGTTACTCTCTACAATACCCAGCACCTGCACGCCTACACCCATAGATTGACTGTCGGTGGCTTTTTTCAATTCTGCGGCAAATATGGGATGTCGAGCTTTGTAAGTCGCATCATAACTACTGCTAACACTGTTAGCATTGGCAATATTACTGGCGGTGGTATTCAAACGCACATTTTCTGCGCCCATACCAGTTGAAGCAATATCCATTACATTGAAAAGGCTCATTGACCTTGTCCTCCACTAATCGCTTTCTTCATGCCTTTAATTTTACCTTGTATAAATTGCAAACCGATTTGATAACGCATACCAGAATCGAGGAACTCGTTACGCTCTTTTTGCACTTCAACGGTATTACCATCACCCGTATCTGGTTGCTCGGGAATACGATACAAAGTGTCATTATTCAATTTCATATCAACGGAGAAGTGTTTTTCGTGGGTGCGAGTAAGGCTATGATTGCGAGCGGCCTGTGCACTTTGCATGGCTGCTTTAAAATCAATATCTTTGGCTTTATAACCTGGGGTATTCGCATTGGCTAAATTGCCAGCGATGACTTCCATGCGATCATTACGCACGGTGAGGGCTTTTTGATGAAAGCCGATTAATTTGTCAAGGCTGATTGCCATAATTACTCTCCAATTGATGGAGAAATAAAAGCAATCGTTATGCCATGATGTTAAAGAAGATAATTAGATACTGGCAAAACTATCTTAACTTATTGTTTTTTAGTGTAAAATATACCTCTTTCAATTCGATTTAGATCAAATTTATCAGATAGTCCTGATATAGATTCGGAAGCACCCAATATTAAAATGCCGTCTTTTTGCAGCCCTGCGGCAATTTTTTGCAAGATTTTGGATTTAATATCCCCCGAGAAATAAATCAACACATTTCGACAAAATACCAAATCGAACTTACCCAAAGAAGAATATGGATCGAGTAAATTAATGGGTTTAAAACTGACCATATTGCGAATGGCGGGTATCAGTTGCATGCTGTTGTTGTCTGCCGCCTGAAAGAATTTTTTCTTACGTTCGGCAGGTAACCCTCGTGCTAAGGATAAATTATCGTAAGTGGCATTTTTACAGCGCTCCAGCATATCTACCGATATATCTGTGCCGATGATTTGTACACCGCCAGGAAAGGCATTAGGCTTTCTGGTTAAATATTCCTTTACCACCATAGCGATGGAGTAAGGCTCCTGCCCCGAGGAACATGCCGCTGACCAAATCCGTACCGGAGTGCGTCGTCCAGCCAATTGATCTAACAATTTATCGGCTAACAACTCGTAAGGGTAGACATCTCTGAACCATAAAGTTTCGTTAGTCGTCATGGCATCAATTACAGCGGTGTTCAATTGCCGAGCATGACCACTAATAACCTTATTGATTAGGCTGCCGAGGTTGTCAAATCCAAACTTACCGACCAACGGCCATAAACGACTCTGCACCAAATATTGTTTATTTTCTCCTAAAACAATGCCGCATTGTTTTTCGAGATAATTACAAAAAAGGCCATAATCCTTGCTCTTAATTTCTCTGTTCTGCACTACTTTTTTATCACTCAACGTCTGTTTCTAGCCCTAACCACTTTTTGACTGCTCTGGCCAACTCATCAGGATGGAATTTAGCAATAAAATCATCAGCACCGACTTTTTTCACCATGGCTTGATTAAACACGCCGCTTAAAGAGGTATGTAAAACAATATGTAAGTTTTTTAGTTCAGGTGTGTTTTTTATTTCAGCGGTTAGGGTATAACCGTCCATTTCTGGCATTTCAATATCGGAGACTAACACTCCAACCCGTTCAGTAACATCACCAGATTTGGTTTCTGCTGCAATTTTTTTGAGTCGTTGAAGGGCTTCTAAACCATTTTTAGCCACTTCGATTTCCAGACCTAGAGTAGTTAACGCCTTAGTAACCTGTTTACGAGCGACTGCGGAGTCATCAGCAATAAAGATAATTTTATCCTTCACTGAGGATAAATCGAGCCCGACGGTGATTTCTTTACTCACATCCGTATTAACAGGGGTAATTTCATCGAGGATTTTTTCAACATCGAGTATTTCTATTAACTCTTTGTCAATTTCAGTGACGGCGGTTAGATAACTCTTTTTGCCCGATCCTTGAGGCGGCGGCATTACGCTGTCCCAATTAATGTTAATTATTCTCTCCACGGAATCCACTAAAAACCCCTGCACAGAACGATTGTATTCCGAGATAATAATAAAACGCTTATCAAGATCTTCTATTCTTTTACCACCGGTGGCCATACTTAAATCAATAACAGAAATGGTTTGACCCCGGATATGTGCCACACCACGTACCAGAGGGTTAAGCATTGGCATGGAAGTAAGCGGTGGGCATTGCAACACTTCTCTTACTTTGAATACATTAATACCGAATCGTTGACGACCGTTTAATTTAAATAATAATAATTCTAATCGATTCGCACCCACCAATTGCGTGCGCTGATTTACTGAGTCAAGAACTCCAGCCATGTATAACTCCAATTCTATTCGAGTCAGGCACGATAATTGCCCCTCTCGTGTTACCTAGTGAAACTTGCCGTTATTTTGACAGATAACGCCAAGATACACGATTTACTGTCTAAGCATAGTCAAACTGTATGAAAGTGAACATGAAAAAAACAAATAGATGCTTGATCCCAATGAAATTTTTATTATTCACTTTGTCTATTATTGGCATCGAGTGTCAAGCATTAGAACATTCAGAGAGTCAGAAAAACATTATGTCGTTGGCTGAGCAATATGTTACTGGGCAACTTGATGCAAGTGAAAATAATGACATTAGTGTCAAAACCGTCGCTATTGATACCCGTATTGATATTCCTGACTGCGCTGAACCCTTTACCTTTTATTCCTCATCCAACGCCTTACAACAATCGAATGTAACGGTAAAAGCGAGCTGCGAATCCTCTGATTGGTTTTTATACTTCGTCGTCAGAGTCGAAGAAACCCAATCCGTGGTGGTATCGGTTAATGCGTTATCGCCCGGCGCGCTTATTTCTGATGAAGATATAAAAGTGGTTAATTTGGATAAAAATTTACTGCGTTACAGTACTTATTCAGATAGCAGTGATGTGGTTGGGGCTAAGGTAAAAAGACGTCTTCAGTCCGGTCAACCCCTTAAACCCAGTCAAATTTGTTACGTGTGTAAAGGCGATGCCATTACGATTATAGCCAAATCATCGGGTTTAAATATTAAAACAGCAGGTATCGCCCAGCAAGATGGCAATATAGGCGATCAAATTCGTGTGCAAAATGGCAGTTCAAAGCGCTCAATTAATGCCACGATTGAATCAGCTAATGAAGTTGTAGTGCAGCTTTAGGCAGTCAGAACTGTTTATCGACGCCTTCTCATACTATAATTGTTAGGTAACGTATTTTAATAAAAGAAATTTTACCTAAAAACACGATTTTTGTTAAAGTATGTTGTAATAGCGCCGATAAGCTCGTAGAGGTTTCTTTTAGGTGGTGGATTTAGATTATGTCAATCAATGTAAATAACAATGTGCCTAAGCCGCAAGTTGAAGGGCAGAAGTTGCAACAGCAGAATAACCAAGCTGCTGCTCAAAACAACGCGCAACAAGCACAAAAAACAGCAGTACCAAGGCAAGATTCGGTTTCTTTAACGCAATCAGCTCAGCAGCTGACCCAATTGCAAAAGAAAGGCAACGACACGCCAACCATTAATCAAGAAAAGGTTGAAAAACTTAAGAAAGCCATTGAAAGTGGTGAGTATAGAATCAACCCAGAACGTTTAGCGCAGAACATTGCTAAGTTTGAATCTGAATTGTTTGGTATCAAGTAATTTATGAGTGACAAGCTTAATCAAGCGTTAAGTGTGCAACATCAACAACTTGAATCTTTGAAACTTATTCTTGAAGCCGAGTTGAGTTTAATTAGTGCTCGTAACCCAGATGCACTAATTAAGATACTCGAAGAAAAAGAAGTGCTACTGGATGGTATATCTCAACAAAGTACCGAAATTGCCAGCCTTTTTCCTGAAGACAGAGTCCTGAACGAAGCATTACAAGAAAAAGTAACCGCCATTAAAAATCTCTTGTCGGAATGTAAATACCGCACTGATATCAATGAAAAAGCCGTCGAACAAGGCCAATTGCGCTTAGCTCATTTACGTAGTTTGATTGTTGAGTCGCGCTCAAGAGAATCCATGACCTACGATAAAAGCGGACAGACCTACTCGTCGAATAAAGGCAAAGGTATCAGCGCCTAAACGCCAGCTTCAAAACAACTTTCAGTAAAATAAAGCCATTCCTTCACACCATTAAAAATATTTTCCTAGAAAACACCCTTTGACGTATGCATTAAAAAACAAGCTATCGCAGTGGTTAATTGAGCAAGTGCTAAATACGTAGCGATTTAGTAGTAGTGTACATTCTTAATTTTACGCGGACGGGCTGTGGACAGATAAATGTCATAAACCTGTTTCAAATCTAATTCTAATTCGGTGACATAGGTGTCCTCGCCTACAGCGTAGGATTTAACCACGCGAGCACCTTTAATCACCCCCTGTACTGAGGATTTAAGACCATCATCAGACAACACCAAATTTTGTAATTGTTGATCGCCATTAATTTTTTGTCCGTAAACTTGCTCGGTTAGCTCACGATAGGCATCTAATTTAGAGGCCTTCACCGCTTGCAGTAACTTAAGGGTATCGGACGCCCCACGCTGCGCGTTAATCGGTGCGTAACCAATTGCCTTTAATACCGGATAGGAATCGGGCTCTACATGTTCCCACTCTACGTGTTTATCATAAATGACGGAGCAACCCGACAGCGATATCGCAACGCTACTGACTAGTATCATTACCAATTTATTCATCATTGTTCCTATGCTTATGGAAACAGTGGCTGAGATAGCCAACTGTTAGCTCTACGCAGATAACAAAGCAATAACCATACCTTATTTGCTCGAATAGCCGATCATTGATAAACAGGTACGAAAAATGCTTAGTCACTACAAAGGTCACTCTGCGCATATGCAATAACGCGTTGAGTCAGGTATAGAGCGCTACGGCGCAAGGTTATGCATTGAATGAGAGTCGTCAAAAACATGACACCAACTATTAAAGTAATATTATTCAGCTTATTGTTACTCCCCATAGCAGCGTCAGCCGCATGGTTTGAAGCCAGTGGTCAAGCAATCGTCAGTCAGGGCAATAAAGACTTGGCTCGACAACGGGCCACCCAAGAAGCCATTAAGCAAATATTGCTGTTCTCAGGTGCCAATGTCAGTAGCGTGCAGAAAATGGCTAATGGCTTATTGCAGGATGATCGCTTTGAAATACGATCCAATGGTGACGTCGATTCAATAGAACTCATGAATGAACACTACGATGGTGATATTGTCACGGTGTCCATTCGTGCGGATGTGTTTCCCAACAAAAATAAATGCCAAGCCGCCGATTATCAAAAATCCTTAGTGACCACCTGGTTTCCACTACGCCATCGCGAACAAGCCATGATCGGCGGTCTATTTGATTTTGGACAAAATCTTGCACGTAAACTGCAGTTAGAGTTTGAGCAATATGCGCAATATACCCAAATTACTCATATCGCCCCATTTTACCCTAAGCCTAGGGACGTAAACGGGGAGGCAGCTATGCAATTAGCCTCACAACATCAGACCCAATATGCGTTGTTTGCCGAGGTTACTCAATTAGATGTCAGTCCAACTAAAAGTAATGGCTTAATGTTCTGGCGCGACAATACACCAGAACGACACTTAGGAATTAATATCACCGTATTTAATGGCACCACCGGCGACAAAATTTTTAGCCAAGAATTCAATAATCATGCGTTGTGGGATTTTTCAGATTTTGAAAAAGTGAGCACTAATAGTCAATCATTCTGGTCCTCCCGTTACGGCCAAGCCGCCAAAGACAACTTGCAAAACCTAGCGCAAATAGTCGATGAAAAACTCAGCTGCTTACCGGCATTTGGTAGAGTATTAAAAGTTGATGATGAACATGTATCCATTAACTTAGGTAGCGCCGACGGTGTTAAATCAGGTGATGAATTACAACTATTCCAATTAACCCAGTTTTACGACCGCAACGGCAGAAGCCAATACCAATACCATATCCACCCAGTCACCTTGAATGTCACCGATGTATTTGTCAGCACCGCAATTTTAAAAAGCCTAACAGAACAAACATTGGCCAACATACAAGCAAACGACTTTGTGATGCGCAGATAATAACCAATAAAGCGCAAAACCCGCCATTTAAGTTGCTGTTAATTATTAAATTTTAGTATAGTAGCGGCGCACTCATTCAGTCCCCTTGGCTCAGCTGGATAGAGCAGCCCCCTCCTAAGGGGCAGGTCAGAGGTTCGAATCCTCTAGGGGACACCAAATAGCAAAAAGCCGACCTTAGTGTCGGTTTTTTGCTATTCGATCTCTTGGCGGATGAGAACCTCTGCAGGTTCGACAAATTTGTCTGGAACAAATTTGAACGCACTTTAGTGCGGCCACGCTACGCGTGGTGAGTATCAGGATGATACGAATAATCCTCTTCGTCAGATTGACGCCACTTTTAACGGGAGGTGAGTCTAAGGGTAACCACACAGCAATAGTGCAGTAATCAGCGACAATACAGAATGTGGAAGAAATATCGTAAGAATTACTAATGGTGGTAAACAGGCCTCAGCCGATTCTTAAAAGAATGCCGAAACCAGCGAGCAAGTATCTTAACTTGCTAATACGCTACACAGAAACGAATGAATGTCTTTACTGTGTAACTATTGAAGGTGGTTTTAAAGTGTTAGTTATTACTGCTGGATCGGCGGCAGCTTCTGCTTTCGCCCCAAAGACGGCTGTTATTGCCATTAAAATAACGGCAAAAACCACACCTAACATTCCAAACCCTTTAGCACTTCGATTCATAAGCGTTCTCATTTTCTTATATTTTTTTGCTATAAATCATTAACTGCGCAAATACTAACCAGCATTTACAAAGAAAACAATAGCTTATGAGAAATATCTACTAAAGTTTCGATGTTTAATACCAAATAGTATGGTGATTAACCGCTTTAAGTAAAAAAATGGCGTCAGAGGATGACGCCGTGAGAAGTGAGCTGCTAGCTCAAAGGAATACTAATTCAGTGATAAAAAATGGGATTCACTAAACAAGCAGACCTTGTCCGCATAATAAAAATTTCACTTTTTTAAATTTTATCCAACAAATACCCGCGCATTACGGAACATGCGCATCCATGGGCTATCTTCCTGCCATTCTTCTGGGTGCCAAGAATGTGCAACGGTTCTAAAAACCCGTTCAGGATGAGGCATCATGATAGTTGCTCTGCCATCAGCACTGGTTAAACCGGTAATCCCCATTACCGAACCATTCGGGTTAGCCGGATACTGCTCAGTTACGCGCCCGTAGTTATCGACAAATTTAAGCGCAACGGCTTGCGCAGCATTCGCTTGTTCAGCGGTATTCATCGAACTGAACTCTGCATGACCTTCACCATGAGAAACCGCAATAGGCATTCTTGAACCTTGCATCCCTTGGAAGAAGACGGACTTAGATTGTTGTACTTCGACCATTGAGAAACGCGCTTCAAAACGTTCTGATTGGTTAGTGACGAAATGCGGCCATAAATCTGCACCGGGTATCAACGCTTTCAGATTTGATAACATCTGACAACCGTTACACACGCCTAATGAGAAAGTATCATTACGCTCAAAGAACGCAGAAAATTGATCGCGAGCCATACTATTAAACAAAATTGATTTTGCCCAACCTTCACCGGCACCCAGTACATCTCCGTATGAGAAACCGCCACAGGCAACCAGACCTTGGAACTGCTCTAATCGAATACGCCCAGATAAAACATCACTCATGTGCACATCAATGGCGCTGAATCCGGCACGACTAAAAGCGGCCGCCATTTCTACATGGGAGTTAACCCCCTGCTCGCGCAAAATGGCCACTTTAGGCAAAATACCCTTGGCAATAAAAGGTGCTGCAACATCTTGATTAAGATCAAAACTTAATTTGGCATGTAAGCCAGGGTCTTGTACATCAAATTTGGCTGCAAATTCTTGCTTTGCACAATCGGGATTATCTCTAAGCGCCTGCATATGCTGCGTGGTTTCAGCCCAAATGGTACGGTAGTGAGTACGCGACTGCGCTAATACCACTTGCCCTGCCCGATTAAAACGAATTTGGTCGTTGTTATTTAAGCTACCGATATTGTGAATACAATGGGCAATGCCATTGGCTTCAAAAACTTGTAATACATCAGCGATGTCTTCATCACGCACTTGAATAACCGCACCCAGTTCTTCGCTGAATAAAGCGGCCAAGTCATAGTCTGCTCCATTGCCTAAGTTATCTAACTGAATATCAACACCACAATGACCGGCAAAGGCCATTTCGGTAATGGTAGAGAATAAACCACCGTCGGAACGGTCATGGTAGGCCAGTAGTTTTTGCTCAGAGACTAACTGTTGGATGCCGTTATAAAATCCGCGTAATAGCTCTGGGCTATCTAAGTCCGGCGCATTATTACCTAACTGTTTGTAAACCTGAGCTAAGCACGATGCTCCTAAACGGTTCTGACCCGCGCCTAAATCAATTAACAATAAACGACTAGCCCCTTTATCGGTACGTAACTGTGGCGTTAAGGTTTTACGTACATCTTCAACACGGGCAAAGGCAGTGATCACCAAAGATAATGGCGAGGTTACGGCTTTATCATCCCACTGGGTTTTCATGGACATTGAGTCTTTACCCACCGGAATAGTAATACCTAGTGCTGGGCAAAGTTCTTCACCCACCGCTTTAACCGCGGCGTACAATCCAGCATCTTCACCGGGATGTCCTGCGGCCGCCATCCAGTTAGCCGACAATTTAATACGCTTCAAACCACCAATATCTGCAGCGGCAATGTTGGTAATCGACTCGGCAACTGCCATACGGGCAGAAGCCGCATAATCTAATAATGCCACTGGCGTACGTTCACCCAGCGCCATCGCTTCACCATGATAAGTGTCAAAAGACGCTGCTGTTACGGCAACATCTGCTACTGGTACTTGCCATGGCCCCACCATTTGGTCACGGGCAACCAAGCCCGTTACACTGCGATCGCCAATGGTAATTAAAAAGGTTTTTTCAGCAATGGTAGGTAAACGCAATAGTCGTTCAGCGGCGTCATTTAATTCAATACCATCGGTATTAAATGCCTTGGCTGAAACTTGTTGAGTGCTGACATCACGATGCATTTTCGGCGGCTTGCCAAGTAATACATCTAAGGACAAATCAATAGGTTTGTTTTTAAAATGTTCATCCGTCAAAGTGAGATGACGTGTTTCAGTCGCTTCACCCACTACCGCATAAGGTGCGCGCTCACGGGCACAGATAACCTCAAACACCGGCATATTTTCTGGGGCAACTGACATCACATAACGTTCTTGGGATTCGTTACACCAAATCTCCAGTGGTGACATTCCCGGCTCGTCATTATTTACTTTACGCAGTTCAAATAAACCGCCACGTTCAGCATCATTCACCAGCTCGGGAAAGGCATTAGATAAACCACCGGCCCCCACATCGTGAATAAACTGGATAGGGTTGTTGTCGCCCATCTGCCAACATTTGTCGATCACTTCCTGACAACGCCGCTCCATTTCTGGATTGTCCCGCTGTACCGAGGCAAAATCTAAATCTTCGGTGGATTGGCCAGACGTCATCGACGACGCTGCGCCACCACCTAAACCAATATTCATCGCCGGTCCGCCTAAAGCAATAAGCTTGGCACCAACGGTGATCTCACCTTTTTGAATATGAGATTTACGGATATTGCCTAAACCACCGGCCAGCATGATGGGCTTATGGTAACCACGTACTTCTTCACCATTGTGGCTAACGACTTTTTCTTCATAAGTACGGAAGTAACCCAACAATGCTGGACGACCGAATTCATTATTAAATGCGGCGCCACCAAGGGGGCCATCCATCATGATGTCAAAAGCAGAAACGATTCGAGCGGGCTTACCAAAGTCAGTTTCCCAAGGCTGTTCAAAACCAGGAATACGTAGGTTAGATACACTAAAACCTACCATTCCAGCTTTGGGCTTAGAGCCGCGTCCGGTAGCGCCTTCATCACGAATTTCACCACCAGAGCCCGTTGCCGCACCGGCAAAAGGAGAGATTGCCGTCGGGTGATTATGAGTTTCCACCTTCATCAGAATATCGATGTTTTCTAAATGATATTGATATTCGCCGGATTGAGTATCCGGGAAAAAGCGCCCAGCGTAGGAGCCTTCCATTACGGCTGCGTTATCCGAATATGCCGAATGCACATAATCACTACAAAGCTCATAGGTATTTTTAATCATCTTGAACAACGACTTTGGCTGTACCTCGCCATCGATGGTCCAATCTGCATTAAAGATTTTATGACGACAATGTTCAGAGTTAGCCTGAGCGAACATATACAACTCAATATCGTGGGGATTACGACCAAGGCGCTCAAAACTTGTCAATAAATAATCTATTTCATCTTCGGCTAAAGCTAAGCCTAATTTAATATTGGCTTGCACTAATGCCTCACGGCCCTGCTCTAATACATCCACTTCAGCTAACGGCGCAGGTTGTTCATGCCGGAATAGCGCTGCTGCCTGTTGCATTTCAGTCAGCACTTCTTCGGTCATGCGGTCATGTAAAATACTGGCAACCGTCGCTAATTGTGATTCAGTTAACGCGGTTTCTGCAGAAATATAATAAGCGCACCCACGCTCCATGCGCAGCACTTTGCTTAATCCACAGTTATGGGCAATATCTGTCGCTTTAGATGACCATGGGGAAATAGTGCCAAAACGCGGAACCACTAATATTAATTGACCTTGTGGCTGATGGGCGGCAATGGCTGGTCCATAGGTTAATAACTTTTCAACCACCACTAACTCTTCATTGGATAACTCAGCATTGAGATCGACAAAATGGCTATGCTCAGCATAAATGTCTGTTACCGGCAGATTTTGCGCGGTAAATTGGGAAAGAAGTTTAGCAACACGAAATTCAGATAGTGCTGGCGCACCACGAAGAGTCAACATAGAGGTATTCACCAAGAGTAAGTTTTAAATCAGCTGCCGCCATCAAGCCTGATGTAATAAAAGCCGAATTAGGGGCACGAACATTCGAGGCGCGAATTATATACCGAAACCAAGCAATTGATAAGCTGGATTAACGCGCAAATTTTAGTAACAATGGGCTTCGACCATGAAATTCTTTATATAAGGCTTAAGTCACTTTTGCTGCAGAATAAAATCCGCTCTCACATCACTACTCCTTTCCGGTTGTTTATAGGCCTGTGCAGCCTGTTGTTATTGATGTCATGCCAGCCACAAATAAAGGCTAATGCCCTGCAACGTATTCTCGACCAAGGAGTTATTAAGGTCGGTACACGCTATGGGCAAACTACCTATTTTTATGGCGCTGATGGCCCCCAAGGGTTCGAATACGAATTGGCGGAAGGTTTTGCTCAATATTTAGGGGTGAAGTTAGAAATTTTGCCTTACTACAATTTGGATGAACTGCTACCGCAATTACAATCCCATCATTTGAATATTGTTGCCGCCGGACTCGCCGTTACGCCTGAACGGGCTAAGCATTTCAGGTTTGGCCCTGCCTATCAGGATATTTCACAAAAACTGGTGTTTAAGCAAGGGGGCATTTGGCCCAAAAGCATTGAAGAGCTCAATGGTGTTCTCAGTGTCGTTGCCAGCAGTAGCCATGCCGAAGTATTACAGCAACAAAAAGCACTTTATCCTGAGTTGCAATGGCAAGAGACCAACGAACAAGATGAAGAAGAATTACTTGGCTTAGTGCTTGAAGAAAAACTCGATTACACTATTGCCGATTCAAATATATTAGCGGTGATCCGTCGCCGTCATCCTGAGCTAAGCATTGGCTTTACCCTTGGGGACGAGTTACAAGTGGCTTGGCTGCTAAGTAAAAACATCGATGATTCACTAATAGCGGCGTTGATCGATTATTTCGGTGAATTACAGCAAAACGGTTTGCTGGTCGCCCTCGAAGATAAATACTTTGGTCATGTTCGCCAGTTTAATTATGTGGATACCCGCTCATTTATTAGCGCAGTTGATAAAAAACTGCCCCAATATCGCCCTTGGTTTGAGCAATTCTCTGGCGACGTGGATTGGCGTTTGTTAGCAGCAATGAGTTATCAGGAAAGCCATTGGAATCGGCGCGCCAAATCGCCAACCGGTGTGCGCGGCTTGATGATGCTAACACTTGATACCGCTAAAGAGTTAGGGATTAAATCTCGTCTCGATCCCAAACAAAGTATTCAAGGTGGCGCTAAGTATGTACAAACACTAATTGAGCGCGTACCACAAAGAATTCCGGATCCCGACCGCACCTGGTTCGCTTTAGCGGCCTATAATGTGGGATGGGGACATGTAGAAGATGCAAGAATTTTGACCGAGCAACAGGGTGGCAATCCCGACCTATGGGTTGATGTTAAACAACGCCTGCCCTTGTTAAGACAAAAGAAGTACTATAAAACCACACGTTATGGTTATACCCGTGGCAATGAAGCGGTAACCTATGTGGCTAATATTCGTCGCTATTACGACACCTTAGTATGGCTAGAAGATCAACGTCTGGCCGCTGAACAAAAAGATACCGCACAGAACGACCTTTAACGTAAAAGAGGTGCAACATGAGACGTAAGACTAATTTAAGCGCACGCCGTTTAATATCCCACGATCGTCGCCGTATTGCGATGAAACGTGCACACCGTAAAATGAATTTACGCCGACAGTTTTTTCAAAATCGTGAAATTTTTAGCGAAGAAGATAAAGGTTAAGTATCGGCCTGACTATTTTGCCGTTGTTGTTTCTTTTGCTGACGACGTTGACGAAAGAACGCTGATAGCATAGCTGAGCACTGCTCGGCCATGACCCCTGACGTCACCTCTACCTTATGATTTAACTGCTCGTGGTTAAGCAAGTTCATAATGCTACCGGCGCTACCGGTTTTAGCGTCCGCCGCACCATAGACTAGATGCTCAATCCGACTATGCACCAACATTCCTGCACACATTGAACAAGGCTCAAGAGTGACGTACAGCGTTGCCCCAGGCAGACGATAATTTTGTAAATATTGTCCCGCTTGGCGAATAGCATTCATTTCCGCATGGGCGGACGGATCGTGCAACTGGATTGACTGATTCCAACCTTGGCCAATAATTTGATTATCTTTAACCACTATTGCCCCCACGGGGATTTCACCTTCATCGGCGGCTTTTTGTGCCAACGCAAAGGCGACACTCATCCAATGTTGGTGTTCAATGTGGGATTGTTGGGACATGAATTTCGCTTTTAATTTAATTTTTGATTGGTGAATTACACAAAATATTGGTAAAAATAACTATCATAAAATGGTTATATTCATCTAATAAAGATTAACTGGCTGTTTTAAAACGATTTTATTTTTGGTCACATAATTGCTTAGTATTACATATAACCTCAGCAATCATTAGATTAAAGCAATAACTAAAAAGGATACATCATGAACTTAACCGCTATCGCTATTGTGGCCATTGCCGTTTTTGGCACCGCAGAGATCATTAAGCAGCTCAAGAAGAAGACGATACACGACACGCCAGTTAACAATGACTTGGAACAGAAGGTGGTGCAATTACAGGAACGGGTCGCCACTCTTGAGAAAATTGTTACCGATCAAAAATACGACCTCAAACAAGAAATCAATTCCCTATAACGCAAAAGGTTAGCGAGTAACCTCGTCACTCGCTAACCCTAAATTTGATATTACCCCGCCTAGCAGACCATATTTACGCAGGCAGTTGAATACCCACATCACGCATTTTTGCTAACTTATAGCGTAATGTACGCGGGCTGATCCCCAATTTTTCTGCCACATCTTTACGTCGACCATTACAGCTATTGAGCATATCTAAAATAATCTGGTGCTCTTGCTGACGTAATTCAGACCCTAACAACGTATCTTCTTCATCGATGTCAGCCACTTTGGCCACAGGATTACTGCCGTGGTCGATCATTAAGTCTTGAGCATCAATATAATCACCACTGGCTAAAATAAGCGCACGCTGGATAACGTTCTCCAGCTCACGGACATTACCCGGCCAGTTATATTGCATTAATTTGGTTCTAGCAGCGGCGGTAAGCAATGGCATTTTTTCACCGGCCTTGGCTTCGCTCAAACGGTGACGCTCAATTAAATGCTCCGCCAGAGGCAGAATATCGCCTTTGCGATCGGCCAAGGCATCCCACGTTAATGGAAACACATTTAGACGATAATACAGATCTTCTCTGAACTCACCTTGTGCAACCGCCTTTTTAAGGTCACGGTTACTAGTCGCTAATACCCGAACATCTAATGAAATGGTTTTGCGACCGCCTAGACGTTCGACTTCTTTTTCTTGTATCACCCGCAGAATTTTAGCCTGCAATGCAAGATCCATTTCGGTGATTTCATCTAGCAATAAAGTCCCGCCCTGTGCTTGCTCAAACTTACCCGGGCTGGCTTGTAATGCACCGGTAAAGGCACCTTTTTCATAACCAAATAGGGTGGCTTCTAACATATTTTCTGGGATAGCCGCGCAATTAATAGCAACAAAGGCATGATCTTTACGGGAAGACTTATCATGAATATAACGTGCGAGCACTTCTTTACCGGAACCGCTGGGACCGAGGATCATCACCGTGGCTTCAGAGGCTGCAACCCGTTCTGCTAACTCCAACATTTTGATACTTGATGGGTCAACTACAATGGGTGTACGCGATAATACCGGTGGTGCTGGCGCATAACGCTCAACCAAATTGAGTAATACTTGCGGTGCAAAAGGCTTGGCCAAATAGTCAGTGGCGCCTTCGCGCATGGCTAACACCGCATCGTCAATGGTGGCATAGGCCGTCATTAACAACACCGGTAAATTGGGTGACTTATTTTTTATATTTTTTAATAAGCTAATGCCATTCATACCACCCATTTGAATATCACTAACCACTAGGTCTACTTTTTGACGGCCTAGCTGCACCATAGCCGCTTCTGCGCTATCGGCTTCGACAATATCGTAACCACCGAGCTCTAGGGTATCCACCAAAGCTTCGCGTAATCCGGCTTCATCCTCAACAATTAGTATTTTAATTTTGCTCATGGGCGTAATTCCTGTTGAATATGCGAAAAGGCGATAGGCGTTTCATAAATGGGTAAACGTAAGGTAAAACGAGCGCCACCCTCTGGGATATTTTCGGCACTAACACTACCCTTATGAGATTTAGCCACGGCGTTAACCACTGCTAACCCTAAGCCAGTTCCCTGACTACGGGTGGTAAAAAAGGGCTCAAAAAGTTGTTCAATGCAATCTGGCGATATGCCGCAACCATTGTCTTCAACACTCAATAACACTTCGTTATGAGTCTCTGGACAACGCTTAGCGCATAGGGTGATAACAGCACCATCGGGTTTCACTTGTATGCTGTTGTGGATCAAGTTCTGTAATGCGCCTGACAATGCCGTTTTATTACCTAAAACACTAATATCAGGCTCTGGTAAGGATAACACCAGCTGCGCATTGTGCTGCACCAACATGGCATCACTGCCCGCTTCTACTTCACACATCAAGGTTTGTAACGAAATCTCGCTAACAACTTGCTCATCGCCGCTTTTGGCAAACAACAACATGTCATTAACCTGTTGTTCTAAATCAACTAAGCGCGAAAGTAATTTATCCGAAAATCGCTGGCGAGCATTGGGATCTAATTTGCTACTGGCTAGATTGGATGCGTATAACAAGGCAGCTGACAACGGCGTGCGAATTTGATGTGCCAATGAGGCCACCATGTTTCCCAACGACGATAAGCGCTGCATATGACCAACACGTTGTTGTAACTGGCGGGTTTCGGTGAGGTCGGTGAGTACAATCAGCTGACCGGGTTCATTCTCAAGAGGACAAATAGATAATTTAACTTTGCGGCCATCATGTAAAGATACCTCATGACCATCATCGGCTTGAGGGCGGAACGAGCGATGAATAATAGTACGCCACAATTGCCCTTCTAACGGCTCACCCAAGAGCTCAATGGCAACCTGATTAGCTTGACGTACAGCTCCTTGGCCATCGATAACCACCACACCGGCGGGCATCACTTGTAATAAATGGGATAAACGCTCACTTTGGCGTTGCAAACGTAAAATTTCATCAGCAGTCAACGCCGATTGAACGGAAGATTCCGTCGTAACAAATTCGCGAACAGCTAAGCGTGCAAGTGCCATAGTTACCTCATGTCAAAAACCAGACAAGAAGGTTAAAGCAGATAGCATGCCAATATTATTTATGTTCTATTTCAGAAGGTTAGCTATTAAACGGCTAATTATTGCGCGTCAATATTCCGGCTATTCATCTCGAACGAGATTATATTTACGCATTTTTTCAACCAAGGTGGTACGACGCATGCCCAACAATTCGGCAGATCTCGCCACAACCCATTCCTGTTGCTCCAGCGCTTGTTTGATCAAGTTAACTTCCAGCTCTGAAATAAACTCTTTTAAGTTAACGCCATCACTAGGTAACTGTCCATTGGTCATTAATTGATTGTCGTTCTCGGCTTCTAGATCATCATCAGAAGAGGCTCCACCGAAGAGTTCATTAATCGCTTCACGCTCAAGTAACTCTTGGGGGTATTCAGGCTGATATTCGTCACTGTCTAGGTAACGGTATTTTTGCGGTAATTGTGCCACATCAATGATGTGGTCCGGATACATAATGGACAAACGTTCCACCAAGTTAGATAGCTCTCTGACATTACCCGCCCATACATGTTCCAGTAGGGAGTTAATCGCATTTTCAGTGAACTTAATGCCGACATTGGTTTCTTTTTCAAGGCGAGAAACCAGTTCTTGTAACAGCAGCGGGATGTCTTCTACCCGCTCCCGTAGTGCCGGCGTTTCAATAGGGAATACATTTAAACGATAGAATAAATCTTCGCGAAAGCGTTCTTGCTCTACCATCACTTCTAAATCGCGGTGAGTTGCGGCAATTACCCGCACGTTACAGGGGATGGGCTTAACACCGCCCACTCTCTCTATGGTGCGCTCTTGCAATACTCGTAGCATTTTGACTTGCATTTGCAGCGGCATATCACCAATTTCATCTAGAAATAATGTACCGCCTTCGGCCAACTCGAAACGACCTTTACGTGCACTGACCGCGCCGGTGAAAGCACCTTTTTCATGACCAAACAATTCACTTTCTAACAGTTCTGCAGGAATTGCCCCACAGTTTACCGGAATGAACGGACCATCTTTACGGTTTGACAAATAATGAAGATTTCTAGCAACAACTTCTTTACCGGTACCAGATTCCCCTAGTACCAATACGTTAGCGTCTGTTGGTGCAACCTGCTCAATAAGTTGCCGCACTTGTTGAATGAGATCACTTTTACCAATGAGACTGCGGAACAATTTAGTTTTATTAACTACTGAGATGTTTTTCTGCGGACTCAGGCGAGCGTATTCCTGACAACGATGCAACATTTGCGTTAAAGCAGGGTAAGTTACAGGCTCACCAATGCTACCAACCACGTTGCTAGGCTTCTCCGGTAATGTTCCACCAACTAAAATAAAGGGCTGCGCAGGAAATTTCTCAATGACCTCTATGGTCAAAATGGAGTCTGCAGCATCTATTAACGCCCCTTTAAACCCCATATTACTCTCTAAATCGGCCACTGCTTTGGCGAAATTGACAGCAATACAATCTTCACCTAAAAACGTCAGAACCGTTTGCAAATTTGTTCTGCGAGCTTCCTGCCCACTGATGACCAAAATACCCTTCATACACTTCCGTTATAGCTATTATTTATTATCGTTGTAATTCGCCAATTTTAACTGTTCACTGACCGATAGCAACCTGTTTAAAGAAGGATTGGTGTTTTCCTTATGTTATTGTTGCCACCTGTTATTTTACTAAGCCTATGGTTATCTGTATTTATCCAACGGCAGCGTGTTTAGCTAAAAGATAGCTCAGCGAGTGTTGGCTTATTAAAATTAAATAAGTAACATCAATAATATAAAAAGCACACGCAACGGTACTCATGGATATTTTAGATAGCGCTCGTAAAGTTTTCGACATCGAAGCCCAAGCAGTATTAGCGCTTGGCAGCAAACTCAATGGTGATTTTGAAAAAACCGTTAAGCTTATTTTACAGACCAAAGGCCGAGTCGTTGTCTGTGGCATGGGAAAGTCGGGATTAATTGGTAAAAAAATTGCCGCCACTTTGGCCAGCACCGGTACCCCCAGTTTTTTTATGCACCCTGCTGACGCCTTCCATGGCGATTTAGGCATGCTAACACCGGATGATATTTTTATCGCAATATCCAACTCCGGCGAGACTGAAGAACTATTACGTCTAGTACCCTTTATGACTGATAACCACAATGTGATTATTGCGCTAACAGGTAACTTACGATCTTCTTTAGCCCAAGCTGCCAACATCGTGTTAGATATATCCGTCGAACAAGAAGCCTGCCCTTTGCAATTAGCGCCTACAGCCTCAACGACGGCGACGTTAGCTATGGGTGATGCCTTAGCAGTTACCTTGATGCACGCCCGTGACTTTCAACCAGAGAATTTTGCCCGTTTTCACCCTGGTGGTAGCCTAGGTCGACGATTATTAGCCTTGGTTAAAGATGAAATGATCGTCAACAACCTACCGTTAATCTCGCCTGAAGCCGACTTTGCTGAGTTGGTAAACACTATTACCACCGGCCAACTTGGTTTAGCGGTAGTGGAATTGGAAAATGGCGTGGGTATTGTTACCGATGGAGATGTGCGACGTGCCTTTAGTAAATACAATAAAAGCGTATTTGATTTGAAGGTAAGTGAACTAATGTCGGTCTCACCTAAAACAATTCCTGTTGACAGCAAAATGGCTGACGCTTTCGCACTTATGGAGCGCAATCACATCACCTCCTTAGTCGTGCTGGACAAACATAAAGCCGTCGGTATTCTTAAAAAATAATCTTAATTGGCTCTTTCTTGATTAGCGACATTCTTGAACTAAAATCAACTTTGCTGAATAAGACGTATCAGTAAGGACAGGGGTTCAATTTGCGAAGGAGATTAAGGATGAAAAAAGCACTGTCTTATATTTTATTGGTTATCGTGTTGGCTTGCTCATTTACCGTAGTGGCAGATGGTCAACTAGCTGAAGCCAAAGCAGCAGCATCAAAAATGGCAGCAATTAATATCAATACCGCGTCGGCAAAAGAGTTAATGAAGTTGCCCGGCATTGGTAAAACCAAGGCGGAAGCCATTGTCGCTTATCGCGAGAAGAATGGTAATTTTATGTCCTTGGACGATTTAACCAACGTCGAGGGAGTAGGTAAAAAAGTAGTAAAATCCCTACAAGGTAAAGTAGATTTATAGAGCATACCATTTGATGACAAAAGCAAAAGGGAGCCTTGGCTCCCTTTTTTATGCATCTATCAACAACTATAAAATACTATTGAGAAAGGCTCGAATATCGTCACCAATATCTTTATGGCGTAACGCAAACTCAATGTTAGCTTTCATATAACCAAGCTTGCTACCACAATCATGGCTCTTACCTTTCATGGTGTAAGCGTCAACTTGTTCGACTTTCATTAGCGCTGCTATAGCGTCAGTTAGCTGCACTTCACCGCCGGCACCCGGTGGGGTAAATTCTAGCAAGTCCCAGATGTTTTCCGATAGTACATAACGACCCACTACGGCTAAATCAGACGGTGCATCTTCCAGCGCAGGCTTTTCAACCATATCGTGTATTTTACCCGACTCGCCCTGTTTCAAGGTCAGTCCATCTAAATCAACGATACCGTACTTAGTGACATCTTCCTGTGGAACCTGTTCTACCATTATTTGGCTAACGCGGCTGGTATTAAAACGTGCAACCATGTCTGATAGATTATCTTTTTTAAGATTGCAAGCACCATCATCAATAATGACATCCGGTAACACCACTGCAAAGGGCTCATCGCCGACCATTGGACGAGCGCACAAAATAGCATGCCCTAAACCTTTAGCCACACCTTGGCGAACATGCATAATAGTGACATCTTTAGGACAGATGCTTTGCACGTCTTCCAATAATTGACGTTTTACCCGAGTCTCTAAGGTGGCTTCTAACTCAAAGCTGGTATCAAAATGGTTTTCGATGCTGTTTTTACTAGCATGAGTAACCAATATAATTTCTTTAATACCCGCGGCAACGCATTCTGCGACAACGTATTGAATAAGTGGTTTATCCACCACTGGTAGCATTTCTTTTGGAATCGCTTTGGTTGCCGGCAACATCCGCGTTCCTAATCCTGCTACTGGAATTACCGCTTTTTTGACTTGTCCCATTTTCCCTTCCTTTTACAACACAGACGATTCAATCGATTTACCACGACCAATTGCGTAGTACTCAAAACCTATATCTTGCATTTCTTGTGGCTCATATAGATTACGCCCATCAAAAATAACAGGATAAGAAATTTTTTGCTTAATTAATTCAAAATCCGGCGCTCTAAACGCTTGCCATTCAGTACAGATGACCAAGAAATCTGCGTTTTCAAGTGTAGCTTCTTTAGTACCCGCAAGGGTTAAATCATTACGCAGTCCATAGATACGTTGAGTTTCTTCCATGGCTTCAGGATCATAAGCTTGCACTTTAGCCCCCGCGGCCCACAGTTTTTCCATCAACACTCGACTCGAAGCTTCACGCATATCATCAGTATTCGGCTTAAAGGATAATCCCCACAGGGCCACTTTTTTGCCTTGCAAATTACCCTCAAAGTGCGTGTTGATATAATCAAACAATTTTTCTTTTTGGGTGTAATTGACGGCCTCAACGGCTTCTAATATTTTAGCGTTATAGCCGACTGCCTTGGCACTTTTAACTAACGCTTGCACGTCTTTAGGGAAACAAGATCCGCCGTAGCCACAGCCTGGATAAATAAATTGATAGCCAATACGTGGGTCTGAACCAATACCGCGACGGACATTTTCAATATCCGCACCAAATTTTTCGGCCAAATTCGACATTTCATTCATGAAGCTAATTTTGGTGGCAAGCATACAGTTAGCGGCATATTTTGTTAACTCGGCACTGCGGATATCCATTACAATCACTTTGTCATGATTGCGATTAAACGGGGCGTATAACTGACGTAATTTTTTCTCTGCCTTTGCGGAGTCAGTGCCTAAAATAATGCGATCAGGACGCATGCAATCATTTACCGCTGAACCTTCTTTTAAGAATTCAGGATTAGAGACCACATCAAATTCCAACGACTTACCGTGATCGGCTAAGGTTGTTGTTACCGCACTTTTCACTTTGTCTGCAGTACCCACTGGTACTGTAGACTTAGTCACTATGGTACGACGTGCTGGCATAAATTCAGCAATAGTACGCGCTACCGCTAATACGTATTTAAGGTCGGCTGAACCATCTTCATCGGGCGGCGTACCTACTGCAATGAAAACGACGTCACCATGCTCAACACCTTTTTTAGCATCAGTGGTAAACTGCATCCTGCCTGCGGCAAAATTGGCAGTGACTAAGGAATCTAAACCGGGTTCGTAAATTGGTATAATTCCCTTTTCTAGGTTATCCACTCTAGTTTGATCAACATCGACACAAACGACATCATGACCCACTTCGGCTAACACAGCCCCCTGTACTAAACCTACATAGCCAATTCCAAATACGGTTACTTTCATTTAACTTTCCTGTTTTTTTTAACAAACACCAACGCTATCAATATGCTAGAATAACTCGAAGTATCCATAAATTAAACTAAATAACCTTTAACCTAATGAACGATTAATAACATCCTGAAGATATTCCTTCGCACTAAAATTTTCTTTAGTAAATATTTCCAAATTAAATTCATCATTCCTAATTTTATCTAAATAAAATGGAATTTTCTCAACAGCCCAAGCGGTATAGGCATAATTGCCTTGTTCCATAAATCTGGCTAAGTCTTTCTGGTGTTGATCAACTCGTTCTAAATTGGGAACCAAGATCAAAGGTTTGCCGAGTTCTAAGAGACGATAGGTTGAACCCGCACCACAATGGGAAATTATGACATCAGCATCAAGGTATTTTTTTTCTATATCATCTATGAATTGGAAATAAGGATAATTAGAAGGAGTATAATCCGTAGGACCTATTTGTAGTTCAAATTCGTCGACACTAGTTTTTAGCTGATCAATATAACTGATTAACCCTTCAAAGGCAGTGGTTCCAACAGTAACTAGAACTTTCACAGTAATCCTACAAACTTAGCTTTTGGGTATAACATTTGTAAAGATCTATGTTGTATCCAAAACTCAGAAGCAATTCTATACATCAAACGACCAGTAAACGAATACGTTTCAATTCTACTCCATGTTTCAAGGTGAATAACTCGAACCCCGAGAAGTCTCGCAATAATAGACGGGATGATTACTGCTCCAGGACCAGTCGAAATAACAAGCCTAATATTATACATCTTAAATATTTTAATCGATTGAGTTAAAGAATTTAGAATACCCTTACACAATCCAAATAAACCTGTACTAGATTGTTTATCACGAATCTCTTCGCCCAATATATGCTTATTACTCCAATACGGTTTATTCCCTTGATCACTAAATGTTAAATACATTTTATCCTTGCCATCAATCGGCACAAAGTGCTCTGCCAGCCGATTCATTTGTGCAGCATGCCCACCCATTCCATATACAAGCAATACAGTTTTAGCCTTCTTATTCATTTATTCTCTACAAAGCAGATGACTACGTATGCAAACATAATTAAGTTACAATCTAAAAACACATTAATATCCCCTAACTCAAATTTCTTCAAAAATAATAGACAGTTCTTTTTCAACTTTTTCTCTATCGAATTGTAAAGCAGTTAATCGAGCATTAATGCAAAGTTCGCGATATTGTTCAGAGTCAATAGAAGGCAATAACTTCAATCTCGCACTCAAATCTTTAATATTACCGGATTCAAACTGGATACCGTTAAGTCCATCAACAAAATACTCACCTATACCGGCTCGACCGCTTGTTACAATAGGAACTCCACATGCCATGGCCTCAAGGCCAACTAGACCTAGACTTTCATCTAGCTCACTGGGAAATATTAAATAGTCAAAAATTTGCATTATATTGGGTAAATGACTTTGCTTAGTTTCACCCAAAAAAGTACAGCGAGATTGCCCCCCCAAAGACGCCACCATATTGGCATACTCTTGCATTTTTTTGCCTCCACCAACAATGGCCAATTTAACGTTTTGTGTTGTAGACAATAATGAAAACGCCTTTATTAAGGTATCTACTCCCTTACCTGCATCCAACCGACCGACATAACCTAAATACAAACTATCGTTTTTCTTCCCCATAATCTTATCAATTGGTACAAATTTATTCGTATCTACGCCACCAGATGGGCTAACGATGAGCTTACTGCTGACTAGATTAAATTTCTGAGAGACAAAATTTGCAAAATATTTTGAGGGAACAATAATTAGATTTGAACGCTGTAACACTAACTTAGCTAATCTTTCTTTAATCTTTTCCCCCAAAGCATTCTCGTGTTTGGCAACCATTACATCGCCACCATGTACATGGGAAACAATAAATAATTTTCGTATACAGCGAACAATAATTAAAGGTAAAGAGGTATGTGCTACAAAATGTAGATAAACTACTCTTTTAGTAAATAACAATCTTAAAAAAGCAGTGAAATAAAACTGAAGATAAGCAATTAACTTACCTAAAATAGAAGTCCGTCGTCCACGAATCGCTATAACGTCAACATTAAATCCATCATTAAGAAGTGACTTTTCAATATTTCTAACAAAAATCCCATATGATGGTGAAAGCTTAGAAGGATACATATTAGATAGAATTAATATATTTTTCATATTCGACAGATAATCCATTCAATGAAAAAGCAATACTTAGCTCACTAACAAAATTTAACTAATATCATTAATAGACTAAAAGCGTTGATATTCTTTTAAAATACCAATTTTATAAAAAATTTTAATCGTATTTTTATGATATTTAAGCCACGTTAGTAACAAGATCATTTGAGTGTTTTTCCATAGGCCAAGCTTGATTTGCTGTTTGAATAATATATGGATTGCCTTTACTGGGGGAATATACCCTCTACATAAAGACAACAACGAGAAAGACTGGGCCATTATAGGGTTTACATCACGTTGTTTATAACACCCCCCTACAGTCCGCTTCACTTTAGATGTTAGTTTAGCCAAACTATTCCTCGCAGGATGTTTGACAGTCACATTATCAGCATAAACTAACCTTAAGCCTTTACTGACCAACCGATTCCCCCACTCTGCATCGCCCCCAGAATACAAACTTGTATTGAAGTGTCCGACTTTATTTAGCACTTGCCTACTCGTAAAAAGGTTAGCGGTTACAGCGAAGTTATCGCTTTTAATATACGCTTGTTGAGGAAAGGCAAAAAACACTTCATATAGTTCATACAAATTCGCTTCATTATGTTCAGGAAACACCGACACTCGCCCACCAATAGCTAAATCTTCAAATTGTTGAAGCATATTAACCGCATTTTCTACCCAATCGACTTGGGGTAAACAATCTGCATCGGTAAAACCAATAAACTCCTCATCTTTCAACGCGACTAATGCTTTATTTCTAGCGTTATAAGCACCGGGACTTGTTTCATGCAGATAGTCACAAAACGAAAAATCATCTACAACCGCCTTAACATCTTCAGAGGAATTATTATCCACCACATATACAGTAATATTGCTTATTGAGAAGCTCTGCCCAGCAATGGCCTCAAGACAAAGTCTCAAGCGCTCTTTATCATTGTAAGTAGGAATAATTATTGCCACTGACGTCATTAGATTATCCAGATAAGTTGATAACGGTTAAATACTACTTTGATTCAATTTATGACATAGGGTCAGCCAACAAAAATCAGCGACGGCTTGTTGCCTATTCCGAGTTGATAGCTGTCTATAAGTTTCTGTATCATACGTCACACTTGCTTTAAGCATTGCTCTAGCAAGACTTTCTCCAGATAATTTTTCGGCTACAAACAGGCTACCTGCATCTAATAACTCAGCTGTTGCGGTAGTAACACCGGCCTGTTCACTAAAGGCAATAATGGGTAAGCCACTAGCAAGCGCCTCTAAAATAGTTTGTCCGAGAGGCTCATAACGAGAAGACATAATAAAATAGTCGGCAGCTGAATAACACAATTCTGGTTCATTTGAACTAGGAATAATTTTAACTTTATGCTGTAAAGAAAGCAGTTCAATTTTTGCTAAATATTGCATATATTCGGCGCCATCACCCACTATCCATAGCGTACCTTGCGAAACGAATTGCATCGCTTCTATCGCCAAATCAAATCCTTTGGCTTGCACAAAGCGGCCTATGCACAAATAAACTGGCCCTTGAGACTGAAGATTAAGAGACTCCCGCAATGCCTCTTTTTGCGTAGGGGACATCATCACAAACCTTTGGGTATCCACCCCCGGCTTAACAATTTCAATATTTCCTTTAAGTCTTGGACTAACTTGACCAACTTGCTTAAGCATATTTTGGCTAAACACAAACACTCTTTTGGCATATTTAAATGCAAGCAATTGGATAAATTCATTCAAATGAATATTTAACTTTTGAGCAAATCTGCTCAGTTTACTTTTCCCCGATAACGCTAAATTACTTTTAGCGTTTTGGAATTTTACAACACCGGGGACTAAGTAACTAAACTGTTTAAATCCTGCTAACTTAAGAGCAATACAAAGTTGATGATTTCGACAAATAACAATTTCAGGTTGATATTTTAGACGAAGATATTGAAGTAAACGGATTGCCATAATCCAATGACCAATAAAACGTGACACACCTCTTTTGTTACTTATCTGATAGCGAAAAATTTCAATATCACCGTCGGTTTCATATGCACTCAACGCCCGCCCATTGGGTCCTATATCGCTTACACAGATAACACAGTGATACCCTAAATCTAGGTACCCTTGAGACATGTGATACAAAGAATTTTCTATGCCACCAATGTTAGGTCGGTACATGTTACTAGTCAATAAGACTGTTTTTTTCATACGAACTCACATACCACAATATTAGACGCAACAAAAAAATAAACGCCCATTCAAAAAACTGACGGAATATAACACTTATTGTGTTAGCATTCCACGCAGATAACCAATTGATAATGCTTTATTAAAACTCCAAGATCTTCTCATTTTGAATAATAAAATCCGACATCCTGAGCACGCTATTATTCTGATATTAATGGCTGGCTTTTTAATGGTAGATACTTTGATGGGAGTTATCGAAACCTATGCCGGAATACATTTAAAAGTTTCCCTCTTATACAAAACCCCTGTACTACTTAGTATTTGTTTAATTATTGCCCTAAAGGACACGAAATTTACCTTCTGGCTCTTGTTAAGTTTACTCGGTTTTTTGATTGGTCCCATATTAGCCTTAGTCAAATACAGCAATTCCGCGGCACTATTTTTTGACATTACCCTTATTTTGAAAGTATTTACTCCGATATTGTTCTTCCGCTATTTCACATATATTGCAGAAATAAATCCATCACTGCTATCCAATTGGGGAAGCAAAGTCATATACATCAACTACGGTGTGCTTTTTTTAAATATTTTTATTGGGTTATTTGGATTTGGTTATAGCAGTTACAATAGTGGAGTAGGTATAAATGGATTTTTTTCCGCAGGAAATGAACTCGGCGCCGTATTTATAGTTCTGTCAGCATTTGTTCTAACTCAATGCTTACTGAGGTCTATCAAACTCTATATCATATTTTCTATTATTACAGTTCTGATAGGACTTTTAATTTCAACCAAAACATCCATTCTATCGGCGATTTTACTAATCATTTTAATACCAGCAGTGATAAATCGAAAAGAATTCTTTAAACCCACTCAATTGAAAGTAACACTTGCGGCTTTATTTATAATTTTAATATCAATTAGTGTCGCCTATTCAATTTCAATTCTTCAGTCTATCGGAGTATGGGAAAGGGTATTATGGATGTACAACAAATTTGGTATCCTAGGCGTAATACTTTCTGGGAGAGATGTTTATACCGTTAATTTACTAGAAATATTTTATCAACACAATTGGGTAGAATGGTTTTTTGGAATTGGAACCTCTGGTATTTTTCACCACTGGCTTACAGTAAAAGAGTCTGCAGAAATAGACCCAATTGATGTCTTAATTGTATTTGGCCACATTGGATTATTTATTGCGCTAACAATGCAACTTTGGATACTAAACGCACTAACTACTATTAAACAACCACACAATGAAGCCCTAAGAAAAACTGCTATTATTATTTTTTTTATGTTTCTCACATTAGCATTTACCAGCGGTCATATTTGGTTGTCAGGTATGGTTGGGCCTTTTATCGGACTCGTATTTGCAATGGCATATATTAAAAACGGAAAATACAACTAATTTATATTTTGCTCGCTAAATATTATTGAAGCTTTCTTTTCTCGATACTAGGTCGTTTAAAAAATAGCAGTGGATTGATTTTAATTTTTCTCATGTGCGAAGAATAAAAATTGAAATAACACGACGATTAAAGAAAGAATAATCCCTAAAAAAGTCAATCCTATAACAATCAAACCTCGACTTGGCGAACTACGCTCTTCAGGAAATACAGCAGGAGCAAGGATTTTAAGCACATAACCATGACGGACCTCGCCCAGTAATATTTTTTTGGTTTGCTCTTCAATTAAACTATAAAAAATACTTCTTAACTCCGCTACTTGAGTTTGCGCCAACTGACGGTGAAGAAATTCAACACTCTGCTTCGCCTCCTCTAGCTCTCTATTGGCAATGGTACTATTAATATCTTCAACCAACCATTCAGCCCATGTCATTGAGAGTGTCGGAGACAACGTTTCAATACTTATTGAAAAAGTACCGTTAGTACTTTTCTCACCAATCTCTAACATTGATATGAGTTTGCTATAACCTTCCCATGGCGTAGGCTCAACTTTTTTATTTTTAGGTGGATTACGAACCCATTTTTTTAATTCAACATCATATAGGCTAGGTTCATAAATTAACTTTTCGTTTTCTTCATCCCAACTTTGTATAGCAAGTAAATTAGGTAGCAGTTGTCTTTTTTCAATAAAGTCTTGAAGAAAGGCCCTAGAAGTAAGTAATGCTAGTGCTTCTCCGACATCGTTACTTTCAGTCGAACCTAATGATATACCAGCCAAACTCGCTATCCCGCCCATTTGAGATGCCAAGCCTGATAAGCCTCCACTTGATTGATTATCAGCCGGTGCCAACAAAACTTCGGCTTTATATTGATTAGGAATATTTAACGCAACTACGATAGACAAGCTTGCAAATAGCGCTGTTATAACAATAATAATCCACTTACCTTGCCACAAAATATCAAAAAAGCTGTGGTTACTATTTGTATTCGTTGATTCCATTAACCTACTCACCTCATCATATTGAATTTTGCATTGTAACGTAAACACCTGTCTTTCCAAATGTTTTGCATACGCTACTTACTATTTGATAGCCTCATATTCAAAAACATTCATTCAAACATCAAGTAGTTGTTGTAGCGCTTGTTGCCATTGTGGAATGAGTGCTTTTTCACTAAAAGTCCGTTCCATCAATTCTTGATTGTTTTGTGCATCCTGTAAATTACTATTAATAAACTCTGAGTATTCCATCTCGGCAATTTTTTCACTGGCGAATAAATTGAAACCAAATTTATTCAGTGATTTGAAACTTGAAGTATTACTGCGGATAAAAATTTTCTGCCCTTGCTTAAAAGCCGAATACACCACGTATAACCCTTGTTGACGATCATGAGCAAAAACGACAATGTCACAGCTGGCAATGAGCCGATCATATTCTTCTTTTTGTAGCATTTGCGTTATAGGGTCAAACTTATCACCAAACAACGCGTTTCCACATTCGATTACCTGCTGCACATATTCTACTGGCCCAGCATAATTAAGCGGTGCAATAATTTTAATATTCTCTTCTGCAAATCCACTCAACCATGATAGCGCTTCGATATGGTTATTATTCGGTGATGCTGAATTACCAAGCAATATTGTTTGGGGGCGATCATTGCCCTGCACATTACGTTCAATATTAGAACCAATGAGTGGGTAAGGTAAAACATCAACATTACTCGTTCTTAGCGTAGCTTTTATAAGCTCACTATCACCTGCGTTCAATGCGCAACAATTAACCAAACGTTTCACAAGTAGACGATGTATGAAATGCATTAACTTTAATTTTAACGGACGCCCCTTTGTATGGTGCTGATAAATATCATGGCCCCAACAAATCCAAATACAATGCTTAGACAAGTTTGATAACAGTAACTTTGGCCAAAGTGAACGGTCAAAAAAACCATGAAAAACAAAGCGAGTGGTCACCGGCGCACTTTTCATTAATGACATTAATTCAACGCTATTAGCATAATAGTGAAAGTCTAGGTGCTCAACTTGCTCTGGATGATGCCATGCCCAATATTGCTGAGAGCAAGGCTGATCTTCCATTACCTTGTCAAAAAAGGTTTTCATGGGTACATAATGGTGCGGCGATTGGCCGAAAATATGCACTAAACTTGGCGTGGTGTTACTGATGTGTCATCTCCCTTTACGAAGCGGTTACCCATTTTAAACCCCTTATGATCTTTTACTTAGCTTATGCAGTCAAACAGATATTTATACGCTATTGATATCTAGTTGTTCACTTTACTTAATACGGGCTGCCCTTTAAGATCGCCGGTCTTTAAATGATGTCGTTAGGATAGTTGTGAAGTTAGCGTACCGGAAAGATATTGATGGACTTAGAGCGGTGGCAGTATTAGCCGTTGTTATCTTTCATTTTAATAAAGCTTATCTTCCTGGCGGTTTTCTTGGTGTAGATATATTTTTTGTAATTTCAGGCTTTTTAATTACCTCTATCATTTCAACTGAAATGACAACAAATCAATTTTCATTCAAGACATTTTATTTACGGCGGATTAAACGAATTATTCCAGCCAGCCTATTTTTTATTGGGCTAGCGTTAATTGCAAGTTACTGGTTATTACTTCCCCATGACTTTGATCGCGCTATCAAATCTGCATTTTCTGCCATTGTTTTTGCCTCTAACTTTTATTTTGCACGAAATGTCGATTACTTTGCCTCTGCATCCGAAGAAAATCCTTTTTTACATACATGGTCATTAAGTGTTGAGGAGCAATTTTATTTATTTTGGCCGTTATTGTTACTCTTTTTGTACCGCCGCTTTTCCTCTAACAAAGCAATTTTCTTGTGCTTAGTACCGTTGCTGATCATCTCCGTTTTTATTGCAAGTTACTGGGCTAGTAATGGAACCACACAGAAGTTAGCTTTCTATTGGCTACCCTCTCGCTTTAACGAATTACTTATAGGCGCCATGGGGGCATTGGTACTATCAAAAATTGAGTTGAATCAGAGGCAGCGCGTGCTATGCACTTGGCTCGGTGTTACCGCTATTACGGCCTCATTAATATTGATTGATGAATCGACTGTATTCCCTGGGGTAATGGCATTACCGGTTTGTATAGGTACGTTATTGCTTATTATTAGCGGACACAACAATAGTGATAATAAATCTATTGTCAGTATGTGCTTATCTAACCCGATAGCGACCTATATCGGTAAAATATCATTTTCTCTTTACCTTGCTCATTGGCCGGTGTTAGCGTTTCAGCGTTATATAAGTCAGCAATATGAATTGAATATGAGTGCGACAATTATTTGTCTTATCCTTATTTGGGCATTATCTCACTTTTCTTGGCGGTGGATAGAAACGCCGTTACGTAAAAAAACTATTAGTTTCAAAGACGCATTTTGGCGATATTTCAGTATTCCAAGTGGTATTTTACTTGGGTGTTGTCTTTATTTAATTTCCCTACACGGAGCCTCGTCTAGATTTGGCGTTGATGCAAAATCGTTTCAAGTGGCAGAAGCCTTTACTTGTAACACTTATCTTAAAGATGATTGTTACATTGGCGATCAAAACAATATTTTACCAACCCTTCTCGTTGGGGATTCTCATGGTGGACATTTTTTAAGTTACTTCGATCGACTAGGCAAGATCAACCATTTTGCCATAGAAGGAAGAAGCGTTGATGGATGTGCGGGTGTATTTTCACTTAAAGATTTAACACCGAAAATGGGACGGTTACAGGATTGTAGGACGTTAAAGCATTATATTCATGATAACTTACGCAATTATCAAAACATCATTATTGCTGAACGTTGGGATGCTAGAGTATTTTCTGATGATGAATTTATAAACGAATTACATCATTTTCTAGCATCACTAGAAAATACCCAAACGAAAGTAATCCTTATTGCACAAGTCCCTCATTATGCCTGTGATGTTAATCGTAGTGCCATTCTCCAGCAAGTTGCTCCATGGGCTAAGCAATGCGGAGCAGAATTAGATGCAAACTATTTACGTGCTAACAAAATAATTGCCGATATCGCTCAGCAGTACAGCAACACTTCAATATTTAGTATTAATCACCTGCTGTGCAAACAAGGTTGTTCATCTTATGTGGATGGTAAGATCGCCTACAAAGATGACGACCATTTAAATATTATAGGTGCCCACTTATTAGCAGAAAAAATGAAACGGCAGGATTTGAATTGGTTATATTAATAAATCAACCGTTAGTTCCTAATAAATTTGGGGTAAACAATACTCTTTAATTCTTACGAAATTTATAGAAGCTGTAATGAATTTCATTAACTTAAAGCTATCCGCTTTTCGACCAAACTACTTAATCTACTGAAATATCATATTTATAAATACACTCGCGACATTTCTTATGGCTAACTGGGGTTACTTCAGCTCTTTAACCAACTTTGCTAAGTACCGGCCGTACTCAGTTTTAGAAAAAGCATCGGCAGCAGATGACAATTGTGTTTTATCTAACCACCCTTGCTTAAATGCAATCTCTTCCAAACAGGCTATTTTAAAGCCTTGTCGATGTTCTACTGTTTGCACAAACTGGCCTGCTTCCATCAGGCTGTCATGAGTGCCGGTATCAAGCCACGCAAAACCACGGCCTAAAATTTCCACATGTAAGTTCTTTTGCTGTAAATAAATATCATTAATACAGCTAATCTCTAATTCTCCACGTGGCGATGGCTTAATATTCTTAGCAATTTCAACAACCTTATTGTCGTAGAAATATAACCCCGTTACGGCGTAATCCGATTTTGGATTTTCGGGTTTTTCTTCAATGCTTATTGCATTGTAATGAACATCCACCTCTACCACACCAAAACGTTCAGGATCTTTAACCTGATACCCAAACACTGTTGCTCCAGACTGGCGCCCTGCAGCAGCTGCTAGTTTGGCGGAAAATGCAGAGCCATAAAAAATATTATCACCTAAGACTAAACATACACTGTCGCCGGCAATAAAACTTTCAGCTAAAACAAAAGCCTGAGCAATACCTTCAGGCTCAGTTTGTACAATAAACTCTAGATTCAGGCCTAATTTCGAACCATCACCTAATAACTGCTTAAAATTACTTTGATCTTGCGGTGTGGTGATAATGGCAATATCGCGAATACCGGCCAACATCAATACTGATATTGGGTAGTAAATCATCGGCTTATCGTAAATGGGTAATAGTTGTTTGGAAACACCCATAGTTACCGGAAACAGTCGTGAACCAGTCCCTCCGGCCAATACAATTCCTTTCGTCATTTATGCGTCCCCTCGTCGATGTCGAGCCAATGAATCTTGAATTAGTTCACACCATTGTTGATTAGCCAAGTACCATTTAACCGTTTTATACAAACCCGTTTCAAAACTTTCGCTAGGCGTCCAACCTAGTTTTTCTTCAATCTTACTGGCATCAATAGCATAGCGCCTATCATGGCCTGGCCGATCTTTTACAAAAGTAATTAATTGTTTAAATGAGGTTAGCCCATCAGGTTTGATAGCAACTAACTCATCTAAAATAGCGCAAATTTGCTCTACCACTTGCAAGTTAGTCTTCTCATTATGCCCACCAATATTATAGGTTTCGCCAACATCTCCCTTGCTTACAACTTGCCATAGGGCCGCAGCATGGTCCTCGACATATAGCCAGTCACGGATTTGTTGACCATCGCCATATATTGGCAACGGCTTACCTTCCAAAGCATTGAGGATCACCAGTGGGATCAATTTTTCAGGATAATGATAGGGGCCGTAATTGTTAGAGCAATTGGTTATGACGACAGGTAAAGCATATGTGCGATTCCAAGCTCTGACTAAATGGTCAGAGCTGGCTTTACTGGCAGAATAAGGTGAACTTGGTTGGTAAGGTGTATCTTCGGTAAATAAATCATCGGTTCCATGTAAGTCTCCATATACTTCATCTGTTGAAATATGATGAAAACGAAACTGAGATTTTTTCGGTTCAGGTAGCTCACCCCAATATTGCCGTGCAATATCCAATAAAATAAAAGTTCCGACAATATTGGTTTGAATAAACTCAGCAGGCCCATCGATAGAACGATCCACATGAGACTCAGCAGCTAAATGCATGACATAGTCTGGTTGAGATTGGGAAAATAATGTCGACACAGCAGAATGGTCACAAATATCCACCTGATGGAAATGATAACGTTCGGAATCAGAGACATCTGCAAGTGATAATAAATTACCGGCATAAGTGAGTTTATCTACATTGATCACTCGATGAGGGGTATTCAAAATGAGATGACGAATCAAATTTGAACCAATAAAGCCGGCACCACCGGTAATCAAGATAGTTTTCATAGTACTCATTGGTCTTTAAGTTCCATCATTTTTAACGATTTATAAATTGTCATAATCCTTTTAATCACAAGTACCCCATATATTATTGAAGCTAAAACCAATATTAGGCTGAATTTTAAGTAGATGTGCCAAGTAAATGTACTCACTAATAAGGACACTAAAAATAAAGTTAAATGACTTGCTGCTAACGGGCGAAACAAAGCCAGCGTATAGTTGTACAAAGGGATCACAGCTGCTGTCCGAAGCAACCAAAACCAATGTGGAATGTATAAAAATACTTGCAGACAAAACAATGTCCAAGCTACTGCAACGATTCCGTGTGGGGCACTAATATAGATAGTAGTTGGAAATATTAATGCCACCGCAACATTCCAGTTTAGGGATTGTTTTACTCGCCCTACTGCCGCGAGCAAAGATCCAGACTGACTTATAACAGATCGGATAATCATCCAACCAGACAATATTTGCAATAAACCGGATAATTGAATCCATTTTTCTCCAAGCAGTAAAACAATACTCAACTCAGGAAAAATAATAAAAAAACTGTATATTGGCACTGTTAGATAACATAGCAGTTCCTTTACTAAACAATATATTTCCCCCAATGTAGGATGACTTTGAAGTTTGCCATAAAATGGCAAAGCTACTCGGGTGAGTATTGGATTTATCATCACTGTAATTCTAAACACTAAATCTTTGATCAGTCCGTATTGCCCAGTTTGTTCTAAACCAACAAAACGACTAATAAAGATGATATCACTACTGGTCACTAGCAAACTGAGTAAGTTTGATGCAGTAAATTTGGATCCATAACTAAAGAAATATAATGCACCTTTAAATTTGAATCGCCATAGTTTCAGGTACACTTTTTGTACAATACAAAGCAATATCAACGTCTTAGTCAGCATGTTAGCAACAATGCCTAAGACAAATGCATAGACCCCCATTCCATTGATAAGACCTAAACTTAAAACGAAAAATCCAATAACAACACCGGCGGTTTCAGCTTTGATGAGTGTTAAAAAGTTGAGGGATTTTTGACATTCCATGGCAGAATATTGGCCAACAGCGACAATAAAAATAGCGGGCGAATATAAAATTATAAGATCAACTAAATTGGGATTTTTGAATATAAGACTGAACAAAGGTGCAAAAAAAATTAGAAGCAATGAAATTACAATACCGTTGAGTAAATAACTCAATCCTAGTTGCTCTGTTTGATCTTCGCTTAAATCTCGTTGACTAATAGCAGCTGCAGTCAAACCAAATTCAGCAAGCATCAGTGCTATCGTCGTTACAATAAAAAATTGAGAATACGTTCCCAACTCGGATGCATCTAAGTATCTTGATAATAGTGCAAGTTGAGCTAGCCCCATTACACCTCGCAATATTGTACCTAAGGTATTCCAACCAAGTCCTTTGGATGCAGATAGGAGTAAACTCATTCTTTTTTATTGACTTATATTTTGAATAATCAATTTACAAATAATCTTAACTTGCGATTCTTCTAAATCCACATACAAAGGTAAGCATAGTATTTTACTTGCAATACTTTCCGACACTGGGCAACGCTGACCATTATCAAAGGCTTTACTAGTATTTAAGCTAGGGTAAAAATAACGACGGGGAAATATACTCTCACTATTTAAAGCCGTTAGCACATTCAGTAACTCAGCTTCGTCTTTAAATACAACAGGCATGTAAGCACCGTTACTTTGGCTATTAATATGCCACTGTTGGAATTCCACGACTCCTGCCAATAAATGCTTATATTGTTCTATCAATGCCAAACGCTTAGCAATTATAAATTCAATATCATCCAATACGGCCAAGCCCATCGCGGCATGCATTTCACTCATTTTAGCGTTAATACCCACTATTTCCGGCAAGCCCTGCCCTTGGTTATCTAAACCAAAATTAATTATCTGCTTGGCTAATTCAAAATCATCATTATGTTTGAATACTATGGCGCCACCTTCCACAGTGTGAAACAGTTTAGTCGCATGAAAACTTAAGGTGGAGGCATCACCATAATTAAGTACCGATTGCCCTTGATATTGCACACTAAAGGCATGGGCGGCATCATAAATGACTTTATTACCAAATAAGTGTTTTAAAGCATCTAATTTGTTTACATCACATGGATTACCAAAAACGTGTACTCCCATTAAAGCCTCGGCAGATTGGTGATGCTCCAGCAACTGCTCAGAACAAAGGTTTAGGCTCTTGGAATTTATATCTGAAAAGTGCGTTTGGTGGCCTTCCCAAGCAATGGCCCCTGATGTTGCCACGAAAGTAAAAGGAGTCGTTACTATTTTGCTTTGTTCTGGCAACTTGAGCGCTTTCATCGCTACTTGCAATGCCAATGTGCCGTTTGAAACCAACAATAAATTTTTAACGCCAAGGTACTCTTCCAGTCTAATGGTCAATTCTTTAGTCAGGGGACCAGCATTGGTAAGCCAGTGACGTTGGTAAATGCCATCTAACAAGTGTTTGTATTTATCGAGAGAAGGTAAATAAGGTTTGGTAACGGGGATCATGACAATCTAAAAAAAGTGAGTAAGAATTAATTATGACAGTATTCTAATCTTGGTGCAGTACCTAAAACCGAACAAAACAGTATAAATTTTCAATTTAGTAATCATAACCCACTTTATAAACAACAACCGACTTAGAAAGACTTCATCTGCGCTTTAACAGCGAGATTTAATTCGTTATTGTATAACTAAAGACGGATAACCAGAAGTTATCCAAAAACTTAAAGTCAATAGGGCAAAAAATGAGCGACAAGTTCGAGCTTGCAAAATCATTAGTATTTCAACATAAATACAAAAAGGCATTAGCTATATTAAGGAAAGTAAATCATAAAAATTCGCATTCGAATATTGAGGCATTAGAACTTGAATCTGAATGCTTATTTAATGAAAAAAACTATCAATTAGCGATAATAAAAATGGAACAAGCTCTTAAGCTTACCGCCAATAATGTACAAAAAATTAAAATTCTGAGTAATCTAGCCTCAGCAAACGAGAAACTAAATGAGTCCCAAAAAGCAATCACTTGTCTAAAGCGTATTCTGACAATTGATGGAACATTTACTACAGCTCAACAGCGCTTATCACTTATTAAAGTTGCATATTCACAGAAAGATTACGAAACGGTTGAAGAATACGGACGTCTACTCATCAATATCAGCGAACATTCTTTATTTGCATTACTCATGCTCGCGAATAGTGCAAACGAATTAGATAATAAAGAAAAGGCGCTTTATTATTTATCCTTAATTGACACCGAAATTAGAACTGAAGGTGGTATAACTAACACAGGTGAACAAAATATAATCCACTTACTTAATGGATATGATTTAGTAGGGGCTCAAGAGAAAAAAGAGTCGCTATTAACATTCTTAAAGCCCAAGTTCACACAAGAACCTTGGTTTCACGAAATTCAACAAAGAACGTACACTCAGCCCCTCAATAAGGATTTTAATCAAAGTAACGAAAAGCCTTCCACAGCCAAACCACTAAATGTAAGTGAGCTAGTAACAGGAAGCACCCCTAAAACGGTCGACATAGTGAAGAAATTAGTTATCGCTTTAGAAAAAATGGGAGCACTTTTTCATAGTGATCTGAGGATAGTAGAGTGCAATGATGAAATTTCAGTAAGGTCCGCACGTCATACCTCTAAATTGCAACAATTTATGGCAATCCCCCTAAGATGTATGCCCTTAGTAAACGATTATCGATTTTCTGTCAATGAGGATGGACTGTTAGAAGTTGAAGCCAAGAAACACATGTTAAACCCTGAAGCTAGGCATATTATGACTTTGCTAACAGACATGTTCAATACATCCAATAAGCTAGCTATTTGGCAAAAAAGTTACCCACTATTCAATTTAGCTGGTTTCGAAATTATAGTAAATAAACTACTTCAGGCAAAAACTAGGCGTAAATTGTATGCTAAATACTACTATTCAGAAATAGAATCGATTCCACATGACGCAATAATTAGCACTTTTTTCGACTCTAGAACTTTTACCTTTGACAGTCCTATATTACGAAAAATAGGTGTAAAAACTAAAACAATTAAAGAAAAAGGATTTATACCTATTATTGAACTAGCAAACCATAAAATGGGTGCAAGCGGATTCCAAATCAACAATCAACACAATAGCTTAGAGATGCAAGCGAAAGCGGATGAGGACAATAGTGAAATATTCATCCAATATAATTTAATTGACCCACTGAGTTCATTTCTAACTTATGGTTTTGTCGATCAATCTGCTACGTGGGTTTATAGCATTCCCGCGGTTTTAAAAACCATGTCAGGCTTAACCATAGAAATACAAAACGAGACAACTGCAATAGACAAAAATGAAGTGCCCAAGCACTTAACCAGATTAGTTAACTTTTTACCCGCTGCAGTAATTAGAAACAACACTGTCGTTTACATAAGTAAATTGGTTTTGAAAAATCAGCATAATTTCCGACAAATACTAACATTTGTGCTAAATAAAATTGATATAGAAGGAATATACGGCAATCCCATCAACCTTGAGAAAGAAATAAGGTTTCTAGAAAAACAAATACTTATTTTGAATGAAAAGTACTGGCTAACGCTAAAACGCTTAGTTCAGACACAGGAGAAATCTTCCCCCAAATTACCCAAAATAGTTGAAAACCAATTACTTGAACTTTGTGAATTTTATCTATCACACATTAAACGTTATATAACTCAAGATGAAAAATGTTAACACCCGATAGATATTAACAAACATTTTGTCATCGATGTTAAGTTGTAATTTTCAATATCAAATTTTGCCATTCAGTTTCGTAGATATTCGAATAAATTATTGAAAATAGGAAGACTATATTGTTGCCTGCTGTAGCCAATCGCTTCAACAACGAATACCTTCATTTTTCCAATAAAGGGTTCGACTAATAAAGAATAACTACATTCAAAACAAAAAAAACGGACCGAAGTCCGTTTTTTCTTACATACTAAAATCAATTATAATTGATTATCTACAGCAACAATACCACGGTCTTTATCAGACTTAGAGTAGTAAAGAGCTGATACTGTAACATCTCCAGATGGAGAGTTAGTTACAATATTAAGCGCAACGTTACCAGAAGTTACACCAGCAGCAGCAACTGCAGCTTTAACACCAGCTGTAATATCAGTTACAGCCTTAGCTTTAGCAGTAGCAGTTAATGCGTGAGTATAAGTTGTACCATTAGCAATAACATCTACAGAGATAGCGCCTTCAACAGAACCTTCGTTAGTGATAGTAACTGACTGAGCAAACGCCGTACCGAATGGCAGATAAGGAATATAGGCTGAATCACCATTTAGTTCCCACTTACCACCAGCAACATTTTGAGAGAAAGTACCTTTCTTAGACTCATCATCATCATAGTTGAAAGACACATCAACAGAGAAAGTTTGCGGTGCTAACACTTGAGTCTTACCATCCACTGTAATAGTGAAAGTCTCAGTATTCGTGTCTGCAGCAGTACCATCAAAAGTAGCACCCAATGCAGCAGCTTCTTCAGTAATCATAGTGAAGTCATCAGAAACAACTGGTGTACCAGTAGCAGATTCAACATCATCATCAGTTACGATTTTAGCAGCATCTGAACCCAAGAAACCAAATGAACCATTCAACACGTATTTTGGCGCATAAGTTGTTGCATCGGCAGCCAAGTGATCAATAAGCGCACTGGTAACATCAACACCAATAGTTTCAGTTAAACCACCACCAACAAACTCTAAACGATCCTTACCAACATCAATTTTAGTAGTACCAAAGTCACCAGCCGCACCGATTTTAGCACCGAATTGCTCAACAACTTCTGAAATAGTACCTGACTTAGAGTCAATTACTGCACCACCAACACTAGACAATACTTCAATCAAGTAAGTGATTTTTGCACCTTTAGCAAAAGAAGTCGCAGTAACATCCAAACCACCAAGGGTTAAAACATCAGTATCTACGGCACCTTGAACAGCTGTAGCACCCGTGCCGCCCAGTGTAATTTCTACAACATTGCCACTTGGATAAGCTACTGAACCGGTTGAAACCAAATCAGCTGCTTCCCATAAAGCAGTTACCGCAGTTGCTGGTGTTAAAGTACCACCAGTAAGCGTAACACGAATTTTAGCTGAAGAAGCATATGCAGCAGTCACATCTGAAAGAGTTGCTGTAATATCATCAAGCGCAACCGTAGTTGAGTTAGAAGCACCTTCCATTGAAATTAATTGTTGACCATCAGCATGTGAACCACCAGCAGCGATAGTAAGAGTTGCTGATGCGTTAAACGCTGTACTTGCAATCGCTAATGCGATTAAAGATTTTTTTAACATTTTTCCATTCTCCAAGTTTCATGAAACATGAAATTATGAACATTATAGTTTAAATGTGAACGTTAATGTCCACGATTCCTGTTTTGTTTTTAGTTCTAACAATTCAACACAAGCCGTCACTCATGTAGTTCGAACAGTAGCTAGTGTAGCCAAGGGCAATCTTGCTTGTCAACACTCAAATATCCCTAAATAAACAAATGCTTGCAATAATCTTCATAACCCAGCAGATATTGCGCTCAATATCCCCCCAAAGACACAAATTATTGACTAAAACACAATATCACATCTTATTACTGTTATTTATAGTTATGCATAAATACATAGGTATAAATACCCACACACTATATAAAGTAAATTAATAAGAAATATCTGCCTCTTGATTTGTTAATTTTATTTGCTCTAACTGTTCGGCCATAGCGGCCTTTACATCAGACCACTGCTGAGCCGACTCTATAATACGAGGAGTTACCATTATAACAAGCTCTGTTTTGTCCTTTACGTCGCTTTTACTGGCAAATAAATGACCTAGTATTGGGATTTGACTTAAGCCAGGAACTTCACTGTCCGATTTAGTATTATTCTCGCTAATTAACCCTCCTAGAATTACAGTTTGACCAGAGTTAGCCACAACCTCTGTTTTCATACTACGAGTAAATATAGAAGGGGCGCCCTCCGCTGTAATTGCCTTGCTGTCAATCACAACATTACTAATTTGCTGGTTTATTTCCATAATAACCACGCCACGGCTATTAACGGTTGGGGTAACACTTAAATTTAAACCTGTTTTACGATATTGGACTGAGCTGGTTGTGCCAACGTCTGGCGATGAAGTACTACTTACGATTGGAATATCGGTACCCACTTGCATATCTGCAGTAACACCATCCCTAACCACCAACGTAGGCCTCGATACAATATTAATTAAGCTATTGGTTTGACTCAAACTAGCATTAACATTCCATTTATTGCTGCCTGTTAAAATATAACTTAACCCCCCTATGCCATCGACGCCAAAGGAACCAAGATTTCCTAACGTGTAATTATTATGATCGAGAAAGAACTCAACACCCTGCGCAAATTCATCCTTAAGCGTCACCTCAGCAATCAACACTTCCAACATAACTTGCTTTGGTAACACATCTAAGCGCTCAATTAATGGCAAAATGGCACGATAATCTTTACCACTGGAATGAACAATTAAGCTATTCGAACGTGCATCAACAACAATAGAAACATCTTCATTACTGGCGGATTTAATTCCTGAACGCTTACTTGTGCTAGAACTTTGCTGACTTTCACCACTCCCACTTGCTTTACTGGTATTTTGCAAACTACTTTGTCCACCGCCAAGTAAAGGGGCTAAACTTTCGGTAAGGTCGGTTGCTCTAGCATACAAAGGTTGAAATACAAAATAATGCTTCTCATCATTATCTGCAGGTACATCTAATTGCTTTAACCAAAATTTTGCACGACTCATTAAATCACTGTCGGCAGAAAACAATATTAAGGTAGATTGAGCATCGAGTGGAACGGTAGATACCCCGCCAGAATAACCATCATTCTTCAATAACAGTTCCAATTTAGTGATTAATTCTTTAACAGGTACAAAGGTGGATTTATACGCAGCTACACTTTGGTGACGAAAGCCGGGAGTGTCGATTAGCTGAATAAATTCTAATGCTTTTAAGATATCACTACGCTTACCACGTAGCATCGCACTGTTTTGTTCATTATCGGGCGTAACTTTAACTTTAGCGATACTAGGTAAAATTAAGGACAGATTACTCCGAAGGCCATATTTGAAGGGGACTATTTGTAAAATGTCTACGGATGTATTCGGCACGGAACTAGCATTTATGCCATAGCCAAATGCAACTGTAGATTTACCTTCGGCAGATTCTTCACTATTGATATAAAAAATATCTTCGCTATGCCTGATGTGAAGCCCTTTATCAGCTAATAACTCCTGCGTAAGGGAAAACAGTTTTTGTTTACTAATATTCTGTTGAATATTTAATGTCACAGTTTGATTAGCCTTCTTCGCGCTATCCCCCAATATATAATTAACCTTTAGTATTTCGCCTAATACATAATGTAAAAAATCCGCTAATGGTAGCTCCTCTGATGCCATTTCAACTTGTTCAGTATCACTGAAACGACCGACTAAATCTTGACTATTACTAGACTTCGTTTCGCGCATTGACATAACCGGCAAACTCGAAAATCCATCCAACTTTTCTTTTATATCCGTTATATCTTCACTTTCTTTTACCAACGTATTCGGCTGCTGTTGACTTTGTTGCAGATAGGAATCTTGAATTTCATATTGTTTTGATGAATTACTGGCACATGAAACGATAGTCCCCATCAACGCTAGCACTATGAGGATATGATTTTTATTCATTATAATTCCTTATTAACCGACTTTAGAGCTTGTTTATACGAATTAATGTGATAGACCGACAAAGTTACAAACCGTTTTTTATCTTCAACGCTCACAAGAATTATATGATCTAGTGCTAGCTCTTTAACTACATAACCATAAAAATGTTGTCCTATTTGAGCTTTTTCCAGAAAATGTGTTTTATCTTTAATATTTTCAACTGTTAATAACGCAAAGGTTAATTGCTCAGATTGTTTTTCACGTATAACGGCACTCAAACGAATGCGTAAGTCACCTGAATATAACTGCTCTAAATGGCCATGCTGCAATTGTTGTTGTTCAGCACTCATTCCTAAGTCAACATAATCCTTATCCACAACAGAATTCAGATTATAATTTTGATATTGCTTGAGTAGAGCTTTTTGTTGCTCTGGATTTAACCGCACAGGCAAGCCTGCAACTGAATAAGTGTGTATTTCTGCTTCTCTATTGCTGGTTTTTTCCCATATAAGTCGTGTTGTCATATCCCATAACGCAAAAATTATCATTACAACAACCACTAGTAACGTTTTATTATTCCTCATAGAGCTCTTGCCCTCCGGCCTCAGACTCCATTTGATAGAAGACCACATCCATAGTTGCACGAAATTTACCTAAAGACTCTTCTCGTTGACCAATAGTATCAACAGAAAACGTTTCAACACCTATCCACTCCGGATTAGCCGCTAATGCCAAATGAAAGGCTGGTAATTCATAGGTTTGCCCTTCAAAGTTCAACGATAACCTGTGTGTTATTACAGGCTTACTCAGCATTTTGACGGAATAAGTCCAACCGACATTATTAATTTTGAACCCGTATTGATCGACCAACTCTTCTAGCCACTGCTGTTGTTCCAACTTAAATTCAGCTTCATTCATTGGTTTATAGAACATTGATTGCAATATTTTTTTTTGCTGCTTATAGGTTTGTATTTGTACCTGATTAGCTTCAACATTCGCAATAGCTTCAGCGGCGCGGATTTGACGTTTATTGTTTTGAGCTATGCTCCATAACTTATCATTTTGCCATTCAACGACAGGGTGTAATACGTACTTAATACATATTAACAATAATAAAAAAGTAATAAGAAAAGGGTGATTACGAATTTCCGACATGAGTAACCTCCGGCGGCGGTTGCTGCAAACGGAAACTTATGGTAAAGCTTTCTCGATTACGACTAAACGAAACTGGCAAATCAAATTTTGCATCAGCCACCCCTATACTTAGGGTTATTTTAGCCAGTAAATCAGTGGCTTTAGTTGTTGTACCCCGTAAAATAAAACGATTATTTTCAAAACGAATATTACTGAATTCAGCTTGAGAATAAAGGGGTAATAATATCCGCCAGATCGCAGTATTAGACTTAAATTCAGCAATTACTGGGGATAATATTTGCAATTGCTCTTCTAGCCGGTTCAATCGTTCTTGAACCTCCAGCGCTTCCGAAACATCTACCTTTCCATTTTGAAGTTGTTGCTGCATCTGGTTATCTTGCCAATAAAGATAAGCGCTACTGAAAATAATATAACCTATAACACACCCAATACCGGCTATTACGGAATGTTTTATGTCAGCAAAGCCAAGCCTTCGTGTTGGTCTCCTCCAAAAAATTAACCAATCTTTAATCGTTAAGGACAACAGACCTTTACTCAAGGTATCTGCTAATTCCGCAGCACCAATATTTTTATTTACACCTTGTTCTTTTAAACCACAGGACTGGCAAAAGCGAGCGAGACTATTTAATATTTTGGTAGGCTTAGTAGAAAGAATTCCCTGCATAGTCGCAGCAACATAAAGGCGGGCCGGTCCACTTTTTTCTTCAATACAAATTGCATTATCATTACCTAACGTTCTGGCTAACAATAACCCTTCAGGCAAGTAAATAAAAGAGTTGGGGATGCTCGATGCAAACGTCCAATGATTAAAAAAAGTCTGATTTTCAGTTACCCCATTGAGACTAAAGAAATTTTCTGTCTCAGGATAATTAAGCGCTAACAAACGTTTAGCTTCTTTTTGATTAACTATAGGCAGCTTATCTAGGGCTTCATGATAATGCTCACGACTTACAATTAATATCCATGGTTTAAAATTATCGTTAGCAAGTAATAGTTCGACTTTCCCCTTGCTATTAGTCGATAATTTATGAAGATTTCCATCAAAATATCCCAGCGGCAGCTTGCTTAATAAAGCATAACCTATGTTTTTCAATTGCATTCCAACTACCACCGCACTTCTAAATAATCCACAGGCAACTCATTAGCGTTTGCATAAGGTTTCAATTCAACCATCATAGTTTTTGTTATTAAAGCCTCGCCTCTGCGCGCGCTCAACTTAATTTCCAATACATCACCAGGATACAAAATTTGTTCCATATTTTCTTGTATTCCGGTCAAAGCAGAAAATTGCTGTGGAGAGATCGCTATTTCATTACGCCTACTGACATATTCCGCAGCACGATTTTGACCAATAATTCCGGCCAAAACCGACATTGGAGCAGTCATAGGGTTAAACGGACCACGTTGATATAAGGTAAATATGTCGCCAAACTGTTGCCACAACTCTGCGGTCATTCCCCGCACCATTTTAGTCTCGTTAACTAAGGTGATACTACCGTTTCTTGGCCCTTGAGTATAACTCCCAAGCTCCGCACCATTAAGCCGCGTAAGTTTATCAGCATCCTGCCAGTCTAACAAACTGTCCGTTAGCACTGGGGCTAACTTACTATCAACACCATTTTCCTGAAAAATATTGGCAATCAAACTAGGGTCGGGAAAAATAATACCAATTAGACCAGACTGATCCTGAATTTGCACACTGACATTGTTTTTAGTTAAAAAAGGTTGATTATAAAAATTCCAATTAGCCAAGATATGATTACTTACTTCGTTATTGGTCTTTCTTAGCTCTGACAATAAGGCCATAAAAATACGGTTTTGAGCCGTTTCAATCGCAATAATAGCTTCAGCTCGCTCTGTTGCCAACTGCGCCATTTTAACCTGTTCCCGCGCCGTAGCCGAAAAATATAAAGCTAATATAGTGATAATTGCCGTAATTAATAATACTTGAAGCAACGCTATTCCCTGACTTCGATACACGTCTTAGCCTCCTTCCATATTACTCATTAGAGTTTCACTGTTTTGCGTAAAATGGCTGATAAGTTCAATTTGGCCTTGTGGCAATTTCAGGAGTAGTCTAAGTTTTTCGGGGTGTAATTGGGCTTGCATGCCCTGATATTGCGCATACCATCGCCGAGTTTTACTAGCATCAAACTCAAAAGCTGCTTGTGACTTAATATCAAAACTTTGCCAGCCATAATAACTAAATTCAAAACTATGCAAACCTTTCAATAACTGAATTGATGTCTTAAACGGTATATTTTGCTGAGCGTTAGTAATTAATAAATTATCTAAGCTAGCCTCTTCATACCAAAGTGATAATGTCCCATCTTTTTGACTTTCAAGACGCAATCGAAAAACTACAGGATCGTTAATACTAAACATGCCATTTTGGCTAATCGCAGTTAATGTGTTTTTTTCACCCTTAAAATAAAAGCCCTTAGTATTCTCAGGAAAGAGCGCTAATGGCACAATCCCATCAAGTAAATGATCAAGTAAAGTCACTACTCTTACTTGCTGCACCACTTGATTAACATGGCCGAGTTGTTTATCCCACTTATCAGCAAATAAACTATAGCCATAAGTCCCGACCAAAAGGAGCATTGCCAATATGCTACTAGAGATCAGTAATTCAATTAATGTAAAGCCACTTTGTCTTTTCAAGGAGGTGCCGGATAAGTCAGGTATTCATATTGGTATTGGCGTTGACCACTTCCGGATTTCAATTCCAGTTCAACTTGCCACAGTCGGTAACGGGGAGGTTGTTTAATAAACTCACCACTAAACGAATCAATGACCGACATTGCAGACTTTGCCTGTAATAACGTTGCACTCCATTGATAACTAACTTGAAGGACCTTTCCTTCACCATGAAAACGAGTTGAACTACCACGGTCTTGTTGTTGCAATTCTTCATTTACATTTTTAATTATTATTGGCAAAAAACCACTCATAGCCATGACCTGCTCGGCTTTACGACTGCTGAGTAATGCTGAACGATAGACTAATGTCGTAGTTGCGATAACCATAAAGAGAATAACACCGGCAATCAGTACTTCAATTAAGGTGAAACCCCGTTGATTATCACTCAACACGAGGACTCCAATTGAGCTGGATTACCATGGTTTGCTCGTTAAAGTGGTATTGAATTTGCCTTTTTTGACTAAATCCATTGTGATTGAGTAATAAACTCTGCGGCTGAAAATACAAATAATCGAAATCGACTGATTTAACATAATCAACTAACCCTGAGGATGCTATAGCTTGTTTGCCATTTAGTTCGATATGTATTTCTTGCTGACTTAAAAAAGCCCGATACGACAAATTATCTAGCCAACGTGTTAACGTCATTACTTCCGTGCGTGCTTGCGCTTTATCTACACTATTAAGAGCCAATGGCCCAACCAATCCCATTACAATAGACAAAATAGCCATCACAACCAACAGTTCTATCAGGGTAAAACCACTATTAAGAAAATTAAATGGATTTTTTAAAGAGGGGTTAAAAACCAACATCGTTAATCGACACCATACTTAATAACATGATGACTACAACCCCGCCTACAAATGCCCCCATAAATAAAATAAGTAAGGGTTCAATCAGGGTTGTCATTCGTTCTGTCCAACTCTCAAATTCTTGACGGGATCGTAGTGTAATTTCATGAAATACACTTTCAAGATTGCCTGACTGCTCACCAATATCCAGCAATGACACAAAAAAATCTGGGAATAATACACTTTGACTTAATGCTGCAGTCAAGCCACTACCTTGTTTGATTTTTTTACGGGCAATGTCAATTTCTCGCTGCAAATGCAGATTTTTAATATTACCATTCGCCAACTTGAGCGCTTTTTCTACCGGTACTCCTGATTTAAGCATCATAGCCATGCTGCCACAAAATCGGATACGTTCGGCTAAAGCAATTATTTTTCGTAGTATTGGCAATCGCAAAGCAGCATCCGACCACCAGCGCTTTACATCGGGACGCCTAAATGCAGCTATACCGCACACTATTAATCCTAATAATCCCAGAACAAGTAACCATTGATACTGACTCATCCATTGACTTGTCTCTATCAATGCTCTCGTATACCAGGGTACTAACTCTAAATCAGAAAATAGTGATGACATTTTAGGGATAATAAAATTGAAAATGAAAAATACACTTAATATGCAGACAAACAAAATAACCAAAGGATAAGTAAGAGAGCCGATTATTTTACGTTGTAAATCTCGTCTAAATTTTAATTCTTTCGCCAACTCAGCAAACACCTCCGATAGATTGCCTGAAGCTTCGCCAAGTTGTACTAGGTTACAGTACAAAGGCTCAAATACATTTGGATGCTCGGCCAAGGCTTCTGACAAACTACTTCCCTTATTAAGGGATCTGCTAACATCTGCGATGAGCAATCCAAGTGCTGGATTAGCTTTTGTTTTATAAATAATATCAAGGCCTTTATTAATTCGAACTCCCGAAGCCAATAAAAGACTCAATTCTGCAGTTAAAAACTCTATATCCTCTAAACTAACTTTATTGCGTTTAAATAAGAAAATTTGAGCTGACTTTTTTTGCTCTGTAATAAAAGAGACCAGCAATCCTTGCTGTTTTAAAAATTGTACTGCCTGCCCTTGTGATGTGGCTTCAATATTACCTTCACTTCGCGCGCCAGCTTGGTCATATGCACGATATTTAAAACTAGCCATTAACCTGCCACACGCAATATTTCCTCAATGGTTGTTTGACCCAAAATTGCTTTGTAAAAGCCATCTTCCAATAGCGTTCTTCGATTAAGAGAGTGGTTATGTGCTTTTGCCGCAGGAATAAAATCAGCACCTTTATCTAAAGATTTAATTATATCGTCACAACGTAAATATTCAGTAATTGCCATTCTTCCCTTATAACCAGTATTGGCACATTGTTCACATCCAACACCGATTTTTAACTGAATCGATTGTAAGTCAAACCGTTGAGCGAATTTAGCAAGTTTATATTTATCAATTAACTCATCATTATTAGGATGAGCGCTCCCACAGTGCTCACAAATTTTACGCGCTAGCCTCTGAGCGACGATAGAAACCAGTGCCGCATTCAATAAAAACTCTTCAACACCAAGATCCAGCAGGCGAGTGTACGCCCCCGGGGCGTCATTAGTATGTACGGTTGAAAATACTAAATGCCCTGTTAAAGCTGATTGCAAAGCGATTTGCGCCGTTTCTTTGTCACGAATTTCACCCAACATAATAATATCGGGATCTTGTCGGACTACACTACGTAAACCTGCTGCGAAGGTAAATCCAATATCACTGTTAACTTGGACTTGATTCACTCCTTCCAACTTATACTCAACTGGATCTTCCAAAGTAATAATTTTTACATCATCATCATTAAGTGCATTTAGAAACGTATATAAAGTAGTTGTTTTACCTGACCCCGTGGGTCCCGTAAGTAAAATAACACCTGTTGTTTTAGTGAGGTCTTCTTTAATTAATTGATTAATATCTTCTGAAAGTCCCATTACTTCCATATCATATCTAACACTTTCTTTACGCAAAAATCGCAATACCATCGATTCGCCATCAGTGAGTGGCAGAGAGGACACTCGAATATCTAATTCCTGATTGGCAATTTTCATTTCAATTTTGCCGTCTTGAGGTCGACGTTTTTCAGCGATATCCATCCCTGAAAGAATTTTCAACCTCGTAACTATAGGCAATTGCATTCGCGGAGCCAAAATTTCAGCCTCATGCAAAACACCATCAACTCTAAAACGCGCTCGGTATCGCCCATCAAAGGGTTCAAGATGCATATCAGAAGCACCTTGCCTGAGCGCTCTAGTGATCAATGAGTTAAGCAAATTGACTGTAGGTGCTTCAGCTGCTAATTCTCTTAATTTATCTTCTTCATCACTATCTAAGGCAATACTTTCATTGTGGCTATATCGATCATACTTCGATGCCAACATTTGAATTTCAGCTTCAGTAGCAATAAGTAATTCAACGTTTTCAGATATGCAATTTAACACTTCGTTGGCAGATAAACTTAAAGGGTCACGACATGCAATTAACCATCCATTTGAATCAATTTTTAATGGCACCCACTGACTTTCGATCAACGATTCAACTATTGTTGCGGGAGCATCCACGGCATCAACGTCTTGCCAATCAGTAATCGCTAGTAAGGGTAAATTAAAATAATGGGAATAAACTGCAGGGATTGCTTCATCAGATAGACTCCCCATATTGACCAATATATTCTCAAGTCGGCCACCATGACGTTTTTGGTAATCTGCGGCTTTCAGTATATCGTTTGAAGAAACATGAAATTTTTCTGACAAAAATTGTTCAAGTTGCATAGGCTACTTATGTATTATATCAGCGTTGTCATCTTCACCGCCTATTTTCCCATCGGCGCCTAAAGATGACATTTTATAGGCTTCACCGTTTTCTCCAGGGGTGCTATAGAGATATGGATTTCCCCACGGGTCAAGTGGTAAATCCTTTGGTAAATACGGACCATCCCAACCATTTTTTGTACTTTGTCTTAATTCATGCAAGGAGTCTGGATATGTTCCCATATCTAATCGAAAAGTATCCAATGCAGTTTCAAACATCTGCATTTGAGTTGCTGCAGTCTTACGTTGCGAAGAGCTTACTTTTGAGAACATAGCAGGAGCAACAAGTGACGCTAATAATCCCAAAATAACAATAACAATAAGTAATTCTATTAATGTGAATCCTCTACTATTTTTCGGCAAGGACAACTTAAACTTCATTAGCATTACCTTTTATTTTTTTTACCCACTTTGTGAACTTCCAACTGTGTTGAAGTGCACTGTTATAAGCGAAGAACGTTAACAGAAATGATAGAAACATAGTTACCTCACTAATCCTAAATAATTCACCCAATATTCCTATTCCAGCCAAAAATAATGCTAGTAGTGAAATTATTAGAAGGGTCTCTTTTACCGTAAACCCCATTCGTAGAAAGATGTGATGTAGATGGTCTCTATCTGCGACAAAAGGTGATTGCCCCTTCTTTAATCTTCGCAAAACTATTGAACATAGATCCATGAGGGGAATACCAATAATCCATAAACCTGTTACAGCTCTAAATGAAGCCCCTTCTCCTTGAGTCCCCATGACTAACAGCCAAACAATGGTAAAGCCCATAAACATACTGCCCGCATCACCCATAAATATTTTGCGATAACGCCGTTCTTTTGAAAAACCACTTAAGTTATAAAATAAAAATGGTAACAATGAAGCAGCAATAACAAGAGGTAGCGCAATATAATCCGTTTGTCCTGCTAACAAGTAAAGTGATGCGATGGATAAAACAGAAATAATCCCCATAGTTCCACTTAAGCCATCGATACCATCAATCATATTAAAAGCATTAATAGCAGCGATAACTGCCACAATAGTAATAATAAAACCTAAAGCACCGAGTTTAATATCACCAAATCCTAAGATATCGCCGAAATCGCTTAAATAAATATTCGCACCAAAAACCATTAGCATAGCAATTAAACTTTGAGCAACAACTCTAAAGCTCACATTCAAATCAAACTTATCATCCAGTACACCAATAAATACCAACATTGCCGATGATATCAAATATAAATTAATCATCTGACTTTCTGGTAAATAAAGCGACGTAGCGACCAAAACACCAACGAACACTGAAATTCCACCAATTAGCGGAATTTCTCCAATATGCGCTTTACGCGCATTAGGAATATCGACCAACCCGATATTTTTAGCAAAAGGCTTAATCACTTTTATCGATAAAAATGTCGTTAAACAGGAAACAATTAATGCCCCTAGGATATTTATCATAAAATCCTCTTCGCAAAGATAACCTTTGCTGACTTCAATACTGTGCACAGTGTAATTGAATGCTGCATTTTTTTCCTATACAAAATGTAACTGTAGAAACTAATTAAATGCTAAAGCACACTCAAATTGATGAAATTGCAGCTATTGCCACAGCAGCTTGATAAATAATCTGCGTTGCAGTACTCCACAGAGATAAGTTGTCAATATAGTCTCCATCAATAGGTACAATAATTGAATCTCCTGGCTCTAGCATAATTTGCGAATCCTCAGCAAACCAAAAAGTATTATTACTCGGGATTTTAACCCCGCCATTAGCTTTAATCACATATATACGGCTTGGATCAGCTTGAGACTTAAGCCCTCCACTCAAACTTAAGTAATCTTGTAGAGTCAAATATTTATCAAACAAATGTGATGATGCTAATTGGACTTCACCAAATACATTGATGGTACTGGGATTCGAGGGTACATAAAGCATATCTCCGGGCTCAAGTCGAAAATCCTTATCCACTACGCTTTTTTCTATTGATGGCAAATCAATAACCATTCGACCAACCGCTTCCAGCTTAGTTAAGTCAGTAACCAAGTTTTTCAATTCAGAATATGACATGCTAGCTTTAGTATTGTTACCTAAGCTTTTGGTTGCGATTTCTCTTTGCAGTTGTGCGGCTACTTTGCGTGTATTTTCTTGTTCTTTTTGTTTAAGTGACTTACGTGTAAATACCGCACCATCTGCATGAGCATATTGCGTCAAGCCCCCTGCGCGACGAATGACGTCACCCAAGGTTTCATCACGATTAATGCTATATAGACCAGGAAACTTAAACTCTCCCCTTAATTCAACTTGATAGGTTGACTGCCAACTAGGCATTTCAAGAATATTAATTCGATCTTGGTGTTGCAACTCTATTTCAGCGGCAGTATCTAATACCTCACTCAACACAAAGGGTAAGTGTTTAATTGCGGTTAAGCCATTGTCATCCAATGTTCTCGATAGCTCACCACCATTCAGGTAGGCCTTTTCAGTTAATCCACCTGCAGCGGCGATTAAGTCTAACATCGAATAACGCTGTGAAACGGGGTATTCTCCTGGAAACTTAACCGCCCCAATAATCGAAGCCAGAGCCCCACGTTTCTTAATACCATTTTTATAGGACAATTCTTTAATACGTTTAATTACAGGCTTCAACATACGCTGGCGCGAATATTGGCTTACCAAAAAATGCTTAAATACCTGCTGTTCATCTAAAGCATTTAAATCATCTTCGCTCATTTCCCCCATCAAGCCGGCAATGTGATAAACAATGTCATCTTTTTCAACTGCCACTTCGGTTGACATTGCATTATCAGTAAGTTGTTCCTCAGGTGTAAGTAATTTACGTACAAAACGAAATTGTTTCAGTGCAGTAAGAAATTGTAATCGTTGCTGACGTTCTAATTCGCTTTCAGACACAGCCATGTCACTTAAGGACACTTGAGTATTTTTTTGTTCAAAACGACTAAACACTAAGATTTTATCGTTCGGTTGTAACTCAAGATCATTGGTATCTTTTTTTACTATGGCATCAGACAAATCAAACTGTAATACATCGATATAAGAATTATCCAATGTTTCCCTAACAACCAATGCATAGTCATAATCGGCATAGGTTAGTAAGTCTGAGCGAATATCAATCAACAAATCAGATACTTTTATACCCGACTTCCATTGATAAAATCCTGGACGTGTAACCGCCCCTATAATGGCGATAGCATTATCAAAACTTTCAGATGCCTTTGACACCCGAATATTATCACCCGCTTGAATATCAAAATTCAGCTCTTGATGATTACTAAGGTCAATATTTTCGAGCTGTTTAATGGCGCTAGTCTGGCGTTCAATGACAATATCATGAGATGAAGCGGAAGGCTTAAGCCCACCGGCCATGGCAATAGCATCTTTAAGTGTTTCACTTTTTTTGATTTCGTAAATCCCTGGGCGCTTTACCTCTCCATCCAACGATACCTGAGCACCAACTGATGGAATAAGAATGACATCACCTGCTTTTAATAATAGATCCGCGCTTGCATCACCATTAATCAACAAGTCATACAAATCAAAGTGCCCAACGAGAATGCCATTACGCTTTAACTGTATATTTCTAAGGGAGCCGATTTCTTTAATACCACCCGATACGTACAATGCGTTAGTAATGGTAGATAGCGAACTAACATTATAAGCACCCGGTTGAAACGCATCTCCCATTACAAAAATGCGCATCATTTTCAGTTCACCCAAAGAAATATAAACTTCTACTCCTAAGGCTTTTTCTTGAACGAAGGATGTCAGCGCTTTTTTGACTTCAACATAACTTAAACCTGCAACATTGAACGGACCAAAGTCCGGCAATATAATATTGCCGTCACGCTGCACCCGCAATGAGAGCTGCTGCGACTCTTTGCCATACATCATTATATTCAGTTCATCCCCTGGGCCGAGAATATAATTTAGGGGAATGGGTATTTCACTGACTGGAGAAAACGTTGTTGGCGTACTAGCAAAAACATCATAACCAAAGGCCTTTAATTCTTCCTTATCAGTCAGTTCGGCCAGCATCCTGTCTAACTCTGACAATTGCGAATTATCTGTTAGTTCAACATTAGTATTTCGTGGCTGCAACAGTTCTGGTTGTTGCCAGTCTGAATTTTGACTACTTGTAGACTGCCCCAAATCGATACCATACTGCTTGGCTAGGGCTTGTTGTTGTGCGGCGGGTAATTTTTTAAATTGCTCAAGTTGAGCTGCTGTTGGTGTTGGTGCAGCCAATAAATAAAAAGAAGAAAATAGAAAAAAGATGAGAATAAGCGGAGTTGCTTTCCCTAAACCACACTTCATAAAATCGCACGCCTATGCATAAATTGAAAAATCCCAATAATGATACAGCAACTAATTGTTATGTAGAACATTAGTTACAGCAATAACTGTCACATTTAGTGTAATTATTGTATTAACTATTAAAGGTTGCTCGAGATCCTTTGTACTATTGAGAAAACAAAAAGATTTAGGGCAATAACAGCCGACAAACGAAACTAACCTGAATTCAGGGTAACGACTAAAAATGCTTACTATTGTTTGCTGGTAAGCAAGCATATTTTCTAAGGTTTAGCCATTAACGGCAGCCACCAATCTGACCGAGACAAGTACCAATCCAATGTTTTGGTAATGCCGCTTTCGAATGACTCAACAGGCTCGTAACCTAACTCATTATTCGTTTTGGTAGCATCAATGGCATAGCGCCTATCATGGCCAGGCCTGTCAATAACATAAGTAATGAGCTCTTCGGATTTTTGCGCGAACGCTTTTTGTGCCAACGGATACTGTTGTGCAAGTTGCTCATTATGTTGAAAGGCTTGATTCATTCGACTACAGATCAATTTCACAATATCTATATTGGCCCATTCGTTATTACCGCCAATATTGTAATTCTCGCCAATCTGCCCTTTTTTGATTACCAATTCGATACCGCGAGCATGATCTTCCACGTACAACCAATCGCGAATTTGCTGGCCATCTCCATAAACGGGTAATGGTTTATCGTGCAATATATTGGCAATAATGAGCGGGATAAGCTTTTCAGGAAAATGATAAGGCCCATAATTGTTGGAACAGTTACTGGTGGTAACTGCTAAACCATAAGTATGGTGATAAGCTCGAACCAAATGGTCACTGGCAGCTTTACTAGCAGAATAGGGAGAATTAGGTGAGTAGGCTGTCGCTTCACTGAATGGCGGGTCATTTGGCCCCAGCGTGCCATACACTTCATCAGTACTTACATGATGAAAACGATGCGGGATAGGCGGTTTACCTTGCGTTTTAGGCTCATCGAGCCAAATCTTCTTACTAGCCTTTAGTAAACTATAAGTACCGATGATATTAGTTTCAATAAACGCATCGGGGCCTGTAATTGAACGGTCAACATGTGATTCTGCGGCAAAATGCACAATGGTGTCTACAGTGTGTTGCTTCAACAATTGTTCAATTAAAGCAGTATCGCAAATATTCCCATGTACAAATTCAAAGTTGACGTTATCTTTAACTAAATTAAGATTTTCGATATTGCCTGCATAAGTCAATGCATCTAGCACCACAACTCTGTCTTCAATATTATTAGCTAACCAATAATGAACAAAATTAGCGCCAATAAATCCTGCACCGCCGGTAACCAGTAATGTTCTTTTCAATCCCAAATTTTTCAATAACTTTACTTTAAAGTTATCACTTGAGCTCATCTATTACAGTGGCCAGCTCTTGTTGCCAATGTACAGGCTGTAATCCGTTAAATTGACTTTGTAATGTACTCTTGTCCAGCACACTATAGGCTGGTCGCTTCGCTGGAGTAGGATAAGCACTGGTGGGTATGGGTGAAATGGGTATCGACTTAGTGAGCAAGCCTTTTTCCACTGCAGCTTGCTGTATCGCTACCGCAAAGTCATACCAACTAGCGACACCGGCATCGGTAAAATGATGTACGCCTTGTACGCTATTACTCGCGGCATATAAACAGGCTCTGGCTAGTGCTTTAGCCGATGTGGGACTACCAATCTGGTCATCAATCACGCCCAGTTGCGGCTTTTCTTGCATTAGTCGTAACATAGTTTTGACAAAATTTTGACCATACTCTGAATACACCCAACTGGTACGGATAATACAGGCACTTAACTTATCTAACCCTAAAATAGCCTGCTCACCCGCCATTTTACTTTTGCCATAAACACTATGCGGTCCGTAGATATCATCAACCGTATAAGGCGAGCCTTTTTGACCATCAAACACATAGTCAGTAGACACATGCACCAAATGCACACCATTCGCTACACAATACTCGGCCAAATTAGCAACGCTTAACTCATTTAAGGCATAGGCTTGCTCTGGCTCACTTTCCGCTTTATCCACTGCAGTATAAGCAGAAGCATTAATAATAGCGGAAGGATGATAAGACAGTAACGTAGCTTGAATGTTGTCAGGACTGGTTAGTTCAATATCATCACGCCCTAAACATAAAAGTTGATGCGTCGTATTAACCGCGACCAAGGCTTTGGCGAGTTGGCCACTTTTGCCAATTACAATAATCATCTACTAACTTATCTCTTTCGCATTAATCAAATTGTGGGGCAGTGGCAAAGCTTAAGCCATTTTCATCTTTGGCCGACAACGAAGGTAATTGCCCATCAACTAACGGCCAATCAATATTCAGTTGCGGATCGTTATAAGCAATACAGACTTCCGATTGAGGATGATAGTAATCCGTACACTTATAAACAAACTCAGCCGATTTACTAGTAACATAAAAACCGTGGGCAAAACCACTTGGCACCCACATTTGACGATTATTGGTCGCCGACAAATAGACCCCAACCCATTCGCCATAGGTTGAGGAGCTTTTGCGCATATCCACAGCGACATCAAATACTTCGCCTTGGGTAACACGTACTAACTTACCTTGAGTATGCTCTAGCTGATAATGTAAACCACGTAATATACCTTCTTTGGACTTGCTATGATTGTCCTGTACGAAGGTTACATCAGCACAATTTTCCCTAAAGCGGTCATCACGGAAGGTTTCCATGAAAAAACCGCGTTCATCGCCAAACATTTTTGGCTCAATAATTTTTACATCGGGGATTTTTGTTTGAATAAAATTCATATTGTTTTTAATACTTCACTCGTTCTTGAAGGATCTTCATTAAATACTTTCCATAGCCGCTTTTAACAAGCGGAGCGGCTAATGCTTCTAATTGTTGGGCGTTAATATAGCCTTTACGGAAGGCTATTTCTTCGGGACAGCTTACTTTCAAGCCTTGTCGTTTTTCAATCGCTGCAATAAAATTCGCCGCATCCAACAAGCTATCTAAGGTTCCTGTATCCAGCCAAGCTGACCCTCGCCCCATAAGCTCAACGCGCAATTTATTCTGTTCTAAATACATACTATTTAAATCAGTAATTTCAAGCTCACCGCGTTTAGAGGGTTTAACTTGTTTAGCCATTTCAACCACATCATTATCATAAAAATACAGCCCTGTGACGGCATAATTAGATTTTGCTTTTTCTGGCTTTTCTTCAATAGATAATGCATTCCAATTTTCATCAAAATCGACCACACCGTAACGCTCAGGGTCGTTAACGTGATATCCAAATATGGTGGCGCCACTATTATGGCTAGCGGCATTTTTCAGCGATAGTTGCAAATCATGCCCGTAATAAATATTGTCGCCTAATATCAAAGTACAGCCGCTATTGCCGATGAAAGACTCACCTAACAAAAACGCTTGTGCCAGTCCATCAGGGGAAGGTTGATCAACATAACTAAACTCCACTCCCCATTCCTTACCTGTCCCCAGCAATGCCTTAAACCGAGGTAATTCATCTGACGTAGAAATTATTAGGATTTCGCGGATCCCCGCTAGCATTAGCGTAGAAATCGGATAGTAAATCATCGGCTTGTCATAAATTGGCATGAGCTGCTTACTAACAACCGTTGTCAGAGGGTGTAAACGTGTACCTGAACCACCCGCAAGTACGATACCTTTCCTATTCATAATGCATTGAAAACCTAGTTAAATATAAAATTGACGACGACTGCTACCTATATTAGATAAAACAACATTACTACTTAAGTTCTTTCGTCGTAGTGCGAATGATCCGGCAAAGAGCATACAGCATTAAGATAACAAGCAAAAATAAACTACTGTTATAAATAATACGAGTAAAGTGAACCTTTTTTACCAACGTTGAACTGATCTACAACGATCAAAAAGCTTTAATTACTACACGCTCTACCTTATATATCTCTAGCAAAACTTTCAGGGTTCCACACGCTTAAAGGCCAAGATCTAGATTCATTTTATATTCACTGAATAGTGTAATAATTTTCATCCGCCTCCAAGCATTCGATAATTTGCCAACCACTTTCCCTTCGGATAATTGGCGTAAACGTTTTTTACTGTATTTGTAGAACATTACTTACAGCAATAACTGTCACATTTAGTGTAAATGTTGATTTTGCGCGGCGGCATAAGGTATAACCATCCGGCCTTAACTTATTATAATTATTAAAGGATGCGTTGAATGCAATCTAATAAATCAACTTCTTTTTTTGGACACCCGGCCGGGTTGTCAACATTATTCTTCACCGAAATGTGGGAACGCATGAGCTATTACGGCATGCGCGTGTTACTGGTTTTATTTATGACAGCCAGCTTGCAAGAGAATGGCTTATCCATGACCGTCGCTTCGGCAACCGCCATTTACGGTCTGTACACCGGTGCTGTGTACTTTATGGGCTTACCCGGTGGCTGGATTGCGGACCGCCTTTTAGGTGGGCAAAAATCCGTATGGTATGGCGGTATCATTATTATGTGTGGCCATGTAGTTCTAGCCATCCCTAGTGACAGTACCTTCTTTATTGGCCTAGTGTTAGTAGTATTAGGCACCGGATTATTAAAACCCAACATCGGTGCCATGGTGGGTGAATTATACTCACCAGAAGATGAGCGTCGTGATAGTGGTTACACCATCTATTACATGGGCATCAACTTAGGTTCGTTTGTCGGTTATTTATTAATTGGTTGGATGCAGGTCAGTATGGGCTGGCATTGGGCCTTTGGTGCCGCTGCTGTGGGTATGGCCATTGGTTTGATTCAATACAAAATCACCACTCCTAAATTAGACGGCGCTGGTGCTACCCCTACCGTCATCATGTCCGAAGCTGCGGTTAAACGTAGCTGGACCATTATTGCTGCGGGCCTCATCGGGTTAGTCGCAGTCATATATATGATGATGACCGGTATGCTGGTGATGGATCCAGTGACTATGGCGCAAAGTACCGCCATAGTGATTACTGCCGTGTTTTTGCTTTTCTATGCAGGTATCTTTTTCTTTGGTGAACTCAATGGCGATGAGAAACGCCGTTTAGGGGCTTTATTTTTAATCTGTGTAGCATCTTCATGTTTCTGGGCAGGCTTTGAACAAGCGGGTTCATCACTCAATCTGTTTGCTCGTGATTACACCGAGCGTATGGTCGGCACGTTTGAAATCCCCACTTCTTGGTTCCAGTTCTCTAATTCCGGTTTCATCATTATCCTGTCACCGTTTATCGCTGCCTTATGGATCAACTTAGCCAAACGTATGATTACGCCTTCCTATGGTATTAAATGCGCCATTGGTTTAATCATCATGGCCAGTGGTTTTATTGTAATGTTCTTCGCGGCGCAAATTGCTGCTAGCGGATTAAAAGTGGCGCCTTATTGGCTGATTACCACTTATTTTTTACATACTGTCGGTGAGCTTTGCCTTAGCCCTGTGGCACTTAGTGCGGTAAGTAAACTTTCGCCGAAGCGCTTCGCGGGTCAGATGATGGGGGCTTTTGTATTAACCTATTCCATCGGTAATATCATTGCCGGGTTACTTGCTGGTCACTTCGACCCTGACAACGTTGCAGAAATGCCAAACCTGTATATTCAAATTAGTTTATTCAGTATTGCCATTGGTATTGTGATTGCGTTGTTTACCCTGAAAACCAGACACTGGGAAAAACTCGCTGAAAAAAATGACAACGGGCACCATATTCCCGAAAATGCGACAATGTAATACGGCCTCATTACCTTTTAATGATTAATACTAAAACGCTCTTTATTAAGGGCGTTTTTTATTGCCTAATAACAGCCTATGAAAATAATATTCTCTACTAAACAAATACTGTTATTGGCATCACTGCCGCTAACCAAGCGCATTGAGTATCTGCAAGCTGCAACTAAATACCTCACGCCACCAGAAAAGTTTATGCTGAATGCATTAAAGCTTCTAATCCTAATACCGGCGTTTTTCTTACTACTTAAAGTGAACCTACATTGGCAATACGCAATGTGGTCAATACTGTTATTTTGCGGTTTTCCATTACTGGTGAAGCCGCTACAATATGCATTGCTTGAAAAATATTTAGCGCAAGTCATAAAGGACGACAGCACATCATGAATATATTAGTTACCGGCGGCGCCGGTTATATTGGTAGTCACACTGTATTACAGTTATTAAACGCCAACCATCGAGTTATCGTGTTGGATAATCTCTCCAACTCCAGCGAAGAATCATTAACCCGTGTACAACGCTTAGCCGGAAAATCGCTAACCTTTATCAAGGGTGATATATGCGATGCAGCATGCCTACGTCAGCTATTTAAGCAACACAAAATTGATTCCGTCATTCATTTTGCTGGTTTAAAGGCCGTCGGTGAGTCAGTGGCGTTACCGCTGAAGTACTATCGTAACAACGTCATGGGCTCGGTGATCTTATGTGAGGTAATGGCTGAGCATAACGTCAAGAACATCGTTTTTAGTTCGTCGGCTACTGTTTACGGCGATCCTATCAGTCTGCCGCTTAATGAGACTATGCCTGAAGGCAAACCCACTAATCCTTACGGGCAGTCTAAATTGATGGTTGAAAATATTCTGCGCGACCTGCATCACTCCGATAACAGTTGGAATATCGCTTTATTGCGCTACTTTAATCCCGTTGGCGCGCACATTTCCGGCGAGATTGGGGAAGATCCCAACGGCATCCCTAATAATTTAATGCCGTTTATTTCCCAAGTTGCTGTTGGTAAACGTGAAGCTTTAGCCGTTTTTGGTGACGACTACGACACCCCAGATGGCACCGGTGTTCGCGACTATATTCACGTTGAAGATTTAGCTAACGGCCATTTAAAGGCCATCGAAAAGCTCAGTCACAACGTGGGTTTGGTAACCTATAATTTAGGCACCGGCAACGGCTATTCGGTGCTGGATATGGTCAAAGCCTTTGAGTTAGCCAGTGGTAAAAAAGTGGCCTACCAAATACAACCGCGACGGGACGGTGATGTCGCCGCCTGTTACGCCGACCCAGCCCTAGCAGCCAAAGAGCTAAACTGGCAAGCGGTTAAAGGCATTAAAGAAATGTGTGAAGACACATGGCGCTGGCAGTCACAAAATCCCAATGGCTTTCATGGCTAATAGCCGGGGCGGAATTAACCCGATTTAAATAACAAAAAGGCGATGATATTTCATCGCCTTTTTCATTTTCATGAATAACTACATAACCTTAACTTGGGCTACCTTCAGGTTACTTATCAAACGTTAGCAATATACCAAGGCATGGTTAAGCTAATACCCTCGCTGATGCGAAATTGTGGGTCATAACCTAAAAGGGTTTTCGCTTTGGTCACGTCCGCTTGGGAATGACGTACATCGCCGGCTCTAAAATCCGCATATTTAGCCGCAATATCGTAACTTACGCCCTGCTCCGCCAACGCAGATTGAATAGCGCCGAACAGCTCATTCAATGTAGTCCGATCGCCGACAGCCACATTAAACACTTCACTTTTATCTAATAGAGTGGTCGCTGCTAGTATGTTCATTTGCACTACGTTTTCGATGTAACAAAAATCTCGGCTGGTTTCACCGTCACCGTTAATTTGTACGACTTGTTGCTTATTCATCGCCGCTGTCCACTTTGGGATCACTGCCGCGTATGCACCATCGGGGTCCTGACGACGCCCAAATACATTAAAATAACGCAAACCTGTTGCATTAAAACCATAGGATTTACTAAATACATCGGCGTAAAGCTCGTTGACGTATTTAGTTACTGCGTAAGGCGACAACGGATTACCGATATTCGGCTCAACTTTGGGTAACGCGGGATGGTCACCATAGGTTGAGCTAGAGGCCGCATACACAAAGTTCTTCACCTGAGCTTCTTTGGCGGTAATCAGCATATTCAAAAAACCACTAATGTTTACATCGTTAGTTGTCGCAGGGTCATTCAACGAGCGCGGAACCGAACCCAACGCCGCCTGATGCAACACATAATCAACACCATCTAAGGCTTGATGACAGGCGTCAATATGACGAATATCGCCTTCTATAAAACTGAAATTTTGCCACTGCTGGCTTGTTACTAAACCTTGAACTTCATCCAAGTTACGTTGATGACCGGTAGCAAAGTTATCCAACCCAACTACTTTTTGACCGAGTTTCAGCAATGCTTCTAATAAATTAGAGCCAATAAAACCAGCTACACCGGTGACTAACCATGTACAGGGTTGCTGTTGTAATTGCTGTTGCGTATCCGTAAATTTATTCATTTCGCCTTCCCGGTAAAATTGCTCTTAAAACTGATCAAGGTAAGCATCAATATCTTCATTCTGCTGTACCTCTTTTTCGCTAACTTCAACCTTGCCATCACTCACTTTATAGGCCTGATCCTGAAAATAAATATCTTTAACTAATGCATAAGGGTCAACCGCTTCGTAAACCAGTTGTTCTTGAGCTATCAAGGCAGCTCGAGTTTCCAATGCCTTGATACCAGCAGTAAAAATCGTTATGGGCAGGGTAATATCACTAATAGTAAAATAGCTACTATCGATATAATCACCGGCACTATTGCGCACATCACTGGGGCCCATTGCCGGTAGCATTAAATAAGGCCCTTGGCCAATTCCCCATACACCTAACACTTCGCCAAAATCTTCCGATTTACGTTCAATACCCGCATCGGAGGCCAAGTCAATAAAGCCCAGCAAACCAAATGTGGAGTTCAAAGCAAAACGACCAAGACTGGTCAACGAGTCTGATACCTTACCTTGCAACAGGTTATTAATCACATTCGCCGGCTCTTCTAAATTCAGTGCGAAATTGTACAAGCCCTTGCGCATAATATTAGGAGTATGAGTCACATAGGCCATCGTCACCGGCCGTAAGATATGTTTATCCAATACATCCCAATTGAAGGTCCATAACTCACGGTTGACAGTTTCAAGTGGATCTCGAGGATCGCTATAGGGCACTGTGGTTGGCTGTGCAGCCATATTAGCTTCAGTCTGCTGGGCGTTAACTTGCTGGCTTTCAATTTGTTGGTTAAGCGGCGGCTGACTGGCGCAGCCAGTGGTTAGCACAGCAAGCAGTATCACCGATAAAAAAGCGTGCTTCATGGGGTAACTTCCGTATTAATCGTAATCTGAATAGGCGATGCATGATCTGCCGCCATATCCATGATGACTTCACCTTGAATATCCCCGGCAGAGGGCATGACATCACCATCGGTTGAAATACGCGCGACTAGGCGCGCCTTACTCAATGAAGACAGCTTATAGCTGGCCATCATCGCATTATCATCACTGAGTTGAATGCTAACTGGCCATTGACCTACCTCTTGACGCACAACTGCGGCAGGCATTTTATTATCCGTTAACGCATCCTGAGCAAAGATAAACAGTACTGCGTCATTATTAAAACGTTTGGCTAAACTCGGATCAATATTCACTTCAATGTTTAACACCAAGCCATTACTGGCTACAACGGTATCGCCAGCATCCATATTGTTAGGCTCAGCCTCACCTTGTAGTACAGCAATACGCTCATTGATTGATTGATATAAAGGGTCATTCTTTGGAATTTGTTGTTGTAACGACGTCCAACTTTGAACAGCCAACTCTGTTTCATCAAGTTGAGTGGCAACAATCGCCAATAATCCCAAAGCATCGTACTCATCCGGCGCCGTTTTAAGGGCCTGTTGCAACAGCAGTTTGGCTCGTTGTAATTGTGGCGGCTGGCCACTCATTGCCAACGTTTGACTCAAACTAATTTGTGCGCCCAAATGATCCGGCTTCAGTGCCAAAGCTTTCTCAAATGCCTGGATCGAAGGTTCAATATAGCCGATAGTGGTGTAAACACGACCCAGTAATAACCAGCCGGTAGGATCGTCCGGTTTTTTCATTAGGTTGGTGCGTAATCCTAATGCCAACGTCTGATACTCTTCTGCTGTCACCGTGGTATCAGCCTGGATCACCGCCCGTTGCGCTAACGTCGGAAAATCTACCATGGCTTGTTGCCACTGCTTTAAACTGGGAATTTCACTGGCATACCAATAGGTCGCAACCACCCCAGTGATCGCCAGTAATAAGATGATCAATAACGGCTGGCGACCAATGGGCTGCTCCATAGTTACTGCAGTAACACCAGCTTCATCGGCATAAGCCAGCGCCAGCTCTTTCTCGGCTTCGGACTTATCTTCATCGGACAGCAAACCTTGTTGCTGTTCTACTTGCAACTCCCCCATACGTTGTTGGGTGATGGTTTTATTCATCTGCTGCTGGGAATACTGCCAATTATGTTTTATCGCTCGACGCCATGGCCAATAGACAATGACAAAAGCGAAAATAATAAGTCCAATCGTACCTAAAATTAGCTCGATCATTTGTCTTTCTCCAACAACTGTTGAGCCTTAATTAATGCATCATTATCAATCGCTACTGTAGGTTTACGTCTAAAAACCATCACCAGCCCTGCAATAACAAACAACAACGGTAACCACCATAATATCGACGTTACCGCATTCAGCGGCGGTTGATAATGCACAAACTCACCGTAGCGCTGTTTCATTGAATCGACGATTTCTTGCTTGGTCTTACCTTCGCGTAGCATGGCATACACTTTATTCTTCATATCCAAGGCCACTGTGGCATTGGAGCCTGCAATACTTTGATTTTGGCAACGTGGACAGCGCAATTCTTGGGTTAATTCTTTAAACACCTGATGTTGCTGGGGGTTAGCAAAAACATAATTTTCTTGCACCGCTAACACCGACATACTTAATTGCCAAAAGACTAAGGCCGCCAGCAATGATGATTTTAAACAATGACTCATAACGTGCCTGCCCCTGCGATTATTCCTTCAGCATCTGCCTGCAACTGCAAATACAGCGGCTCAATCTTAGTACGCCACACCGCTTCATTGATATCGCCAATATGATGCATACGGATAACGCCGGCCTTATCGATAACGAAGGTCTCGGGGGCTCCGGTAACACCTAAGTCAAAAGAGTAAGTACGTACTTTATCGAATATATTGAATTGGTAGGGATTACCATAGCGTTTGAGTATGTCATTAATTTCGTTACGTACTTGGGCCATTGGCTTAACACCAAAATCAGGGTCGATATCTAACTCGTAATACAACCCAACAATACGTACACCTTGCTGACGCAGTTGCGCCAAATAAGGTAATTCAACGGCACAAGTTACGCACCATGTACCCCATACATTGAGTAAGGTAACTTCACCTAAAAATACCTTCTCACTATACAAACGTTGTTCGTCCATCACGTCGGTAAGCTCGAAGGGCGGCGCTTGTCTATTCACTGCACTGACATTGATGTACTTAGGGTTGGAAAATAAGCCACTGAGTAAAAATGCCGTCATCGACAAAAAGATCGCTAGGGGAATAATAAACAGCCAATACTTTTTCATTAGCTGACCGCCTTATCTGTAGAGGTTAACTCAGAATCTTGCTCACTCGCCTTTTTATCAGCACCTGTGAAAAAGCGTTTGGCCACGGTTTTCATGTGATAGCGCTTATCACTTATGGAAAACACCCCACCCAATGCCATAATCAAAGAACCAAACCAAATCCAGCTGACAAAAGGTTTCACATAAATTGCTAATCCCCAATCACCATTTTTTAACTGCTCACCCAAGGCCACATATAGATCGCGATTCCAGCCGGTATCAATGGCCGCTTCGGTCATCACCGAACGCTGTACCGGATAAAACCGTTTTTCAGCAGCCATGGTGGTAATTTTCTGACCATCAACAAATACCGACATATGACCAATATGGCCATTGTAGTTAGGGCCTTTCAAGGCAGAAACACCATCAAAGCGAAACTCATAACCGGCCAACTCAATGGATTCACCGCGGCCCATACGTACATCCACTTCCACACTGTAATGGCTAGTTAGGGCAATCCCCATCAAGCTTACGGCAAAACCCACATGGCCTAAAATCATCCCCCAGTGACTACGGGTTAATTTAGATAACGGCTTGAAGAATCCCTGAGTCACACCAATACGTTGGTAAACCTCAAGAATACTGGTAATAAATATCCAAAAGGCTAACACCGTACCGAGCATCGCCATATAGGCTACCGGGGTATAACTAAAGACCACTAACGCAGCCGCAGACAAACTTAAAATCAGCGCCAATAACAACTGATTCATTAACGCTTTAGGTGACTGATTTTTCCAGCGGGATAATGGCCCAATGCCCAATAACAACACAAAGGGCACCACCAAATAAGTAAACATCTGATTAAAGAACGGCTCGCCAATAGAAATCGAGCCTAAACCCAACTCTTTATGCACTAGCGGTAATAACGTACCTAGCAATACCACAATCGCTGCGGCCACCAATAAAATGTTATTACCCATCATCATGGTTTCGCGGGAAAAGGGCTGATACTGACTGACACTTTTTAGGCGGGGTGCGCGAATACCATAGAGCAACAACGAACCGCCAATGGTGATCAACAATATCACTAATATAAATAGCCCACGAGTGGGGTCACTGGCAAACGCATGTACCGACACCAACACTCCAGAACGTACTAAAAATGTGCCAAGCAAGCTCAAGGAAAACGCCGAGATAGCTAATAATACCGTCCAGGATTTGAATACTTTACGTTTTTCGGTCACCGCCAGTGAATGTAATAATGCCGTACCCACTAACCATGGCATAAACGAGGCATTTTCAACTGGATCCCAAAACCACCAGCCACCCCATCCTAATTCGTAATAAGCCCACCAACTACCCAAACTCATACCGATGGTCATAAATATCCACGCCGCTAACGCCCAACGTCGTGACCAACGGGCCCAGGTAGAATCAAAATTACCGGCAATCAGTGCTGCCACCGCAAAAGCAAAAGCAACGGCAAAACCTACGTAGCCCATATATAGCATCGGTGGATGGATGATCATGCCAATATCTTGCAGCAATGGATTGAGATCACGACCATCCACGGGAATAAACGGCAATAACCGCTCAAAGGGATTGGACGCCAATAAGATAAACAAATAAAAACTAATGCCGACTAATCCTAATACCGACAATACCCGTGCTAACATTTGCAACGGCACCGCTTTACTAAATAATGCCACCGCCACTGTCCATAAGGAGAATATCAATACCCACAATAAGAATGAGCCTTCATGGCCGCCCCATACGGCGGTAATACGATAATAAATCGGCAACTGTGAATTTGAGTTGTGGGCAACATAAGCCACGCTAAAATCGTGCTGGATAAAGGCCCATGTCAGGCTTAGGTAAGCAATTAAGGTAAACACAAACAGCGCAATGGCTAGCGGTTTGGCCAACGCCATCATATTCAATTGATTACGCTGGGCGCCCCACATAGGGTAAATGGCTAACAACACCGCCATCAATAAGGCAATGGCTAAACTAATGTGGCCTAATTCAACAATCATTAATAACTACTCGATTCACTGGGCTTAACGTGCTTAATGCCTTTCATTGCTTCGGCCACTTCCGGCGGCATATATTCTTCATCATGTTTAGCTAAAACTTCGTCGGCTTCAATCACAGTGGCACTGAGTAAATGCCCAGTGGCGACAATGCCCTGACCTTCACGAAACAAATCAGGCAATAAACCAAGATACTCGACAGTTACTGTTGGCCCAGTATCAGTCAACTGAAAACTGACTTTGAGTGTTTCTTCATCACGCACCACAGAACCCGGCACCACCATGCCACCGATTTTAAGACGCTGGCCTACCTGAGGCACTTGGCCATTTTTGCCATCAATGATTTCCGATGGGGTGTAAAACAAATCAATATTTTGCGACAAGGCATATAACATCATGGCAATCGCACCACCCACTAAGGTGATCACGGCAATCACTGCCATCAGGCGCTTTTGGCGTCTAGGATTCATTGCATACTCTCTTTGCTGTTGTTCTGATTGGTTTGGGCTTGTTGGATGCGTTGTTTACGCTGCATTTCATTTAACGCTTCACGCCATAATAAACGACGATTTAAAATGCAACTCACAGCTATCGCAACCACCGCGAGTATGCTGATGCCATAAGCCAGCCACACATAAAAACCGTAACCACCCATGTTTAAGAACGCTGCAATATTATCAAAAGCCATATCAGGATTTTCCTTGCGCTAATTTTTGTACCCAAGGACGATGTAATTCGCGGCGGATAATTTCATTTTGCAATGTCAGCATTACTAAGGTGGCAATAGTTAAAACAAAGCCCAACAGGCTTAGTAATAATGGCCAAAGCATATCCGCCTCAATAGAAGGTTTACCTAACTTCATTAACGATGCTCCTTGGTGCAAGGTATTCCACCACTCCACCGAGTAATGAATGATCGGTAAATTAATCACTCCCACTAACGCTAACACACCTGCTGCCTTTGCCCCTTGCTGCTTATCATCAAACGCATGATAAAGGGCCATAACGCCCAAATACATAAACAATAAAATCAATTCCGAGGTCAAACGCGCATCCCACACCCACCATGTGCCCCACATAGGCTTGCCCCACACAGCACCGGTAAACAGTGCGATAAAGGTCATGATGGCACCCACCGGCGCAATGGCAGCAACAGCCATATCCGCCGTACGAATTTGCCACACCATTCCCACCAAAGCGGCAATAGCCATGGCAGCATAGGTGCTCATGGATAAAATCGCCGATGGTACGTGAATATACATAATACGCGCGGCATCACCCTGTTGATAATCCGCAGGCGCAAAAGCCAACCCCCAAATTAAGCCAGTGGTTAAACACAACAATGCAGGCAGCGCAAACCAAGGTAATAAGGTTTGACAAAGCCCATAGACTTTTTCAGTTTTTGCGTAGGGGTGTAACCATTTCCACATTAACTTTGACTCACTTTTAATGCATAGGCCGTCGCCAAGGGTGCCAAACCTAAAGCCAACAACAGTAATGCCGCCAATAAAGCTAATTGGCCAGTATTAGGTAATTGTAACGCTGCGGCATCCACCGCCGCAGTAGCAAAAATCAACAATGGTACAAAAAGCGGTAACAATAATAAACTTAATAACACGCCGCCTTTGCGCAAGCCCACGGTTAATGCCACGCCAATGCCGCCGATTAAACTCAACAATGGCGATCCAATTAACAGTGTTAGTACTAACGCCCAATACATATCCACGGTTAAATTGAGAAATACCGCCAGTAATGGCGAAACCACTAATACCGGTACAATGCTCACCAACCAGTGACTGAACATTTTAATCAAGGCATACAGTGATAATGGACAGTCGGATAACATTTGCTGCTCTAAACTACCATCGGCAAAATCATCGCGAAATAAGCGCTCTAAGCCTAATAACGCCGATAACAAGGTAGCAATCCAAATCACCCCTGCGCCCATTTTTTGTAATAACTCAGGCCCGGGGCCCACACCTAACGGGAATAGTGCAATCACCAACACAAAAAATAAAATAGGTTGCAATAATTCACTGCGCTGGCGAAACGCGAGCAGCATATCGCGCTTAAAAATGGCGGATAATTGCTGCATTACCATTGATAATCCAACCGCAAATTGTGTACTTCAATGGATAACGACAACGCTTGGTGAGAGGTTAACAACACACTGCCAGCCGCTTTAACATGCTGTTCAATTTGTGTTTGTACCAACTCAATAGCTGAGGTATCCAATGCAGTAAAAGGCTCATCAAGGATCCACAGTTTGGCTGGCTTTAACCATAAGCGTGCTAGTGCAACACGCCGCTGCTGACCAGCGGACAAGTGCCCTACAGGTACCTCTTCCAATCCCACTAATCCCAGTTTTTCGAGTAAATTCATCAAATCCACAGTGGCGGGAATGGCTTGCTGCTGTTGCCAGTAATGTAGATTCTCTAGGGCGCTTAGATGAGGACTTAACCCAGCCTTATGACCTAAGTAAATCATCTGACTGTTGTATTCACTATGCTGGTTAATAGGTTGACCATTGAATAGCACTTGACCACCATAAGGTTGGCTAAGACCCACCAGAATGCGCAGCAAACTGGTTTTACCGGCACCATTAGGGCCATGTAAGTGCAGTACTTGTCCGGCATCAACAGCAAAGGATAAAGCAGAAAACAATTCCCTATCGCTCTTAATGCAGGTAAGTTCGTGGGCAACTAACAATGCCAAATCAACCTCGTTAACGGACAAAATAACGGCCGGAATAATAGCATAGTGAGACTAATAATCGCGTTATTTAGGCCATAAATTGTATACAAATGTGAGAGACTGACATGAGCTGGTTTTTTAACTAAAACAACGCACTATACTCATTAAGTACTGCCAGTATCCGATAACCTAAGAATGTTTCAGGCAAACTAACACTATGACTGACCAATCACCCTTATCATTAAACCAGTTAAGTCAAACATTGCAGCAACTTGCTGGATCAGTGTTAAGCGGTGATGCAGCCAATAAAAACCAGTTGCTTTCCCAAGCTGCCGCAGTATTAGTAAAAACCTACACCACCAACCAAATTTTACTGATCACCGATAACAAGCAACTAACCCTAGATATTCCGCAGTTAAAAAACCTAGCCTTAAGCGATGGGCAGTTTTTTGCCAATATCAATACCGCCCAGCAACAGTTCACCCTAACCCCAGCTCCGCAAATTTTGGATAGCATTAAACTCTCCCCTAAAGTGTTAGATGCGCTACTAAAGCTAGCCGAATTTAGCACGTCATCAGCACCGATTACCCTAACTACTCAGGGCAGGGTCACGTCAGTGTTCCCTAATGAGATCAAAGTGAATGTGCATGCACAGCAACATCCCTTGCCAATCAATGACAGTAGTGTTTTTAAAACAGGGCAAAGTGTCAGAGTTGAATTAACCACCGTTGGCGGCAACTGGCAGGTTAAGTTATTACCAGTGATCCCTACTAATACGACTGCGGCCACGACTCCCCCCCCGCAAACCAACAGCAATACCAGCAATAATTTGACAACCAATACACAGACAGCTGTGATGACCAAAGGGACTGAATCAGCACCGCCAAGCAATCTAACATCTATGCCACCAGTATCGTCGACAAATCAGGCTGCTGCTCAAGCAGACCAATCAGCATTACTGACTAACACCGCTAAAGTGCTAGCGAGCGGCATAACACCGTCACTACCAATGGTTAAAAGCATCATCCAAAGTGTATTGAATCAGTCTGGCATCACAATAACGCCACAAACCTTTAAGCAGCTTGCCAGTTTATTTCCAGAGCCACCGGCACTTTCAACGGCATCAGCAACAAAGGCGCAAGAATCGTCGATAAACTTACTTAGACGTGGTGATAACTTACAAATTCAAACAAAGCCGGTTAACGCGCAGGCGATAACCATGACATTAGATAAAATACAAAGCCAACGACTGAGCGAATTAATTCAAGCCTCCAGTCCACTCACCCAAAAAGCAGATACCGCAGCGACAAGCAGTGACAATGTTATCCCGCAATTTAGGCAAGCCGTTCACAACCTGCTACGGCAATTACAACCATTACAGGATTCACCTTCATCACTGATGCGTCAATTGGATAGGCTGATAGCCGACCCCGCCCTAGACAAATTACCCGAGATAAAACTGCAGTTACAGCAAGTGATGGGTCAATTAAATACCAGCCTGCCTCAGGGCAAGGAGCAAGATCCAGCGTTATTGCGGGCGTTACTGACGGCCCCAATGCAACCGCTTACGCCTATTCAACTCATCAACCCCGCACCGGCACAAGGCTTTATTGCCGGTTTAATCACCTTGCTACAATTGTCTATGTCAGCACGAATAGCGCGACATGCGCCGGAACAACTGGCTAAGTTTTCAGAATCTATCGAGCAAATACTCAGCGGCAACAATAAAACCCCGCCCAGTACTAAGGCGTTAAGCGACTTTGCCCAGCTTGAGAATCAGCATCAATTAACCAAGAATATTGCGCGCCTACTGGCTAATCATCAGGGCAGTAAGATGGCCAGTGTGGAACAACAGCTACAAGGACAAGACAGCTTATTTTTTAACTTTGCTACCGGACAAAAACCAGAGCAGCAAGATGTCGAATTGCTGATCCGCCGTGAGCAAAATAAGGAATCTGAAAAAGACAAAAAAACACCCAAGGGTAGCCGCTGGCACCTAACGATGAAATTATCTCTGGGTGACGTCGGTGAATTATTGGCAAAAGCCACACTGACCAACAAGCAGTTAGAATTGGATTTTTATACCTCCAACACGCAAACACAACATCAGGTGATGAATTTTTTGCCATTGCTTAAAAAACGTTTTGACGCTTTGGAAATTGAATTAAAACGCAGCCAATGTCAGTTGGGTAAAATTCCCGCCACACTCAAGCTGCGCCCCTACCAGTTATTGGAAACCAAAGTATGAAGAAACCCACAGCCAGTAAAAAAGCCATTGGCTTAAAGTACAGTGTGGGCAGTGCCCCTGAAGTGGTCGCCAAAGGCTTCGACTCGTTAGCCGAACAAATTATTGCCATCGCTAAGGAACATGGAGTATTGATCCATGAAGATGATTATTTAAGTGATTTCTTAAGTCGCCTAGATTTAGGCCAACAGATCCCCGAAGAGCTCTATCATGTTATTGCTGAGCTAATTGCTTTTTCTTATGTGTTACAGGGTAAGTTTCCGGAAAACTGGCAATCACCTAGCGGTGGCGTTAACAGTCAAGCTTAGTTTGATAAATGCCTCTGACTCAAACTTATTGATGGAGTTGGACTAACAATTCGGCTTCGGCACGGGGTAATTCACATTCTTGCATGATCTCATCAACACTGGCGCCTTGTTTGGCCATTTTGGTGGCAACACCATACAGCTTGGATTCTGGCTCTGTGCCTTTTAATTCATCTTGCGCGGCTTTAGTTTCTTGTAGCTGACTAACTAAGTCCCGTACTTTTTGACCCACACCCAAAGAACCTGCTCGTATTTCATGTAACGCATCTTGCAAGGCTTGCACTTCACTGCGCAGTTCCAGCAGTTGTTTGTTTTGCTCAGCAGTCTTTTTGGACAACGATTCAACACGAGAAGATAAGCGTACAACTAACCAGCCACATACTGATATAGCTAAAATACAGGAGACAATTAATAAGGCTGATTGATAGGTCATATTTTTGCTAGCAGCACCGCTAAAGCTGAAATCACGTTCAGCATTAGCTGGTTATAAATTATATACTGCTAATTTCATCCCATTCGTCATCAGATAATAATTTGTTCAAGTCCACAAGGATCAACAACTCGCCTTCACGGTTACTCACCCCTTGAATGAATTTAGCACTTTCTTCAGTACCAACAGCCGGTGCGCTGTCGATCTCGGATGAACGTAAATACACCACTTCGGTAACGCTATCCACAAGAATGCCAACCACCTGTTCCTCGGACTCAATAATCACAATTCGTGAATTATCGGTCACTTCAGCTGTAGGCAAACCAAAACGCGCACGTGTATTGATAACTGTAACCACATTACCGCGTAAGTTAATGATACCAAGGACATAATCGGGAGCACCGGGAACGGGGGCTATCTCAGTATGTCGTAATATCTCCTGAACTTGCATGACGTTGATACCGTAAGTTTCTTCACCTAGGCGATAATTTACCCACTGCAGGACTTCGTCACCACCATCACTTACTAAATTATTAAAGCTTTTTTCATCGGTCATATGACTTGCTCCCATGCAAGCTGCGTCAACTTATTTAAGACTAGGTGAACCTTCAAATAAATCAGATTCTTCTACACTTAAAACTCATTATTCATTGGTCTTTACTATCATGACCTTGGTTTAAAAGCGCAATCATTTGCTGCACATCAACCAAAGCACACATTTGGTCTTTCACTAAACCCGCCAGCCAAGGACGTTTTCCTCGTGCTTCGCGCCATTTTACATCTTCTTGGGAAAGCGTAATCGTATCAATCAGCGACTCACAAGCAAGCCCCCAATGACTTTCCCCTAACATTATAAGATATTGATAATTTAAGGATTCCGCCAGCTTTTCATTATACTTTTCTGGCATCACCCATTTTGCACTATCGACAACACTGAGTTTTTCTTGTCGATGCAATTGTATTCCCAAAAACCAATCAGGCTTACCAAATAAGCTATTGAGCTTTTCTAAATTATGGATACCACCCAATTCGGTTAACGGCACTGCGAGGGTTAATCCGGCTAACTTGAAAAACAACGCTTGAAATCGACCTTGTCGATAGCTCGCCTGTGGCGCGACCTGCGCACTGTTAACCACTTCCATCTTGTCGGCGGTTTGCTCTATAACTTTAGTATCAGGTAAGGTTTCTACTAAATCAACTTCTTGATTTGGTTTATCTTTTTCAATTTTTTCTGGAACAGACGCCAATAATTGCTGTACAGACTGCTGCTGTATCAAATCAGTAGAATCATCTTCATGGAGTAAGGAAGATAAATATTCTTCCATTACATCTTCTTTAGCAAACGAACCTGTACTCATCCGTTATCAGTCTTCTTGGTTAAAAATGTGAGCAAATTAGTGTAGCAATATACACCTCGCGATTTTGGGCAATAGCTAGACGGTGGCATTTGTGCCTGACTGGCCTCTTGAATCTTTGTGTCCACAGGTATAACCGCCGACCACACTTTATCACCATAAGTGGCACGCAAACTTTTGTAGGCGTCCAGTGCGGCATTCGTACGCTTGTCATACATTGTCGGCACAATAGTATAACTAAATTGCTTATTTAAGGTTTTAGCCATAATTTCCAATGTATGCATCATCCGCTCTAAACCTTTTAAAGCAAGGAATTCCGTTTGCACCGGTATTAGAATTTTATCGCAAGCCGCTAGTGCATTAACCATCAAGACACCTAATGTTGGCGGGCAATCAATAATGACATAGTCAAATTCATCAGCAATACTCAGCACCGCCTTCTTCAATACTAAGCCCATGCCACTTTGAGTGCCCATTTTACGATCTAGCGTGGATAACGCCATGGTTGCAGGCAATAAAAATAAGGAATCAAACTTTGTTGAGCATAAACAATCCAGCACATCATCTTTACTGGGCGTGCCGGTGAGAAATACATCGTATACACTGCGTGACAGCTCTTCTGAGTCAATGCCAAAATAATAACTCATTGAGGCTTGAGGATCAGTATCCACCAGAAGCACTCGTTTACCCTGGGCGGCAAGTAACCCACCCAAGGTAACCGTGGTGGTGGTTTTACCTACACCGCCCTTCTGGTTTGCTACAGTCCACACGTTCAAGATTGAAACAACTCCTACGACGGCACATTATAGTTAAATCATAAAATGAAGGATGTTAAGCTTTCATCTCAGTCAAAATGTTTTTTGCAAAAGCGGACATCGGGAATACATTATCCGTTAAATTTGCTGCGATTACCGCTTGAGGCATGCCAAACACCACACAACTGGCTTCATCTTGTGCCCATATTTTGGCACCTTTGGTTTTTAACATTTTACAACCGTCGCGACCATCAGCACCCATGCCCGTCAGAATAAGGGCCAATACATCACCGCCATACACTCTAGCTAGAGAAGCAAAACTAAGATCCACGCTCGGCTTATAAGTCACTCTTTCACTTGCTTCGGCATCAGTGATTTTGACCTTAGCGCGGTTTGCCGTTCCTTCAAATAACATTTGCCTACCACCCGGTGCTAAATAAGCAGTTCCGGGTTTTAAAACGTCGCCATGACTGGCCTCAACTACTTTAATATTGCATATTTTATCTAAACGAGCGGCGAAAGCGTGAGTAAAGGTACCTGGCATATGTTGAACCAAGATTATCGGATAGGGGAAATTTTCTGGCAGCGACGTCAATAATGTTTGTAACGCTGCAGGCCCACCAGTGGAAGTACCCACCGCCAATACCTTATAATGCTTATTGGAACTGACCAACGATACCGCTGCTTTATTCACTGCAAAGCGAGCTCGTGTTGATGCTGCTGCCGTCTTAGAATCAAGACTGGATCTAGATGCCAGTCCTTCACTACTGATACGCGTAGCAAAACGCCGCATCGGCATACGTTTTCGACCCAAGGCCTTGACGCGAGAAATGAGCAGTTCTACCGCTTCTTTTCTATCACGGGCGATATCTTCGAATTTCTTAGGCAGAAAATCGAGGGCGCCGGCCTCCATAGCGTCAAAAGTGGCTTGTGCACCAGCATGTGTTAGCGAAGAGAACATTAGAATAGCGACAGGCCTAGAGGCCATAATCTTTTTAACAGCGGTAATACCGTCCATGACAGGCATTTCAATATCCATCGTCACCACATCGGGCTTAAGTATGGACACTTGTTCGACTGCCTCCTGACCATTTTTGGCAATGCCAACAACTTCAATCTCAGGATCTAACTCTAATATATCTGTAACTCTACGCCGGAAAAATGTCGAATCGTCGACAATTAGTACCCTAATTGGCATTGAAAAAACGTACCTCTATTTACCGTTAAAGCCTTTTTTGTTGTAGCGTTTTAATAGGCTTGGTATATCTAATATTAGGGCGATGCCACCATCACTGGTGATCGTCGCACCGGCCATACCGGGCGTACCTTGCAGCATCGCATCTAAGGGTTTAATGACAACTTCTTCTTGACCAATAAGTGCATCAACAACAAAGCCAATTTGTTGCGTGCCTAATTGCACTACCACAACATGACCTTTAGTCTTATCTGCTTTAAAAACTACGCCACGGCTTAACCATTCACCGAGGAAAAACAGCGGAATAGCTTTAGAGCGGACAATCATGGTTAATTGACCATCAACCGTATTGGTTTTACCACTATCCACATTAATAATTTCGTTGACCGCGGCAAGGGGCAAAGCAAAAGTTTGTTTACTTACCATTACCATCAATGTCGGTAAAATCGCCAATGTCAATGGCACCTTAATTTCTAGGGTAGTGCCGATGCCTAACTCAGAGCGTATTTGTACTGAACCATTTAACTGATTAATTTTAGTTTTAACCACATCCATACCGACACCACGGCCGGATATATCTGAAATTTCGACTTTAGTTGAAAAACCTGGCGCAAAAATTAAATTAAACGCTTCTTCATCAGACATTCTGGCAGCGGCATCTTCATCTAGCACACCTTTGCCAATAGCAATTTCTTTAAGTTTTTCAGGATCCATGCCCTTCCCATCATCGGCGATGGTCAATAGAATATGGTCACCTTCTTGGGATGCCGATAATTTAACGGTACCCATACGTGGTTTACCTGCATCGGCACGGTCATCGGGCATTTCAATACCATGGTCAACCGAATTACGCACCAAATGCACTAGCGGATCAGCCAATGCTTCAACCAGATTTTTATCCAGATCGGTTTCTTCACCAATCAACTCTAAGGTAATTTCTTTCTTAAGACTGCGTGCTAAATCTCGTACCACTCGAGGGAAACGGCCAAATACTTTTTTAATTGGCTGCATGCGGGTTTTCATTACCGCACCTTGTAAATCCCCAGTGACGACGTCGAGATTGGCGATAGCTTTACTCATGGCTTCATCGCTAATATTGATACCGAGGCTCAATAATCGATTACGCACCAATACCAGTTCGCCAACCATATTCATAATTTGATCAAGACGTTTGGTATCAACTCGTACGGTGGTCTCTGCAGCAGGTGCCGCAGCCGCTTTCTTATCCTCTTTTTTAGGTGCTGCTACAGGCGCTTTAGCGACAGCGGCTGGTGGGGGGGGAGACGCTTCTTCTTTAGCTGTCTCAGCCGCTTGTACTGGTGGTTTTTCTACCTGTTTTTTATTCGCTGCAGTATTTTTCGCGGCCACCGCGGGACCTTTACCGGCACCATGTAACTCATCTAATAGTGATTCAAATTCATCATCGCTAATTTCATCAGCACTGAATGATGAAACAGATGCAACTTCTTCCTCGGCTTTCGCTGTGGTCTCTTTTTCGGCGACAAATTTTCCTTTACCGTGTAATTCATCTAATAATGATTCAAATTCATCATCGGTAATATCATTACTGTCTTCGTTATCAGCGACATGGGAAGCTGTACTATTGGTTTTACTGGTTTGAGTTGGCCCTTGGTTGGAACCATGTAACTCATCTAATAAACTCTCGAATTCATCTTCACTGATTTCATCAATGGATGAATTACTTGCAGATGTTTCGCTACTGTTAACGACAGTATTTTCTTCAAGATTACTATTTGGCTCGTCATCCGCTGGTGTGCTGACGACTTCATCTTCACTTTCGGGTTTACTTAAGCGATGTAATGCTTCGATGATTTCTGGCGGAGCGGCATCCAAGGGTTGACGGGCTTGCACCTTAACAAACATGTCATTAATGGAATCAAGTGCTTGTAATATAACATCCATTAATTCAGGACTAACGCTACGCTTGCCAGTACGCATTATGTCGAAGACATTTTCCGCACCATGACAAGCTTCAACGAGTTCGGTTAAAGCTAAAAATCCAGCGCCACCTTTTACGGTATGGAAGCCTCGAAATATTGCGTTGAGTAAATCGGCATTTTCTGGATTATTTTCTAATTCGACCAGTTGTTCTTGCAACTGCTCTAGAATTTCTCCAGCTTCAACCAAAAAATCCTCGAGGATTTCCTCATCAACTTCAAACCCCATGAACCACTTCCTCTTAAAAGCCTAAGCTAGATAATAGGTCATCAACATCATCTTGTCCCGAAACCACATCATCTCGGGTTTCAGCATCAATGATCGGACCTTCCGCCTTCTCTTTATCGGATACCTTGTCAGACTCTTTATCTTTTTTCTTCGGAAATTCAATTACTTCCGGATCACTGAAGACCGTAAGCATATGTACAAGACTATCTTCAACCTCTTTGACAAGCTCAATCACGCGACGAATCACCTGACCAGTAAGGTCTTGAAAACCTTGCGCCATGAGGACTTCGGTTAACAACCCATTAAGTTTGGCTGACTCTACTTGAGACTCTTCAAAAAAAGCATCCATCTCATGACACAACGATTTAAATTCGCCCAATTCCAACTGCCGAGTCATTAACTTCTTCCATTCGGGCATAAGTTTAATAATGCCTTCGTGAATATTGTCAGCAATAGGCATACTTTTTTCGACGGCATCCATTGTCGTATTAGCGGCTTTTTCGGTGGTTTCCATTACATAATTAAGACGGGATTGGGCATCCGGAATGTCTTCATTAGCAAGGTTGGCAAGACGTGAATCTAACTGGAAATTATTTAAAGAATCATGCAACTGCCGAGTCAACTTGCCAACTTCTGAAAACAACTCCATAGAGTGGCTAAGATTGATAGCTTCTAAAAAAGCATTGGCGCCGTCCTGATCGCCTTCTTCTAACAGGCTGACCAATTTTTTAGCATCTTCCAATGATACAGATGGTTTTTGAATAGTCGCCATTAGCTTCTCCTAATTGGCAGGAAAGCCAATGTTCAACCTAGTCGTTCAAATATTTTTTCGAGTTTTTCCTTGAGGGTTGCAGCCGTGAAAGGCTTCACAACATAACCGTTGACCCCTGCTTGAGCGGCAGCAACAATTTGTTCCTTTTTCGCTTCAGCGGTTACCATCAAAACAGGCAAATGTTTAAGGTTGTCATCCGAACGGATAGCACGTAACAAGTCGATGCCCTGCATACCTGGCATGTTCCAATCGGTTACCACAAAATCAAAATCTCCTTGCTGTAACATTGGCAACGCGGTATTACCGTCATCCGCTTCTTGCACACTGGTAAAACCTAAATCTTTTAACAAATTCTTAATGATTCGTCTCATTGTTGAAAAATCATCAACAACAAGAATTTTCATATTTTTATCCAAAACTGCCTCCGTTGAGGTATGCACCTGCTGTTATTATTTTATATTCGATTGATACAATTCAAATTAGTAAATTATTCTGTCGTACGCCATGACTGCATACGTGTTTTTAATCTTAACATTGCTTGACTGTGGATCTGGCTCACTCTCGACTCACTGACCTCGAGCACTTCACCTATTTCTCTCAAATTAAGTTCTTCATCATAATATAGAGACAAAACAATAGCTTCGCGTTCAGGTAATGTAGTAATAGCATGAGCGAGAGACTTTTGGAAAGAGCCTTGTAATAAGTCATCATAAGGCTCGTCATTACCGCTATTTTTATCGGTGGTAATAACGTCTTCGGAGACCCCTAAATCTTCTATCCCAATAATCCTACCAGCATTTACTTCATTAAGCATGCGGTGATAGTCTTCAATGCTGACTTGTAGATGTTCTGCCACTTCCAAATCTCTTGCATCTCGTCCTGTTGCTCGTTCTACTTGAGAAATGGCTTCAATAATGGAACGGTTGTTTTTGTGTACGGAACGTGGAGTCCAGTCACCTTTACGAATATCGTCAAGCATGGAACCGCGAATACGAATACCAGCATAGGTTTCAAAACTAGCGCCTTTAGTACCGTCAAAATTCTTAGCGGCTTCCAGTAAGCCAATCATACCGGCTTGAATAAGGTCATCAACTAATACACTGGCTGGTAGACGCGCCAATAAATGATGAGCAATACGTTTAACGAGCGATGCGTGTTGTTCAACAAGCATCGTCTTGTCATCGAGTTGTCTATAGGCTGCGGCTTTACTGTTCACATTTACCCCTGAACTCGTTGCACGTTTTGCTGCACAAGCTGCTCAAGAAAGAATTCCAAATGCCCACCAGGTTGAGTCGGAATGGGCCAAGTTAACGCTCTTTTAGCTAAGCTATTAATCGCCACTGCAGCCGGGGAACTTGGGAAGGCATCAATAATAGATTTTTGTTTCCTCACCGATTTTCGAATATTTTCATCATGAGGAATGGTTGCGACTAATTCTAGAGCAACATCCAAAAACCGTCCGGTTACTTTCGACAATTTTGCAAATAATTCTTGGCCTTCACGCATATTGCGCACCATGTTAGCCACAATTTTAAATCTAAATACGCCATGATCACGGTTAAGGATTTTGATTAATGCATAAGCATCGGTTAATGAAGTGGGTTCATCACAAACCACCACCATCACGTCCTGAGCGGCTCGTGAAAAGCTCAATACCATGTCAGAAATACCCGCTGCGGTATCCACAATTAACACATCAATCTGTTGCTGCAACTCACTAAAGGCACGAATAAGCCCTGCATGCTCAACTTGCGAGAGTTCTGTCATTGACTGCGTGCCCGATGAGGCAGGGGCGATCTTAATGCCATGAGGCCCTTCAACTAGTACTTCTTCAAGCAAACATTCACCTGACAGCACATGGGAAAGGTTTTTCTCAACCCGCAGGCCTAACATCACATCGACATTTGCCAGTCCGAGGTCGGCGTCCAATACCATGACACGCTTACCTAATTTAGCCATAGCAATGGCTGTATTTAGCGTTACGTTAGTTTTACCAACGCCGCCTTTACCGCCGGTAACGGCAATAACTTTAATTAAACTAGATTGCTGCATTTTTCGTAAGCTACTCGCTTGATCATCAATCATACTGCCACTGCTGAGTTTACAACCTGATTTTGGGCTGAGGGCGTTACCCCATATTTTCTGTACATTCTAGCGGCGGTTGAAATCATATATTTGCTTTGTGCAGACCGTATATCTTCCGGCACTTTCTGTCCATCAGTTAAATAGCTTACCGCTAAATTATTTTCAATAGCCACACTGATCATTTCCCCAAGACTGTAACACTCATCTAATTTTGTGAAAATACATCCTTGCAAAGAAATGTCCTTATATAAACTGATTGTATGCTGCATCACCTGCCGTTGAGCATTTGCCTGTAGAACAAGGTAGCATTTAATAGTAGCACATGATGTTTGCTTTAAGGTATCTAACTGATTGATTAATCGGACATCTCGTTGACCAAATCCAGCTGTATCTAGCAAAATTAAGCGGCGATTACGTAATTGATACAACACATCGCTCAATTGTTCAGCATTCGCGGCTTTTTTAACCGGGCAACCGATGATTTTGCCATAGGTTGCCAACTGTTCATAAGCCGCTATACGATAGCTATCGGTGGTCACTAATGCCACTGAATCTTTACCATATTGTTGTGCGTATTGTGCTGCCAATTTAGCAATAGTGGTGGTTTTTCCGGTACCTGTTGGCCCCATCAGTGCCACTACACCTGCTTGCTGAAGAATATCGTTGTTATTAGTTTTTAATCTATTGGCTAATAGTTTTAGCAAAAACAACCACGCCTCACGCTCACTGCAGTCTGCGGGGGTAAATGACACCACTTGCTGACTTAACACCGGCGAAATCCCCATGGCCTGCAATCTCTCAATGAGATAGCTGCGCATTGGGTGCTCATTCTGTTGTTGCTGTTTGAGTAAACCGTTGACCTGAAATTCCAACACATTACGTAATGAAGAAAGCTCTGCTTTAATGTCGTTAATAGCCCGCTGACTCACCGCTGATTCCGGTTCTTGCTGATATGTAGCAGGTGATATTACAGGAGCTGCAGCCGTTTGAACCGCACTTACTGGCTGAGTTGATTTAGCTTGTTTTTCCAACAAGGCTTTTAAACTATCAGGTCCGCTATCACCGATAATTTCACTTAACGACGGCATCGGCTTATTGGCGCTGGCTAATTTCATTGGCGCGCTTTTGTTTGCGCTAACCACAGGGTCTTTATCGTAGGCGGCGACGATTTCAACACCATCGGCGAGTTTTTTATTAGACATAATCACGGCATCATTACCCAGTTCATTTTTCACCTGAGCTAACGCATCACGCATATCTTTACCAAAAAAACGTCTAATTTTCACTTAACTCTCCTTTCGTGCTTACTGGTGCGCTTACTGGCCAATCGCACTGACAATTCGTATTTGTTTGTCATCAGGAATTTCCTGATATGACAGCACATGTAATCCTGAGATGGCATGCTTGGTAAATCGGGATAACACCGGACGTAACATGCCTGATGTCAATAATACTGCTGGTTCACCGGCTAACTCTTGCTGCTGAGCAGCTTCAGTCAATGAAGTTTGTAATTTCTCTGCTAACCCCGGCTCGATACCGGCACCGTCTTCACCCCCTGCCTGTAACGACTGATGCAACATCTGTTCCAGTTCTGGGGCAAGGGTGATCACGGGTATTTCCGCTGCGCCGTTATTAATTTCTTGTACAATCAGACGCTTAAGCGCAATACGCACCGCCGATACCAGAACGTCAGGATCCTGACTCTTAGGTCCATATTCAGCCAACGTTTGTACAATAGTGCGCATATCGCGAATAGGGATACCTTCATACAATAAGGTTTGTAGAATCTTGACCACCGTACTGAGAGGAAGAATGTCAGGTACTAAACCTTCGACTAATTTCGGGCTGTTTTTTGCCAACAAGTCCAGTAATTGCTGTACTTCTTCATGGCCTAACAGTTGATGGGCATTGCTGGTGAGTAATTGACTTAAATGAGTGGCAACTACTGTAGCTGCATCCACCACGGTATAGCCTAATGTTTGCGCGTGCTCACGCTGGGAAGGCTTGATCCAGATAGCATCTAAGCCAAAAGCAGGGTCGGTAGTCGTTTCTCCTTCCAATTTACCAAAGACTTGACCAGGATTGATGGCCAGTTCCGAATCATGATTGATATCTGCTTCACCCACCGTAACTCCCAACATGGCGATGGTGTAAGTATTGGGATTAAGATCAAGGTTGTCGCGAATATGTACCGGTGGCACCAAAAATCCCAATTCCTGAGATAATTTCTTACGTACGCCTTTGATACGTGTCAATAACTCGCCACCTTGGGATTTATCCACTAGAGGAATTAAACGGTAGCCTACTTCTAAACCAATGGTATCCACATGCTGAACATCATCCCAACCCAACTCACGAATTTCCGCAGGTTGATTCGACTTTTCAACTAATTCACCACCGCTAGGTTGGGCCTTTTCCCCTTGTTTTTTCAGGTACCAACGGTAATAAGCCGCACCACCCACTATGGCTGAAAAACCTAAAAACGCAACGTGGGGCATACCTGGAACAATACCCATCACAAACAATATGGCGGACGTTACGACCAATGCTTGCTGGTTACCCAATTGGCGTTGTACTTCCTGCCCCATTTCCTGTTCATCGTTTTCACGAGTCACAATAATGGCGGTAGCCACGGATAGTAATAGCGAAGGGATTTGCGCCACTAAACCATCACCAATGGTTAGCAGCGTATAAATTTCTATGGCGTTACTAAAAGCCAAGTCATGCTGAATAATGCCGATGAATAAACCACCGACAATGTTAATCAGCATAATAAACAAACCAGCGACCGCATCACCTTTAACGAATTTCGAAGCACCATCCATAGAACCGTAGAAGTCTGCTTCAGCAGTGATTTCTTCACGACGTTTACGGGCCTGATCTTGATCAATAAATCCCGCATTAAGGTCGGCATCAATCGCCATTTGCTTACCAGGCATGGCATCTAAGGTAAAGCGGGCACTTACCTCTGAAATACGTCCTGCACCAGCAGTAACTACCTTAAAGTTAATGATCAGCAAGATGGCAAACACCACAATACCCACGGCATAGTTACCACCGATAACCACTTCACCAAAGGCCTCTATTACTTTACCTGCAGCATCCCCACCTTCATGACCTTCGAGTAATACAATACGGGTAGAAGCAATATTCAACGCTAGGCGCAATACCGTGGCAATCAATAACACTAAAGGAAAGGCACCGAAATCCACAGGCTTATTGGTAAACACCGAAACCAATATCACCACCAGCGACAAGGCGATATTAAAGCTAAACAGAATATCCAATAAGAAAGCCGGCATAGGGAGGATAACCATCCCCATAATCGCTAATAAAATAATAGGTGCACCGAGTCCGGACGTGAACTCCTTCACCAAGTTTTTATCAACACGATTAAAAATAGCGGCTAATTGCATAGGCTGGAACAACAAAAAATTGACATTGATGTAGGCAGTAGCAACTACTAGGCCAATACCCATCGGGGTGTGAACAAGTGCTTAAATTAACTACAAATAAGTGATGCAGAGAACTGTTTTTACTCGAAATTAAGAGAAAATATAAGCTTCAACAATTGTTACCAGCTCCTTTTTTAACCACTGATGTGGCAGATGGCTATAGACGGGTTTCAACGGCTCATACAGCGTAGCCGAATGGATGACTTGCCAGGGAAAGTAAGGCCGGCTGATGTTCATCATGGGCAAGCGGGAATTTCAGGAACACCGTTCAGCTCCGCTTTTCAACGAATCAGGGATGGTAATACTGGGTGATCGTCATCATGGATGTGTGCAGGCCTACCCAAAGAACATTGACTATCTTAGTAAATCGTAGGCAATAAAAAAGCCCGAGTCTTTCGACAAGGGCTTTTCTATTTAATTGGGAGTCTGGCGGTGTGCTACTCTCACATGGGGGTGGAGTCGGTTAA
>JAUHQD010000008.1 GCA_030418115.1 Alteromonadaceae bacterium BrNp21-10 | reverse complement strand
ATTAGCTGCATCTATTCTAAATTCTGCTGAATATTTTCGTTGAGTCTTCATCATGTTGTACACCGTTTTATATTAAGGGAAGTTTACCTCGTATCGGTGTACAGATTCATTAAGCCACATCAACGAGCTTGCGATGTTGCGCGAAAACTATGGTCATAAAACATTAAAAGGGTTTATGTTGGCGACTGAGCTGTTTGAATTTTATGAAGAGGAAACGCAAAAAGGTGGTGCCAGGGTTTTATATAAGTTGCGTTAATCCACTAAGATTAAAAGCGCCAAAATGCTGAATTTAAGTAATGGATTTTCTTGGTAAGCAAATATTTTGGTCACAATCTGGTCACAGAAAAATAAAAATTAGTGACTGATTACTTGAAACCCCTTTAAAAATGGTGCACCCGGCGAGATTATTCGTATCATCCTGATACTCACCCGCTTTGCGGGCCAGCTAAAGCTGTTCCAAAACGTTCCAGACGTTTTGGTCGAACTAGCAGAGTTCTCATCTGCAAGATACTGTAAATGCACAAAAACCAGCACAAGGCTGGTTTTGTCCATTTATGGTGCACCCGGCGAGATTCGAACTCACGACCTCTGCCTCCGGAGGGCAGCGCTCTATCCAGCTGAGCTACGGGTGCTTAATTTGTGCCTAACTGCTAGGTAAACGGCAGCTTGAGCGGCGCATATGATACGCAGGGGGAGTCTTTGCTTCAATAGATTTATCCTCTATTTGACAAATACTTATGGCGAACAAATATCCACTTTCAAGCATGAAATAGTTGTAGGGTGTTGATTAGTCGTTATAATCATATCCCTGTAAAAATTAATAATATTATACGAGTGCCAGCCGGTGCAGGAGTGGATTGTGAATAAAAGTTTTAAAAGCCTAGTCATAGTATTAGTTAGTGCGTTTGTGTTTTCATCCCAAGCAGGTGACATGTCAGAAGCGGCCATTAAAGAGCGTATTAAACCTGTTGCACAAGTGAAGGTTGCTGGGGCTGTTGAAGTGTCTGCCGATGCGGGACCTCGTTCTGGTGCAGATGTGTATCAAACTTCTTGTTTCGCTTGCCATGGAACTGGTGCAATGAATGCACCTAAAGCGGGTGATGCTGCTGCATGGGGGCCACGTATGGAACAAGGTATTGATGTTATGTTAGGGCATGCTATTAATGGCTATAATGCCATGCCACCTAAGGGCACTTGTGGTAATTGTAGCGATGATGATATTAAAGCCGCAATTGAGCATATGATTGACGGTTTATAAAATTCGTATTTGATAGCAAAAGATTAAGACCACACATTATGTGGTCTTTTTTTGTACGTCGTTGTATTCTTCAGTGTCAATTACATCACTTGGATTGGTGTAAGGTTAATTGTCGAAGGAGCTTATGACTTTAGAACGTCACACAGATATGTTGTCGGAACAGGAACTGAGGGAAATCGTTCCTCAGTTGCAGCAGCTTACCGATAAATATAAACGTGCTGAGTTAATTCAAAAGGCACTTTTTGATATTTCTGAACTTGCCAGCTCAGTCAGTGAGTTGTCGCGCTTATATCCCGCTATTCATGAAATTATTGCTGAATTAATGACGGCTCGTAACTTTTTTGTAGCGTTGAAATCCGTAGATGAAGAGCAAATTGAGTTTGTTTATTTTGTTGATGAATTTGATGAAGCTAAAGTTAAATTAGTTAGCAGTCAAGAAGTCAAAAAAGGTCTGACAGGCCATATCTTATATACCGGTAACCATCTTTTTCTAACTAAAGAAAACACTCAAGAGCAACTAGAATCAAAAGGTATCGAAGAAATTGGTGCCCATCCTGTTGACTGGATTGGGGTTCCCCTTAAACACGATGATCAGGTTATTGGTGCGCTGGTTGTTCAAAGTTATGACGAAACCGAGCGTTATAACGATGATGATTTAGAAGTTTTATTATTCGTTTCACAACATATTGTTAATGCATTAGATCGTGTAAAAAGCCGCGAATTGACTGAACAGACAATTGTCGAGCGTACCCAGCAATTACAGGCGATAAACCAAGACTTACAGGAAGAAATATCCGAACGTCAAAAAGTTGAGGCGCTGCAACAAGCGCTGTTTGAAATTTCGGAATTATCGGCGTCTGTTGATTCTAATATGCCGAAGTTCTATTCCAGTTTACACGATATTTTGTCTCGATTGATTAGTGCTCCCAATTGCTATATTGCCACTCTTAATAGAACAACCAATGAATTAGAATTCCCTTATTTTAGTGATGAGGTTGATAGTAGTATTACTTCTCGCCCCGTCGGACGTGGGCTGACCGAGTATGTGCTGCGCATTGGTTGTGCCACCCTAGTTAATAAAGCCGAAGTGGCTGAGTTGGCCAAACAAGGTGAAATTGATAAGCGCTTACCTGAGAGTATGCTCAAAAAATCTAACTCATGGTTAGGCTCGCCACTGATTGTTGAAGGCGAGGTTCATGGTGTCATTGCTGTGCAAACTTATGATAAAGACACCTTCTATACTGAGCGCGATCTAGAGTTATTAAAATTTGTTTCTCATCATATTGCCGTTGCGATGGAGCGCCGTAGAGCATCAGATTCAATTCAAAGCTATAACCAATTACTTGAAGAACGCGTGAAGGCTCGTACTGATGAGTTAAATCGGGTTAATAATAATCTTAAAAAGCAGATTGTAGAACGTAAAGAAATCGAGTTAAAACTTATCCATGATGCCCATCATGATGCTCTGACAGGGTTGCCTAATCGAGTCATGTTTAGTAATCGTTTAGAGTTAGCTGTCGCCAATAAACAACGTCATAAAGAACATAATTTTGCTGTATTGTTTATTGATTTAGATCGCTTTAAACAGATTAACGACACCATCGGCCATCATGCTGGTGATATGTTTTTAGTTGAAGTGGCTAAACGCATAACACACTGTATACGTGGTCACGATCTCTTAGCGCGTTTAGGTGGTGATGAGTTTGTTATTTTATTGGATAATTTTGACTCTATTGATGATGCTGAAGAGGTAGCCAGACGGATTATTGAATCTTTAGCTCAATCATTCATCCTTGATGATAAAGAGATGTACTCCGGTGCTAGTATTGGCATTGCGATTATAGAGAATTGGTATAATTCGGCAGATGAAGTTATCCGTGATGCCGATGCCGCCATGTACCAGTCTAAATCGGCAGGCCGTGGGCGTTACGTACTCTTCGATAAAAGTATGCGAGATCAGCTGCTTGAAGAGCTGGAACTTGAAAACGAATTTAGAAAAACCCTACGGGAAGGGGCATTTAATTGTTACTTCCAACCTGCGGTTCATCTTGAGAGCAAACAGGTTTTGTATTATGAGGCCTACATCCGCTGGGAGCATTCACGTTTAGGTCGTATTCAGCGTGATAACTTTTATAAAGTCGCCGATGACAGTGGTCTGACATTCGAATTAGATAGTTTTCTGGTAGATAAAGCCTGTGCCTTACTCAGTCAGTGGCAGTATTCTGGTGGACCAGAGAAGAATAACCAAATTGCGGTGAATTTATCGGTCAATCAGCTGCATCAGCCGCGACAAATTGACCGCCTACTGGAAAAAATTCGCGCGACCAATATCAACCCTTATCATCTTATTTTTGAATTTGATGAAAGTGCCCTAAATCGCAAAGCGCAACATGTTTTGCCTGCGCTAAAAAAGCTCAAAAAAGCCGGTATTCAGTTGGTACTGGACAATTTTGGTAGTGGCTTAGCGTCATTAAGTTTCTTGTATTCGTACCCCTTCGATTATGTAAAGATTGATAATCGTTACGTTCAATCGCTGCCGCGTTCACAAAAGAATTTGAAGATGATCCAATCGGTGATCAATATCGGCGAGCACTTAGGTTTTAAAGTCATTGCGGAAGGTATTGAAACAGCACAACAATATCGAGAGTTAGCCGGTATTGGTTGTTTATATGGGCAAGGAGAACTTGTTGAGCCGCCGCAAAAGCTTAAAGTAAAAAACAGCAGCTCAGAATCAGTTAAGTAACTACTCTTCCTCTCATGGTTAGGGGGCTTTCATTAAATCCCGTAAGTTAGCAATGCCAATGGCACTTTTTTGTAGTCGCTCTTGTGGGTCTGGCTTAGTATTCTTATCAACCCATTTAACGTCATCGAAAGGTAGTTCATCTAAGAAACGACTATGTTCTGGGCGAATTATTTCACCATACTGGCGGCGTTCTTTAGCAAGGGTAAAGAACAACTCCTTTTGGGCGCGGGTAATACCTACATAGGCTAATCGTCGTTCTTCTTCGACATTATCTTCATCAATACTGGCTTGGTGGGGTAATAAACCTTCTTCCATCCCCACCATAAACACATAAGGAAACTCCAACCCTTTGGAGGCGTGAAAAGTCATCAGCTGTACTTGATCGGCTTCTTCTTCATCTTCACCGCGCTCCATCATATCCCGCAAGATCAGGCGGTTCACCACCTCTTGTAAACTCATCGGCGGATCAAGCTCATTACCTTCGAGCATGTCGTTGATCCAGCCAAATAAGGTGCTGATATTGGCCATCCCCATTTCCGCCGCTTTAGGGCTGGAACTGGTTTCGTATAAGTAATCTTCGTAGTGCATGGATTTAATCATGTCACGGATTACCGCCACGCTATCGCCACGCACCACATTATCTGACAGTTCTACAATCCAGCGGCTGAATTGTTCGATAGCCATCAAGGGTTTGCCGCTTATATGTTGTTGTAGTTGTGGCTGACAAGCGGCTTCAAAAATACTGGTACGAGTTTGGTTGGCAAAGTTACCGAGTTTTTCCAAACTGGTGCGGCCAATACCTCGGGCAGGTACGTTGATAATACGCAGTAAGGCATTGTCATCATCTTGATTCACCAATAGCCGCAAATACGCCATGATGTCTTTGACCTCAGCGCGGCCAAAAAATGATGTGCCACCGCTTATCTTGTAGGGAATTTTATTACCCATCAGGATTTTTTCAAATAACCGCGATTGGTGATTGCCACGGTAGAGAATGGCGTAATCCTTGTGCTTAGTGCGGTTCATAAACTTGTGAGCCATTAGCTCGGCGACGACACGCTGGGCTTCATCATCTTCATTCTTGGCGGCAATAACTTTTAAGGTTTCACCATATTCCAATGCAGAGAACAGCTTCTTTTCAAACATATGGGGATTGTTTTGGATCAGGATATTGGCGCAATGCAAAATTCGCCCTGAGGAGCGGTAATTTTGCTCCAGTTTGATCACATTTAGCCGTGGAAAGTGCTTTTGCAATAGCTCTAGGTTCTGTGGCCGAGCACCACGCCAGGAATATACCGATTGATCATCATCACCCACCACAGTGAACTTAGCGCGCTCACCCACTATTAGGCGCACTAACTCGTATTGACTGGTGTTGGTGTCTTGATATTCATCTACCAACAGGTATTTGATGCGCATTTGCCACTTTTGGCGTACCACTTCATTGTTACGTAACAATAACGTTGGCATTAGGATTAGATCATCAAAATCTAAGGCGTTATAAGCACGCAAGTGATTTTGGTAACGACGGTAAAATTCCGCGAATTCGACTTCGTTCGGCGAAAGTGTTCGTTTTGCCAAGGACTCCGGCAGTAACAGCTCATTTTTCCAGTTAGAAATGCAGGTTTGTAATAGCGACAACTGTTCTTTATCACCATCGAGCTCATCCATGGTGATGTCTTTAAGTAGCGATAAACAATCTTTGCCATCAAACAGAGAGAAACCGGGCTTAATACCTAACTGTTTAACTGCGGATTTAATAATTTTCAAACCAAAGGTGTGAAATGTGGAAACCTTTAAGCCACGAGCTTCCTTTTTACCTAAGGTTTGGCCCACGCGCTCTTTCATTTCGCGGGCGGCTTTATTGGTAAAGGTGACTGCCGCAATATAGCGCGCTGGCATTTGACATTCTCTGACCAGATAGGCGATTTTGTTGGTGATAACGCGGGTTTTACCGCTGCCGGCACCCGCAAGTACCAGGCATGGGCCGGATACAAAGGTTACAGCTTCATGCTGTGCAGGATTAAGCTTCATAGGTGTTGTGAAAACCGTGGCTGGAATGAGCGAAAAAGGACAAGCATTGTAAAAAATAACCCTCGTTAGATCCACACTATATCAAGTAATCATTCATCTAGATGCGAACATTGCTGGTTTTTTGGGCATTGACTTCTCTATACTGGAATAATGCAACTGCAGGCGATAACAGGGAAACGATAATGAATAATTTCAGTGACTATATTGGCAATGTGCAAAGAAGTGATCCACACCATAGCATCACTCCAATTAGAGTTTTAAATGTCGGGCAGCCAAATACACATTTTTTTAAAACCAGCGATGGCGTAGAGCTGCGCTTGAGGCGTTATCAAGGTGGAAGTAAAGGGCCGATCATATTGTCTCACTGCATTGGCGTTTCCAGTTTGATGTATGCCATTGATACCATTGACTGCAACTTGCTGGAATACTTAGTTAATCAGGATTACGACGTGTGGTTGCTGGATCACCGTTTGAGCATTGAGTTGCCGGCGTCATATCAACAATCCACTATGGATGATGTAGCAACTAAAGATTATCCCGCTGCGGTCAGCACTGTCTGTGAGTTGGCTCAAGTCGATACTGTGGACATTTTTGCCCATGGTGTAGGGGCTTCAACTTTGACCATGGCGTTGCTATCCGGTTTGCAAAATGTGGGTAGAGTAGTGTGTTCTCAGGTCTCCACTCATTTGTACTCAATCGATCTGAATATCAATAAAGCTAAAGCACGGCTACCAGCTTGGTTGCCTTATTTGGGCAAGGAGCATTTAACGGCCTATACCGATGTTAATGCTGGCATTTGTGACAAATTATACGATGCTAGTTTGCTGTTTATGCCGGTACCGGAACACGAGCGCTGCAACAGTGCGGTATGTCATCGTATTAGTACGTTATTTGGTGAACTGTATGAACATCGTCAGCTTAATCCCGCGACCCATAAAGCATTACCACGATTATTTGGGCGAGTGAATTTACGCGCTATGAAACAACTCACCGAAATCTTACTGGCTAATCATCTAATCGATGCCCAAGGTAATAATGCCTATTTGCCACATTTAGAGAATTTAAAATTACCTATGTTGTTTATATCAGGGGCTAATAATGACTGTGTATTACCGTGTAGTACCTTAGAAACCTACAACTTATTACGTAGCGTAAATGGTAAAAGCTATTATCATCGGCAACAAATAGAGGGGTATGGGCATGTAGATTGTGTTATTGGCCAAACGGCATCTTTGGATGTTTACCCCAAGGTGCTGGAATTCCTAAATTCCTAGCCTTGCAAGAACTGAAATACAAATAAAAGTCGGACTATATGTATATGCTCGTTTTTTATTTTATTCAGGCAGTGTAACCTCTAAAATGGTACAACGTTAAAAGCGATTAGCTAAATAGGGTGCGTTACGATGATTAATCCGAAAAAAATTGAAGAACTGGCTAAGCAAATTGCCGATGCTGTTCCCCCTAGTGTGAAAAATATGGCGGAAGGGGCAGAAGAAAAAGTTAAACAAGTTCTTCAACATCAGCTATCACGTTTAGATTTTGTGAGTCGTGAAGAGTTTGATGTACAAACTCAGGTGCTGCTACGTACCAGAGAAAAATTAGCTGAGTTAGAGGCCCGATTAACGGCATACGAACAACAAACAACATTGCCCTCAGAATAGAGGGCAACTATCCGCCTACTTCAGCTGCGTTATTTTTGTTGTTTTATTTTAACGAATTTCCAGAGAGAAAATATTGGTAAGCTGGGTTGTCGGTTTGTTCTTCAAAACGGTAACCCAATTGTTGTAAATGTTGATTAAACGCTTGCTTCGAGGCGTCATCAATATCAAATCCAGCTAACACTAGGCCGTCAGCTGCACCATGGTTGCGATAATGAAATAAGGTAATATTCCATTGCTCGCCCAAGGTATCTAAAAACTTCATTAATGCCCCAGGATATTCCGGAAATTCAAAGGAATATAAATGTTCTTTTTGCAATCCTGCAGGTCGTCCACCCACCATATAACGAACGTGTAGTTTGGCAATCTCGTTGTCTGACAAGTCGTTAAGTTCGTAGCCTTGTTCGGTCAATGTCTGATTGATTAAAGCAAACTCTTGTTTACCCTGACGTAATCGAACGCCAACAAACACATGAGCATCTTCACCCGGTGAATAGCGATAATTAAATTCAGTTATGGCTCGTCCACCTAACAGGCGGCAGAAAGTCCGAAATGCGCCTTTACGCTCTGGTATTTTAGCGGCAAACACCGCTTCTTTTTGCTCGCCTAATTCACAACGCTCCGAAACGTAACGCAAGGTGTGAAAATTAATATTGGCACCGCATAAAATGGCGCCTAATTGTTTACCTTGCATCGGATTAGATTTTAAATATTTACGGATGCCAGCAATGGAGATGGCCCCAGCAGGCTCGGCAATCACCCGAGTGTCATCAAAAATATCTTTAATCGCGGCACAAATTTCATCACTGTTAACAGTAATGACTTCATCCACATATTGTTGGCATAGGCGAAAAGGCTCTTCACCAATGATTTTTACAGCGACACCATCGGCAAAAATACCTACTGACGGTAATGTGACTCGCTCACCGGCTTGCATGGCAGCCTGCAGGCAGGCGGATTCGTCAGACTCAACGGCGATAATTTTTAAATCTGGCTTAAGTTGCTTAAGATAAACTGCCATTCCAGCAATAAGCCCCCCGCCACCGACAGCAACGAATACCATTTCGATATTAGGATTTTGTTCGAGCATTTCTTTAGCAACGGTGCCTTGGCCGGCGATCACATCGGGATGATCAAACGGCGGGACCATGGTTAAGTGGTGTTGCTCGGCTAATTTGGCCGCATGTTGGCTAGCGGTATCAAAATCGGTGCCGTGCAACACGATATTGACGAACTCACCGCCAAAGTTGCGCACGGCTTCGACTTTTATTTCAGGTGTAGTTTCAGGCATGACAATAGTCGCCTGAATTTGACGTTGTTTAGCGGAGTAGGCGACGCCCTGAGCGTGATTGCCCGCTGAGGCGGTAATAACGCCGGCTTGCCGTTGAGCTTCGGATAATTGGCTGATACGGCTATAAGCGCCGCGCAGTTTAAACGACTTAACCGGTTGCTGATCTTCACGCTTTAAATAGATTTGGTTTCCTAGCTCGTCGGATAATTTATCCAACAACACCAAATCCGTTTTCACCGCCACATCATAAACCGGTGCCAATAATATTTTGTGCAAATAGTCGGTACTGCTAACAGCCAAGGTCGTTCTCCGAATTAGTCTTCAAATAAAGTACGATCGCGTACCGCACCTTTGTCAGCACTGGTGGCTAACATAGCGTAAGCTTTCAGAGCGATGGTGACATTGCGCTTTCTGAATTCCTTTGGCTGCCAAGGTTTATCAGAACTGTCCATTGCTGCACGACGTGCCGCTAGTTCTTCATCGCTAACCTGCAGTGCAATGGTACGATTAGGAATATCGATAGCAATAATATCGCCTTGTTCAACCAAACCAATAGTTCCACCGCTTGCGGCTTCCGGCGAGCAATGACCAATGGATAAACCTGAAGTGCCTCCAGAGAAGCGACCATCGGTGATCAGTGCGCAGGCTTTACCTAGACCTTTGGATTTTAGGTAAGAAGTCGGGTACAACATTTCTTGCATACCGGGACCACCTTTAGGGCCTTCATAACGGATGACGACGACGTCGCCAGCTTTTACTTCATCGCCTAATATACCGGCAACTGCCGAGTCTTGGCTTTCATAAATGCGCGCAGGACCAGTGAATTTAAAAATAGACTCATCAACCCCGGCTGTTTTTACAATACAGCCATTTTCAGCAATATTGCCAGCCAATACGGCTAAGCCACCTTCAAGGCTGAAGGCATGGTCAATATTACGAATACAGCCTTTTTCGCGATCATGATCGGTGTCGTCGTAACGACAACTTTGGCTAAAAGCCTTAGTAGTACGAATGCCTGCCGGACCAGCACGATAAAATTCAATGGCCTTTTCATTATCTGGATTGAGGATGTCCCATTGCTTGATGACTTCACCAATGGAGGTGCCCAATACATGGGGGGAGTCATTATGTAATAAATTAGCGCGGTCTAACTCGGCTAAAATACCCACCACACCACCGGCGCGATGCACGTCTTCCATATGATATTCTGGCGTTGACGGTGCTACTTTACATAACTGAGGCACGCGGCGTGAGAGGCGATCGATATCCTCTAATGTGAAGTCTATTTCGGCTTCTTGAGCTGCGGCTAATAGGTGCAAAATAGTATTGGTTGAGCCACCCATGGCAATATCTAAACTCATGGCATTTTCAAAGGCATTAAAGTTGGCGATATTGCGTGGTAGTACGGACTCGTCATCATTTTTATAATAACGTTCGCACAGTTCAACAATTAGGCTGCCGGCACGTTTAAATAGTCCTTCCCGATCAGCGTGGGTGGCCAGCATAGAGCCGTTACCAGGCAGAGATAAACCTAAGGCTTCGGTTAAGCAGTTCATAGAGTTGGCGGTAAACATACCAGAACACGAACCACAAGTTGGGCAGGCTGAGCGCTCAATGTTATCGCTATCCGCATCCGATACATTAGGATCGACAGCGGCGACCATGGCATCGACTAAGTCTAATTTAATGATTTGGTCAGAAAGCTTGGTTTTACCTGCTTCCATCGGACCACCAGAAACAAACACTACCGGAATATTTAAGCGTAACGCTGCCATTAACATGCCTGGGGTGATCTTGTCGCAGTTTGAAATACACACCATGGCATCGGCGCAGTGAGCATTAGCCATATACTCTGCAGCATCGGCAATTAACTCCCGTGAAGGCAAGCTGTAAAGCATACCGTCATGACCCATGGCAATGCCGTCATCTACGGCAATGGTATTGAATTCTTTAGCAACACCGCCAGCGGCTTCGACGCTGCGAGCGACCAATTGGCCCATGTCTTTTAAATGCACATGGCCTGGCACGAATTGCGTAAATGAATTACATATTGCGACAATCGGTTTACCAAAGTCTCCGTCTGTCATACCAGTAGCTCGCCATAATGCGCGGGCACCAGCCATATTGCGACCTTGGGTGGAGGTTGTTGAACGTAACTTTGGCATTGCTCTTCCTGTTAAATCTGATAGTTAAAATTCGAGGATCATAGACCCCATTAAAAAGGGATTATTTCACTGGATACAACCAGCCCCATTTGTCTTCGGTGGTTCCGTCGAATAAGCCGAAGAATATACTTTGTACTTTTTCAGTAATTGGTCCACGTGCACCATTACCAACGGCAATACCGTCAACACTGCGTACCGGCGTAATTTCGGCTGCGGTTCCGCACATTAGAATTTCATCTGCTAAATACAATGCTTCACGAGGAATATTCTCTTCGCGAACTTCGTAACCCATATCTTTTAATAAGGTGATTACAGTATCACGGGTAATGCCAGGTAAAATAGCTGCGGTACGGGGTGTGGTGGAGACAATATCACCACGAATCACAAATAAGTTCTCGCCGGCACCTTCACTCACATAGCCGTTGATGTCTAAGGCGATGCCTTCCCCGTAACCATGGCGACGTGCTTCCATGGAAATAAGTTGTGACGATAAATAATTACCACCAGCTTTAGCACCCGTAGGGATGGTATTTGCAGCTAAACGGCTCCATGAAGAAACGCCGGCATCTACCCCATTTATCAGGGCTTCTTCACCTAAGTAAGTGCCCCATTGAAATGCGGCTATTGCTACTTCAGTTTCTTGGCCAAAAGGCACTCGTAAGCCAATGCCAATATCACCGTAATAGGCAATTGGGCGAATGTAGGCCGCTTCCAAGTTATTGCTATTGATAACGTCTTTAATGGACTGATTAATTTGTTCCTGCGTATACGGGATAGTCATACGATAGATTTTGGCTGAATCAAAAAGTCGACGTGTATGCTCTTGTAAACGAAAAATACAGGTGCCTTTATGGGGGGTATTATAAGCCCTGATCCCTTCAAATACTGAAGAACCATAGTGAAGAGCATGGGTCATTACATGGGCTGTGGCATTTTCCCAAGGAATGATTTCGCCATTAAACCAAATAAGTTCAGCAAGCTTCTTAGCCATAAATTTCTCTTTACACGCCATTTTTGTAATTAACGACAGATAGATAATCGTTTAAGCCCTAATAATACAACGTATTGGACCGCGCTGTTATATCAAAATCTCACAACTTAAATGTGATTAAATAAAAAACCCCCGAGGTATGAGCCCGAGGGTTTGGTTATATTGTTGTCTTTTTTTGACTTAACCAAGGCCCCGTGGCAGGTAAATAATTACCACCACTTTGATGAGGATAGAAATTGAGTTAGTCAAAAAAGTCACGTAAGGGTTGCTCCAATCTGCATTACCTATAGAGTTAACATGGCAAGGTTAACTAGATCAAGAAAAAATTTATAAATAGGCAGGTAAAATGAGTAGTTGGTTACATTGGATCGATATTTTGGGTGTCGCAGTATTTGCCATTTCGGGCACATTAATGGCTCATAAGAAACATATGGATGGTTTCGGAGTGGTGGTGTTGGCCTCTGTTACGGCCGTCGGTGGGGGCACTACTCGCGATTTGATCCTAAATTTACCGGTATTTTGGGTGCATGATAATAGTTACTTGTACAGTATTCTCGCCGCGGCCTTTGCTACTATTTTATGGGTGCGTATCTACGATCGTTTTCCATTGCGCTTTTTATTGTTGGCCGATGCCCTTGGCTTGGCATTTGTAAATATGATTGGCTTGCAAAAAGCCTTAAGTCTTGGGGTAACTCCTTTTATTGCCATTGTTATGGGCACTATGACCGGCGTGTTTGGCGGCCTGCTTCGGGATGTGATGTGCCGTGAAATTCCTTTAGTGTTAAAAGGTGAACTCTATGCCACCACGTGTATTGCCGGTGGTTTGGGATATTTTGTAGCGCAGTATATAGGTTTGAACGCCAGTAGTTGCATGCTGACGGGCGGATTGATTACTTTAGTCTTGAGGTTATTTGCCATACGCTGGAATTGGAGTTTGCCGGTGTTTAAAGTAACTGAACACCCTCACCAGTAATATGGGATAAGGGCGCTAAAAAAAGTATTCCAGTGATAACTGAATATGGTCGTCTTGACGGATCATGTAACTGTTATCTTGGGATTGTTTACTGCTGAATAACCACAGATCCAGATTCGCTGTCCAATGAGGGCTTAATCGGGTTTTGGCTTCAATCAACATGCTGCGGCTATCGCTGTAGTCTAAGTCTTGGGCAAATCCCGCAAGAATTTCACTGCCATCAATGTCATTAAAGGCAATGCGGGTGCCGAAGAAAATATCGTTTTGGCCAAAAGAGGTCGCTTGAGCACCGCGACTGTCGTACTGGAATTCCAATAGCAGCCCCATATCAATAATGGAATCGGCAATGCCATACAAGGTGTATTCAAAACCAACATCTGCAGCTTGGTAATCTTCAATTAAATTACCGCTGCGATGAATACCCTCCAGCTTCCAGATCCAGTCACCGGACAGGTAAATGCTTTCAATACCGAATTGTTTAATCAGCGGATAAAAAGGTAGTAATGTTGGCCCAGTGGTTTCGCTGGATTGCATAACCATTAAAGGTTCGCGAGAAGTGCCGCTAAAACTGGACAATGCTAGCTCCCAATCATCAAATGAATGATTCCAACGTAGGGCAAAATCCACGTGTTTTTCTTCATCACTAGATTCATAGAGCGGCAAGTCGGTATTTACCGGAAGTGGGCCCCTTAAGCGACCATCGAAGCCGGCAAAAGTACGTTCGCGAAAATAGGGTAAAACGAAGAAATCCAAGGTGCCCCAATCTTGCACCCAAGATAAATGCACCATGGGCTGGCCGAGTTTGTCTTCGCCATCAGGTGCGGCGACGGCATCGGTTTGATTGATAATGTCCACTAGATGCACCGTTTCGGCAACGCCCCAGAAAACTTGATCGATACCAACATGAATTTCCCAATTGTCACCTACATGGAAATACTTTAATTCTCGAATGTCACCAAGGCTACGCTCGTCATCTTGTAGATCTTTACGTACATAGGGGCTAAAGGTAATGCCGTCGTATTCATCATTCCAAGGCAGGTAAAAATCAAATTCTAAACTACCAGACCATTGTTTATCCAGTTGGCCCGTATAAGCCGCTTTTTGTGGGAAATAGCGTCCCTCAAACCGTGCATGACCATTGATTTGTAGCGTAGAAGCATCGTCAGCAGGAGTATTGCTATCTAGGTTGTCATTTTCAGGCGACCGCACAATGGATTTATCTTGTTGCAGGGTTTCCAACGGTAGTAATGAATCACTAGGGCGTTGGGTCGGTGATTCAACCTGCATAGGAGCAGGACTGGAATCTATCGCTGGGGGCAAATCAATCATTGGGTTGTTGCTTGGCTCTTGAATATGGTTGTCGGGATTGGATTGTACAGATAATACTAGTTCAGAGTAATTGGAATTGGCAGTAAGCCACTGCGAATTATGTTCAATGGCAGTTTTTTTTGCCTGGGTTTTATCCCATTGATTAATTATTTCTAGGCTTGGAATAGACAGCTCCACTCCTGCTTTGAGGCCATTAACATTGTGTTGACCAAAAGCGTGAGGATTGAGTTTGTGGATTGCCAGCATCATCTGCTGTACCGAAACCTCGGTGGAGGGGCGGTGCTTGGCCGCCAGACTCCACAAGGTGTCACCTTCAACAACATTAATGCTGCCCCGGTACAATGACGGACTGGCGGTTAACTCTGCACTTTGGGCTAGTATGGGTAATGTCGAGATGACGCTAATCACCATTACTAGGTACTTCACTCGCATAATTCAGGCTCTTAATAGTCAGTTATGTTGTGTTACCAATGACTATTAAATGGCGGAACATCATTAGCGTGCACGTTTTAAGCTGTTCTTATTAAAGTCTTTATCGTCCAGACCGGTTTTAAAGTTAATACTTTCAATCACTAATTGCGTGCTCTTGCCGGTTTGATGATTAATCACATCAAGCTGATGAGGACGCCAGTACTGTTCCAAATATAACTTGTATTGACTTAAGGTCGTGGTTTTTAAGAGTATTCTTTTGCGATCATAGTAATCAGTTTTTATAACCCGATACTCTTCCTTGTCGATCCAATTGACTAGTTTGGTATACCCAGAGAACTTATCTGTTGGCACACTTTCTACTACGTAACAGTCAACACCATCAAGGGTTTCATCGCGTAAATAGGTGAACTGATATTTGGCTAATTCAAAGGAACTGAGGTCTTCATAGGCAAACTCACTGCTCATAAAAGGGCCGGACTTATTGCGTGAGGAAATGCGTTTGACCTTCTTTAATGCCGGTAAAAATAACCACTGTTCATCGGCATCTTCAATGTGTGAGAAGTTGAGAAAGGCTGTGCCCCTAACATCCGCGGGCTCATTAAAAATAGTCAGACCTTTATCGCCATCACCTTGAACCTCTAAGGCTTTGGTTTTAATACTGCGCACACTTTCATTACCACTGGCATCACGCAATATCATGGTGGTTTCCGATTCACTACTTTGCCAACCCTTGTCACGATTCTTACGCTCGCTGGCGATCTGCAGGCCTTTTTTTTCAGCGGTTTGGGCATAGGCTGAAGTGGCTAAAATAAGCAGTGAGAGGCAAAGACAAAGGCTATTGCTAATAAACTTATGCTTCATGAGGAGCTTCCTTAGTGGTGTTATTCGTTGGTGTGAGGTCGGTATCAACGGGGTATTCTCGCTTATCTAGCAACATTAAAAATAGTGGTAAGAACAAGAAGTCGACAATGAGTGCCAACAGAATGATCACCGCAGTCAATAAGCCTAAATGCCCGTTTAGGGTAAAGGCGGATAGTGACAAAATCATAAAGCCGGTAAACAACACTAGTGTAGTGATCCACAACGCTCGGCCGACGCTAGAAAAGGCATAACGTACAGCATCTTCGGCATTTTTACCTTGCTTACGGGCGTACTGATATTTACTCAAAAAATGTACGGTATCGTCCACTACAATCCCCAAACACATGGAGGTAACCACCGAGAGCCCTAAATTTACATTGCCGTTGTAAAGCGCCCATAAGCCAAAACCAATACCTGCCGGTGCTAAATTGGGTACTAGGCTAATGAGTCCTAAACGTAAGTTACGCAGGGCAAATATGAGAAGTCCGGAAATAAGAATAACTGCCACTGTAGTGCCGGTGATCATACTGGCCATATTACGTTCGCCAATATGTGCAAACATCAAAGTAACACTGGCCATGGTGATCTCATATTCGGGGGCATTGCTAGCCATCCAATCGCGAATGCGTTGTTCAAGGGCAACTAGCTCATTGCTGCCCATATTGTGTAGCGTTAAGCTAATACGCACCGCCGATTTATCAATATTCAATTGATTATTTAGATCGAGGCCATAGGACAATGACATTTCATACATCAGTAAGTATTGTGCCGAAAGGTCTTGCGCCTTAGGCAAGGCGTACCAATCGGGATCATCGCCATGCATGTTTTTGTTTAGACGTTTAAAAGTATCGGTTAGGGTAAATAAATGGTCGGTTTCTGGTTGTTCACGTAACCAGTCCGATAACGCTTGTAACTTCTGCAAAAACGCAGGTCGGTTAACGCCACTGGCTTCGTTGCTGTTAATGGCGATATCAATGGTATTGATACCCGACAGATTGTCTTGCATAAAATCACTATCTTGACGAAAGGTTAGCGACTTTTCGAAATATTCCAGTGCCACATCATTAATATTGTTGAGCGGTACTAACGCTGTGCCGACTATGATGCATAATGAGGAAAGTGGTAATAACCATTTTTTACTGTGAATGACCCAATCGGCTAAACGCTCCATGCCGCCACGATGCCCTTCCTCATACAATGAGACGTTGATGGGTAACAGCCGTAACAGTGCGGGGAAAATGGTCACCGAAAATATCCACGCGAATAACACTCCAATGGCCACCATATTCCCTAGGTCTTTGAGAGGGGGAACATCGGAAAAGTTAAAGGTTAAAAAGCCAATAGCAGTGGTGGCACTGGTAATAAATACCGGCTTCATATTCAATTCTAAACTATGGGCAATAGCGTTGTTTTTAGATTCACCATGACGCATGGCATACAGCATGGATGACGCAATATGTACGCAGTCGGCAACCGCCAGTGTCATAACAATAACCGGCACATTGATGGTAGGGGTGGATATGTACAATCCCAGCCAACCGGCAATGCCTAAGGTACTAGTGACGCTAATAATGATGATCAACACCGTACTTAAGGTGGCGGTCATGGAGCGTAGCAGTACCGCCAACATTATAATGATGGCGATAAACATCGCGGGTATTAAGGTGCTGGCGTCTTTTTGCGATTCTTCAAAGAAGCCGTTATTCATCATTACCACGCCGATAAGATGATAATTAACATCCGGGTATTTTTGCTTAAAGCGTTCGACAATCGCTCTAGTCGTACTGACTATCTCAGTGACTTCAACGGTTTTATCTTCTTTGTCCGGTAATTGTACGGTGATATTCACCAGCGCCACATGACCAGAAGGGGAGATTAATCGTTTGACCAGCAAGGGCTCGTTAATGGCCACCTGTTTGACAAACTCAATACGCGCAGGATCTAAATCAGCGGGGTCCAGCACCAAGTCTTCGACTAATAAATCATCGTCTTCGGCTTGTGTGTGCTGGTAATTAGTTATGGAGTCAATGCGGCTGGAATAAGGTACCTGCCAAGCTTCGTCCGTAAGCTCCCAAATTAGCTGCAGGTTCTCTTGAGTGAAAACCTCGCCATTTTTTGGAACGACTAAAATACCGAGATTGTCGCTTTTGTTGAATGTTCTTTGCATACTTTCAAATTCATTCAACTGCGGGTTGTCTTTGCCAAAAAAGACCTTGTAGTCGCCACGGAAATACAGGTTCTGCGCGCCTATGCTGGCGACCACTGTTATAAACATCATAGCGATGATAACTAGCCAAGTTCGCGTTAATACCCAGTCTTTTACTAACTTATCCATGCGCTTGATTTCCATTCATGTAAGAACACCCGTTCCATTGTAGTTAATCACCGTTAAAACTTATAGGACAACATGCTTAACTACAATATTTGTCTGCGAAGAATGCGTAATTCAAAGTCGATATATTGAATAATTATAAAGCCTGTCTTACTTTTTAATGAGGGTCAAAATGTGTTGCCCTTTTTTACAGACCTAAGGAAAGGCTATGTCACTCGCCAAAGTTCACAGTCGAGCTTGTATCGGGGTTAACGCACCGTTAGTGCAGATCGAGGTTCATTTAGCTAATGGCCTACCGGCATTTAATGTGGTGGGCTTACCTGAAGCCTCGGTACGAGAAGCCCGTGATCGAGTACGTAGTGCTTTAATTAACTCCTCTTTTGAATTCCCGGCAAAACGCATCACCGTCAACTTAGCCCCTGCCGATTTACCCAAAGAAGGTGGTCGTTTTGATGTGGCCATTGCCATCGGCATTATTGTCGCCAGTGGGCAAATACCGGTTGAACAACTGGACGACTATGAATTGTTGGGTGAGTTAGGCCTAGATGGCACCATCCGTGGAGTAAATGGTGTTTTGCCTTTTACCTATGCAGCCTTTAAAGAGCATAAACGGGTAATTGTGCCTACCGAGAATGTCCAAGAAGCTCGTTTGGTGGATGGAGCTGAAGTGCTGAGTGCGCGTCGCCTAGTCGATGTATTTCATCATTTGATAGGACAGAAAACATTACCCATAGAACCTCCGATAGTGATACCCCAAGAGGTGCATTACAGTTTTGATATGCAGGATGTGGTTGGTCAAAGTGCCGCCAAACGTGCGCTGGAAATTGCCGCCGCCGGTGAACACAACATGCTGATGACGGGGCCGCCGGGGACCGGTAAAACTATGTTAGCCAATCGTTTGCTAAGTATTTTACCGATGATGACCGATGATGAAGCGCTTGAAACCGCGGCGATTTATTCCGTATGTGGTAAACCGGTGGATCCACAAAATTGGCGACAGCGGCATTTTCGCAGTCCACATCATACTAGCTCTGCGGTGGCATTGGTGGGGGGCGGTAGCGTGCCTAGGCCCGGAGAGGTGTCATTAGCCCATAACGGCGTACTTTTTTTGGATGAGCTGGCGGAGTTTGACCGCCGCGTGTTGGATGTGTTGCGGGAACCTTTAGAATCTGGCTCAGTATGTATTTCAAGAGCAGCGAGGCAGGCGCAATTTCCAGCACGCTTTCAGCTTATTGCCGCCATGAATCCCAGTCCGACAGGAGCCATCGATGATGGCCGTAGTACTGGCGATCAAATATTGCGTTATCTGAATCGGATTTCTGGACCGTTTTTAGACCGGATTGATTTGCAAATAGACGTGCCTAAATTGCCCCAGGGTTGTTTTAATGAGCAGGTAGCCGAGCGCGGTGAATCCAGTGAACAAATTCGTCAGAGGGTGGAGAGAGCACGGCGTATGCAGTTGGCTAGAGCAAACAAAACCAATGCGCAATTGAGTAATCAGGAGCTTGAGCGCTACTGTCCATTATTAGCAGAAGACCAACGCTTTTTACAAAATGCAGTAGAAAAACTCGGACTGTCGATCCGTAGTTATCACCGGATTATTAAAGTCGCGCGCACCATTGCCGATTTGGATAATCACGACAATATTCAACACCAACATTTAGCGCAGGCGTTGAGCTACCGTGCATTTGATCGTTTGCTGGCACAAATGGCGGGCTAACAACCCAGTAAGGTAAAACGAACTTAAGAAACTTTCAACAACGATTCAATCAACGGGTCGTGAACCCGCTCCGCTAGGCAGCATATCCCTAATTTAAAAGACTCTATATCGCTTAAACCAATGCAATTCACCTTGCTGCCGGCGACGGAATTTTCAACTACCACTCTAGGTACAATACCCATGCCACAGCCCAGAGCCACCATGCTAACAATGGCCTCGTGACCGGCGACATTAGCGTATATCTTCGGGCGAATCCCATGTTCTGTTAACCAATGGTGCACAATACGTTTAGACGGGCCGGATTCCGGCATGATCATCGGCATTGTCCGCCAATCTACTTGCTGGAGTTGGTTAATTTTACTGCTTGCTGGGCAAATGAGTACTAACGGCAGTTTATCTAAGTGTTGATGAAATAACGTATTCGGGAAGTCCGGCGTGATAATAGCGATGGCCATATCCACTTCCTGATTCAATACTTTTTCGGTGGCATGGGTCGGGTCGCCAGTGGTTAGCTGAATTTCTACTTGGGGAAACTTACTGTGAAAATTATCCAAAATCGTCGGCAGATGGCTATAACTGGCGGTAACGGAACAATAGAGTTTAAGTTGGCCGCTGAGTTGTTGTTTATGTTGTTGAAGGTCGGATTTGACCTGTGACCAACCCCGCAAGGTTTGCGCGGCGAAATCCAACATTTTTTCGCCACTAGCGGTGAGTTTTACACTACGGTTATCGCGCAATAGTAAGGTCGCACCACATTCTTCCTCCAGCCTTTGTATTGCGCGGCTTAGTGTAGATGGGCTTACAAATAGGGCATCGGCGGTTTTGCCAAAATGTAAGCTATTAGCCAGATGATGGAAGAGCTGTAGGCTGCGAAAATCCATTGGTGACACTCGTTATTGCAAAATGTGAAATATAGTTTTGCAAATATATCATTTTATACAACAAAGCCAATGGTCTATGCTTCATCGCAATTAATTTTTCCCATTATTAGGACAAAAACATGGCTAATTATTTCAATACATTGTCATTACGTCAGCAATTAGACCAATTAGGTCGCTGTCGTTTTATGAAACGTGAAGAGTTCGCGACAGGTTGTGATTTTCTAAAAGGTAAGAAAATCGTTATCGTTGGTTGTGGTGCTCAAGGTTTAAACCAAGGTTTAAATATGCGTGATTCTGGTTTGAATATCTCTTACACATTGCGCCAAGCGGCGATTGATGAAAAACGTGATTCATTCCAACGCGCTAGCTCAAACGGTTTTGAAGTAGGTACTTATCAGCAACTTATCCCAACTGCGGATGTGGTTTATAACCTCACTCCTGATAAGCAGCATTCATCTGTTGTTGAAGCCATCATGCCGTTGATGAAGCAAGGTGCAACCTTAGGTTACTCTCACGGTTTCAACATTGTTGAAGAAGGTCAGCAAATTCGTAGCGACCTTACCGTTGTGATGTGTGCACCTAAATGCCCAGGTACTGAAGTGCGTGAAGAATATAAGCGTGGATTCGGTGTACCAACATTGATCGCTGTGCATCCAGAAAACGATCCTCAAGGCCAAGGTTGGGATATTGCTAAAGCATTAGCCTCTGCAACGGGTGGTGATCGCGCAGGTGTGCTTGAGTCTTCTTTTGTTGCCGAAGTTAAATCTGACCTGATGGGTGAGCAAACCATTTTATGTGGTATGCAACAAACTGCAGCAGTATTAGCTTATGAGAAAATGGTTGCTGACGGTATTGATGCCGGTTATGCCAGCGCCTTAATTCAATTTGGTTTAGAAGCCATCACCGAAGCATTGAAAATTGGTGGTGTAACTAACATGATGGACAGATTGTCTAACACGGCTAAATTAAAAGCTTGTGAGTTGTCTGACGAGCTAGAAGGTTTATTACGTCCGTTATTTGAAAAGCATCAAGACGACATCATTAGCGGTGAGTTCTCTCGCACTATGATGGAAGATTGGGCCAACGGTGATGCTAACTTGCTTAAGTGGCGTGAAGAAACCGGTCAAACGGCTTTTGAAAATTCTCCAGAATATGACGGTAAAATTACCGAGCAAGAATTCTTTGATAACGGCATTTTGTTAGTTGCGATGATCAAAGTCGGCGTTGAGATTGCCTTTGAAGTGATGGTTGAAGCTGGTATTTTACCAGAGTCTGCCTACTACGAGTCATTGCATGAAACACCACTTATTTCGAATACTATTGCGCGTAAGCGTTTGTACGAAATGAACGTGGTTATCTCTGATACTGCAGAATATGGTAACTACTTGTTTGCCAACGCTGCTATCCCATTATTGGCTGAGAAATTCATGCCGAAAATCGGTACTGACGTAATTGGTCGCGGTTTGGCAGATACTTCAAACAGTGTTGATAACAAAACCCTTGTTGAAGCCAACAAAAAAATCCGTAACCATCAAGTTGAGTCAGTGGGCGATATGCTGCGCGGCTATATGACCGACATGAAAGCGATTGTTGAAGCTAACTAAGCGCTTCGTTATAGAAATTGCATGACTAAGCCACCTTTTTAGGTGGCTTTTTTTATGGTTGTTTTAATGGAATGAGCAACGATAAATTGCTATATTGCGCCCACAAATTATGGTGTTAGGTCGTTAATCCTCAAGGCCTTACTTAAATGGGAATCTGGTGCCAATCCAGAACTGTGCCCGCAACTGTAATAAAGACTACTAGCGATAAGCTTGTGCTCTTTTAAGTCAGATACCAGCCTAGATTTTGTTTACTATTTTCGTGCGGGAAAACACGGATAACATAATCCCCCCAGCATCATTGCTGCCGCTTATGTCGATTCCCGTCTTTTTTGCTTATGGTTATAACGCTTAAACGAAGGCAGATGGCATCATATGTCAGTTTCACAAGGTCTTAAGGCTACACATCTTGATTTGCAGATTGACGGCAAAGTCATCTTGGCGGATATCAATATTGAACTGCAGCCGGGTAAATTGTTGGCGGTAATTGGCCCCAATGGCGCTGGTAAAACCAGCCTACTGAAAATGTTGTCCGGGCAAATTAAAACCCAAGGCCAAGTGAGCTGGCGTGGCCATGCGTTAAATCACCTAAGTCAAATGCAACTGGCGCAGCAAATTGCGGTAGTCAATCAATTGAATGATCATGTATTTGCGCTGAATTTACAGCAAATTGTACGCATGGGTCTGTTGCCCTACAAAACATTACTTAGTCAAGATAGCAACGACGATATTCAGCGCATTGACGATGCTATCGCCCGCGTTGGCTTAGCCGATAAACATCAGCAACGATTCAGTTCATTATCTGGTGGCGAACAACAACGTGGGCTGATCGCTCGGGCATTGGTGCAGCAAGCGGCGTTGATCATTTTAGATGAGCCAGTGAATCACTTGGATGTGTTTTATCAACATCAGGTGTTGTCGTTATTGCGCAACTTAGCCCATCAAACCAATATTACTGTGGTAATGAGCTTGCATGATCTCAATCTAACCGCCAATTACTGCGATGAAATTTGCTTATTGGATCAGGGCCGAGTGCATGCGCAGGGCGATGCCGAAACGGTGCTTAAAGCTGACATATTACAGCAGGTTTTTCATCTGCCGAATGTGGTTCGCCGTGATGAAATCAGCAATAACTTGCGGGTCGATTTTTATCCTCTGCAATCGTCTGAGGAACCTCATGCTTAAATCGCGCAATTATAAATGGACATTGTTGATCTTATTGGCGCTGGCCTGTCCTATCATTTCAATATTCTTCGGTGCCGCTGATTTTAGCGCAGCGCAGCTTTATCAATGCGTGGTTAATGAATGTGACTCGGCGATCAATCAACTGATCTTTTGGGATATCCGCCTGCCAAGAATTGTGGTGGGTTTTTTAGTAGGCGCTGGTTTAGCGGTTGCTGGCTCTACCTTACAAAACATTACTCGTAATGGTCTTGCCGATCCCTATTTATTTGGTGTGGTGGCCGGTGCCGGACTTGGCGCTAGTATTGCGACTTTATTTTTCGATAGTCAATTTACCAGTAGCATTGGTCTGGATTTCTTGCCGGAATTTTCCTTCTCAATCGCATTACCCTTGGCGGCGTTGTTAGGTGCCATATTTGCGGTGACCTTAGTGCAAGCGTTGGCGGCCACCTCTTTTGGGGGCCGCGGTGAGCAAATGCTATTGGCCGGTGTGGCGGTGTCTTTTATGCTCAATGCCATGGCGCATTTTCTGTTGTTTTTAGGTGAGCCCTTTGCCGCCAATAAAGTCATCTTTTGGCTGATGGGTAGCCTTGCTCGCGTGGAAGATTGGTATGCATGGATCATGTTGCCGGTGGTGGTTGGCTGCGTGCTATTGCTGTTGCTCTATGGCAGACGATTAGATGCGCTGCTACTCGGCGATGACAACGCCAAAACCCTAGGAGTCAACGTCACCCGTTTACGCATGTTGTCTTTAGGTATTTGTGCTTCTTTAACGGCTTGCATAGTGGCCTATTGTGGTGGCATTGGTTTTGTTGGCTTGATGATCCCACATATTGTGCGTCGCTGGGTGGGCGTGACTAGCCGCGTGGTGACCCTAGGTTGCGTATTGCTTGGTGGTAGCTTTATGGTGCTAGTGGATATTATCGCCCGCTCGGCGCTGCCGGAACAAGAAATCCCTATTGGTATTATTACCGCTGCCATTGGCAGTGTGTTTTTTCTTATTGTGATGCGTCAGCAAAAAGTGTGACGATTTAAAACAAAAAATTGGAAGTAAAATGACAGCGCCACAATCTTCATTATTTAATTCGAGCTCTTGGGTAATTCCTACTTTGGATAAGCAATGTATTGCCACCATTGATGGGCGTATCAACAGCAAAACCAAACCATTAGGCGCGCTGGGTAAGCTGGAAGACTTGGCTCGCCAACTGGCGCAGATCCAGTGGCAACAAAATCAGCCAACTGACAATATTCAAATACATCAGCCTTGCATGTTAATTTTTGCTGGGGACCATGGCATTGCCCGTAATGGCATCAGCATTGCGCCGCCAGAAGTCACTGGGCAAATGGTGCTTAACTTTCTAGCTGGTGGTGCTGCCATTAACTGTTTTTGTCGTACAGTGAATATGGACTTACGAGTGATTGATGCGGGCATGTTGCAAGCCGCCACCATTCAACATGAAAAGCTGAGTGAAAAGCGCGTAGGTGAGGGCACTGGGGATTTCTCGGCAGTGCCAGCAATGACATTGGTACAAGCCGAACAATGCTTAAAATACGGTGCCGAAGTCGCGCAGCAGCAAATATCAGCCGGCAGTAATGTACTGGCCTTTGGCGAAATGGGTATTGGCAATACCAGCAGTGCTTCAGCGCTGTTATCTTTATTGGCTGATTTGCCGCCACAGCAAACTGTGGGTAAAGGCACAGGCATTGATGAGGCACAATACGCCAAAAAGTTACAATTGATACAGCAAGCGCTACAGCGTGTCAGCGACAATCATGGCGATAGTGTGCAAAGCCCATCAGTGGCACTCAGTGAAGTGGGTGGTTTTGAAATAGCACAAATTGTTGGTGCCATGCTGGCCACTGCCGAAGCGGGAAAAATTATAATCGTCGACGGCTTTATTGTTTCGGTTGCAGCGCTGATCGCCACAAAAATAGCGCCGTTGTCACGGCAGTTTATGATTTTTGCGCATACTTCCGCAGAGCAGGCCCATGAAAAGGTATTACAACTACTTGGTGCAAAGCCGCTGCTAAGTTTGGATATGCGTTTGGGTGAAGGTACTGGTGCCGCCTTAGCACTGCCGCTGCTACAAGCTGCCGCCAGTTTTTACAACGATATGGCCACCTTCGAAAGTGCACAGGTGAAGGTGTAGTTCCTATGCGCATTGTAATTGCCCAACAGTTGAATTTATTCTGGCTCGCACTGAGTTTTTTTAGTCGCTTGCCGACGCCTGCTAATCTGAATTATACCCCTGAAAAAATGCACAGCGCTGGCACTTATTTTTCACTAGTAGGCTGGTTACTGGCGATAATTATGGTGATTAGTTACCAGCTACTCGTACCATTCATCGGTATTCAGCCGAGTGTTTGCATAATACTGGTGTTGAACTTATTACTTACAGGTGCTTTTCATCAAGATGGATTAGCCGATATGTTTGATGGTTTTTTTGGTGGCTATCAGCGTGAACAAAAGCTCACCATTATGAAAGATAGTCGTATTGGTACTTACGGCAGTTGCGCATTGATTATGAGCTTATTGCTGCAGTTCGTGTTGTTGAGCGCATTAGCTGAGCAGCAACAATTATTGCTGGCGTTATGTATTAGCTACCCTCTATCCAGAGCGATGGCGCTATCTCATGTGCAAAGTGCCGAATATGTCGCTGCCGGTGAGCGCGATTTGAGCAAAAGCACCTCGCTGGTTAGCGCTTATAGTTTGCCCCAATTGCTGATGTTGTTTGCCATAGGCTCCTTAGGCTTGTGGTGGCTTCCACTGTCGCAAATATTGTTACTGGTGCTTGGCTGTTTTGTTTTAAGAGCGCTATTACAGAATCGCTTTCAACAACATATTGGTGGTATTACCGGTGATTGTTTAGGTGCGGCGCAACAGTTTCAGGAAGTGCTAATTTACTTGTTACTGCTAGCGATGTTATCGCCGGTGACCAGCACAGCAGTGGTAGGGTAAGCATGATTCATTTAATTCTCGGTGGCGCACGCTCTGGTAAATCCAGCTTTGCGGAACAACAAGCGTTAGTACTTAGTAATCTGACCCAACAAAAAGTCACTTATGTAGCTACGGCTACCAATACCGATAACGAAATGGCCCAGCGTATCGCCCGCCATCAGGCCGAGCGTCCTGCACATTGGCTTACCGCTGAAGTACCAATGCAGCTGAGCGAATGGATAGCACAGCAAGCTAGCGGTGTAGTGATTATCGATTGTTTGACGTTATGGTTGAATAACCAGCTGTACAATGCACCGCAGCAAGATTTTAGTCTGCTATCCCGCCAACTTTGCCAAGTACTTAGAAATAGCAAAGCCGATATCTTTCTGGTTTCTAATGAAGTCGGAATGGGCGTGATCCCCTTGGGGGAAGTCAGTCGACAATTCGTCGATCAAGCCGGTTGGTTAAATCAGGCAGTTGCCAAAGTCGCAGATAATGTCACCTTAATTGCTGCGGGATTACCCTTGCCGTTAAAAACTGCCGGTCAGCAGCCATGAGTAGCACCCCCACGCAATTTACGCTGTTACGCCATGGTCAGGTAGAAGGTCCGGCGGCGTTGTACGGTAGCACCGATGTTAGTTTAAGCGAGTTAGGTTGGCAGAACTTACAGCAACAAATTCAAACCATGCCACGGCCAGATAGGATCATTAGTTCGCCGCTACTCCGTTGTCGTCAGTTTGCCGAACATGCCGCCGTACATTGGGCGGTGCCGTTGGTGATTGAAGATGACCTACGCGAATGTGATTTTGGTGAGTTGGATGGTGTGGCTTTTGATGCCATTCACCATGAAGGTGATCCGGGTTCTTGGCGATTACTGGAAGCCTTTTGGGCATCACCTTTGGATTGCACCTTGCCAGGCGCCGAATCTCTAACGGACTTTCACCAGCGGGTTAGTGCCTGCTGGCAACGCTTGCTGTTGAGTTATCGCGGGCAGCAAAATTTACTGATCTGTCATGGTGGAGTTATTCGGCAAATTTTAGCGCAAATATTACCTGTGGATTGGCGCAGCGGCCAATGGTACAGCCAGTTAAACATTGGTTATGCTAGTTTAACCGACATAGTTATTGCTGCTGATGAGCAAGCAAAACCCATGGTTAACTGTATTGCTCGACCATTGCCATGGCAGGAACAACTAGTATGACAGTCAGCAATATCCGCAAAAGTGCCACCTTGATGGTACAAGGCACCACCTCGGATGCCGGTAAAAGCATGCTGGTGGCCGGACTGTGTCGTTGTTTCAAAGACCGTGGTTACAAAGTCGCCCCGTTCAAACCACAAAATATGGCACTCAATAGTGCGGTAACTGCCGATGGCGGAGAAATTGGCCGTGCTCAAGCGGTGCAAGCACAGGCGGCGGGTGTGGAGCCGACTGTGGATATGAATCCGGTGTTACTCAAACCCAGTTCAGATACCGGTGCGCAGGTGATTATTCACGGTAAGGCGGTGGCGGATATGCAAGCTAAGGGCTATCACCAGTACAAAAAAATCGCCATGCAAGCGGTGCTCGAATCCCATCAACGTTTGCTACAAGACTATCAAGTGGTGGTGGTTGAAGGTGCAGGTAGCCCAGCGGAAGTTAATTTACGTGAAGGTGATATCGCCAATATGGGCTTTGCCGAAGCGGTGGATTGTCCGGTGATGATTATTGCCGATATTGATCGTGGTGGGGTTTTCGCGCAATTAGTTGGCACCTTAGATTTGCTGTCGACCAGCGAGCAAAACCGCGTGGTGGGCTTTGTCATCAATAAATTTCGTGGGGACATCAAATTGCTAGAGCCGGGATTGGATTGGTTAGAGAAACGTACCGGCAAGCCGGTATTGGGCGTGCTGCCCTATTTGCATAATCTGCAATTGGCCGCTGAAGATGCGATTCAAGCCGAACAGAATTTGCAGCCCACTGATATTCGTTTAAATGTTGCGGTGCCGGTGTTTAAACGTATTAGTAACCATACAGATTTTGATATGTTGCGGGTACATCCGCAGGTGAATCTAACCTTTGTTGCACCGGGCAGCCCAATACCCCCATGTGACCTGATTATTCTGCCTGGTAGTAAGAATGTTCGTGCTGATCTGGCGTTGGCCCGTGACATGGGTTGGGACAAACAGCTACAGCGGCATTTGCGCTACGGCGGTAAAGTGCTGGGTATTTGCGGCGGTTATCAAATGCTTGGAGAGCAGATCCACGATCCCTTAGGCATCGAGGATAGTGCCGGTAGCAGTGCGGGTTTGGGTTATTTAGGTATAAGTACAGAATTACAAAAAGAAAAACAGCTACTGCAAAGCCGAGGAACCTTATTGCTGAATCATAAATCATCTCCCCCGTGCATTATCGACGGTTACCAGATTCACGCGGGTATTAGCCAGTACATCGGTGAACAACAAGCTTTGATTGAGTTAGATCATGGCGAGAAAGAGGGCTGTATTAATGAAGATAACAACGTAGCAGGTACTTACTTTCATGGCCTTTTTGACCATCCTCAAGCACTACAAGCACTGCTGCAATGGGCTGGTGCCAATACCGATTTACTTGAGGATTATCAGCAATTACAAGAGCGGGAAATACAACGTTTGGCTCAGGCATGTAACGAGTCATTGGATTGGCAGAGAATTGAGTCGTTTATACGCTTATAGAAATAAGTCAGTGAACGCAGATTTAGTAATAATAGGATGCAGATGATGACAGACCAACAAGATGATAATGGCCGCCATAAGGCGCGGATGCAGCAGCAAAAAGCCAAAGTCGATGAGCGTGTAGCCAATGCCCAACAAGAAAAGGGCATTTTGATTGTATTAACCGGCAATGGTAAAGGTAAATCTACCTCTGGTTTTGGTACCGTCACTCGCGCTGTCGGCCACGGTTTGAAAGCTAGTGTCGTACAGTACGTAAAAGGTACGTGGCCCTGTGGTGAGCGCGACTTACTGGAAAAGTTAGGTGTAGAATTTCATGTGATGGGCACCGGTTTTACTTGGGAAACCCAAGACAAAACCACCGATATTGCCGCCGCCAAAAAAGCCTGGGAATTTACTAAGCAATGCTTACAAGACCCGAGTATCGATTTGCTGTTGCTGGACGAAATAACTTACATGCTGAGTTATAAATATCTGGATGTGGATGAAGTAGTCGCCGCATTGTCTGCACGCCCAACCCAGCAGAATGTGGTGATCACCGGTCGTGCTTGTCACCGATCTGTCATCGAGATTGCCGATACCGTTAGTGAAGTGCGCCCCATCAAACATGCTTTTGATGATGGTATCAAAGCGCAAAAAGGTATTGATTGGTGATGATTAGGTTGTTGAAAAACTTTAAAACCAGCGGCATTTTCCTGAGTTGCATGCTGTTATCGGCAGTGACTTGCGCTAATCAAACTCAGGCTGATTTAAGCGCTGAACAACGTCAACAATTGCGCATTGTGGCGTTAGCGCCGCATATTGTGGAGTCGTTGTTTGCTATTGGCGCCGGTGAGCAAATTATTGCTACCACTGCCCATGCGGATTACCCCGAAGCTGCGAAAGCCATTCCGGTTTTGGGCAACTACGCGCGTTTGCAAATAGAAAAGGTGGTGCAATTACAGCCCGATGTGATCATTGCTTGGCAAAACGGTAATCCCAGTGATGACCTTGCTCGCTTGCAAAAATATAAGCTGAATATTGTCTATTCTCAGCCAAAAAATCTTGCTGATGTGGCCGCAGAGCTGATCATGCTGGGTAAGGTCACTGGTCGTGAAACCAAGGCCAATGCCTTAGCCGAAGATTATTTAAGCCGTCTTAATGCATTAAAGCAGCGCTACGCTAAAGCAGAACCAGTGAGTGTTTTTTATGAATTATGGTCAAGGCCGCTACGTACGGTTGCCAATAACGCTTGGCCCCAACAACAAGTAGCACTCTGCGGTGGTGTTAATCCTTTCGCTAAAGCTGAAGACGAGTATCCGCAAGTAGGCTTGGAACAGGTATTTATTACTCAACCGCAAATCGTTATCCAACCGACTATGAATAAAACCATTTCTTCCGATGCGCTTGATTGGAGTCAATGGCCGGATGTGCCTGCTAGTGCCAATGGTTTTATCTTGCATCCCGATTCCGACAAGGTACACCGCATGACGGTGCGCATGCTGGATGAAGTGACTCTTATGTGCGAACAAATGGATGCCGCTCGAGGGTTTTATACCCAACAATCCGGCTCTTAAATACCATGGTAAACGGCATGAAGGGGCGCTTGTATGTTTGCCGCCATGGGCAAAGTGAGTGGAATCTGCAAGGTAAACTACAAGGCCAGCTAGATAGTGATCTTACCCAACTAGGTCGTTTGCAAGCGCAGCAGTTATCGGATAAAGCCCGTCATTGGCAAGTTACCAAAGTGGTTAGTTCAGTTCTGGGGCGAGCTAGCCATAGCGCCAAAATCTGTGCAGATCTATTACAACTCAACTGTCACAGTGTTGAGGGTTTAGAAGAGCGCCATTTTGGTGATTGGCAGGGCCAATGGGTAAAGCAAGTCAGTGGTTTCAACGCTTTTAAACAGCATTGCTATCAACAGCTCGATTTAGTGCCAGCAATATCGGGTGAATCGAGCGCTGAGGTTATAGCTCGTATGAAACGAGCGTTGATATCCCTAGCCACACAAAACCCTAACTCCAATACCTTAGTAATAAGCCACGGCGATGCCTTGAGTTGCTTAATGACTCAATGGGGTCAATCAATGGCGTTGGATAATACTCAAGGTATTCAATTGTCTGTGGAAAATAACAGGCTGCACTGGGGCGGCTTCATTGACTAGTTTGCTGAGCAACGAGTTATGCCTGATTGCCTTGCAAATGGCCTTGGCGTTACTGATTGATAAATTGGTTGGCGAGGTGAAGCGTTATCACCCTTTGGTGGGATTTGGCCACTTAACTAACGCCCTAGAGGCACGCTTTAATCAGGGTAATTACAGTAAGGCTGTAGGAACTGGATGCTGGTTGCTGTTGGTTTTGCCACTGCCCATTTTCTTGTGGAGTATAGAGTTCAGCCAGCCTTGGTCATTTATTCTCGAAACGTTGTTGCTGTATTTTGCCATTGGCCTGCGCAGTTTAGATCTGCATGCCATGCAGGTATTTAAGCCCTTAGCTCAGCACGACTTAACCATCGCACGGCAGTTTACCGGCTACTTGGTGAGTCGCGACACGCAAACATTAACCGCAAAGCAGATGAGCCGCGCGACGGTGGAATCGGTATTAGAAAATGGTCACGATGCAGTGATTGCCAGTCTATTCTATTTTGTTATTGGTGGTGCGCCGTTAGTGATATTGCATCGTTTGGTCAATACCTTGGATGCCATGTGGGGTTATAAAAATTCGCGTTTTAAAGCTTTTGGTTGGTGCGCGGCGCGCATGGATGATTGGCTAGGTTGGTTAAGCGCTTATTGCAGCGCCTTTTTATATGTCATTCAGACAAAAAGCCCGGCAAAGGCAGTATCAATATTTTACTGTTCATGGCAACAAAGCCGCTTATACAAAAGTAAAAATGGCGGCTTGTGTATGGCCGCAGGTGCCAGCGTTATTGGCTGCCAGTTAGGCGGAATATCGCAGTATCAAGGTCAAGCATTACATAGTCCCATTCTGGGAGCGGGTACCGAGGTGGAAATTGCACATATACCCAAAGCAATCAGCTTAGTACGCAAAAGTGCATGGACATGGGTGGTATTGATGTTTATTAGTGGCTTAATATGGTCAATGTTGTGGGGGCGAATATGACGGAAAAAACGCTACGACATGGTGGGCAATTACAGCAAATCGCTAAGCAATACGATATTTCTCAAACACAATGGTTAGATCTTTCTACCGGCATTGCACCTCGCGGTTACCCTGTCCCCCAGCTCAATGATGAATTATGGCGTTGCTTGCCAGAAGTAAACGGCGACTTGCTCAACGCAGCTCAAAGTTATTATCAGTGTCAGCAGCTGTTACCCATTGCAGGTAGTCAGAGCGTCATTCAACAATTGCCCACTATTTGCCAACAACAAGGTTTTGCTGATAGTCGGGTGTGGTTGCCGGTGGTGGGCTATCAGGAGCATCATAAAGCATGGCGCGAAGCCGGTTATCAAATTGTGCATTATCAAGGCGATGAGCAATTCTGCCAATTGGCGGCAAAGGACATTGTTGTAGTTATTAATCCTAATAACCCCAGTGGCGAATTGCGGCAACAGTCTGCAATGTTGGCGTTACTGGATGTTATTGTCAGCAAACAAGGGCTGTTAGTTGTTGATGAAGCTTTTATGGACTGTACGCCTGAGCATTCCATATTGAGCCAGTTGCCGAATGAGCAACTGATCATTTTACGCTCCGTGGGTAAGTTTTTTGGCTTAGCAGGAATACGTTTAGGTTTTGTGGCGGCTTCGGAGCAATGGTTGTTATTGTTCAGTCAAACGCTTGGGCCTTGGGCCGTTAATGGTCCGGCACAGGCGGTGGGCGCTTTGGCGTTAACTGATGCAAACTGGCAACAGCAACAACGACAGTCTTTAGCCCGCTTAAGTGCGGCATTACACAAGTTACTCGCGGATACTTTCCATCAAGGCCCCCAAGGTACAGCTTTATTTCAAACCATTCAGTCTGATCATGCTGCTAGCCTGTTTGATTTGCTCTGTCAGCACGGGATTTACGTTAGGTTATGTGATGACGGCAAAGCGCTACGCTTTGGCATTCCCCTCGAGCAAGACTTATTGCGTTTGCAGCAGGTGTTACAAAAACCAGTTTTTAGTCAATTTATTGATAATAAATAGATTTTATACAACATAAAGATATAAATAACTTGCCATTTGCGGTGACAATTTGTATCTTCAGCGCCGCTATTCGAGGTGCCTGTTCAGCGTATGCCAATACAGCTGGAACAGGGTAAACGGGAAGTGTGGTGAAACAAACAATATTGGCCCGTTTGTTTTAATCCACCGCTGCCCCCGCAACGGTAATCATGTGTTAAGCATGTAAGCCCGACACCGGCCTTTTGAATGGTTTATTTGTACGAATGAAGCGGAGGGCTTCATTAGAATGCATACTCAACTTAATTCGGTGTTGATACATGTTTAGTTAAACCATGTTGAGCTATCGGGATTTGTCAGGTTAACCGCATCCTCTTTACCCCTCCTTCGATCGTGATATTTTTATAGATTGAGGAAAACTAATGCAACACAATTCATTGGCGCTTGCCATTTCAATAGCGTTAACCAGTAGCCCCTTGCTTGCTGCTGATCTTGAAGAACAAAATCTTGAGCGCGTCGTCGTGGTTTCCAGCAGAGTAGCCATGCCTATTCGTGAAGTCGCCACATCGGTATCTGTTGTCACTGCAGAACAGATTCAAGACCGCGGTTATGCCAATTTAGCCGATGTGTTAAAGGCACAACCTTCTGTTGGTGTGACCAATAGCGGTGGCGCGGGCTCTACTACTGCCTTACGCATTCGTGGTGAAGAAGGTTATCGTACTTTGGTGCGAGTTGATGGTGTGGATATCTCCGATCCAACTGGTACTCAGGTGCAGCCACAATTAGGACATTTGCAAAGCGCTAATATTTCCCGGGTCGAAATACTCCGTGGAAGTCAGGGTATGGCTTATGGTGCCGATGCTGGTGGCGTAATCAACATCGAAAGTGGTGGTTATACCGACTCCGTTGCCGGTAGCGTATCGGCCGAGTATGGTCGTTATGACACTCGCAATATCAGCGCAGATGTAGGTGGTAGCCAGCAACAGTTGGACTATTACTTAGCACTAGCAGACTATTCCACCGATGGTTTTAATTCTCGATTGAGTGATAACGCTAATCCGGATAATGACGGCTATGACAATACTACAGTGCACGCACGACTGGGTTACAAAGTTAATGAGCAGATATCTGTAGGCTTAGTTGCTCGTAACAATAAAGGTAATGGTGAGTTTGATTCTTGCGGCTCTGGTGCAAGCGCGAGTAATAATTGCGATAGCAATTTTGAACAACGTAATGTCCGGGCCAGTGTCAATTATAGTGGCGTCAGTTCAGAACATGAATTCGCCTTTACTAAAACCAATGTTGAACGTGAGAATTTTAAAGACTTGGTGACTAGTTATTTTACTAAAGGATCAGCAGAGCGTTTCGAATACCTAGGGCATTCTAATTTCAACCCTGACACTCGCATTATATATGGCTTTGATTGGGAACAAGAAAGTATTACTTCTGCCGAACAAAGTCGTACCCAGAAGGGGTATTATCTAGAATATCAAAGTGAATTATTGAAAGACTTTTTTATTACCGCAGGTGCGCGTCATGATGATAATGAAGACTTTGGTGAACATACCAGTTATCGATTAAGCGGCGCTTATATTTGGGCGTTAGGCGAAGACGAACTGAAGTTACGTAGTGCTTACGGCACTGGGTTTAGAGCACCTAGCTTATATGAGATTGAATACAATCGTGGTCCATGGGCTTATGCTCCTGCTTCGGAAACCAATCTAAAAGAAGAAACCACCAAAGGTTACGAAGTGGCCTTGGAATATACTCTTGCCTCAGGTACCCAGTTGCAAGTCGTCTATTTTGATCAAAAGATTACTGATGGTATTGATTTCGATCTAGCGACGTACTCTGGGTATTTACAAGTGCTAGGAGAAGCACGATCCAAAGGTATCGAATTAATTGGCGATATAGTGCTAGGTAAGCATGCAGGGGTTACTTTTAACTATACCTATAACGATGCGATTGATACCGAGGGTGAAATTCGTAGTCGTCGCCCTAAGCATTTAGCTAATATTGGCACTTATGTACAATTGAACAATATTAGATTGTCAGCTAATGCCCGTTTAGTGCGTGACTTTGTGGACAATGGCACGCCGATGGATGATTACCAAGTGTTGGATATTTCGGGCCGTTATTCTGTGAATAATGAATTGACGGTTTTTGCTCGGATCGAGAATGCCTTTAATAAAGATTATCAAGATCTTACGGCTTATCGTACCTCAGGTTCTGCTGCGTACGCAGGGCTTAAATATCAGTTTTAGTCACTAACTAACATTGTTAAAAGCCACCGCATTTACGGTGGCTTTTTTATTGGGGATGTTGAAGTATCAACCTACTCACTTGTTTAATAAATAACAAAAAGGCAGCGATGATGTTATTAATCATGCTGCCTTAGAATAGTGTTGTTATAGCGTAGAGGCAGTTGCCAACTCGCTCTTATTTAGGCGCGAGTTTCGCCGTCGCCGAGCACAATAAACTTCTCGGTGGTCAGTGACTCTGCACCCATTGGTCCGTAGGCGTGTAACTTACTGGTCGAGATGCCAATCTCTGCACCTAAACCTAGTTCGCCACCATCAGAGAAACGTGATGAGGCATTGGCCATTACCACTGCTGAATTCACGCAGCGAATAAACTGCTGCGCTCGTGAATAATCCTGAGTCGCAATCACTTCAGTATGGCTAGAGCTGTGGGCATCAATGTGCGCAATTGCCGCGTCGAAATCTTCAACAACTCGAACCGCGATTTCTAGTGCTAGATATTCAGCATCCCAATCGGCTTCGGTAGCAGGTTCTGCATTTTCTAGGTAACCAATGCTTTGTTCACAGGCGTGTACTTTTACTTTGGCTTGCTTGAACAACTCTGACGCCATGGGTAAAAATGCGGCGGCAATATCTTTATGCACCAATAAGGTTTCTAAAGAATTACAGGCACTGACGCGTTGTACTTTACCGTTATCTAGCAAGGCTAAGGCTTTATTCAAGTCAGCTGCATCATCCACATAAAAATGGCAAACCCCTTTGAAATGTTGAATTACTGGCACCTGGCTATTTTCAGATACAAAACGGATTAGGCTTTCACCACCGCGGGGAATGATTAAGTCTACATACTGACTTAAGGTCATTAATTCATTCATGATGGCGCGGTCGGGATCGGGCACTACTACTACCGCATCTGGGCTGACTTTGTGCTCGGCTAAGGCCGATTCAATACATTTAGCTAAAGCTAAATTAGAGTGAATAGCTTCTTTACCACCACGCAGGATCACGGCATTACCGGCTTTTAAACATAATGCGGCGGCATCAATGGTAACGTTGGGGCGTGATTCATAAATCATAGCGATCACCCCGAGTGGAATACGCATTTTGCCGACTTCAATACCACTAGGGCGGCGTTGAATTTTGGTGATTTCGCCAACTGGATCTTGTTGTGCGGCAATTTCTCGCACTGCATTGGCAATATCGATAATGCTAGCTGGGGTAAGCCGCAATCGATCTTGCATCGCGGCGTCTAGGCCACTTTCCTGTGCTGCGTCTAAGTCTAGCTTATTGGCAACTAGGATGGATTCGGTTTGACTGACTAGGGTGTCAGCGATGCTCGCCAGAACGGCGTTTTTTTGCGTGGCCGATAATCGGGCCATTTGGCGAGATGCGATTTGCGCTTTTCGCGCCGCATCGGTCATTGAAAAAGTCATATTGATAATGAATACCTTTTTAAGTGAATTGCAGTTATTGCCTAGAACACGGTATAGAGTTTACAGTAAAAATCAATCACATCGCGCGCTTAGATATAACCGCTGACAGCGGCTATAGGTGTAATTAACGCGGCAATCAGGGGTAAGTCTGTGATTGTAGTAACAATCTTAGTTAGTGATGTGTAACGCTTGTTTATACAACAATAACGCCGCTTGCGGTTGACCTAGTGCTTCTTTGGTCTTTGCCATTAACAGTTGATCTTCACGGTCGCTTTGTAGTTGCAAACGTTTGGTCATGACCTTTTCACACAAACTGAAGTCTTTGGCGTTAAAAGCAACATGGGCCAAGGTTGACAGCAATGTGGTATTACTCACGTCACTTTTCAGCCAACCTTCCAATTTTTTAATGGCCGGTGCTGGGTTATTACTACGTTGTAGTTTAAACAAAGGTAGTAATAGCGCCTGTGGTTGCGACTGGAAATCTACTAATGCCTGCATCGCATCGGTATGCATATCTTGCTGAATCAATTGCTGGATATAGGCAGCCTGTTGCGCTGGATCTTTGCGCTCAGATCGGGACAGTTGCTGCCAGTGTTGTTTCAGCGCATTAGCGCCTTGTTTGCTGGCTATTTCAGCAAATACACCTTGGCTAGCTTGGGCCATCCATTGTTGATATTGGACTTTCCCCAGTGCCTTTTTCCATTCCGGTAAGCGTTGATGTAACTTTTGCCATTGCTTGCTGGCGGCAAGTGCCTCAGCCATTAACTGCACAAGCTTAGGGTGGCGTAGAGTTGTTTCATCAGTAACTGATCCCAAACAAGTCAGTGCTTGCTTACTGTCGTTATTTTTTAAGTAATAACGTGCTAAATGCAACGTGGCCGCAAGTTGGCTAGGCTGTTGTTGTTGCGCCTGCTGCCAATAATCAATGGCCTGATCATTATTTTGCTGTTGCAACGCACTATTGGCCAAAGCTAATAGGGTTAAACCTGAATAGTCTTCATGATTCACTTTACTGAGGTGCTTTTGTGCTTCGCTATATTGTTGTTCTTCGGCGGCCAGCATACCCAGCATAAAAGCCTTATTGCGTCGTCGCTGACTCCAACCACTAAACCAACTAAAAGAACCATCAAAACCACGCCACAAGCGTTTTACTAACCACTCAATAACCAAAAAAGCCAGCAGGCCCGCAAACATTAATATGCCAAAACTGATAACCGACATTTCAGCGGTCCAATTTTCAAAGGCAAACAGCACATAGCCTTTTTCACCAATAAAGTAAGGGCCTGCTACTAAGCCACCTACTATGACCAACAGCAAAATAATGATACGGGTCATAGGGCGTCACCTGTTGTGGTGGGCGCTGCGTCAAGGTCTTGTTGAGAGTTGCTGTACAAACCATTCACCCGTTGCTTGAGTAAATCTTGCAAGGGTTGCGCTGCTGCCAGCTGCTGTGGATAGTAACGAGCAATATCTCGTTCGGCGAGTTGGCGCAATTGCTGTAAAAATTGCTGGCTACTGGATACGGATAAATCGAAATACTGATTTAATGATTGCTGACTTAAGTCCAACATTGACTTAAACAGCGTGCTTTGTTCCCGCAATGCGGCGATTTCTGCTTGTAGTAGATAATGTTTAAGCTGTTCTTTGGCCAGCCATTGTTGTTGTTCACTCATCAGCGGCTGCACGCTGTCGGTACGGCGACGCACGGTAATAAAGTCATCAACTATGTTATTCCAGCTTTTGGCCAGATTAGTGCGCCAGTCATCTACAGTGGTCGTTAGGGCAGTATCTTCTGCAGTTTCTTCTGCTTCGGGTAATGTCACCATTGCTAATGGCAAGCCATTGACTTGGCCAACGAGCGCAGAAAGCTCTAAAGCAATTTCACTGAGGGACACATTATTAATTAAGCGTACTGTTTGAATATCTTCTGTCAGTAAAGTGCGAATAGGAATTAAGCTGGGATCGTTCAAATCGGCTAAACGTTGGTCGGCGTTTTGTAGCATTAATATGGCGGTTGCCACATCATGTTCTAACCACAACTTTCGCCCTGCCATGCGCACTAAATAATCGGCTTCGGCTAACACCCAATCACTAGGGCGTTGACCATTGAGTTCAGCTAAACGTTTGTTAAAGGCTTCGTCTTGATGTTGAAACTGCTGTAATTGTTGGGCAATCACGGCCGCTTGTTGGTCGACATCATTTTGCAGTTGTGAGCGCATATCGGTTAATGCGCTGGTCATCTGCTGCTGTTCGGTATCGACTCGTTGTTGATTGCTCTGTTGATAAAGATCCCATTGCTGCCATGCCCAATAACCAGCAGCGAAGACCAGTAACAGCAACAGTAAGTTGATAATAGTAAATAGCGCCAGCCAAGGACTGCCTTTACGAATAGACGCAGGCGTACTGGCCGTCGTATTTGCTTTAGGTGCTGGCGCCGCCGGTGTTTTGGCTGCTGCAGTTGGCTTTGATGGCGTTGTTGGCACGCTATCACGCACTTCTTCGGCAAGCTTTTGCAATTTTTGTTGTTGTGCTGATGGGGTATCTTGCGCCATTGTTGCTTGCTCCAAAGCTTGTGCCAAATAGTGTTTTGCACTAGTGATAAGTGCTTCGTCGTGGGCACCTTCACTAAGGTGAATCTGGCTAACACCTTTTTCCGTTAAGTGGTCGGCCAAACGTTGGCTAACCGTGATCCAGTGGCGACTCAATAACCATTGCTGATCACACTGTTTAAAGGCGATATCAATTTGTTCGCCACTAGTAACAATAATGCATCGAATTGCTGATTGTTGCCATGTTTGTTGCAGATTATTCAGCGCTACCGGCCGACGATGGTAGAGATTAAAGGCGTTAACTTTGGCACCGCGCTCTTCGAGTTCGTTAATTAACGACTCGCGGCCGTTGTGGCCTTTAACAATAACCACCTGTTTATCTTTTACATCGATAAGCTCAGCTAATTCCAGCAAACCTTCGGAATCAAAGCGTTTGGGTAAGTTGGCCTTGATGCCCGCAGTTGCCAAGGCATCAGCAGTGCTTTTACCTACAGCAAAACAAGTTAAACCTGTAGACCATGAGGTGTCTTTGAAAGACTCAAGGGCATATTCAACGGCAAAGGTACTGGTAAAAACCACATACGACTTGGCCGGTAACTGGCTTAGGGTTTGCTGACACAGTTTAATTTGTTGATTGTCGGCCTCAATTTGTTGCAACGGCTGACCTATTACATCAATGCCTGCGGCTTGCAATTGCGCCACGCTGTTGCTGCATTTGGGCTCGGGCCTGAAAAGTAAAAAATCCGCCATGGTTAATCCTGATACGCCTGTTGTAATAATTCTTCTGCCCCTTGATCGATAAGAGCTTGCGCGACTTTTAATCCAAGCGCTTCTGACTGTGTATTGGGGGCGCTGGCATCTGCATAGAGGATACGCTCATCGTGTATTGCGCCGACAAAACCCCGCAGATGTAAGGTGTCGTCTTGTAGCTGGGCAAAGCTACCAATGGGTACCTGACAACCACCTTGTAGTTTTTTATTAAGGGCGCGCTCGGCTAAAACACATTGTGCTGTGGCTTGATGGTGTAATGGCGCTAATAATTGAATTAGCTCGTGGTCATCATCGCGGCATTCAATACCTACCGCCCCTTGACCAACTGCCGGTAATGATACTTCAGCAGCGATATATTCTTGAATACGTTCTGGCATCTCTAGGCGTAACAAACCCGCTGAAGCGAGAATAATGGCATCGTAATCGCCAGCATCAAGCTTGGCTAAGCGGGTATTCACATTGCCGCGCAAATCTTTAATCTTGAGATCTGGGCGCAACTTTTTAATTTGTACCTGCCGACGTAAACTGGAGGTACCGACAATCGCCCCTTGAGGTAAGGCATTGAGATTGTCATGGTGATTGGAGACAAAGGCATCACGGGGGTCTTCACGCTCGCAAATGGCGTGAATACTAAAACCAGCTGGAAACTCTATTGGCACATCTTTCATAGAATGCACCGCAATATCCGCGCGATCTTCTTGCATGGCCACTTCAAGCTCTTTGATAAACAAGCCTTTACCACCGACTTTGGCCAGCGGCGAATCGAGTATTTGGTCGCCTTTGGTAGTCATGGGTACCAAGGTCACTTGTAAGCCGGGATGGGCAGCTTGTAATGCTGATTTAACAAATTCAGCCTGCCACAAGGCTAATGCACTTTGGCGTGTGGCAATGCGAATGACTCTGTCAGTCATGAAAATTCCTATCAAAACGCGATATGCAGATTATGCGTAATCTTAACAGAAAGTCGAAATAAGAATGTAACCAGACGCATATTTATCCTTTATTGCTTTGCCATCGTTGTGAGAATTTTAAAAAGTCTGGTCAAAATGACCAAAAAGCTAATTTTATTACAGCTAAGTTCACTTTCTAGAAGAGAGATAAATATAAAAAATTATATAAATCAAATTGTTAATGGTTATGTCGGAGTTGGCTTAATCTCTGCTTAGCTATATTAAAACAAGCAAAAGGAGAATGACGTTGCGTAAATTTTTAAACTTTAAGTTCAGCGGAGTATTTTTTTTATTAATGGTGTTCAATGCCTCGGCTAGCAGCACCTCCGAAGAGAATACTAGCAGTTACCTCATTACCAATGTGGTTATTAGTAATCCTCAAAGCGATGCCGCCGATGTATCAGCCAATAAACCGACAGACGTGTTTATTAAAAACGGGCGAATTGTAAAAATTGGTCAAAACCTAAGCCATATGCTTAAGGGAACTCCCAGAGTTATCAATGCTGAAGGGCTGTTTTTGGCACCAGGACTAATTGATAGTCATACCCATCTTAGCGGTGTGCCGGGGATGACAATGCAGCAGGAACAGGCATTTCCAGAAGTAGCCCAAGCTGCGCTTAATCATAAACCACTAAGTTATCTGTATTACGGTTTTACCACATTGATTGATTTGAACTCCGATAGCCAATCGATTACACAGTGGAACGAGCAAGTATTGCGTCCTCAAGCTTATTTTTGTGCTGCGGCACCGGTGATGGACGGTTACCCGACGCAGTTCATACCCAAGCAATATCGTTATGATGTTGTGCCTAATTTTATTGTCGATGAGTCTCATCGGCATAGTTTCCCATCTGATCTCAAATTTGATGAACATTCGCCTAAAGCGGTGGTTAAACGCATTAAAGACGATGGCGCAATATGTGTAAAAACACATTACGAATCTGGTTTTGGCGGCCATGGTCAATGGCCAGTACCGTCAATATCGCTACTGCAAGACTTAGTCAGTCAAGCTCATCAAGTGGGTTTGCCATTGGTATTGCATGCGAATTCGCAACAAGCGCAACAAGCAGGCGTGGATGCCGGTGTGGATGCTTTTGTACACGGCATGTGGACATGGAACGACAATACACAAACCAAGCCAACGCCGGAGATAGTGAATTTGTTAAATAGGGTAATTCAGCAAGGCATTAAACAGCAGCCAACCGTACAGGTACTTTACGGTGAAATGGACCTACATAACCCTGACTACTTGCAACAGCCGCAAATAAAACAGGCTATGCCTGAGATATTAAGGCAGTGGTATCTGAGTGAGGCAGGCCAACAAGCAACTATCAAAGCCAGTGAACGTCCATGGGCGAAATCAATGTTAGAAAAAGGTCAGTGGCAACTGTTAAGTGTCGATGCGATTGAACGAGTATTAACCACAGCAAACTATATCGCCGAGCGCGAGCCAGAATTAATGCTCTTTGGCAGTGATACGCCGAGCGATCTTACCTATGCGAACCCAACGGGTTTGAATGGAAATCTTGAACTATTACGTTGGCAACAGGCGGGTATTTCTGTCCTCACCCGATTTCAAGCGGCAACCATTAATAACGCCAAATTCTTTGGTTTGGAACATGACATTGGCAGTGTCCATGAAGGTAAACGTGCGGATTTGTTGCTGTTGAGCAAAGATCCTCGGATAGAATATGATGCTTTTAACACCATTCAAACTGTCATGATCAATGGCAAGCCGGTAGCGCGAGAAACTCTGTCAGCGTTGGCACATTAGACTACAGAATAACGACAACTTTAAGGATAAAGCTATGCAATCGGCAACAACAATTGATTCCCCAGCAACGGTCACGGCAGCTAAAACCAGCGTGCACATTCCCGCATTGACTGGAGTGCGCTTCTTTGCGGTATTTCATATTTTTTTGTTTCATCTCTGGAGTGTATACAACGGCGATAAGGCCGAGGGTTTTGAAAACCTGATGATCGGCTTTGCCAGCATGCCCCAAGGATTGGTGAGTTTTTTGTCTAATGGTTTTTTAAGTACACCATTCTTCTTCATGTTGTCTGGTTTTATATTGAGCTACTTGTATTGGGGGAAGGAAGGGCAACTCACTATAAGCCGCAAGCAGTTTTGGTTAAGCCGTTTGTTTAGGCTGTACCCCATACATTTGATAGTGATTGTACCCACCATTTTGTTGATGTTTTATAACCATCTACAAAATGGTTTCTCTGGTTTAGAAGTGGCGGCTAGTGCAGTGGCCAGCATTACTTTAACCCAAGCTTGGTACGCACCCTGGGTTCCTATGTGGAGTTGGCCAACATGGACCATTTCCGCATTAGTATTTTTATACTTAGTGATGCCATGGTTAATGCACGTTCTAGGCAAATTGACTCAGACTCAGTCCGTAATACTGCTAATGGCGTTGCCGATTATCTCAATGGTACCGACGGCGATTTATGCTTGGCTAACTCAAGGCATGGTCGATGTGGATATTGTTTGGGCGATTGTTATTGGATCGACACCGTTATTTTGGGTGCCGCATTTTATTGCCGGTATGTTGCTTACTCGGATTTTTGCCATCAGTCGTTTTAACAGTGACTGGCGACCTGCAGAACCAAGTTGGTTTGCATGGGGTGATGTGGCGTTATTGGGGCTGATTGTTTATGCCTGCATGGGAACCATTGCAGAACCATTAAAATTCTTCATTCGTCATGGTTTGTTTATGCCATTGTATATGCAGATTATTCTTGATTTTGCTCGTGGTAATGGCATTTTTGCGCGGATTTTTTCGCTGCCGGGTATGCAGTTCTTGGGTGAACTATCGTTCTCAATTTTTATTTGGCAGAACATTGTGATGATTTTTTGTTGGATTAGTTTGATGATTAATCCAGCCACCGGTCATTACCATATTCTAGGGGCGTCGGTGGTTATTGTGTTGCTGTCGATTTTGAGTACATATAAAATCGAAAAGCCTTTGGCGAACAAACTACAGCGAAAATACTTATCCTAAGATTAGATTATTTAGTGGTAATAACCTTGAAGTCATAGCTATGAATAAGTTTGTCGCCATGCAGCACTTGGACCTGCCAGTCGCCGGCCCAGTTGGCGCGGATTTTTTTGCTGGAATGGGTGCGCCAGTTATCGCCCCCGATTTCCAATAGCACTTCCGCCATAGGCTCTTGTTTATATAGCCAACGATGGACAATTTGTTGTCCGGCGAGCCCGTCTACTTGAGTAAAAAAGTAGACATTAGCTATGGTTTCTGCAGGCACCGCCATCAGATTTTGTAAATCATCAACTGGCAGTTTATCTATTATATTGCTCGTTAACTGGGCTCGATTCACAACAGGTTCTGCCATTGTTAGCGCAGAAGTAATCAGCATAAGGCCAGCTAAAAATCGAATCATCAGGGGCTCCGTCAGTGATGTTACTTCGTTATTAGGATTGCTATTATCCTAGTCTTGATTGCAGCCATTGTGAAATTTTAAGGATTTCTTCGGCGCAGACATTGTGTTGCATCGGGTAATCATGCCATTCCACCGGATAGTGATTGGCTTCAAGTTGATTGAGGGCTTGGCGACCGAATGTCATGGGTACCACATCATCCATTCTGCCATGGCACATCAGGATAGGAGTGGATTTATTAGCCTCGCTTGCTTCGTTGGTTAAGGTGTCTGGTTCGCTCATATAGGTAGATAACGCCATAATACCGGCCAATTGCTGGTTAAAGCGGGTACCTAAATGCAAAGCAATAACGCCACCTTGGGAAAAACCCGCCAATACTATTTTGTTCGCTGGAATGCCTGCGGCAATTTCTTGCAAGATCAACGCTTCAACTAAATCAGCAGATTCGCGTACACCGGTTGCATCGGCGCGTTTGTCCAATTCCATAGATTTTATATCGTACCAAGCGCGCATCGGCATACCGTTATTAATGGTTACTGGGCGCACTGGCGCGTGGGGAAAGACAAAACGTATATTTAGGGATTCGGCAATATGCAGCTCTGGCACTATTGGTGCGAAACCATTGCCGGAATCACCTAAGCCGTGTAGCCAAATCACACAGGCGGCTGCCGGTGCTGTTGGATTCACATCAACAAACTGCAAAGTGTTATCTGTCATTTTGCACCTGCGCTTAACACCACCGGCTGTTCTGCTTGTTTGCTTGCTGCTTCATCGATAAATGACCAAAATTCAGCGCCGGTGCGTTCGTCAATCCACACACCATCTTGAAAATTAAAATGGTGACCATTGTATTTGGTGGCGACCCATATTTGCAGCAATGGTGGCTGTTTGTTAATAATGATTTTACTGCCATTGATAAAGGTTAATGTCAGGATGCTGCTGGCGGATTCGTAATCAATATCCACTGGGCAAACATCAAGTGCCTCTTCGATAATGAGTAATACGTCTTCTACTTTTTGATGGTATTCGGATTCTTGCATGAGTGTGGCTGTGCCTGTAAGCGAAGTCAGGTTGGTATGGTCAAGAAAAACGCGCCTTGAATCAAGTGTAATCGCAAGTTATCTCGTGCTGGGGGGTAATTATTTAAGAGAAAAGCTAAGCATGTTAGTATCTGCGCTCGATCACAGCAATTAATACAGTCTTATAATTATATGCCTCAAGCTTCCGGTAATTTATTTATACTCGCTGCCCCTTCTGGTGGTGGAAAATCTAGTTTAATCAAGGCATTACTTGATAAACATAATGATGGTTCCATTCAGTTATCGGTGTCTTTGACGACTCGCCCTATGCGTCCCGGTGAAATTGATGGTAAGCACTACCACTTTGTGACAGTTGAAGAATTCAAGCAACAAATTGCAGACAACACCCTATTTGAATGGGCTGAGGTGTTTGGTAACTATTACGGCACCTCAAAAACCGTGATTGAAAATACCATGCAACAAGGTATTGACGTGTTTCTGGATATTGATTGGCAGGGCGCACGGCAGGTTAAAAAATTATTGCCAAAAACCGACAGTATTTTCATTTTACCGCCGTCCACTGAAGAATTGCGTCGTCGCCTAACCGGCCGTGGTCAAGATTCAGCGGAAGTGATTGAACAACGCATGTCGACGGCACGCTCAGAAATTTCTCATTATGATGAGTTTGATTTTATTCTCGTTAATGATGATTTCGAAAAAACCTTGAAAGATTTAGAGTCTATTGTGCTGAGTCAGCGTTTAAAACATCGTCAGCAACTTCTCCGCCATCAGCAATTATTTAAAGACTTGCTCGGGGAATAGTTGTAGATTTGATGTTTACTACAATTAATATCCATAGATCGCCGTTATTTTGCAGTTTATCGCCTAGTTAACCTTAAGATCGCTAGCTTTACTTTTGATTACTGAGTAAACTATGCAACCTTTTTTCGACCCAAGACTTCGACGGAGAATAGAATGGCTCGCGTAACAGTTGAAAATGCTATTGAACAAGTTGGCAATCGTTTTGATTTAATCCTGGTTGCAGCACGTCGTGCTCGTCAAATCGCTATGGAGGGTAAGACCCCGAAAGTAGAAACGAATAACGATAAAGCTACCGTTGTAGCACTACGTGAAATTGAGCTAGGTTTAGTGACCAGTGAAACCGTAGAGCAAGATGAGCAACGTGACATACAAGCTGCAGAAGATGCAGAGTTTAGTTCAGTGGCAAATATTCTTTCTGAACAGCAATAATTAAATAAATCTAGTTGCCAATGGTGTTCTGCCGTTGGCAACGTCTGTTTTTCCCCGTATTCTTAAGTCCTGTTGTATTTTTCTTAATTTGAATTCGTGTATCTATTTGAAGGCCTAAATAACAAAATTAGCGAGTATCTTCTACCTGAACAGGTCGAAGAGGTTAAACGTGCTTTTTTAGTAGGTAAAGTCGCCCACGAAGGACAACTGCGTAGTAGTGGTGACCCTTATATTACCCACCCCATCGCCGTCGCTGGTATTCTGGCCGATATGCGCCTTGATCATGAAACCCTAGTCGCCGCTATACTTCACGACGTGATTGAAGATACTACGCTGACCAAAGCCGATCTCGCCGAACAGTTTAGTGACACCGTAGCTGATTTGGTGGAAGGGGTATCTAAGCTAGATAAATTACAGTTTGGTAGCCAGAAAGAGGCGCAAGCTGAGAACTTCCGAAAGATGATCATGGCCATGGTGCAGGATATCCGCGTGATCCTGATTAAACTGGCCGATCGCACGCACAATATGCGTACCCTTGGCGCCTTACGCCCAGCCAAACGTCGTCGAATTGCTCGTGAAACCTTAGAAATTTATGTGCCTATCGCCCATCGATTGGGGATCCATGATATTAAAAATGAGCTCGAAGATTTAGGCTTTATGGCGATGTACCCTATGCGTCATCGAGCTTTGGGTGCCGCGGTAAAGCAAGCCCGTGGCAATCGTAAAGAAATTATCGATAATATTTTTAGTGAAATTGAAAGTCGTTTAAAAGAGAACCATATTCAGGCCCATGTGGCAGGCCGTGAAAAGCATTTGTATTCTATTTATCGCAAGATGAAAAACAAAGAATTGATGTTTAACGACGTGATGGATATTTATGCCTTCCGTTTAGTGGTGTCTGATAATGATAGTTGCTATCGCGCCTTGGGTGTCATGCACGGTTTGTATAAGCCTATTGAAGGGCGCTTTAAGGATTACATTGCCATCCCACGCATGAATGGCTATCAGTCCTTGCATACCTCGCTAGTAGGCCCTCATGGTATTCCGGTCGAGATCCAAATTCGTACTGAAGAAATGGATCAAATGGCGGATAAGGGTGTAGCAGCACACTGGGCCTATAAAGAAAAAGGTAATGATTCTGTTACCACCACTGCGCAAGTGCGTGCGCGTAAGTGGATGAATACTTTGTTAGAACTGCAACAAAGCGCTAGTTCTTCTTTTGAATTTATTGAGAACGTTAAAACTGATTTATTCCCCGATGAAATATATGTGTTTACCCCGGACGGTCGCATTATTGAATTGCCAACGGGTTCCACGGCAGTGGATTTTGCCTATGCGGTACATTCTGATGTCGGCAATAGCTGTGTTGGTGTGCGGGTAGATCGTCGTCCTTGGTCATTAAGTCGGGCTTTGGAAACGGGTCAGTCGGTAGAAATTATTACCTCACCGCGAGCTAAGCCTAATGCTAATTGGCTAAATTTTGTGGTCAGCGCTAAAGCCCGCTCCTATATTCGTCAATATCTGAAAAAACAACGTTCCGAAGAAGCACTAAGCATGGGTAATCGCTTGTTGCGCCATGCATTAGGCTCGAAAAAGTTGGATGAAATTTCTCAAGCCGACCGTGATAGAGTGGTAGCCGAAACCAAACATAGCAGCTTCGATGAATTGTTGGCAGATATTGGTTTAGGTAATGAATTCAGTGCCATTATCGCTAGACGTTTAGTCGGCGACAATGAAGATGAAGTTCACGACCACAATATTCACGATCATGATTATAGCCGCCGTGTTGCCATTAAGGGCACCGAAGGATTGCTAGTCACTTATGCTCGTTGTTGTCACCCAGTACCAGACGATGAAGTGATTGCCTTACTCAGCCCAGGAAAGGGTATGGTGATCCATCAAAGTGGTTGCCGTAATATTGCGCGAATTAACAAAGAAGAACCTCATCGCGTATTAGCTATGCATTGGGATGATGATCCGCAAGGTGAGTTTAAAGCGGCATTGCGTGTAGAATTGGTCAATCATCAAGGAACATTGGCCACACTCACTAAGACCGTAGTGACCGCTGACTCGAATATTATTTCCCTACAAACCGAAGAAAAAGAAAGTAATATTTATTTTATTGATATGGAGCTCACCATCAATAATCGTCTACATTTAGCCAATATCATGCGTAAAATCCGAGTTATGCCAGAAGTACAACGGGTATCACGTCATAGTCAGTACAGGCAGAGTCATTCCTAGCCTGTATTGCTAATTCAAATCTACATTAATTAAAGGCCTTAACATGTCTAAAACGATCATTAATACCAGTAAAGCCCCACAAGCGATTGGTACTTATAGCCAAGCCGTTAAAGTCGGCTCAACGGTGTATTTATCCGGTCAAATTCCGTTAGTCCCTGAATCCATGGAAATGGTTGGCGATGATTTCGCTGCCCAAGCGCAGCAGGTGTTCAGCAATTTATCCGCAGTGTGTACTGCCGCCGGTGGTTCCCTTAACGATATGGTGAAGGTGAATATCTTCCTCACGGATTTAAGTAATTTCGTGCAAGTAAACGAAATCATGAGCCAGCATTTTAGCGAACCTTACCCAGCGCGTGCGGCTGTGCAGGTAAGCCGGTTACCTAAAGATGCGCAAATCGAAATCGACGGCGTGATGGAATTGTTCTAAGTCATTTAAATGAAAGTAAATTTACGTTTCATAGGTCTTGTGGGATGAATTTAACCTATTTCTCATAGGCCGTTTGTTATCACTTAAAAGAGACTTTATGAAACGTAAATTGTTTGCCCTCATTACCGCCCTTGCTTTAACCCTACCTGCGTTAGCGCTAGATAGAACTCAAATCGCCGCATCTGCCGAAGACGTTACGCCGTTACTCAATGGCCAGTCTATTCCTGCCGTTGCTCTGAAAACTGTCGATGGCAAAACCATTAATTTAACGGAACTCGTTGCCAGCAAACCGAGCATTATTTTGTTTTATCGTGGTGGCTGGTGCCCTTATTGTTCCCGTCAATTGGCGGGTCTGAAAGATTTAGAGCCCAAATTAAAAGCGTTAGGCTATCAAATTATTGCCATATCACCTGATTCAGCGACACGTTTGCAAAGTCAAAAAATGACAACCGAGTTTAGTGCCATGCTGTTGTCGGATGATCAACTTAATGCTATTCGTGGCTTTGGTTTAGGTTATTTTCTGGATGATAAAACCGCTGAAATGTACCGTGATAAAGCCGGTGTTGAGTTTGTTGATATTGAAGGGACGAGCCGCGTAGCCTTACCGGCACCAGCAGTTTATATTGTTGATCAGGCAGGATTAATTAAATTTAATTACGTCAATCCTAACTTCAAAGTGCGCGTCTCTGAGCAATTGTTGTATGATGCGGCTAAGGCCTCTTTAGCTCAATAGTCATGGAATGAATTCGTCCGCACATACTCCCCTAACTCAACTTAAAGGCGTCGGCAGTAAAGTCGCAGAAAAGCTAGCAAAGTTAGGGTTGGTGACGATGCAGGACTTGTTATTTCATCTGCCTCTACGCTATGAAGATCGCACAAGGGTTTACCCCATTGGCGATGTTGTTCCCCACACTCATGTGAGCATTCTTGCGCAGGTAATGAGTGTGGATATCACCTTTGGTCGTAAACGTATGTTAGTTGTACGAGTTAGCGATGATACCGGCACTATCACTTTGCGTTTCTTCCATTTTTCAGCAGCGCAAAAAAATAGCCTCGAAATTGGTAAATCTATTCGTTGTTTTGGCGAAGTACGCGCAGGTAAGTTCGGGCTAGAAATGATGCACCCCGAATATAAATTGCATAATGACAATGAACCCATTGAATTAGCGGACGCGTTAACGCCCATTTACCCTACCACCGAAGGCCTAAAGCAAATTAGTTTGCGTAATTTGAGTGAGCAAGGCTTAACTTGGTTACAAAAAAAAGGCTTAACCGAATTACTACCTGCCGGTTTATATAACGGGCAAATGTCATTGCCCGAAGCATTGCTATTAGTACATCGACCATCGCCAGATGTGGCGCTGTCTCTATTAGAAGAAGGCCAACACCCGGCACAACAGCGTTTGGCCATTGAAGAGTTGCTAGCACATCATTTGAGTGTGTTAAAAGTACGCCAGCAAAGTGATCAGCATCCGTCGATGCCCATTGCAGTAGATACAACACTCATCCAACGCTTTTTAGGGAATTTGCCGTTCTCTCCGACAGCTGCGCAAACGCGAGTGGTGGCGGAAATTCAGCAAGATATGCAGCAAAATAAACCCATGATGCGTTTAGTGCAGGGTGATGTAGGCTCCGGCAAAACTCTTGTCGCAGCTTTGGCAGCTTTGTCGGCAGTGAGTGCAGGTTATCAAGTGGCACTGATGGCACCTACAGAATTACTGGCGGAACAACATGCCAATAATTTCAGTCAGTGGTTAACGCCTTTAGGTATTAATGTGGGTTGGTTAGCCGGTAAGTTAAAAGGCAAAGCCCGCGAATCGGCATTGGCCAATTTAGTCAGTGGTGAAGTGCAATTATTAGTGGGTACTCACGCGATTTTCCAAGAGCAGGTGCAGTTTAAAAATCTGGCATTGGTGATCGTCGATGAGCAACACCGTTTTGGCGTACATCAACGATTAGCTCTGCGGGAAAAAGGCCAACTGCAAGGATTGTATCCTCATCAATTAATTATGACAGCCACACCGATTCCACGCACTTTAGCCATGACGGCCTATGCGGATCTGGACACCTCTGTGATCGATGAGTTACCACCGGGCAGAACGCCGGTAAAAACCGTAGTGGTGCCGGATACCCGTCGTGGTGAAATTATTGAGCGCGTGCGGCAATCCGCACTGTCTGAAAAACGCCAAATATATTGGGTGTGTACCTTAATCGATGAATCAGAAGTGCTGCAATGTCAGGCCGCAGAAGACACTGCCATTGCACTCAATACTGCCTTGCCGGAATTACGTGTTGGCCTCGTACATGGCCGTTTAAAGCCCAAAGAAAAACAAGCCATTATGGAGCAATTCAAAAACGCAGAATTGGATTTATTGGTGGCCACCACGGTAATTGAAGTCGGTGTAGACGTACCCAATGCCAGTTTAATGATTATCGAAAATCCAGAGCGTTTAGGTTTAGCACAATTGCATCAGTTACGTGGTCGAGTCGGTCGTGGCTCGGTAGAAAGTCATTGCGTATTGTTATATCAGTCACCGTTATCAAAAACCGCCAACCTACGTTTGGCGGTACTTAGACAGAGTAATGATGGCTTCTTAATTGCCCAGCGTGATTTGGAAATTCGTGGACCAGGTGAATTATTAGGTACCAAACAAACCGGCTTAGCCGATCTAAAAATTGCCGACTTGGTTCGCGACGCCCATTTGATCCCACAGGTGCAAAGCATGGCCAATCAAATATGGCACCAGCATCCCGCTAATGCGCAGGCAATTATTAATCGTTGGCTGGCACATCGCGAGGATTATGGTCATGCCTAGTTTACCAATAATATCAGCAGCACCGACTTTTGATGATCAGGCGCAAACTATTGCCAAGCGTTGGCAACTGCAATATGTATCAGATATTAGCAGTGGTTTAGTTTTGCTATTAGATGAAAGCGGTTTACAACTCAAACAACTGAATGAGCCTAAAACCGGTGGTGTACGGGTTGATTTTGCTAGCGATGCCATGACCTATCGCCGTCAGCAAAGTGGCGCGAAAAAAGAGGCGATTGCCAGAGCGGTTGGGCTTAAAGCGCATTACCGCCCCAATGTACTTGATGCGACAGCAGGTTTGGGACGAGATGCCTTTATATTGGCCAATTTAGGCTGTAAGGTGCAAATGCTTGAGCGTAATAACGTGGTCGCAGCTTTACTGGAAGATGGTTTAAGCCGAGCGGCTACACATGCTGAAATAGGTACATGGGTGTCGCAACGTCTACAATTTTTCGGCGAGTCATCTATTGCTGCAATGCAACAATGGCAGGCAAAAGCACCTGATGTAGTCTATCTTGATCCGATGTTTCCACATCGTAAAAAAGCGGCGTTAGTTAAAAAAGAAATGCGCTTATTTCAGCAGTTGTTAGGGCCAGATGAAGATGCCGATCTATTATTAGCACCTGCATTAGCTATTGCGACAAAACGAGTGGTGGTAAAACGACCTAGTGGTGCCCCTTATTTGGCAGATCAAAAACCACAAGTTGAAATGCAGGGCAAAGCCAATCGTTTTGATATCTATTTATGTCATCAGTCTGATGTAGAAGAAAGCTCAATAGCAAGTTAACTACTTTTAGTATGATTATCTTTACTCAATATTGATTAACCCATTAAAGGAAATACCATGATTACTGTTGGACAATCTCTACCCGAAGTTACCTTTTCATTACGTGAAAAAGGTGAAGCCTCTAACCCCACTACGGCAGATTTATTTGCTAATAAGAAAGTAGTGTTATTTGCGGTACCTGGCGCATTTACCCCAACTTGCTCAGAAGAGCATTTACCGGGATATATCGCCTTAGCTGATAAAATCCAAGCAAAAGGCGTAGACAGTATTATTTGTTTAGCCGTGAATGATGCCTTTGTGATGGAAGCGTGGGGCAAAACCCACAACGCAGAACATCTAACTATGCTTGCTGACGGTGGAGCTGAGTTTAGTAAAGCGACAGGTTTGAATTTTGAGACCGGTGGTTTTGGTGGCACTCGAGCACTACGTTATTCCATGTTAGTCGAAAATGGTGTGGTGACTCAGTTGAATGTGGAACCACCGAAAGAGTTTGGTGTGAGTGGTGCAGAGGCGATGTTGGCATCGCTTTAATTTATTGATGTAAAAACAAAAAAGAGCCAAAGGCTCTTTTTTTATGCTTATTGTCTTTGACGCTAGACAACAATCGTGGGGTTAAGCGTCACTCACCTTAAATTAAGAGGCGTCAAGACCCGGTGAGTGACCCCCAAACTCGTTTAACCTAAACGTTCAACCAACGCTTGGCCAATAGTCGTCGCCATAAAGCCATTAGTTTCGGCCCATTGCTGTAATGCCACACCGTCTTTCTCTTCAGCGGCTAGATCTTTTTTCGACATTTTCTTAATCATGTACTCACCGACATCGGCTGCATTGTTCTGCATTGAGTAGCGGATCAAACTTGAACCACCGCAGGAAACACCTGCGTAAATGTCGCCTAAACGCACATTGTATTCTTTGTTTATCGCACGCATTTTCTTACGTAATTCACCCTTATCGTTGTTTTTAACGATAGTGCAAATGTTTTCCAAATCAGAATTGATATCTGCATAGCTTAAAGGAGAAACAAGAGCAGTAGCAATGGCGGCGATAGTTATTAATTTTTTCATGGATGGAGCCTCTTAATTTAAATTTGTTTATAAGGTGATGTGCCTTGACGAAGTGCATAATACCCTTGAAAAAAATTCGATAACAGCTAGCAAAATAACACATAGGTATTAAACCACATACCTTAAATAAAATTTTTGCCTCGATGCCGTAAAACGATGAATTAGGGTAGAATCAGCAGGGGTTATAGCCATAGAGAAGTAAGTAGTGCAGCAAGTTGATGTAGTAATTATTGGAGCCGGAGCTGCCGGATTATTTTGTGCCGCACAAGCTGCGAAGCGCGGCCGTACAGTCGTGGTGCTGGATCATGCTAAACGGATTGGCGGTAAGATTTTAATGTCGGGTGGTGGTCGCTGTAATTTCACCAATATGTATGTCGAACCGGCTAACTTTCTATCGGACAATCCACACTTTTGTAAATCGGCGCTATCTCGTTATAGCCAATGGGACTTCATCGGTTTGGTGAGCGAATACGGTATTGCCTATCACGAGAAAACCTTAGGACAATTATTTTGTGATGATTCTGCTAAGCAAATCGTTAACCTCCTTCTCGGCGAATGCGATAAGACCGGTGCTAAGGTCTTAAGTAGCTGCACTATCACTGAAATTGAAAAACAGTCATCAGGATTCGTCTTACAAAGTAGTTTAGGCGCATTTGAATGCGAATCATTGGTGGTGGCCACTGGTGGATTATCGATGCCTAAACTTGGTGCCAGCCCTTTTGGTTATAAAATTGCCGAGCAGTTTGGCTTAAGGGTAAAGCCCACCCGTGCTGGTTTGGTGCCATTTACCCTGCACGATCACGATAAAAACGTTTTGGCGGACTTAAGTGGTATTTCTCTTGAAGCCAGTGCCGAAGCTAACAACACCGTGTTTAATGAAAACATTCTATTTACCCATCGCGGTTTAAGTGGCCCAGCAGTACTGCAAATATCCTCTTTTTGGCATCCGGGGCAGGATGTTTGTTTTAACCTTTACCCCAGCGGCGATTTACATCAAGAATTATTACAAGCGCAAATACAAAGCCCTGACGCACAGCTATCGACGGCACTCAGCAAGTTTTACCCCAAACGATTTGTACAAACCGCCATTGGTTATTTTGCTTTAGATAATAAACCGTTAAGGCAATATCAAGGCAAGCAATTACAACAAATTGCCGAAGTTTTCACTCAATGGCGACTCAAACCCAACGGCACCGAAGGTTACCGAACCGCCGAAGTAACATTAGGCGGTGTGGATACAGACCAACTCAGCTCAAAAACCATGATGGCAAAAGATGTCGAAGGGCTCTATTTTATTGGTGAAGTCGTAGACGTAACCGGTTGGTTAGGGGGCTACAACTTCCAGTGGGCTTGGAGTTCTGGTTGGGTGGCAGGGCAGGAAGTTTGATACTCTTCTCTCTAGAGCGTCTAGCTTTATTAACCTTAATTTATGTCGAAGGCGTTTAGTACAATTAAACGCCTTCGGCTTCTTAGTTTTGCTAAAAATCCAATGATTTATTGATTTTGTAGGCTATAGTTTTTTTCTGCCAGTGCCTTGGTTTTTAAGATGCCTTCGCGGGAAGGAAGGTCTGAACCTTCGTACTCTATGCCTAAATAACCATCATAAGATACGTCGTGCATAATTTTAAAAAACTTAGCAAAGTTCATGGTGGTTTCATTGCCTAGTGGGTCAAAAGCTAACGCTTTTACACTCACGCTTTTGGCAGTAGTGATTAATTCGGCAAAGCCCTGATAGGCATCATATTCTTTGACACAAGGTGCACTCCAAAGCTCGCCGTTTTCACGTTCAGTACACCAATTATGAAAGTCCGCTAGGCTGGCAACTTTTTTATCTGCCAGTTTTGCGACCAAGTCGGCTAACCATGCGCCATTGTTGGAAATACCGCCGTGATTTTCTATGATAATTTTGATACCTTTTTGGTTAGCATATTCCGCTAACGCACCTATACCTTCGATGCTATTTGCTTTGATCTGTTCAGGACTGCCATCACCGTGGGCGTTCACTCTTATCATGTCACAATCTAAATAACTTGCGGCATCTACCCATTTTTTACCTTCAGCAATCGCTTGCGCTCTTAGCTCAGGATCGGAAGCGCCCAAATTGCCGATATTGTCGACTTGAATCATGATGTTTTTGATACCCGCTTTTTTGGCTGCCACATTCAGGCGGTCGAGGTATTCGAAATCATCCACTTTATCTTGAAAAAATTGGCTGACGTATTCAACGCCTTCAAAGCCCATATCGCCTGCAGCATGAATGAAATCCACAGTGTCCATTTCTCCTGCGAATAAGTCCCTATTGAACGACCATTGGGCGAGAGAGTATTTAGCTGCTGTTGTAGTAGCACTTTGTTGGGCATTGTCTTCGGGTTTGGAACAAGACGTCAGTAGAGATAATGTGATTGAGGTTAACGCTATAAGGCTTACTATTTTCAAACGAGGAACTCCTTTTTAGTTAATAAAACCATTATTACACTAAATAGGATAGTGCTGCTAACTATAAGGCAGTTTGTTACTATATCGATGAAGTAGCCTGTAACCGGCTGGGTTGGAGGCTACAACTTCCGATAGGTTTGGAGTTTGGGCTGGATAGTCGTACAAAGAAGTGTAACGTCGGAACCAATTTATGAATCTTTTTTCCCATTTTCAAGCGGCACTGCATGTCACGGTGCCACTGTTGATCATTTTACTCGCCGGCATCCTCTTCAAGCGCATTAAGTTAATTGACCAACACTTTGTGGCCATTGGTAATAAATTGGTTTTTAACGTGGCGCTACCAAGTTTGTTATTCCTCAGTGTTGGCAGTCGACCTATCAGTGATAGTATTAATCTGAAGTTGGTGATTTTTGGATTCGTCGCCACTGTGATTAGTGTCATGGTGGTGTGGTGGTTAGCGCCATTATTTGTAGAAAAATCCAAACGCGGTGTTTTTACTCAATGTGCATTTCGCGGCAACATGGGGATTATAGGGTTAGCGTTATGCTTGAATGCTTTTGGCGACGAAATTATTGCCATGGCGGCGGTTTACATGGCGTTCATGACAATTTCTTACAATATTCTCGCTGTATTATTATTGAGTAATTCACGCAGCATGATATTAATCAATTTAGTTAAAAATCCGCTGATTATTGCTATATTACTTGGTGTTATGTGGTCTTCGACTAATGTGCCTTTACCCAAGATTATCGACTTATCCTTAGGTTATTTGGCACAATTAACTTTGCCATTAGCGTTAGTGTGTATTGGCGCCAGTCTTGAGTGGAAAAGCCTTAAAGTTAATCATAAAGCAGCGCTCGTCGCGACCTTGCTAAAATTAGTTATATTGCCTGGGGTGATAGTGATTAGTGCGATACTGTTTGGTATTAAAGGGGAGGCTCTCGGGGTATTGTTTTTAATGATGGCGACACCAACGGCCGCCGCCGCGTATGTGATGAGTCATCAAATGACACTTCACGGCAGTCTTGCTGCAGAGATTATTACCTTATCAACATTATTTAGTCCCATCACCGTGACGTTAGGTTTAGTTGTTCTCAAATACGCTAATTTAATTTAGTAACTGAAACAAAATGAGCAATACAAATTACCCAGTCCCAGCCCTAGCTTCTCTGCAAATATGGCAAACCGAATTAGAGATAAAACGCAGCAAGTTTTTGACCTTTGCAGCGTGTGCGGATTCACGAGAGGTTGCTGAGAAATTTATCCGTTCTTTACGAGAGCAACATCCTCAAGCGAATCATGTGTGCTGGGCGTATATTGCCGGTGCGCCAAATACTACCGTGCGCTCCATGAGTGACGATGGTGAACCTAGTGGTACTGCCGGAATGCCAATGTTGAAGGTATTACAGCACAGCGGTTTAGGGGACATTGTGGTGGCGGTGGTGCGTTATTTTGGTGGCACTAAATTAGGTACTGGTGGATTACAACGAGCCTATTCCGACGCGGTCGCACAAGTGTTAGTCGATTTACCCACAGTACAAAAAGTCAGTCGCACGCTATTAACTTTAATTTATGATTATGCCCATGATGGCGCGGTTGGCCGCTTGTTAGAACGTTATGATGTCGCCGATATTAAAGCCGATTATGGTCAGCAGGTACAGGTTTCGGTAGCGGTATCAAATAATGATATCAGTGCTGTTAAAGCCGAGTTGGTGAATGTGACTGCAGGCCAAATAATAATTGAAGTCGATTAGTCCGTAATAATGTCGAGTTAGTCATACCCCTCGAAGTTGGCTAGGGGTTAAGCCGGTCCAACGTTTTACTGCGCGGCGGAAATTGGGCACATCATCAAAGTCCATACGCTGTGCACTTTGTTCATTGTTCAGTCCTTGAACATTGAGTAAAAGGATCGCTTGTTGGCGGCGCTGTTCATCATGAATCTGTTGAAAACTTTGGCCGTGCTGTTTTAGTTTACGCTTAAATGTGGCAGGGCTGGTTTGAAATAAGGTGGCCACTTGTTGCAGATTACTTTGTGGTGCATTAACTAGCGCCAGTCGCACGGCATCTAAAAATCCATGTTGATAAGTTTGTTGCTGCTGCGCCTGATAAATACTGTGGCGCTTGAGATTTTGACTTTGCTGAATAAAGGGTTTGTTAAGCCATTCTTTATCAACTCGGATACGTAATTGTGGTTGTGAAAACCCCAACCTATAGCCTAAGTTCTCTTCATATTCTTGAATATGTTTGGGCCGCGCAAAAGGGAAGTCAAAATGAAAGGGTATACGCTGGCCCAATAACAATTTGCTCGCGGAAACCAAAGCGGTGCAGTAAATTTCTAATATGAACTGCCATTGATCGCCACAGCCAAGGCTGTCTTGTAAACCTAAATACAGTTGTTTGTCATCATCAAATCGAGTGGCAAAAATAAACGGGCAAATTTGCATTTTAAAACGGGTTAATAACCTTAAAGCTTCGCCAAAATGGGTGCAGTGCAACAAGGCATTGGAAAGATAGCCATAATTGCCAGGGAACAGCCGTCGGCCCACTTGAAAGGCACAGTCGTTTCCTGCGGTGTGGGTTTGCGCCCTAGCCATAAGCGCTAATACTTGCTCAGCCCGCAGAGTTTTACCCTGTATAAGATCTTCACTAAATATGCCGGTGCCGCGTAAAAGCTTGTGTTTATTCACACCACGTGTGGTGGCCACATCAATAATGCTTGCGGCCAATTGTTGCGCCGGTAAGAAAGGGGCATTTAGACAGAGAAAGGGGCGAATGGCTTTCATATTAAACATTAACAATCAGGGATTTACGCTGATCTAACCGGCGATTAATACGCTGTATCAAACTGTCAATTTGGTCACCCGGCCGGAATTCATCGGCAGCATAGGTCAGAGATTGGTATATAGGTTGATTGCTAGCGGGTGCTTTAAAGGCTAAATGTTGTAAGGAATGGCGAATATGTTGGGCAATATCATTGGCTGTATTTTGTGATGTTTGTGGCAACAGTAATATGAAACGGTCACCCGCATAACGACAGGCTAAATCATTAGCTCTGATATTCATTAAGATAACGTTGGCGACATCTTTAAGAATGCGATCGCCTTCTTGATGGCCATGCTGGCGGTTGAAGCTATCAAAATCATCAATGTCGAGCATCACCACCGAAAAGTCATGGTGGTCATTGTCGAGAAGCTGCTGGGCTATACGGTTACGCATATAGTCGGCAGTATAAAGTTGGGTAATGACATCAATTTGCGAATGATCTCTGGCTAAAGATTCTCGACGCTGTAGCTGTTTGTTAAGAGCGAGTTGTTCTAAATGCCACTGGTACAATCCATAACTTAATATTGTTATTCCAAACGTGGCGGGAATAGACTCGATCATCGACAGCCAATCAACCTCTGCAGCATGGTGTACAAATTCATCAAACACATCTAAAAGTGCCGAAAACATCATTAGCGCTAGCCCCCATATTAGGGCGGTAGTGACTTTTCCCGGTGGTCGACTAAGTAGTAAGAAGGCAATCCACATAAGGGTAAATAAGCTAATGCTACCTTCGCCGATGACGTCTAACCAACTTATCTCTGCTGACGTTTTCAACACACCTAATCCAAAACTCAAGCTACAGGCCAATAGAATCAATGCCATAACAACCGATATCAAATGATGATGACGAAATGCTAATGAATAGTTCATGGCTGCCTTTAAACTCTGGATAATGTTGAGCATCTTAAACTTCAAAAAGCTGCACTGCTCTACTGTGTTTGGTATTTAGGAGGTCATTTTGGCTCAGCAAGATGACATTTATATGAATCTAGTGTTTGTTTGGATGATGGGGCGGGTAAGCACACCATTAACAATAACGCTTTCAGGGGAGGTCATTTCAGCTCACTGAACTGATCTTTAGCGAGCTTTTGTACTCAATCCGCTTCCTTCCCAACTGCTATTATTCTAATCGTCACAAAATCGTCATCTATCACAATTAGCGTGTGTGCCGGAACTTCAACTTGCATTCAAAAAACACACAATAATACGAGAGATGACTATGAAACGCGTACCAACTAAATTGGCCCTTGCCTGTTTGGCCGCCATGGCGACTTTATCAACTACTGCAAATGCAGCAGGCAACATGAATGGCTTGCTAACCGATGCCGCGCAAAGCAGTTACTTCGAAGGCGCCCAAATTCAACTAAAAGAACTGGGCATGACTACTACTTCACGTCGTGATGGTTCATTTCGTTTTAGTAATGTGCCAGCTGGGCAATATACCTTAGTAGTGCAGTATTTAGGTGTGCCGACGGTAGAGTTGCCAGTAGAGATCAATGATGACAAAACTTTGCGCAAAGTTATTAAATTAGCTGCAGGTGAAGATGAATTAGAAAATGTCGTGGTTTATGGTCAACGTGCCGGCCAAGCCAGCGCGCTTAACCGTCAACGCGTCGCCGATAGTATTAAGTCTATTGTGTCGGCTGATGCTATTGGTCAGTTTCCCGATCAAAACGTTGCCGAAGCATTGCAACGTTTACCGGGTTTATCCATAGAGCGTGACCAAGGTGAAGGTCGTTTTGTTGGTATTCGTGGTATCGATCCTAATTTAAACAACGTCACTATTAACGGTTTAAATGTGCCGTCGCCGGAAGCCGGTGTACGCTCGGTAGCGCTGGATGTGATCCCCTCTGAATTAGTACAAGGTTTGGAAGTCTCTAAATCCGTCACCTCAGATATGGATGGTGATGCCATTGGTGGTTCTATTGCGGTAAAAAGTTTGAGCGCCTTTGATAAAGTCGGCGAAAGCGCCAGCCTCACCGTTCAAGCTAGTCAAAATCAGTTACGTAGTGAAACCAGCCCTAAAGTATCGGGTAGTTATACTAATGTTATTGATGATGTGTTTGGTGTGGCGGCAGCGGTTTCTTATTTCGACCGCGATTTTGGTTCAGACAATATAGAGTCCAATGGTGACGATGAAATTGAACAGCGCTTCTACGGCATTAACCGCGAACGTTTAGGCGCAGCAGCGAACCTTGACTATCGTCCTGATTTTAACAACCAGTATTACTTACGCACTTTATACAGTGAGTTTTCAGATGACGAATATCGTCAGGCTAATGCCTTCACCTTTGACGGTGATGATTCTGAAATTGAGCGCTCAAGTAAAGACCGCTATGAAAGCCAAACCATTATGTCTGTTACTGCCGGTGCCGAGCATCAACTAGATAGTTGGTTAATTGAATATCAAATTGGCTATTCAAAAGCCGAAGAAGATGAGCCTAACTCGTTGTATTACACCTTTGTGGGTGAAGAGATGGCGATTAGCTCGGATATGACAGGTCAAATTCCTACTATTACTCAAGATGCAGCAGCCATGGATTTAGCCAATTATGAATTGGATGAAGTGAGTTTAGAAAAGGGCTTATCTAAAGATGCTGAAACCAGCTTTAAAATGGATATTACCCGCATGGTCGATTGGAATGGTAATGCGCTAGAGTTTAAGTTTGGTGGTAAATATCGCACCAGAGAAAAACAGACCACTGTTGATGTAGCCATTTTTGATGGCGATTTTGATGATGTGGATCCTGCCATGTTTGCCACCACTAGCCCTGATTGGGGATTAGGTGACTTTGGTCCGGGGCTAGATCGTGCTGGTATGCGTGGCTATTTTGAGCAAAATCGCGGCTCACTGGAATTGGCGGAGTTAGACTCTGAAGTCGAATCTAATGGCGCGTCCTTCGTTAATGAAGAAGATATCCTAGCGCTGTACATGATGGCAAAAATTGAAGTCGATGCCTTACGTGTGGTTGCCGGTGTGCGTTACGAGGAGACCGACTTCTCCACAGCAGGTATGCGTGTTGAATTGATCGAAGATGAGCAAACCGATGTTGAAAAGGTAGTCAACACACCTTGGGCCAGCGAACGCAGTTACGATCATTTTTTACCTAGCTTGAATGTGCGTTATGCCTTCAGCGAGGAATTAATTGGTCGCATGGCCTTTACACAAACCATCTCTCGTCCCAAATTTGAAGATGTAGCGGCCTTTCAAATCATCGAATCCAAAACCGAAGAAGATGATGGTGAATTCGTTACCGAGCGTGAAGCTGAAGTGGGTAATCCAGAGCTTAAGCCTTATGAATCTAATAACTTCGATTTAGCTTTGGAATATTACCCCGGTGATATCGGCGTGCTATCAGCTGGTTACTTCAGAAAAGACATCGATAACTTTGTGATTATTGCTGATGTGGCCGGTAGCGCAGATTGGCAAGGTTTTGAAGAAGTTATGCAACCTATTAACGGCGAGTCCGCCAAGGTCAGTGGTATTGAATTAAGTTGGGTGAAAGCATTTGATAACGGCTTATTGCTGTCAACTAACGCTACGTTCTCTGATTCTGAAGCCGTGACGTTGTTGGATGGTGAGCGCTATGAAACTACCTTGCCAAATCAGTCGGATAAAATTGGTAACGTCACCTTAGGTTATGAAAGTAACGCCGTGAGCTTGCGCCTGACGATGTCTTATAAAAGTGAGAATCTGGAAGAAATTGATGGTGACTTAATTCGTATGGAAGAAGCCCATCAGCAGTTAGATTTTATGGGTAAATATTTCCTTAGTGACAATATGTACTTGTATTTTAATGCCATCAATATCAACGACGAGCCTTACTACCACTATTTTGATAAGCCCAGTGTTAACGCCCAATACGAAGAGTACGGTCGTACTTTTGAGTTAGGATTTAACTGGACGTTATAAGCTTATTAATTGCATTTGGTGCCGCCATAACAAACATGTCTGCGGCACCTTTTTTTCTATTCGGAGATGATTATGTTTAAACAATCTGCAGTCTTACTGTTGATGTATGTATTCACCCAGCTTGCTGTTGCAGCTGAGGTGCATGATGAGCAATTTTATCAACAACATCAGATTCAGGGACTTGAAGTAGCAGATGACAGTGTGCATTTTTTAGTGCTGGGGGATTGGGGGCGCAATGGCCATTATGCCCAACGGCCAGTAGCCGAAACGATGGATATAGCCATGTGGCAGTTGGATGCTGATTTTATTGTGACCACCGGTGATAATTTTTATTCCAATGGGGTTGCTTCGGTGAATGATCCGTATTGGCAATCCTCTTTTGAAGAGATATATCACGGCCCGCATTTATTCGAAAACTGGTATGCCATATTAGGCAATCACGATTATCGTGGTAACTGGCAAGCGCAAATTGATTATAGCGATGTCAGCCGACGTTGGGTGATGCCTGCGAGTTATTATGCCAAGACCTTCTCCTTAAAAAATGATCAGCAAGTTCTGATGTTATTTATTGATACCAGCCCACTTAATCCTGGTTATGCCAATGAAGCTAAATACGCTGAAACCCAAAAACAAGATGGCGCTAAACAGTTAGCGTGGATCAAACAGCAATTGGCTGAATCAAAAGCGAAGTGGAAAATTGTGATTGGTCATCATCCACTGTATTCCAGCGGTAAACGTTTTGGCAAAATCAAGGACATACGTCAGGTGTTAGAGCCTATATTTGAACAATATGCGGTAGATGCTTATTACGCCGGTCATGAACATGACTTACAACACAATCAGCCAGCAGGCACCACAGTGGCACATTTTGTATCTGGGGCTGGCTCAGAGGTCAGAACGGTCGCTCAGCGAGAATTTACTCAGTTTGCTAAAGCCGAAGCGGGCTTTGCCAGTGTGTCGGTGAGCAACCAACAATTATTGACACAATTCATCAATGCCCAAGGGCAAGTCATTTATCAACATAAGATTAAAAAGGGGCAGTAAGTGAAACTGTTTTTTGTTTTTGTATTGGCATGTGCGCAACTCAGTTTGAGTGCCTGTGCATCCACCGAAGTTGGCAAGCAAACATCACTTATGCCATTGGCTAATAATGCCGACATTGCCGGCAAAAGTGCAGTGCCGATCATCCATCAAGATCAACAATATTGGTTACTCACCAGCGAATCATTAGGCATTTTACTGACCGATAGCCAAGGGCAGACTATCAGCCGTTATCCGGGCAACATGGAATTGATTGATTGGCGTGACAATATTCAAGTGAATGGCCAATCCATGGGGCTAATTGCCACGGTAGAAAACGAATCATCGCGAACATTAATTTTAGGTATTAATTGGCAAACTCAATCACTTGAATTGCTCAATACCTTGGCTGCCAGTAACGCGGCAACTGAAGCCTTGTGCTGGTATCACATGCCCGAAGGGCATTTATCGTTATTTTCGGTAGATAGTGTGGGCATGGTGCAGCAACGCCTAATCGTTAATGGCAACACTCAACAACTAACAGATACCGCCATTCGTGAATTCATTGGTACTCCGGAATCTAAAGGTTGTGCCGTGGATGATCAACAAGGGGCATTGTATTTGGTGGAGGCTAATATTGGTCTATGGCGTTATGCCGCCGATGCAGAAGCCGAATTGCAACGTGACTTGGTATTTGCAGCTAAACCTAATGGCAAATTGATGGGCGAAGCCACTTATGTGAGTGTATTGCCTGATAGCAGTCTTTTACTTAGCGCCCCTGAGCAACAAGGCTTTTGGCACATTGACCCAGAGCAGCCACAAGCAGCGCAGTTCTTTGAATTAAGTGGTTCAAAGGCACCCGAATCGGTCAATGCATTAGTTATGGATAATGGACTATTGTTAGGTGTATTTGATGATGATGACACTCGCTATTATCAGTCGGTTCAAGCGATTGAATTGAATCTCGAAAAACCAACCGTTTCAGCCAATGCCGTTGTTACGTTAATGCCTGTGGTTGAAACTCAAGCCGTTGAACGTTTTGGTGATGCAGCCGATGATCCTGCCGTTTGGGTAAATACACATAATCCAGCTCAAAGCCGTATTTTAGGCACTGACAAAAAACAAGGATTGATGTTATACGACTTGCAAGGAAACCTGTTACAAAAGCTAAACGTTGGGCGTGTGAATAATGTCGACGTACGCTATGACTTTGAATACAACGGCAAGGTATTTGATATTGCAGCCGCCAGTAATCGCACCCATAACAGTATTAGTTTGTTTGCCATTGACCAACAAAGTGGCGAACTTAGCCTGTTGGCGGATTTAGCCACCGATTTAGACGATGTGTATGGCTTGTGTTTATATCAACACCAACAGAATTATCATGTGTTCATTAACGGTACGGATGGCCGTTTTCAGCAATATCAGTTAGCTAAACAGAATAGCCACATCTCCGCTGAATTAGTGCGTGAATTTAAGGTAGCGAGTCAGCCTGAAGGTTGTGTTGTTGATGATCAAAGTGGCGAATTGTTTTTTGGTGAAGAAGCTCGTGGTGTATGGAAAGTGTCCGCTGCACCTAGTAAACAACAGCCACGTTTAATTGCTGAAGTGAATAAGAAATTCCAAGAAGATGTCGAAGGGATGGGCATCTACCGTATTGCAGATCAACGCTATTTAGTGGTGTCCAGTCAGGGCATTAATAATTACGCGGTATTTGCCTTAGATGATCACAATCGTTATTTAGGCAGTTTTGCTATTGGTATGAATGTGATTGATGGCATTGACGGCGTATCTGAAACCGATGGTTTGGAAGTTACTTCTGTATTCCTTGGTGATGCCTTCCCCGATGGGTTAATGGTGGCGCAGGATGGCCGCAATGTAATGCCAGCACAGCCGCAAAACTTCAAAGTCGTGAATGCTAGCGCGTTGCGTCAGCAAATTGAGACTTGGTTGCAGACAACTGACTGAGTCTTGATTGTTAGCGAGTACACCAGTGTTGTTGTCATGATCACAATCGCTATAATGGTTGTGATCACAATGATAATAAGGAATAACAATGCAATACTGGCTGTTTAAATCTGAACCCGACGCTTTTAGTATTGATGATCTGGCGGCAATGCCGAATCAGACTGAGCATTGGGATGGTATTCGTAATTATCAGGCTCGAAATTATTTGCGTGATCAGGTTAAAAAAGGCGATCAGGTATTTTTCTATCATTCTAGTTGCAAAGACGTTGGTATTGTTGGTGTCGCTGAAGTGGTGAAAGAAAGTTATCCCGATCATAGTCAGTTTAACCCTGAGTCAAAATATTTTGACCCCAAAGCCAGCCCTGACAAGCCCCGCTGGATGATGGTAGATATTCAATTCAAACAAAAATTTGATCGCATCTTAAGCTTAAAAGACATCAAAACCATGCTCGAAATAACAGAAATTGGTTTGGTGAAAAAGGGCCATAGATTATCGATTATGCCGGTGCCAGATAATGAGTGGCAGTTATTATATGATGCCGCAATGACCCCGCAAAAATAAGATCTATTGAAATATTAGGGCAATTCTATTTTCTTCGACATTGCTTATCCTGAGGAAGTCTAATTAATTTTTACCGCTTTAATTATTAGGTGATATCAACAGCCGCTATCACTTACTTTGTCGTAAGGAGGTTTAGCGGTAGCACCAATATTTTACTTCTTGCTGCTTAAGAAAGGCTTCAGCCTCAGCACCTTGTAATAAAGCTAATGTGGCTAACAAGCCGGATTGAATACAATGCTCAGCAGCGACGGTAACCGAACGTGGGGCATCTTCAATTGGGTAGCCGGTTTTGGGATTAAGAATATGACCGTAGCGTTTGTTATTTTTTAATAAAAAGCGTCTGGCATCGCCGCTGGTGGCTAGTCCACCTGAGGCAATGCGTAGTACTTTATTCGCATCTTGTTGGCTGTTGGGATCTTCAATACCAATTTGCCAAAAGCCTTGTTTGGCTCTGGGCTGAGTGACTTGAATATCACCACCAAAATTCACAAGCACAGATTGCGTAGGGTTTAGCTGATGACAAATTTTGGCAACACAATCCACTGCATATTCTTTACCAATACCGCCAAAATCCAACTCAAAGCCTTTAGGTAAGGTAATGTGTTGCTGATCAAAAATGATATGTGGCCAACCGATCAAAGGTAGTAGTTTACTGATTTGCTCATGGCTTGGAATGTTATCCGAACCATCAAAGCGCCAAGCTTGGCGCAGTACCCCTGAGCTGATGTCAAATAAGCCATCACTGAGTTGATAACAGCTATCGGCAAAAGACAGCAGGCGAAAGGTTTCGTCATCAATTGCCACTGGCTTGCCATTACTGGTGTTAATGCGCTGCATGAGATTGGAAGGTAAATAGCGACTGTATTTTTGTTCGATACGCTGGCATTCATTGACAGCAGCTTGGGTGATAATGTGGGCTAATTGCCTATCCATACCATCAATCAAAATTTCACAAGGGCTAGCCATAGCAGAAAAGTGACCACAAAAGTGGTCACTACGCTGTTCAAGAGTAAAGGCAAGCTTCAATGTCACTAACTAGGTTAACTATGCTGATTAAAAACGATAGCTTACCTGAGCAATAACGGCCTTGATACTGGGGAATAGATCCAATTGCTGCAGGGCACCAGGTTGGTCAAATCCGTTGTTTTTCGGATCTTGCTGATAATATTCAAGCCTGAAGGCAAGTTCCTCACCATTACCCATATCAATACCGTATTTAAAGCCCAAGGTGTAGGCGGTCATTTCCCCTAAACGATAATCGGCACTGGCGTATTGTGGCAGTGGATCACCGTCCAACAAGAATGGACGATAGAACTCGGCGGCACTTTGTTGGTAGTAACGAAAATGCGGTTGAATATAGGTGTTCTCGCTTAGCTTAAAGCGCAAACGAGAATCAAAGGTATGAGAATCTATTTTCCAGTCATCCGTTGAAAAACGATAAGACACATCGGCAATGGCATTATCCATAGCATATTTGCTCTGCCAGTAGATATTGTGTCGAGTACGCGTGTCTGGACGACTCTCGTAAACTAAATTCTGAGTGATACCTTGTTGATCAACATTACTTAGCATTTTAAAGGGGTCGGTTTGGTAGCCGTCCACACTCGAGAAACTGTAATTAAACTGCATCAGCAAGCGGCGGTTAATCACCTGAGTTAAGCCTATCAACACATCTGCCGTGGTTTTATCGTCTGAGCCAGGTAAACGCGTTGCATCGAAGGCCTGTTGATATGCCTCTTCACTGGCAAATTGGTCGTTATTGAGCACCATTTTTGACAACGCGACAGGGCGACCACCTTCGGGATCAATACTGTCAAAGGCGTAAGATAACCCCACTGATAAGGTGGTGTTTTTCTGATTAAAATCTTTGGCTAACGAGCCATTTACTGCCAGCGATAAATAATCATACTCTTTAGATAAATGCACGCCGGTACTACCGCGAACGTTTTCCCACAAGGGTTGTGTCCACTGCGCATCAAGCTGCACACGAGTATCTTTGAAAGTGTCATCTAAGGGCGTATCACCCGCGACAATATCATATTGCCCATTACCGGACGGTCTTGTAAAGGTTTGCACGTTATTTTGTGCTACAGCACCGGTGGCAGAAGCACCGGTTAAGGTATCAATGACCAGTTTGCCATTAAAAATATGTTCGTCGCCAAAGTCTTTATTGGCATTGATGACCGCTTCGGCAAGTTGCACGCGATCGCTTTCACCGTAGTACAACAAGGCGGTATCAATTTGCCAACTATTGTCTGCAACTTCGGCGTGTGCCTGTAAGCCGAGTAATGAACAAGTTGCGGCTGCGAGGGCCGCACTAATATTACCTTTTTTAGTTAGTTGCATCCGCAACCTCCTCCGGCAAAAGCACGACCACCACTGGTTGCTTCTTTACTGAAATAAATGTGATCATCAAGGCCTAAGTCGATACCTTCTGAATCCAGTGCCATTGCATCTTTGGCGAGCAAATCTCTTTCCCACGGCTGCACACCCAAACTGGCGCAGCCAGTAAGTTGTATTAGTAGAATAATGGCGGATATTTTGCTTAATCTTGTTTTGTTCAATTTGCTCATTGCTTACTCCAATTCATTGAGTAGTAATTTAATTTCTTGTTCGTAGCGTGCAGTCTTTTTGTTAAAGAAGCCTTGATGGGTTTGACGAATATTGCCTTGACGATCAATTAAGTAACTGCTTGGCATACCCAGCAATTGATAAGCTTTTGCAATATTGCCTTGAGGGTCATACACAATAGGCAGGTTACTGCTTACCTTGCTTAAAAACTGATCCACTAGTTTTGGATCTTGATCTAAATTAACCGTAATAATTTGTAGGCCTTTAGCGGCATAACGTTGCTGCATGGTGTTCATCCACGGGAAAGACTTCCGGCAAGGTTTGCACCAAGACGCCCAAAAATCCAGATACACCACCTGGCCTTGTAATTCACTTAATTGACCCTGTAGACCACTACTTTCTAAGGAAAAGTTAGGTGCTTGTTTGGCGGTAACGCAAACCGAATAAAATAGGAAAATGAAAAGTAGTAGTTTGGCTTTCATATAGGCGTATTTGTATTGAGTATGCGTAGAGCATAATCAATCAACCTTAAGAAAAGCTTATGTCTGTAAAAGTGATAATTTAGTGTCGGATGTGGATTGAAGTGTGGGAGTGATCTTAGTGTTAAAACTCATACTCCAACGCAAAACGCAGACTATGGTCTTTGTTATTTCCATTCAAGCCGGTAATAAAGGCCATCTCCCATTTTAGTTGTTTTTGTCCTTGGTAGCGCTGGATCCCCATCACAGCCGGTCCTACACCAACAAAGTCTTCACCGGAATAGAATTCGATAGCGGGTTGCAATTGGGGTAACCAGCGATAACGCAGTTTCATTCGTGTTTCAAATTCGAACTCGTCTTGAATGTCGCTACCACTTTCATAAACGATAAACATATTGGCGGTAAAGCTGACTTTGCCAAACTCTTTTTCCATTAAAACACCGGTGGAGACTTCCCAAATATTCAGTTCATGTTGTTTTTCTACTTCAAATAGCATGCCCCAGTCAGCCCAAAACTGCCCTTGTTCGGTCATCATCCAGCGCGCTTCAACTTCGTACGCCTTAAGCCCAAAATCACCATGACTATCGCGAGCTGCAATAATATAAGTCTCCATGGTAATAAATTCTGATAATGCATGGCCGTAGGCAAAACGTTGAGTGAGCTCATTACCATCATCGTTTTGGCGAGACATAAATCGCCATTCAAGTTCACGTTCAAACGGCAAAACATAGGGCGAATAAACCTTATCAACGACGTCGCCGTCAGCGCGAGCAGAGGGGATAATCAGCATGATAAAAAGAAAGATAAAAAATGAGAGTTTCATTGCGACGACTCCGATATGGGGTGACGACGTTGGATATAAGACGGCAAGAGCCATAGCAGGCTAAAGGCAATGATATATACCAATACATAATTAAGGTTGGGGCTAGCATCGTAGCCAATGAGTGCACCTAGTAACTGACCTATTTCGCTGGTGTCGGCAAGAAACGGCTGGGTGTTCCACAATATGGGTGATTCTTCAATGAGATTTACTTGCTGTAATAACGCCAAGCCACCAGCGCTTTGGCCAGCACAAAATGCACAGAGTAATACACTAGCAATCTGAGAACGTTGTAAAGCCTGTAACGTTAAATGCAGCAATATGGCTGTACTTAAACAAATGCCGATACCCAATAGTGAACCAATAACAATAGCTTGAAGATTATTAAATTGATTTTGATGACTCATAAAAAACCACGGCAAACTGCTGCCGTTAGTCGTGGCGTAACTGGTTAATGCAAGGGTGCAGGTTAAAAATGACAACCTTGGACGAAACTGTGTTTTGAGGCAGCTATAGCCGAGAATGCTAATGTATCCGAGCAGTAAAAGTAAAACGTGCAATAGCTCTACGCCATAGTCGTCAAAGCTCATACTTAGCCGAGGTAAGTTTAGCGTGACTAAGTAAATAGCTAAAATACTAATGCAGAAAGCGCTGTAAAAGCTATGAAGTAAGTGTTGCGGGGTATCATCACTCACTGATAACAAAAGCGTTACTAGTAGAAATACCGGTAACGCATCACCAATAAATAGTAGCACTGTGTTAATTAGCATTTTGGTCATCCGTGTGATTGACGACGATAATTTTGCCTCGGGCGGTTGATGGGTTAAATTCACCAAAAAATGCATATTCCCCGGGATTTAGTGGGCCGATAAAAATACGTGTCTGACTATTGGCGAAAATCACCTTCTCGCGGTTAAGATCGAAACTGTCAAACTCCTCAGGCGTATTGTCATGATTGATAATGGTCAGTCGCAGTTTTTTGTCTGCGGGTACATTAAGTTGTGATGGAAAAAATAAATGGTCGCGAATTTCTAAGACTAATTCTGGCAAGGCGTAGCACTGCGTTGTCACTAATGACAATAAACCCAATAGCAGCGAGCCTTGCAGGTATTTATGCATCCACTGTATCCAAATTAGGTAGGGAGATACGCACCTGTAATCCGCCTATATCGGCCTGTTCAAGGACTATGTTGCCTTGATGTAACATCACAATTTGTTGCACAATGGCTAGCCCAAGACCACTGCCGACAATTTTACTATTTGTTTGTGACGTTCTATAAAAACGTTGCAGTGCTTGTTGACGTTCATTGGCATCAATTCCCGGTCCAGAATCACTGACAATTAATTCAATATAATCATCAAAACGCTGAATGTTGACATGGATGTGGCCGCCATCTGGCGTGTATTTATTAGCATTACTAATCAAGTTTTGCAGTAAGGTGTGCAGGGTAAATTCACTACTAGTGATGATAGTGGATTGTCCAGTTAATTCTATTTGTTGCTGCTTTTTGTCGATGTGCTTGTATAGGTCCGAGATCACCTGTTGTGCAATTTCATACAGGTCAACCTGACTCAAGTGTTGATTGAAAAACTCTGGATTGGTGCGACTAAGTTGCAGCATTTGATTAACCACATCAATCATGCGGTCGGTGTCTTGTTGTAGTTCCTGTACCTGCGGTTTTTGTACGCCCGCTTGCTGCTGTAAATTATGTAGTTTAATTTTAAGCACACTTAACGGTGTGCGCAGCTCATGGGCAGCATTGGCGGCAAACTGCTGCTCACGTTCAAATGCTGATTGCAAACGTTTAAACAACGAGTTTAAAGTGCTAACAACCGATGTCAGTTCCCGTGGCAGGTTATTAATGTGGATGGGCTGAAGGTTATTATTTTGTCGGTGGGATAGTTGTTCAGAAAGAGCTTTTAGCGGTAATAACCCCCTTGAAACCGAAAAATAAATCACGATCGCTAATAACGGGATAGTGATAATTAATGGCGTCATCGCCGCCAAAATCATGTTTTCTGCAATCGCAAAACGATTATTTAGCGGCTGTGCAACCATTAGCCATTTTTGCGGTGTTGGTGAAAAACTATACACCCGCCAGCGTTGGCTGGAAAAATTCTGTTCACTAAAACCCTCAGTAAATGGGGCAATTGCCACTGTGGGGGTATTCGCTGACTGCAATACTAATTGTTGTTTAAGCCAGATTTGCATACCAAGGCTATTATGGGTGTCGATCAATGGTATTGGCTTGTCGACGTCGATAAATGCCAGACTCAGGGCCACTGCTTCAAGCTCATCATCGAACAATTTTGACGACATCGCCATACTTGAGCGATAGCCTTGTATGGCTGCGCTAAAAGCGATGAGGGTAATGGATGCAATAAGCAATAACGTTAGATATTGCCGAATTGATTTCATGCAGTTTGTGCGGTCGAATGGGAATTAATACTGTAGCCTACACCGCGAATTGTTTTTATGAAATCTGTGGGCAACTTTTTACGTAGATTGTGTACATGCACCTCGACGGTATTGCTGGCGACTTCATCTCCCCATTCATAGAGTTTTGATTCCAATTGATGTTTGGATTGAATGCGACCAAGATTTTCCATCAAGGCTTTAAGTAACATAAATTCTCGGCGAGATAGGTCGATCTGAATATTATCTACACGAACATCATGGGCAGCGGTGTCCATGCTGACATTGCCTGCAGTAATCAATGCGCTATTGGCAGTCCCTAAACGGCGCTCCATGACTCTTAGACGAGCGAACAGCTCTGGCATGTCGAAAGGCTTGGGTAAGTAATCATCTGCACCCAAATCTAAACCTGTTATTTTGTCGCTCATACCATCGCGGGCGGTGAGAATTAACACTGGAATAGCGTTTTTTTGATGGCGTACTTTAACTAATACCTCAAGGCCATCCATATCGGGTAAGCCTAGGTCTAAAATCAGCATATCAATATCGTTACAAGACAGCGCCGATAGAGCTTGAGCACCTGTGGTGACACAATCAACTGCATAACTTTCACTACGTAAAGACATGGCTAAGGCATCAGCTAAGGCAATATCGTCTTCGACCAGTAATAATTTCATGACTATGGATCTCTAAGCGCACTAAACCGCGCAATGTACTAAGTAAACCTTAAATTAACCTTAATACCAATGCAGTACCATCGTCAAACGATGATACTGGATAAGTGAATTGCGTGTGCTGACGACGCCAGCACTCTCATATTCACTGGGTTATACTTGTTTTTGGCCGAAGAGTATTTGAGCTTAGTGTGCTAGCTCTACCATGACCGCTGTGTACATTTTTAGATTCAATACAAACTGTTCCATGGTAATAAATTCATGCTCTGAATGGCCGGTATAAACTTCACCGGGCATGGAAGGCCCAAAGCTCACCGCGTTGGGGAAAAGTCGTGAATTAGTGCCGCCACCAATAGATATGGGCTTGGCATCTTGTATGCCGGTGTAGTGGGAAAATACCGAGAGTAAAGTATCGATGTGCGGGGCATCGGTTTGTACAAATGGATCACCAATCGCATTTTGCATATCCAGAAGTTGTATTTGGTTTTTGTGCTGCCAAGCAATCAGGACTTGGTTTATTTCAGTATCCAGTTGTTGCTTAGTTTTACCTTTAGGACGGCGGATATTGATATTAAGTTGTATGCCGTTATCAAGTTGTTTTAATACTGTAGGTGAAACCGTCATTGGCCCCATAAAGTCATCTTCATAGGCGATGTTGCCAAACTTGTGGCCATACAAACCGGTTCCAAGATGGTCGTTAACAAAATTGACTAACGCACCGCTGGCATTATTTGGCCAACGTTGCACCGCTAATATCTCGGCAAGGTGGGTGATAGCATTTACGCCATCTGCTGGCTTTGAAGAGTGAGTTGATTTACCCAAAGCTGTAATTGTTAATTGGGTTCCTTGCCATTGGTAGTCATAGCTCATCCCTTGTTGCTTCTCGGCCAATTTCTGAATCGTAGCTAATAATTGCGGATTGGCGTTGGCGATAGTTGCTTGGGCATCTTCGGGGATCTGGCTGCCAAAGAATCCACCTATAAAAGTAGTGATATAGGGTGAATCACTTTCAATTTTTTTATCAGCAAACGTCATGCTGATAGTGCCGTAGCCTTTTTCCGCGGTCACTACCGGATACTCAGCATCAATAGTGATATTCACTTGTGGCAAATCATGATTTTTGACGAATGTCATCAAAGGCCCCCAATCGGATTCTTCCGCCATATAAACATACAGCTCAATGCGTTTGCTTAGTTGAATGTGGTTATCTTTAATGGATTTCATGGCATATAAGGCGGTTGCAATGGGGCCTTTGTCATCTTCAGTGCCACGACCTAATAGCTTACCCGGCTCAGATGTGAGATCGAGTTCAAATGGGGAATTTTGCCATTTATCTGGATTAACCGGCTGTATATCACCATGGGTAATCACACCAACACGTTGATCACTTTTTCCGAGGCCAATGACGACAACATAACCGTAATCTTGAAAATCTAAACCAAGGGCTGCAGCTTGGTTAGCTAATTCTTTTTTAAAATGCTGATGTTGAGGATTGTCGATCACCGATACACCATCAACCGCGACAGTATTATGCTTGACCAGTTGCGCCAGACTATTAACCATATCCTGTTGATAGTGATTGACGGCATAATCTGCAGTGGCTTTGGCGATGTCGCTAATATCTTTGGTGTGCGCTAGTGCAGGTAAGGCAAGTAGGGGTAATAACGCCAGTAATTTCAACATAGGAGCTCCTTGATGGTTATTTTTTAGGCGTGTAAATAGGCGTAGGAAAAGCCCTGATTTTATCGCTTAATTCGGTGACTTTTGCGGTGCCTTGTTTTTTCACTTCATCAATACGCAACACATTATGCATGGGGATATAGGTACGAGTCACATCCGCAAATTCGGATTTGAGCTTTTCGTGGCTGGGGTCGACGACGATGCTGGTATGGTTATCCCAGACAAAATCGCCAATTTCAATAAAGCCAAATAACTGCCCTTGGCAACATTCACGCACATAGAGCTCATAGCGTTCACCATTGGCAATAAACTGAATACGAAAAAGAGGCTTTTTACTGTTATCTACCATTTTGGATGACTACTTGACTGAAGTTAGGTGCGCAAGTTTACTGGTAATCCCCGATTTCGCCAATGCCCATCAAAGTAAATTATTTAACCCGAGTTGGGAGTTATTTAGTGTGCAACGAGCCTAATAACGCTTGTGTTGCTAAAGAAAGCTCATCGGTGTCTCCCGCTAAAATGGCGTTGACGGCAAAACCCTGCACATAGCTGGTGAGTTGCAATGCGGTTGATTCAATTTTGATATCGGCTTTGATGTCGTTATGTTGCATAGCTTTTTCTAAGCAGCCAATAAAACCAATTTGTAATCTATCTAAATAATGACGACCGATATTGCGGATATGCGCATCATCAAAACCCAGTTCGGTGATAGCAGAAATAAGTAAGCAACCTCTGCCATTAATTAACGTCACGTAATCATTAAAGAATGCATCGATGGAGCTGATGCCATGATTTTTATCCAGTTGGACTAATATTGGCGCCAAACGGGTGTGCTGGTAATGTTCAATAACTTGATGGAAGAATTTCAATTTACTAGCAAATTCGAGATAAAAACCGCGACGGTTAAAATCGGTACGGGCAATGATTTCTTCCATAATAGCCCCGTGGTAGCCGTGCTCTAGAAATACATCTATGGCTTGCGAGAGCACCTCATCTAAATTGTATAACGCCTTACGTGGCATGATTTGTTTCCAGAACATGAATTCTTCATACAGGTTAGATGCTTCGTCAGCCATGTCAAGTTGGAAAAGAAATAGCCATTTCGGTAATCTGCTCGGCCGTTCTAATTTAATTAAGGGCTATTGAGCTTTAAAGTTCGAGTTTTCCTAACTATTCAAGGTGTAATTGCTATGTTGAAGTACGTGATAACAGCACTGTCTATGGTGCTTTTAAGCGGTTGCTTAGCGGATTCTAAGACGACAAATCAAACCACTCAGCCACGCGCGGATGCGAACAAATTAAAGGCGCATATTGCCTTTTTGGCGGATGACCTATTGGAAGGGCGTGATACCGGAAGTCAGGGCCATGAAATTGCGTCCAAGTACATTGCCAACCAGTTTGCGCAAATTGGCTTAGTACCAGCCGGTGACGAAGGCGCCTATATGCAGCGTGTTCCTTTTAGAAAAGCCGAGCTGGAGCAAACATCGCCAAATTTGGTATTGCATACCAGTGAAGGGGATGTGGCGTTAGATTATCCCAAAGATTATATAACCAGCGCCAGCGTGATTAACACTCACAGCGAGCTAAAAGGCGAGTTGGTGTTTGTGGGTTACGGAATCATTTCCCCCGAGCTCGATCATGATGATTACCAAGGTGTGGATGTTGAAGGTAAAGTGGTGGTTTTACTAAGTGGTAAACCGCAGTCATTTCCTAGCGAGGAAGGGGCGCATTTTGCATCCAGTCGGGAAAAAGTACGTTATGCCGTTGAACATGGTGCCATTGGTATAATTACTCTATCTACTCCGCTGCGTGAAAAAGTTCGGCCGTATCAGAGATCTTTAAATTATATTCATACTCCGAAGCTTAGGTGGTTGGATAAACAAGGTCAGCCAAATAACGCTCCCCCTGAAATTAAAAATTCAGCGTATTTTAATATGCAATCCGCAGCTCATTTATTTGCAGGTGCCGCAAAGAGCTTAGACGAAATTTACGCTGAGCTGGAAGAAGACAAATCACCTAAAGGCTTTGATTTACCAATATCTATTAGTTTTAGTAAAGACAGTCTACACAGTGAAATTAGTAGCCCTAATGTTGCTGCAATTTTACCTGGTAGCGATCCACAGCTAAAAAATGAGTACTTGCTGTACAGTGCGCATTCAGATCATCTTGGTATAGCTAAATCGGTAGCCAAAGACAAAATCAATAATGGGGCCATGGATAATGCCACCGGTACCGCGACTTTAATTGAAATGGCTCGTTTAATGAGTTTAGGTGAAGTTCCCAAACGCTCGGTATTGTTTGTTGCGGTTACGGGTGAAGAAAAAGGTTTATTAGGATCGGATTACTTTGCTCACTATCCCACTGTAGATATTAAGTCGATTATCGCCAATGTGAATTTGGATATGCCGGTATTAACCTATGATTTTGCGGATGTGATCGCCTTTGGTGCTGAGCATAGTAATCTTAAGCAAAACGTAGCTGCAGCAGCCCAAGAGATTGGTGTTACCCTAAGCGCAGACCCAATGCCTGAACAAAATATTTTCACTCGTTCTGATCATTATATGTTTGTGAAACAAGGCGTGCCAGCGGTGTATGTGATACCTGGGTTAACCGAAATTGGCGGTGAAGTCGGTACCAAATTTAAAGAGTTTCTGCAAACCGCTTATCACAAGCCATCAGATGAGTTAACCAATGAGTTTAACTGGACGGCAGCGACCAAATTCGCCGAGGTGAATTTGCATATTGGTTTGAGTATTGCCAATCAAACCGCTAAGCCACAATGGAACAGCGGTGACTTTTTCGGTAATACCTTTGCTGCACCATAATGTTTAACACGGTGTAATGAATACTAAAAAAGGGACATGATGTCCCTTTTTTATTGGTAGTGCCCGAGTAATGAAATCCGGTCAATTAGTTTTAAATTCGGCTCAGTAATTCTGTTTTTTTCATATTGTATTCATCCTCTGTAATTGCACCTGCATCTTTCAATTTGGCCAGCTTTTCGATGAGTTGTATGGTTTCATCAACAGAGGAAGTATTAGGAAAATTATTTTTTACTTCAGGTGTAGGATTATTTTGAACGCTATTTTGCTTAGGACTTTGTGTCGATTCGGCAAAATTACGTTGAGGCGCTGGGGCAATTCCCGTACCTGAAATAATAGGTAAGCTGTTAACCGCAATGGTGCCGTACTGACTGCTAAAGGTCAGCGATGAATCGCCACCTTGCTGTTGGCTTACGCCGCTTATATTGTTGTCTAAGGTGTTATAAACAGTCACTTGACCATTAAGCTCAACGGCCAATCTATTGGGGAATACGGCGTAACGAATATTGTTTTGTGCACCGCTGCTGAATGGATGGCCTAAATCGCCTGGCCACCATTGATTGCTACCAGGTGTGCCTTTGGGAATAGGTGTGAATATCTGTAAGTTGGCAAGGCCGTTTGCTAAATCGTTACACAGATTGTCTACGGTCATTTTTAAACCGTGATTAAACATATCACCCACCATGGTCATGCCACCGCGCATCCATTGGCCAGAGCCGCCTAATTCAGGGCAGTTAAATTGCGCCATGCTACCGGATCCGTTATTTACAGATATCAGCATGTGTATTATTGCGTCGTTACTTAGGTTGTATTTGCTACTAAGGTTGTTGACGAGTTGTTGTCCATCTTGAGTTAGATTTTGCATATTTGGTGCTCACTTTAAGTTAGATAGACGGAGGGCTGTTCTCTTAGGATAGGCGTGTTATTGGCTTATTTGGGGAGGGTCAACGACATGTTGATTGCAGGTTCCGTTATTGGCGGAGTCTAACACACAGAATAACAATAGAATGGGTTTAAATTGTTTATTTATTAAACGTATTGATTGGGGGTACTGGAATGATAAAAAGGGACATTATGCCAAATGTCAATTTCTTAACTGACTGGCATTAGACATTCTGCCCCTCTTTTTATATTAGTTATTAGTACCTAGGCAAAAAACTGTTGCTTAATAAATTTCCATTGTTCGGCAAAACCGTCGGTCGGAAATTTTTTAAAATCACTACGCACAAATTGATTAATTCGGCCATCAGCAAAGCAAATTAGGATATTGGCAACCAATGCTTCGTCCGCACCTAGTTCTTTTCCTTCACGTAATTTTCGTTCACGCAATACTTGCCTAATTTGCGTTTCTAAACGCTCGTAGAGCTGTGCGATGCGGGTGCGTAAGCGTTCTTGTTCACCCATTAACGCATCACCATTTAGGATGCGTGTGATACCCGGGTTCTTCTCAGCAAAACCAAGGATTAAATGTAGAATGTACTGGCAACGGCTAGCGGTATCTTTTTCTTCATCGATGATTTTGTTAATACGCGAGAACAAGGTTTCTTCGATAAATTCAATCAGGCCTTCAAACATACGGGCTTTACTAGGGAAGTGGCGATATAACGCGGCTTCAGAAACGCCGACTTCAGCGGCTAATTTTGCTGTGGTAATTCGTTGCCCTGGATTATTTTCCAGCATACTGGCCAAAGATTGCAGTATTTGTGCTCGTCGGTTAGATCGTTTTTTTACAACCATACTTTTGTCGTTCCCTTCAATTTAGCTACGACCAGAGGAGCCAAAGCCACCCTGCCCACGTTCACTGTCAGCAAAATCATCTACTAGATTAAATTGTGCTTGTACCACTGGTAAAATAACCAATTGGGCAATACGGTCACCAGGTTCAATAGTGAATGCCGTTTGTCCGCGATTCCACATGGACACCATTAGTGGGCCTTGATAATCAGAATCGATTAGCCCAACCAAATTACCTAAAACAATGCCATGTTTATGACCTAGCCCAGAGCGCGGTAAAATGGTGGCACATAATCCCGGATCACCGATGTGAATGGCAATACCAGTAGGGATTAAATGGGTTTCACCGGGTGCGATGGTTAAAGGCTCATCTAAACAAGCACGCAAATCCAAACCGGCGGAACCGGGGGTAGCGTATTCAGGTAAAGCAAATTCGGTATTAACACGGGGATCGAGTATTTTTAATTCTATTTTATGCATTGTTATAGTGCTGACTTAGTATCGTTAAAAGTTGTTTAGCAAGATTGAGTTTGGTGTTTTTAGCTAATTGTTGTTGCCCATCTTGCCAGAACAATGAAATAGCATTGTTATCGCTATTAAACCCTATATCGGCTGCAGATACATCATTGGCAGCAATCATTTTAAGTTTTTTTCGGGTTAACTTATCACGAGCATACTTTTCAATATCTTGGGTTTCTGCAGCAAAACCTAAAGTAAAAGGCGGGTTTGGTAATGCGGCAACTGTGGCCAGAATATCAGGGTTTTTAACAAAAGTAAGTGATAACTTTTCGTCATTTTTCTTGATTTTTTGGGTGGCAACGTCAGCCACTTTATAATCTGCAACAGCGGCACAACTAATGAAAATATCGCATTGAGGTACTTGTTCCAATACTGCTGCCAACATTTGCTCCGCGCTTTCTACCGAGGTCAGCTTACAAAGTGAAGGGGCTGATATGGCCGTTGGGCCAGAAACTAGGCTTACTTCTGCTCCCAACTCAATAGCAGCCTGAGCAAGGGCGTAGCCCATTTTTCCAGAACTATGATTGCTAATGTAACGTACAGGGTCAATGGCTTCTCGTGTGGGACCCGCGGTAATGAGGATGCGTTTACCGGCTAATATTGGCTTAATGAATAATTCGCTAAGGGCATCGACCAGTTGTTCTGGCTCAAGCATTCTGCCAAGACCGACATCCCCACAAGCCTGTTCACCTTCGCCGGGACCGAGGATATTAACGCCTCTGGATTGCAGAGTGGCCAGATTGTGCTGAGTGGCACTTGCATGCCACATTTGTTGATTCATAGCCGGAGCCAGCGATATAGGCGCATTACTGGCTAAACACAGTGTAGAGAGTAAATCGTCGGCCAAGCCTTGAGCTAGTTTTGCCATGATATTGGCCGTCGCTGGCGCGATAAGAATATGCTCTGCCCATTTGGCTAATTCGATATGCCCCATGGCCGCTTCAGCTGCGGGATCTAATAAGTCTTCGGCTACCGGATAGCCGGATACGGCTTGCAAGGATAAAGGCGTGACAAAGGCTTTGGCTGATTGAGTCACTACGGTACGTACATTGGCGCCTTGGGCTTTTAATTTACGTACTAAATCTGGGGTTTTATAAGCTGCAATACCGCCGCTTATTCCCAGTAAGATATTTTTATTGGCCAATACAGACATAGTAAATGAAGGCTATTCGTGCCCAAGCAATAAACATAAGCGCTGAGATTAGCATAGATTAATGGCTGAATGAGACCTGTTTTGCTAAGTTTTATTTTCCATTCAATGGAATTCATTTCTTTAAAGGCAAGGAGTGGCGAATATGAAGATTAGCCAATGGCCAGCAGCGGAAAGGCCTAGAGAAAAACTGTTAGCCCATGGTGCTAAGGTGTTGTCAGATGCTGAGTTACTGGCAATATTTTTGCGTACCGGCATTGCCGGTGTCAGCGCGGTAGATTTAGCGCGTCAACTATTATCTGAATTTGGTAGTTTACGAGCGTTACTGCAAGCAGAGCAGGCACTATTTGTGCAACACAAAGGTCTCGGCCCGGCAAAGTACGCGCAGCTACAAGCTACAGTGGAAATGTCGCGGCGCTGCATGGCGGAACAGTTGAGCAAAGGTCAGGCATTAACCAGCTCAGAGCAAACCCGTGAATACCTAAGCGCGATGTTACGAGATGAGCCCCATGAAGTGTTTGCTATGTTATTACTGGATTCACAACATCGGGTGATTGAATATCAGCCGGTTTTCCATGGGACCATTGATGCCGCAGCTGTGTATCCACGAGTGTTAGTTAAGCTAGCACTGAGTAAAAATGCCGCCGCGGTCATTTTGGCTCATAACCATCCGTCTGGCGTTGCCGAGCCTAGTGAGGCGGATAAGCACATTACCAAACGCATTATTGAAGCGATGGGGTTGATGGATATACGCGTTCTTGATCATTTTGTCATTGGTGACGGCGAAGCGGTATCTTTTGCACAACGAGGCTGGTTATAAAATTAGGGCATAACCAGCGAGTCATTTTTCCGTGTTTAAATTATTCTTATGTTGACGCGAGCGACTACTCAGCCAGCTACGATTCATTAACGCATTAACATAATAGCTAATGAGATTGCGGAACAATAAGCGGCTGACCTTTGCTTTCGGGTGACTAAAAGCGATCAAAGAGACAATAGCAATCAACGCCGCTTTAATAATTGATTTAATCACCAATAAAGTTTGTATCGCAATAAGACCTAGGCCGGATTGATGTTCAGCTAAATAGACATGACGTGATATGGCAACTTCAGACTTGGTTAATGCTGAAGTGACGGGATTGATGCGAGAACTGCCGCCGTGATTGTGGATAATATATAATTTTTGTAACAGGGCAATTTGTCCGCCAGCATCGGTGGCGCGTTTGCATAAATCGACATCCTCGCTGTACATCCAAAACTTTTCATTCCAGCCACCGAGTTGTTCAAAATCGGTGCGTCGGATAAAAATCATTGAGCCTGATACCCATTCGGGAAATACCACGTCTTTGTCTTTTGCAAAATCATTTTTGATTTGCTGTCGATTAACTAATCGATGGATGGCTTTGCCTAAACCAGTGAGCGTATACCATCGTGGGAAATAGCGCTCGACTCTTTCGTATTTTCCGCTTTGAGTACGTTTTTGTGTGGCGACAATGGAATAGGGAGGATAGGTAGTAATAGTCTCAGATAATTTATCAATAACACCAGCGGGTATTTCGGTATCGGGATTAACAAATAGTAGATATTTGCCGCTAGCCTTGTTTGCACCAGTATTACAGCCGTTGGCAAAACCATAATTTCCTTTATTAAGAATAAAGTTTACTGTTGGAAATGAATCTTCATATGTCGCTAGCCGTCCATCATCGGAACAATTATCAACGACAATGACTTCCAGCTTAACAGCCGTATACTTTGTGTTTATTAGCGATTTTAAGCACAAACCTAATTTGTCCCAGCTTCGATAATTAACAATGACGGCAGACACTAAAGGCGAATTAGAATCGGGTTGGGAATTGTGTTCTTTCAAAAAATGTCCTCTAACTCTATTAGGTATGACTGGATAGTCATTTATTTTTACGACAGAATAATGAAGACAATCATTGTAGCGAAAAATTTCTAGATAATGGGATTTTTAACCTGCGACAAAAATTATTATTCTTAATCTACAGGCGAAATGCTCTTCCGTGAATTATCACTTTAAAACATTGTTGATTAACTTAAACCGTTCTCAGGATAGATTGACTCACTGCACTGAGCAATTGCAAAGTGCGGAAATTCATTTTGAACGTATTGAAGCAGTAGATGGGGAAATGCTTACTCAGTCTGCTGAGAGAAGTCGTTTTAATGCAGACCTTAATCAGCAAAATTATCACAAGAATTTAAATAGCGGTGAAATTGGCTGCTACTTAAGTCACCGCAAAGTGTGGCAAAAAATTGTTGATGAAAAATTAGATTTTGCCATAGTGCTGGAAGATGATTTCTCGTTAACCGGTGATCTAACTGCAGCAATAGAGGTTGCTAAGTCGTCCTTCAAGCAATGGGATTATATTAAGCTGGCAGGACATCGACGTAATCGATATCCGATTCATCAACAAGAGATTGCCGATATGCAACTCGTCACTTATAACAAACTGCCATCACAAACCTGTGCACAAATTGTTAGTTTCAACGGTGCTAAAAAATTATTGGCTCATTCAGAAACCTTTGGCCGACCGGTTGATGTGGATATACAACATTGGTGGGAGGCTGATTTATTGGCATTCGGATTGATGCCATATGTGGTGACTGCCAATAATCAATTTGGTAGTGAAATTGACCGTGTTGCTAAGCGCAAACAAGCGCGGACACGTCGTCTACAAAAGATTAAGCTGCAGTTTCAATTTTGGCGAATGAATAAAAAACAAAATAAGCAGCGCTTACGATCATTAATGGCTGGTTAAAAACCATCTAATTTACTGGAAAAAACTTGATCTAGTTATTGGATTACTGTATAAAATGCGCCCTCTCGTTGAGAGAGCAAAATTCATCAATTCGCCTAAGATGCGTATTGAAGCTGTATTAGGAAAATTGGAGACAAACAATGTCCAGAGTATGTCAAGTAACAGGCAAGCGTCCAGCGGTAGGTAACAACCGTTCTCACGCTAAAAACGCGACTCGTCGTCGTTTTTTGCCAAACCTACAAAACCACCGTTTTTGGGTTGAAAGCGAAAGTCGTTTCGTTAAATTGCGCTTAACTACCAAAGCTATGCGTATTATCGATAAGAAAGGTATTGATTCAGTGTTAGCTGAAATGCGTGCCCGTGGCGAGAAGGTTTAATAATTATGCGCGATAAAATTAAATTAGTGTCTACTGCTGACACAGGTTATTTTTACACCACAGATAAAAACAAACGTAACATGCCGGGCAAAATGGAGATCAAAAAGTTTGATCCTAAAGTTCGTAAACACGTTTTATTTAAAGAAGCGAAAATCAAGTAATACACTTGTTTTTTGTCTCCATCGAAAACCCGGTTTTATAACCGGGTTTTTTGTATCTGTTGTATGCATTATGATGGCGTATTAAAGCTTATTGAATAAAGAGAAGTTGATGATTCGATTATCAAAGCGGGGTTGGAATAATGTGATTATTTTCGCCATGTTATTTTTAATTTTGTTGTTCAATTTTTCCAATAACATGCTGTTGGACAATGCTGAAAACAGCGAAGAACAACATGCCTTATTACCAGAGTACAGCGAGATTAACCAAATCGATTTTGGTACCCATCGCATACAACGTATCGGCTTAGGATGGCGTATGCAGCCTTCGCTGGCAATCACGGAGCATGAGTTAGCCAGCATCGCTCAACAGTGGCTACAAGCCACTGGGCAGATAATGCCTTTCGCAGATTTATCACAGGCTTATGTGGTGAGTGTGCAATTAGCTGGTGAAGAGCAAGCGCGGGTTTTCAAAGTTAGCCCTCAAGGTGAAGATGTACTGATTCAATACCAGCAACGGTTAATCCTTTTGTCTCAGCAGGACCTAAGTCAATTTATTCCCCAATTATTACAATAACGAGCTGTTATGCCTGAATTACCTGAAGTTGAAGTGTCGAGGTTGGGTATCAGCCCACATTTAATTAATCAATGCATTAAGTCCATTATTGTTCGCCAAAAACAACTGCGTTGGCCGATCCCCGACGAGATTCAACAGGCTGTCGGTCTTGAGGTTATTGATGTTCGCCGGCGGGCTAAATATCTGATGATAGATACCGAAGCCGGTAGCATTATTTTGCATTTGGGGATGTCGGGTAAGTTACGGGTGATTGAAAGCAGCAATGCCCCACAAAAGCACGACCATGTGGATATTGTATTAGAAAATGGTCAGTGTTTACGCTACAACGATCCCAGACGATTTGGGGCTTGTCTCTGGCATCCGCATACCGCTATTGAGAAACAAGAGCCTCATCCACTAATGGTGAATCTTGGTCCGGAACCGTTAACCGATGCATTTGATTCCCAGCGTTTATATGATTTATCTCGTGGTAAAACTAAAGCTGTGAAGAACTTTATTATGGATAATCACGTGGTCGTGGGTGTGGGCAACATATACGCCAGTGAAGCGTTGTTCTTCAGTGGTATTGATCCGCGTAAAGCAGCGGCCAAGGTTAGTAAAAAACGCTATCAATCCTTAACCGATGAAATTAAAAAAGTACTAGCTCATGCGATTACACAGGGCGGCACTACTTTAAAGGATTTTGCGCAAACGGATGGTAAACCTGGTTATTTTGCGCAGGAGCTACAAGTTTATGGTCGTGCAGGTAAGCCGTGTAATCGTTGCCAATCACCGATTGAGTCAGTGGTGATTGGCCAACGTAATAGCTTTTATTGCCCTAAATGCCAGCTCTAGAAGGTAGAGACTAGGTTTTAAACTTGGCTAGTAGGGCTTGCTCCACACAAGGGGCGCAAAATCCGCTGACATCGCCTTTATGTAAAGCGACTTCTTTGACTAACGTCGAAGAAATGAAGGAATTACCTTCGGAGGGAGTTAAAAACACACTTTCCAGATCTGGGCTCAATCGACGATTCATGTTGGCCAGTTGAAATTCGTATTCAAAATCGGATACCGCACGTAAACCACGAATTAATACGGTGGCTTGATGTTGCTTGGCAAAATCAACTAACAGCCCAGTAAAACCTATCACCTCAACATTATCTAAATGACTAATCACGTTATTGGCAAGCTGCACCCGTTCTTCCAAGCTAAATAATGGCTTTTTATTGGGGTTAGAAGCAATGCCCACGACGATATGTGAAAACATATTGGCAGCCCGCTCAATGAGATCGGTATGGCCATTAGTGATGGGATCGAAGGTGCCGGGATAAACCGCTTTGGTGTGCATAGTAAACCGTATGTGACAGAACTTCGTCTAAGGATATTATAGATACCGTTAGAAATTAACACTGATCTTAAACTTTGTGATGATAGAATATGTGACACACACCCATTTCCCATTTTTTGTAGGTTATTTTAGCAGCATGGATGATTCTAAATTCCGCTTCGTTAGGCATTTTTTGTTTGTTGGACTCATGCTTGTTACCTCATTGGTAAAGGCGTCACCATGGATTGGTACCACCGAGCCTTTATTGCATCGTGATTTACAAACGCTGGTTGAGCAAGGCTATATCAATGTCGCATTGAGTAGTTTTCCCGTTCCTTGGAAGGGTATTGATAAACAGTTATCCGCTCTTGATATCACCTTTCTGACACCTGAAGCTCAAGTAGCAACTCAGCGCTTACGGCATTATTTTAAGCAGCAAAAAAACAACAGTAGCCAGCGTTTTGTCAGCTTATATGCCGCTAGCGATAGTAGCCGCTTTACTGATTTTGTTGGTATGCAATCGCCCAAGGCGCGATTAACCGTGGTGAATGAAGCCACCGCAGGGCGTTGGGCTGGGCGCCTAGCACTGAACTTCGAGCCCGGTGGTGAAAAGCATTTTGATCAAAGTTATCTAGCCTATCAATTGGGTGATTGGAATGTGCGTTTGGGCGCTATTGATCAATGGTGGGGGCCGGGTAATGCCAGTAGCCTTATTTTATCCAACAGCGCGCGACCAATACCATCTGTTGCTGTGTCGCGTTCACAAGCCACTGCTTCGGTGAATTCATGGTTAAGCTTTTTGGGACCATGGTATTTCACTGCGCAGGTAGGTCAAACGGGTGACTCACGACAGATCAATGACGTACGTTTGTGGGCTAGTCGGTTTAATTTTCAACCTCTATCAGGTTTAGAAATCGGTTTATCGTGGTCGGCAATGTGGGGCGGTGAAGGACAACCTAGTAGTTTTAGCGACTTTTTAAAGGTGATTACTTTCCGTGCCGAATGTGCCAATAACGCCGAGCAATGTGACGATGCGCTAGATACTAAAGCGGGTAATCAATTGGCAGGCTACGACATCCGCTATAGCTTTCGAGTATTCGATCAACCTTTTAGCCTGTATGCCCAGCAAATTGGCGAAGATGCTGTGGACTATTACAAGGTTACCGATAAAGCCTTGTTAGTGGGTTTCTCCACTTATCTGTGGGGTAATAAATTGTTTATCGAAAATGCCGATACCAACGTCGTTTGTGGTGCATCTACCTCTATCATCACCAATTGTTATTATGAGCATAGTTTGTACAAGTCGGGATATCGGCATTATGAGCGAGCCATTGGCAGCACCTTTGATAGCGACGCTAAAGTGACCTCAATGGGACTAAGTCGACATTTTGCTGACGGTGATGCCTATTCGTTTACTGTGCACTATGCCGATCTCAACCGCGATGGTGTGCGGCCGTCACCTTTGCTGTTAGGACAACGTGAAAAGTTGCTGCAACTCAGTGGTTTTTATCAATTTCCGCTACAAAACTGGTTAATTAAGCTTGGCGCTACTGTTACCGGTAACGAAATTGATCAGCAAGCCCGAGAGTGGGATGCCATGGTGTATACCCAAATTAATTATCATTTGTAATCTTGTGTCGCATCAACATTAATTGCTCCTATTAACTTTGACGCACTTCAGCGTTGATAGTAACCATCTAGCAATTGCTGCCACTCATTTTGTTGCCAATGGTAGTCTGGGTACTTAGCTTTTTCTTTTTGCAATGATCGATACAAGCGTTGCAGGTTGTCTTGCTTCCAGCGTTGACCACTATGAAAGGAGCATTTATCAAAATCAATGATCCAAGCCCGCTGTTGCTCATCGAGCATAACGTTATGGATATTGAGGTCGTGATGATAAACCTGCGCATTATGAATTTTAGCAATAGCGCGGCCAATGTTGTGCCAGCACTGCTGGTTTAGGGGTTGTTGACGGAGTTGCTGATGAGCATCGCTACTTTGAGGAATTCTGGCAGTGATGAGGTCGCAAGTGTAGTAGAAGCCATGTCGTTGAACGCGAGCGGCTATAGGGGCGGGCGTCGGTAATTGTAATTCCTGCATTTTTTGCAGTAATGCAAATTCTTGCCATGAGCGGGTTCGCGTTAAGCCTAAATACAGATATTGGTCATGTAAATATTTGCCGATGAGTCCTCCTCGCTGGTAATGGCGAAGTACCCATTGCTGCTCTTGGTATTGGACAAAATGAGTGGTGCCGCGACCGGCAGCTGAACCAATAATAGCCTGTTGGCTTGCCCAGTACTGAGGATCAAAAAAGTCGATATCTATTTTTGATATCGCTTTGGCATCAAATAAAATATGGCTATTGCTTAGACTATATTGTTGAACGTCAGACATCGCATCATCAAAAACATATGGTAGATTACCCATTGTAACCTTATGTCACTGTTAATGGCATGGTGATAAGTTATTCGCTGTATAATTTCACCACCCGCCTAAAAGGAAAGCTGTTTAAATGAAAAAGTTGTGTCTGATGCGTTTGTCCGCCATTGGTGATGTTTGTCACGCTGTGGCTATGGTGGAACGTATTCAACGGCATTGGCCGGATTGTCAGATAACTTGGATCATCGGTAAAATTGAATATCAATTGTTGGCAACTATGCCGGGCATTGAATTCGTGCAGTTTGATAAGAGCTTAGGTAAGCAAGCGTTTAAGAAACTGCGGCAGGACTTAGGCAAGCAGCAATTTGATGCATTACTGGTGATGCAAGTAGCGTTGCGGGCTAATATCGCAGCGCGTCAAATTAACGCTAAAGTAAAAATAGGTTTTGACTGGCATCGCAGTAAGGAACTGCATTGGTTATTTACTAATAGGCGTATTAGTCCACAACCCCATGCCCATGTGTTAGAAGGCTTTATGGGGTTTGCCGATGCACTGGGCGTGCCCGCGGTGGATGATTTACGTTGGCCGATTCCTGTCGATGCTGAAGCCAAAACGTGGGCACAACAGCAGTGTCAAGCGTTGGGTGAGTTTGTGATTATTAGCCCCGCAGCGAGCAAGGCTGAACGTAATTGGTTACCTGAACGTTATGCTGCTATTACCGATTATTTGCAGGCAAAAGGCAAAAAGGTGGTGTTGTGTGGTGGTCCGGGGAAATTAGATCAGCAAATTAGCGACGCGATTTTGCAGCACACCTCTGCTATTGCTGAAAATTATGTAGGGCAAACTTCTCTCAAACACTTGCTGGCATTAATTGCCGAAGCCGAGTTGGTTATTGCCCCGGATACTGGGCCGGCACATATGGCGACCACGGTTAATACACCCGTTATTGGTTTGTATGCTCACAGTAACCCCCGCCGTACGGGTCCCTATCGAGACTTGCAACGCGTGGTATCAGTTTATGATGAAGTGATATTGAAGCAAACCGGTAAGTCTTGGCAGCAACTGCCATGGGGTAAACGCGCTAAAGGGGCAGATTTAATGGCGCGTATAAGTACTCAATCAGTCATCGACAAAATTGATCAATGGTTACAACAATCCACTGTTAATGCTGTTTTAAAACAACAAGGATAAGGTTTTTTGAGTGGCTCCAGCATTGTCGTGTAATATTTGTTGACCGGCTAAGCCTGCAGATTGTCTGACATCACTATTAGCATACCAATACTCTACTTGAGTAATAATATCTTGCTGTTCAGCAACATCTTTCAATGCGCCTACATCAGCCAGAGTGCTACAAATTTCAGGATTATTATGCTGACTGGGCCCCATCAAAATTGGCACTGAAAAAGCGGCGGCTTCTAATGGGTTATGACCACCACGATGAGCAATACTGCCACCGACAAAGGCCACATCAGCCAGGGCGTAAAGTTGTTTTAAAACACCTATCGCATCCACAAGCAGCACTTTAGTTTTCTGATCTAGAGGCTGTTGGCTACTGAAACGCGCGGTGTTCAACTGACTTTGTTGGCAAAGAGTAAACGTTTCTTCAAAACGCTGGGGGTGCCGTGGCACGATAATGAGTAATAATTCGGGAATAGATTTTAGCAATTGTTGAGTTGCCGCCAATAGCAGTTGCTCTTCCGGCTCATGGGTACTACCCGCAATCAGCACAAAGCGTTGCTTAAGCACATTGTTGTCGAATATAGGTGCTTGCTGCTCTAATTTACCTACCTCTAAATCAAACTTCATATTGCCGGTGAGGTGCAACTTGTCGGCTGCGATGCCTAATTGGCAATAATGATCAAAGTCGCGCTGACCTTGTGCACATACCTTATTTAATTGATGAAGCATGGGATTGAATAAGGCTTTTATACGTTGATACTGTTTCATTGAACGTGCTGTCATGCGGGCATTAATTACACTTACTGGAATATGTTTTCGCCAGCATAAATTGACTAAATTAGGCCATAACTCCACTTCAGTGATTAGCACCTGCTGTGGTTGTATTTTATACAAAAACCATCGGGTCAGCAGTGGCACATCATAGGGTAAATAACAATGTTGTACTCTATCTGCAAATATTGTGTTGACCTGCTGAGCACCCGACGTGGTGGTAGTGGATACCACTACTGATAGACTTGGATTTTGTTCTAATAATACTTCAATGAGATGGGAGGCTGCCGTTACTTCGCCCATAGAAACGCAGTGAATAAGCAAAGTTTCAGTGTTAGTCTGTTTGGGCAGGTGAATTCCGAAGCGTTGTATGCGTCGCCATTCAACGGTTTGTTTGCCGAGTATTAAGCGGCCTAACCAGCTAAGAAAAAACAAAGGTAACAACAGACTAAATAATAATGAATATAATCCTCGGCACAATTCGGTTGTTAACGTTGTGGCATTGTTGTTGAAGGAATACATTCTGCTAAGGCATCTATTTTATTGAAAAGGAATAATGATTATAAGGATATTTGCAGTTGATATCAGCGAATATAACGCTTTATTCAGATGACTTGATAAATCATCTTCAAATTACTGAAATTTCAACTATGATAGGAAGTTACAGGTGAAGGAGAAATTAATTGTTGACTAGGATCGCAACAAAAGTCCTATTGCTCTTGATATTATTTAGCGGTGTTTTAGCAGCAGAGGAAGTTCAACCCAAAATAGTTGTGGTGGTACACCCACAATTACATGGCGTAGATCAATTATCTCCAGCTCAATTGCGTCGAATTTTCACCATGCGCCAAAGTAGCTGGCCGAATGGCAAACCGATCAAAGTGTTTGTATTGCAAAAAGGCCACGGCGTTCACGACAGCTTCACCAAATCTGTACTCAAACTTTTCCCCTATCAATTACAACGTGTCTGGGACAAATTAGTCTATTCCGGTCTGGCGGATAAGCCCTCTGAAGTGACATCGCTGGACGAAATGGCCGATAAAATTGCCGGTAATGAAAATGCTATAGGCTATACCTTTGAGCAATCTGCTCGTGGTTTGAAGATTGTGAAAATAGGAGGTAAGCCATGATTCGTCGATTCTCGAATCCAGTTCCATTTTGGATTATTGGCCTGTGTTTAATTATGCCTAGATATGCAGTAGCAGCGGGTGATATTAGTTGGCACGGCTTTGTTGCCCAAGGTGTTATTCAGGCAAGTGATACCAATTTCATTGAAGATGATGGAGGTGTTTCCACGAAGCTAACTGAAATTGGTCTTAATACCTCGGTAAAATTAAACGACAGTCTACGCCTGTCGGGCCAGGCTGTTTATTTAAACGGCGGTAATCGTTACCCAGAAGGGCCAAGGTTAGACTACTTATTCCTAGATTGGCAGGCTATATCTAAATTCGACTTTCAACTTAATGTGCATATAGGACGTTTTAAAAATTATCATTGGTTGCATTCGGCTACCCGTGATGTGCCCCACACTCGACCATCTATTGTGTTACCACAGTCCATTTATTTTGATTCGTTTCGTGATATTGGCCTTGGCAATGATGGCATTGCAATTTTATCCACCGTTAACAGTGATGTCGGTGAATGGGATATTAACTGGAGTTATGGTGTCGCCAATATTAGTAAAGGACAGACAAAGAACCTATTAGGTCGCGGGGCTCAAGGTAACTTACAACAAAACTTTGATCATAAATTTAGCATCTTTTTCCGTCCCATTGACTCCAATTGGCAATTCGCAGTAAACATCATTGATACTAGTTTTAATTATCATCGTGGTCAGTTGGATGCTTTATTTGATGGTCGTGCAGAGGTGTTACGTACCCAAGTTGAGTTCAATTATGAGCGTGATGTTTGGAATATATCCGGTGAGATGATGCAGGAAAAAACCGCTTACATGGGTATTTTGTATCCCGGTTTTGTGGATGGTACAGCTGCGCAAGGCGGTTATATTCAGGGTGCTTATTATTTTACTTCAGCGCTTCGTGGTATTGCCAGAATAGACATTTATGATTTGGATAAGAATGATCGCAATGGCATGGTCCGTGAACAAAATACCGGCGGTTTGTTTCCTGCCTACGCCGCGTATATGGATAATGTGACATTGGGAGTGCAGTGGACCGCACCGTCAAATTGGCGTATTGCTGCCGAAGTGCATCGTTTTAAAGGCATTGGACGCTTAGCCCCGGTACTCAGCCCAGACATCAGTAATGACAAATATTGGAATTTGTGGGCAATTCAAGTGATGTATTGGTTTTAATGCGCTTTTACCTGAGCTTACCTTGGAAAATAATGGCGCTACTGATCGCGTTCTTACTGCTGATTAGTGTTTTATTAACCTTAACTTGGATCCGTAAAAGCGAACAGGATTACCTTACTCAGCAACAACAATTACGGCTGCAGGACCAACAGCAATACCATCTGTTGCGGGGACAATTGCAACAAGGTATCGAGTCTTGGTTTGTATCATTTGTACATGCTCAAACCACCTTTGCAGATGATCAAAAATCCATCGCCTTCTATTTAAATGAAGAATTTGAATTCCTACAATTACAATGGCAAGTCAACAATATTTGGCTTTTTAGTGCTGAAACAGAGCTCATTTATGCCAGTAGTAACGCCTTGCCTGAAGTAGTGATGACCAATGTAGTGCAAGTAAAGTCACAGCAGGCCTCTTACTCACAGATACAATGCCAAACTCAATGTGAACAGTTTATTGGTATGCCGATCTTAGATTCTCAAGGGCAAACGTTAATCTTGGTATTTTCAAGTTCACTATTAGAAATGCTGGCGTCAATTAATCGTGCGACCGGTGCCGATTTAGCTATTTTGGCATCCAATAGTCGATATTCGGTTGAGGATAAACTCAATAATGTGGTCATTCAGCAGCCCATCTCAACCCGACGAAAGTTGCACGTTCAGCAACTAATTCAACAAATCCCTTATCAAGTTTCAGTAGATGACATTATCGCTGACAGTATTAAAGTCAGCGTTGACGGCAAAGTGTTTTTATTGAATTTGTTAGTAATGGATGAGGCAAGTTCTCATCGAAATTATTTATTACTTTCTCACGATATTAGTCAGGCTGACACAATATTTATTAGCTATCAGCAACGCGTGCTAATTATTTCAATTTCGGCGGTATTACTGTCTGCATTTGCCTTTTTTGCCTTAACTCAACGTTTTCGGCGTCGCTTATTATCCATTGCCAATCGCTTACCATTGCTCGCAGAAAAAAATTATAAAGATTTCCGGCGCTTAGATAATGTGCGCAGTAGCTTATTTCTAGATGAAATAGACACGTTGCAGGATTCTGCCAATTTGCTCAGTGAGGAATTGGAAGTGTTAGATAACACCATCGCCGCGAATACCCGTGAGTTGGAAAATATGGCGATGTACGACCACCTTACCGGTTTGCCAAATCGCAATATGTTGAGTAGAGAAATTAAATCGTTACTCAGTGTTCTCGATCCTGCTGGTGGTCGTATGGCGGTTTTATTACTGGATTTCGATGATTTTCGTAAAATCAATGACAGACATGGACACAATACCGGTGATTTATTTTTATTAGCCGCAGCCAAAAGAATAAGCAACGTGCTGATGGAAAGAGAAATGCTATGCCGATTTGGCGGTGATGAATTTGTGATTGTGATACCGCAAAGCGATACCACACAAACGCGTTGTGTTAGCTTAGCGGAAAAAATAGTAAGTGTGTGCCATGAGCCGGTAGTGGTGGCTGGGCAGCGATTTTTTACTAATGTCAGCATCGGAATTACCTTAACTGACCGGCAGCAGATCCGTGCGGAAGATCTTATACGTCAGGCAGATATGGCTATGTATGCCGCTAAAGATGAAGGTGGTAAAGGTTTTAAAATGTTCGATCGGCAATTGAGTGATCTTGTTTTACGGCGCTTAGAAATTGAAAATGAAGTACGTGAAGCTTTGCTTAATAGGGAATTTAGTTTTGCCTTGCAGCCGCAAATTGACATTAAAACTGGTCAACTTGTGGGCTTTGAAGCCCTTATCCGCTGGTTTCATCCAGAGCGTGGCTTTGTCGCCCCAGATGAGTTTATTCCGATATTAGAAAATTCAGAAAACATGCTGAAAATTGGTTATTGGGGGTTGAGTCAGGCGTTTTCGATTTTATCTAAATTGGATGAACTGGGCATTGAGAATTTAAAAGTAGCGGTGAATTTATCGGCATTGCAATTTCTTGATCCCGATTTAGTGGATTTTTTAAAGCGCCAACTAAAACGTTTTAAACGTAATCCAGAGCAAATTGAATTGGAATTAACCGAGCGCACGGTGGTTGCCGATATTGAACAAACCCTGATTACCATGAAGCAACTTAAAGAAATTGGTATTACCATATCCATTGATGATTTTGGTACAGGCTATTCCTCCTTGACCTACTTGAAGAGTATGCCGGTCGATATCATTAAGATTGATCGCAGTTTTATTTCTGAAATGACCGCTGACAATGCCGATAGCAAAATCGTTTCATCAACCATCAATTTAGTACGTCAGTTGGGAATGCAGGTTGTTGCTGAAGGAGTGGAAACAGCCGAGCAATTATTGTTATTGCAAGAGTTGAATTGCGATATAGGCCAAGGGTATTTCATTGCAAAGCCCATATTTGAATCAGAGCTCTATGATCTCTTGCCGCAAAAAGTACATGCTGGTATTTGGGATAACTTAGATGGCCTATTGTGCCCTAATCCAAAGCCCGTACATAAAACATGACAGTTACCCTTACCGCTGACAGTGGCGGATAAATATCTAATTGAGCTGATTCTTTTAAAATAGCGCCATCTACCACAAATTTGGGGCGAGCAATGAGTCACGCATTCTACAGTAAAATTCAACAGCAACTGGACGATATCCGTACGCAAGGGCTACATAAGCATGAGCGTATTATTATTAACCAGCAGCAGGCGGCCATCAAAATTAACAGTGGTGCTGAAGTTATCAATTTCTGCGCTAATAATTATCTTGGTTTAGCTAACCATGCCGATTTAATTAGCGCCGCTAAAGAAGGCTTAGATAGTCATGGTTTTGGTATGGCTTCGGTACGCTTTATTTGTGGTACGCAGGACATTCATAAAACCCTCGAACAAAAACTGAGTGAGTTTTTAGGCATGCAAGATTGTATTTTGTATTCATCTTGTTTTGATGCCAACGCCGGTTTATTTGAAACCCTGTTAGGGGCGAATGATGCGATTATTTCTGATGCCTTGAATCACGCTAGTATTATTGATGGCGTACGTTTATGTAAGGCCAAACGTTATCGTTATGCCAATAACGATATGCAAGCCCTCGAGCAGCAATTACAACAAGCTCAAGCCGATGGTGCTGACAATATCTTGATCGCTACCGATGGGGTGTTCTCAATGGATGGCGTGATTGCCAATTTACGTGGTGTGTGTGATTTAGCCGATAAATATGCTGCTATTGTCATGGTCGACGATTCTCACGCGGTTGGTTTTGTTGGTGAAAATGGCCGCGGTAGCCATGAGTTTTGTGATGTGATGCAGCGGGTTGATATCATCACTGGCACCTTAGGTAAAGCCATGGGCGGCGCCTCTGGTGGTTATACGGCCGCACGCAAAGAGGTGGTTGAGTTATTGCGCCAACGTTCGCGGCCTTATTTATTTTCTAACTCATTGGCACCGGCGATTGTTGCGGCGTCTATTCAGGTGATTGAGTTACTTAAAGAGGGTCACTCGTTACGTCAGCAATTAATACATAATAGCCGTTACTTCAGAGAAAAAATGGCGGCGGCTGGTTTTACCTTAGCAGGAGCCGATCATGCCATCATTCCTGTGATGATAGGTGATGCTGCGCTGGCTTCCACCATGGCCGACAAAATGCTCGAACGTGGTATTTATGTGGTGGGTTTTTTCTTTCCAGTCGTCCCTCAAGGGCAAGCGCGTATCCGTACGCAAATGTCGGCGGCACATACTCAGCAACAATTGGATAGTGCCATTAATGCCTTTATTGAAGTGGGCCGTGAATTAGGGGTGATTCAATGAAAGCGTTGAGTAAACTTAAAGCAGAAAAAGGCATTTGGCTAACCGATGTACCCCAACCAGAAGTGGGTCATAACGATATTCTAATTAAAATCCGTAAGACAGCAATTTGCGGTACCGATATGCACATTTATCATTGGGACGAATGGTCACAAAAAACCATTCCGGTACCCATGGTCGTGGGTCATGAATATGTGGGTGAAGTGGTGGCGCTGGGTGAGGAAGTCAATGGCTTTAGCGTGGGTGACCGAGTGTCTGGTGAAGGGCATATTACCTGTGGCCATTGTCGTAATTGTCGTGCGGGACGCCGTCACCTTTGCCGTAATACTGTGGGTGTTGGGGTAAATCGCGCAGGAGCCTTCGCCGAGTATTTGGTCATTCCCGCATTTAATGCATTTAAAATCCCCGATAATATCAGCGATGATTTAGCCGCTATTTTTGATCCCTTTGGCAATGCGGTACATACCGCCTTATCTTTTGATTTGGTGGGTGAAGATGTTTTAGTCACCGGTGCGGGTCCAATTGGCATTATGGCGGCGGCAGTGGCTAAACATGTGGGTGCTCGGCATGTAGTGATCACCGATGTTAATGAATACCGCTTGGATTTAGCCCGCAAAATGGGCGTTTCCAGAGCGGTGAATATTGCTAACGAAAATCTCCTCGATGTCATGCAGTCCTTGGGTATGACCGAAGGTTTTGATGTGGGCTTAGAAATGTCCGGTGTGCCATCAGCCTTTAATGGCATGTTGGCGCGCATGAATAATGGCGGAAAAATTGCCATGTTAGGTATTCCGCCTAGTGATATGGCGATCGACTGGAATCAGGTTATTTTCAAAGGCTTGGTAATAAAAGGCATTTATGGTCGAGAAATGTTTGAAACATGGTATAAAATGGCCAGCTTAATTCAAAGTGGATTGGATTTGACGCCTATCATTACTCATCGCATGCCATTAGCAGCTTTTCAAAATGGCTTTGAGACAATGGCATCAGGACAATCCGGTAAAGTGATTTTAGAGTGGTAAATAATGGCAATGGAACAGTTTGCACATATTAATGTTGCGGATGCACAGCAAAAAATAACAACTGAACGCGCTCATGTGGTGGATATTCGTGATGAACAGGCGTTCGCTGCCGGGCATATCAAAAATGCGCTGCACCTGGCTAATGGGTCGTTAAATCAATTTATGCAAACTGCCGAATTCGATGAGCCAGTTATCGTCTGTTGTTATCATGGCATTAGCAGTCAGCAAGCGGCGCAGTTTTTGATCCATCAAGGGTTTGAAGAAGTCTACAGTTTAGATGGTGGCTTTGAAGCGTGGCGAGCCTCTCAACCGACGGTTATCGGGGAATGAGAGACCCTTTAATGCTGGTCGGTTTTGAGCATGAAAAACATGCGCTGTTACTCAAGCATTTTCTAAATTCTCACCAAGTTGCTGTTGAGATTATACCCCAACAAGGGCAATACGCTTTTGCCGTGACCCTGAACAATGCCGACCAACAGCAATTGGCCGAGCAATTAACTCAACAGTTTTTGCAAAATCCACAGGATAAAAAACTGCAACAATCGTTGTGGCAATCCGATGCACCCATTGTGTCATCATCCCAGGCTAGTATTGGCGTGAGTTTCGCGCAAGTGCTGGGGTTTATTCAACATGCGCCGGTGACGAGCGCGGTGTTAACGGCCTGCGTGGTGTTTTATTTGGCTAGTATCCTCGGCGGCTGGTTAGAGGTGATACAGCTGTTATCCTTCCAACCTCTGGCTCAATTACAAGAAAATCACCAGTGGTGGCGCTTGATTAGCCCCACGCTGTTGCATTTTTCCATATTACATATTGTTTTCAATGTGCTGTGGTGGGGGATGTTGGGGAGTAAAATTGAACAACGGTTTGGTTCTTTAGCCCTTGTCATTTTGTACTGCATTAGTGGCGTGTTTTCAAATTATGGTCAGTATATTGATGGCGGTGTGCACTTTGGTGGTTTGTCGGGTGTGGTATACGCCGTGTTGGGTTTTGTTTGGTGGATAGGCTGGTTAAGGCCACAGTGGGGATTGGGGTTACCTAAGCAAATTGTCGGTTTTATGTTGGTGTGGCTGGTGTTGGGCTATGTTGATGTACTGTGGGTCAATATGGCGAATACTGCCCACAGTGTTGGTTTGATTAGTGGTTGTTTGTTAGCCTGGCTGGTGAGTTTTATTCGCCCAGTAACAAGCTCGAAATAGCCTATTTATCCGTGGTAAATATAGGTGGTAAAGATGACATCTTTGATCATTTCGGTGCCTGTCTCTTTTTTCATTTGCTCGCGCAATGAGGCCAAACAAGCCTGACGAATTTCTTCGCGTCCGGTTAATGATTTAATTTTGTCTTCAGGCTGGCGACCAAAAATATCAATAGTCACGGCACGTAGTAGAGGGGAATGATGTAATGCATTGGGTACAAAAGCGGCATCTTCTAACATCAATTCAACAGTAACTCGTACAAAGCCCAATTTTTTATTACTAGCGCTAATGTAGTTGGTAACAATATCTGGCTCTAGGCCAAAGTAAGCATACTCTGCTTTGGCTAATGACATGTTCAGAGTAAAAACTATTGTCATACAGCAATAGGCAAACCAAGATCTGAACTTCATAGTATTTCCTTTAAATGATTGATAGCACTGAAATATAAGATTAGCATTATTGCATGAATTGCTTAACAGAAACCTTTAGTGTTGTTACTGCAGTTGTTATTATCGGTTGATTACAGTGGTTTCTTTGCGTTTATTTTGACGAATTCTAAATTATTCCCTATTTTTTGCGTACCGGTTTGGCAACCGGCCAATGCATTAATCATCCCAGACTCAGTGTTGAAAAATTGGCTTTTGGATACCAGTTCGCTTACCGAGCGTTTGCAGTCTTGTAGTCGACAGTTCTCGGTTAAAGTACTCGGGCAAGGTATTGCACCGACCCAATCTGCTGAGAGGCAATTAATTGATTTGCAAGATGATCAGCCCATCGTGCGTGAAGTATTGCTGCAAGGTAATCAGCAACCATGGGTATACGCGCGCACATTAATGCCTAAAGCGTTGTGTGAAGATGGGGTCAATCGGCTTGCGGACTTAGGTGATAAGCCGTTAGGGAAAGTGATTTTTAATGATAGTCGTTTTGTGCGTCAGCCATTTGAAATCTGTTGTTTTCAAGGCGCATCAGCGTTACATCAGGCATTGTCATTACCTCATGAACAGGTTTTATGGGGAAGACGTTCGGTGTTTACCTATCAACAATATAAAATGACCGTGGCGGAAATATTTTTGCCTGGTGCTCCTTCCTACAAGAACATGTCGATAAGAGTTAAATGACCATGAAAGTACCGTCTTTATCTGCATTATTACAATTAACTCGCTTGGACAAGCCTATTGGTATTTTATTGTTGTTATGGCCAACGATGTGGGCGCTATGGGTTGCCGCCGCCGGGGTGCCGGATTTCAAGATATTAGTGATTTTTGTCGCTGGCGTGATAGTTATGCGTTCGGCTGGCTGCGTGATCAACGATATTGCGGATCGTAAAGTAGATGGTGCAGTAAAGCGCACACAATCTAGGCCTATCGTCAGTGGAGCCGTTAGCACCAAAGGGGCTTTAATCTTATTTTTTGCGTTATTGTTAGTGGCGTTATTGTTAGTATTACAGCTTAATCATAAAACCCAATTATTATCATTAGCAGCAGTCGCTTTAGCAATGTTATATCCGTTTATGAAGCGTGTGACTCATTTGCCTCAAGTGGTTTTGGGGGCCGCTTTTTCTTGGGGGATCCCCATGGCGTTTACGGCTATTAATGGTGAGCTTGCGACGGTAGCTTGGTGGATCTTTGCAGCGAATTTGTGTTGGACCGTGGCTTACGATACTCAATATGCCATGGTTGACCGCGATGATGACCTGCAAATCGGCGTCAAATCAACTGCCATTCTTTTTGGCAATTACGACAGACTGATTATTTCCTTACTGCAATTAGTGGTGTTACTGATGCTGTTTCGGATTGGTTTGGGCTTAGGTTTCGACGAGTTTTATTATGGGTCACTGGCCGTGGCTGCAGGACTATTCTGTTATCAGTATCGTTTGATACGACATCAACAACGACAGCAGTGTTTTAAAGCCTTTTTGCATAATCACTATGTGGGTATGGTGGTAGCAGCAGGAATTGCAGTGCAATACATTAATTATTGACCTGCGTGTTATTCTTCGGGTGTTGTCACTTTATCTGCGGTGGAATACCAATATTCTTTCACGCCTAATGGTGTGTCTGGGCTCATGTTAGGGTTGGCTATGTTGAGTATTTTACGTGCCGATAACTGACTTCTCAGTAAATCTGATTTAACATATTGATTAAAAAGCCGGTCGAAAGATCCATCTTTAATGGCATTATTGAGGCCCAGTTGGATAGTGGCTTGTAATGCTTTGTTTTCTTTGGTCACAAAAAAGTACACAGCCGAAGGATAACGTAGCGCAATATGTTGATCGACGACAATAGGAAGCGCTTCTGAAACTTCTGCTTCATGCCAAACTTCAAGAATAGAGCGAGATAAATACTCTATGCGTTTACGACTGAGCATTTGTAATAGACCTTCAGTTGTCGTGGCTTCCTGAACTCTAAATCTGTGTTGTAATAGTAATTGAGTATCTGGCCAATCCCTGCCTTGCCCAGCTAGATAAGACTTTAATTGGTCGACATGGGTAATGTGGGAAAATATGTCAGGATTGTCCTGATGCACAAACATTAATCGCAAACCAATCAAGCCTTTAAACAGCGGTATACGAATAGGTAAGAGCAATGCCTCACGCTCGGGATCGGTAGTCATCCAATGCACATCGTAATACCCTTGCTGTAGCAGTAAGATACTCCTACCTTGGGGAATGGCACTCGGAATACCCACAATTTCTATTTCGTAAGGGACCCCTGACTTTTCCATGGCCAGCTGAAACAATTCAAAAAAGTACTGACTCTGTTTAACATATAATGCGTTGGTGTGTTTACTTTTGACATATTTGACCATTTGTGGCGCTAGGCGCGGATTTTCAATAGCCACACAGGGGACCACTGCAATTATCCAGTGTAAAATGCAGCAAAAAATGGCGATAAGTGATTTGGGCATAGGTCTCGTCTGCTAGTCCACCGAAGGTAATGCGTCATGAGCCGTTGACGGTGAAAACCAAAGCTCTTTTCTTTTGAGGTAATCAGGATCGGTAATAAGGCTATTGGTAATATTAAACCGACGTCGTTGGTTTAAATTGGCTAATAAAATAACATCAGCAAAATTTTGTTGAAACAGCTTATCGAAAGATCCATTAGCAAGAGCGACCTCTAATCCCTTTTTAATACAGTCATGTAGCGCCAGATTACCTTTAGCAACAAAAAAATAAATGGCTGCCGGATAGGTAATGACAATATTTGGATCAATAGTTAATGCTGGGTAATCAATGGTGCCGTGTTCTTGCCATATTTCTAAAATCGAGCGGGGAAAGTAATCAATGCGCTTTAAATTAAGCATTTTTTGCAAACCCGTCGTGGTGGTTGCGGTAAATACTTTAAATTTGTTCTCATAGAAAACGCGGGTGTCGGGCCAGTGATGGCCAAGGCCAGCGGTCAATTTTTTTATTTGCTGAGTGGACGTTATATTAGCAAAAGTATCTTTATTGTCTTGGTGAACCAGCATTAATCGCCAGCCTAATAGTCCCTTATCTAGAGGAATGTATATAGGTAATAATAGCTTTTCTCTATTTGCGGTGGTACCCATCCAGTGAATGTTGTAGTAGTCCTCCTGAATCAGCTTCATGCTGCGCTCTTCTGGTATGGTCGGCATTGGCATGCTAACTAATTGATAGTCTTCACCAGAATATTCGAGGGCTAATTTTAATAGTTGATTAAAATAAATATCACGCTGTTGATAAGTTGGGTTATTAATATTGGTTGGGTAGCGCACTTCGATAGCATTGGTCGCCGAAGACGTTAATGATAGCAGCATCAGTGACTGGGTTATTTGCGTTAATATCCTGATGAAGCGATGCTGCATGTTTGTTCCCCTGATCATTCCTTTAGTGGTTGAATAGCACCATGATATCAACTTTGTATAAGACACCTTAGCAAGTTTTAATGCTTTGTGTCACTGCGGGTGTGAGCCAGTTGTATAACTCCTCCAATAGCAATTGACTATTGGGCGATTGCGCAAGAGAGCCATCCTTCTCTACCTTAATTAAACCTAACTCGCGCATGGCGGCGATCAAAGAGGCAATAACATTCTTATCGTAGAATTCTGGTGCATTAATACCATGAATGGCCGTTAATCGTTCCGCTGTTTTAATACTCTGCTTTTCTAATTCAGAACGGGAGAGTTGTGGGTGATTATTCAGTTGGGTCAACACGATGGCGTAGCGTTGCAGAGTTTCTTGAATGGTATTGCTAAGTAACATTAACGTGAAGTAGGCATTGGATTCACGCGCCGCAGGATGCAGCTTTTTACTTTTTTCTACAATTAAACCAATGTTAATCATGGCACTAAGCATGGTATCTAGCATGGCTTCGGTTTGCTTGGCGTCTAGATAAATGAACAACTCATGCTTAATGATAGGAAACAGGTTGGATAATTTTCGTAATAGTTGGGTTTTGCTTAAACCATTTTCAGCCAAAATGATCGCGGCAATTAAACATGGCAGCGCCATTACGTGTAAAACGTTATTGCGATAATAGGTCATTACAATGGCGCTTTTCTCATCCAATGAGATCACTCGACCAAAGTTATCTTCACTGACATTAAACTTGTTCAAACTCAGGGTTTGCTCTAACAAAGTAGGAGCACTGACTTGTGGTTGATTATACAAATGACTGAAGGGTGCTTGTGAGAAGATGCCTAGAATATGCTCAATACTATGGGTTAATTCAGTATCAGAGAGGGCGTTTTTTTCAGCCGCGAGTAAGCACATTACGGTGAGGTTCATGCCATTAACGGCTGCGGCTTGATTGATCTTACACATTACGTCATTAGCCAAATCGTTGACCATAGGTGTTAACCAATTCGGCTTTTTATCTGGGTCTGCCTGAATATCTGCCTGCCAATTAGGGCGGGAGCTTTCCATAAATTGGCCAAGGTTGATTGGCTCGCCAAAACTCAAATAACCGGTGCCATAGTTCTTTAATTTACGAATAGCGGAGAACACCTGTAAGAACGATTCTTTCTTTTTATCTTTGCCTTGTAGCTCTTTCAGATAGCTTGAGACTTCCATGACATGCTCATAGCCAATATATACTGGTACTAAGCTGATAGGCCGCTTAATGCCCTTAAACATACTTTGTATGGTCATGGCTAACATGCCGGTTTTTGGAGGTAATAAACGTCCAGTACGACTGCGTCCACCTTCCGGGTAGTATTTAACGGAGTAACCCCGATTAAACAATTGTTGCAGATATTCTTTAAATACCGCCGTATACAACTTGTTGCCTGCAAAACTGCGGCGAATGAAAAATGCACCAGCACGACGAAAAATTGGACCTGCCGGCCAGAAATTTAAATTAATACCGGCAGCGATATGGGGCACCATTAGCCCTTCGTGATAAATAACGTAGGTCAGTAGCAAATAATCCATATGACTACGATGGCAGGGCACATAGATGATTTCATGGCCAGCTTGGGCCAACTCACGAACTCTATCCGCATGGTGTATCTCTAATCCGCGGTAGACCTTATTCCATAATTTAGCTAACAGTTGCTCTGCAAGGCGTATCAGTCCTTCGCGGTAATCCCCTGCGATTTCACTAGCATAGGTATAAGCTTGTTTTCTCGCTTGCTCGCTGGATATTTTTTTACTTTGCTGTTCATTTTGAATCGCAGCTTGCACCGAATTGGTGGCAATAACACTAGAGATGATCTGTTCTCTGGCCATTTGTCTTGGCCCTGCTACTGATTGGCGGCGACGTTGGAAATGGGTGCGGGCAACTCGTATGAGCTTATGGGCTATTTGCTGATCCGATCCATGCTCATTAGCCATATGCCGAGATGATACTGCTGGGCTGAAATACACTAAACTGTGGCGGCCCAAAAACAATACGATAAATATTTTGCGTAGCCAATTGGGTGATGCACGGTGGGCGAGTAAATCCCGCCAAGTTGCTTTTTTATTGCCTGGAGCACGCCCCCAAAATAGCGCTACCGGAATAATTTGGATATCTAGTTGTTGATCAAGATGATGTTGTTCAAACAAGGTGGTAAACGTTGACTCAATATCAGTTACGGCACTTTGTTTGTTTAACACTTTTGGCGCTTTTTCGAGAAAGACGCTGCGAGGAAATTCTTGCTCACCAATATGCAATGGTTGCTCAGGATCGGGCAAGTTAAATAAGGCGGCGGCATTGCGTAATGATATCAAGTCCGTAACTGAACGGGTTTTTAATAAATAAATGATGGGTTTACTAGGGTCAATAGCTAATTCTGTGATTGCCTCACGGGGAATGACTTTAGTGGAAATAAACCATTTTGCAGGGAAAGCAATGACGTCCCATAATAGTTTTTGCGCCCAATTCATAGATTATTAACTCGAAGTTGTAAAGGTCGCGGATCATAGCATGACAACAATTAATAATGTTATAGGGATAATTAGAGTTGTGTTCTGCTGGTAAGGGGATATACTCGTTTTAAACTGTATAGAAAAACAGGCTGGTTATGCGTCCACTAACACCCCGACAATCTGAAATACTGCAATTAATTAAAGATACTCTTACCATGACGGGTATGCCCCCCACTCGCGCCGAAATAGCCAAAAAGCTCGGTTTTAAGTCGGCTAATGCTGCCGAAGAGCATTTAAAGGCATTACAAAAAAAAGGCGTGATTGAAATTTTGCCCGGTACCTCTCGTGGCATTCGTGTGAATTACACCGAAGAAGAGTTATTAGAAGAGCAGGGGCTCCCCTTAATTGGGCAGGTCGCTGCCGGTGAGCCTATTTTGGCTCAGGAACATGTGGAAGCCCATTACAAAGTGGACCCTACGTTGTTTCATCCAAGCGCCGATTTTTTATTGCGAGTTAATGGTATGAGTATGCGCGATATCGGCATTATGGATGGCGATTTATTAGCGGTGCATCGCACCCAAGATATTCGCAATGGTCAAGTCGTAGTGGCGAGAGTAGATGAAGATGTTACCGTTAAGCGTTTTGAGCGTAATGGCAGTCAAGTGATACTGCGCGCTGAAAATGAGAATTTTAAACCCATTAAAGTCGATTTAACGGCGCAACCTTTTAATATTGAAGGTATTGCGGTAGGGGTTATTCGTAATAACGATTGGATGTGATGGTCGTTACCAACCCCATGTAACGCCAAAGTTATAAAAATGTTAATGGCCGACTGGATTTTTGATTAAATTTTGTCGGTTTTTTTGTGTCTTTTGCGTTTATAGTTCAAAAGTTAATCAGTTAGTCAAAATTTATCCATAAAAAGGTGGACTAACCCTGCCTATTTGAGTAATTCTTATACGCGGATTTACATAAGAATAACAAAAGCATGTCATCTTAATACTAATAATGAGATTTCATGTCGTCGAATGCGGCAGGCTAAAGTGCGGCTTGTTGTTCGATTTTTCTATTTAGACAGAGGAGACGTCACGTGAGCAGAGGTGTTTACAAGTGGGCAACGTTGTTGTTCAGCTTATTGTCTACTTCTGTGTTTGCTGAAGGTAAGAGTATGCCGTTAAACCTAACCAAAGGTGCATCGGATATCAGCGCACAGGTGTATGACTTACACATGATCATTTTTATAATTTGTGCCGTCATCGGAGTGGTGGTTTTTGGGGCGATGTTTGTCTCGATGCTGTTACACAGAAAATCCCGAGGTGTAACACCGGCCAATTTCCATGAAAGTACCACAGTCGAAATTATTTGGACCATCATCCCGTTTATTATCTTAATTGGTGTTGCCATTCCGGCGGCCAATACGTTAATTGCGATGGAAGATCCCAGTGAAGCCGAAGTGAGTATTGTGGTGACTGGATCCCAGTGGAAGTGGCACTACAAATATATGGACAATGATGTTGAATATTATTCATTGCTCGCCACCCAGCAAGAGCAGATCTACAACAAGTTTGAGAAAGGCGAAAACTACCTTCTAGAAGTAGATCGCCCTTTAGTGATCCCTACCGGCAAAAAAGTACGTTTTTTAATTACCTCTGATGATGTTATCCACTCTTGGTGGGTACCGGCATTTGCAGTGAAAAAAGATGCTAACCCAGGATTCATTAATGAAGCTTGGACGAATGTTAATGAGCCTGGTGTTTATCGAGGTCAATGTGCTGAACTTTGTGGTAAGGATCACGGTTTTATGCCAATTGTCGTTATCGCTAAAGACCCCGCCGATTATCAAATTTGGGTAGATGAACAACAAGCTATCCAACTTGCTGCCAAAGAAGAAGAACAAAAATTATTGGCTATGAACATGGAAATGGATGAATTAATGAGCGTCGGTGAAAAAGTTTACACCAGTTCATGTGCTGCTTGTCACCAAGGTAGTGGTGAAGGTTTACCCGGAATTTTTCCTGCGCTTAAAGGCAGCCCAATTGCCCTTGGCGATGTTAGTAAACATATCGATGTAGTAGTAAGCGGTGTGAGTGGAACAGCGATGCAGGCTTTTGGAAAACAACTTTCTCTTAAAGAGCTTGCTGCCGTCATCACCTATGAACGTAATGCTTGGGGCAATAGCACCGGTGATACGGTACAGGCGAAAGACGTTAATGCAATTGTGAAAGGTCAATAGGAGGCAGATGATGAGTAGCGTAGCAGAAGAAGTGCATCACGACGACGATCATCACGATCATCATCACACACCGGGCATCAAGCGCTGGTTGTACACGACTAATCACAAAGATATAGGTACCTTGTATTTATGGTTCGCCTTCATCATGTTTTTGGTGGGCGGTGCGATGGCTATGGTCATTCGTGCTGAATTATTTCAGCCGGGGATGCAAATAGTCGAGCCAAATTTCTTTAATCAGATGACTACCGTACATGGTTTGGTCATGGTATTTGGCGCAGTTATGCCGGCCTTTACAGGTTTGGCTAACTGGATGGTGCCAATGATGATTGGTGCGCCAGATATGGCGTTACCGCGTATGAATAACTGGAGTTTCTGGATCTTACCATTCGCGTTTTTGATCTTGTTGTCTTCGTTGTTTTTAGAAGGTGGTGGTCCTAACTTTGGTTGGACTTTCTATGCACCACTGTCCACCACGTTTAGTAATGACAGCACCGCGTTGTTTGTATTCTCAGTGCATATCATGGGCGCATCATCCATCATGGGAGCGATCAACGTTATCGTCACCATCATGAATATGCGTGCCCCGGGTATGACTTACATGAAAATGCCGATGTTCGTGTGGACTTGGTTCATTACCGCATTTTTATTGATTGCGGTAATGCCTGTATTAGCTGGCGCCGTGACCATGGTGTTAACCGATAAATTCTTTGGCACCAGTTTCTTTAATGCCGCAGGCGGTGGTGATCCGGTTATGTTCCAGCATATATTCTGGTTCTTTGGGCATCCTGAAGTGTACATAATGATTTTACCGGCATTCGGTATTATCTCGCACATTGTACCTGCCTTCGCACGAAAGCCGCTGTTTGGTTACGCCTCGATGGTATATGCGACAGCTTCAATTGCGTTGCTGTCATTCATCGTGTGGGCTCACCATATGTTTACCACAGGTATGCCGGTGGTGGCAGAGCTATTTTTCATGATAGCTACTATGCTGATCTCGGTGCCGACTGGGGTGAAAGTGTTCAACTGGGTGGCGACCATGTGGCGCGGTGCCATGACTTTTGAAGTGCCAATGTTATTTGCGCTGGCATTTATTGTGCTGTTTACCATTGGTGGATTATCAGGATTAATGTTGGCGATTACGCCTGTGGACTTCCAGTATCACGATACCTATTTTGTAGTAGCTCATTTCCATTATGTACTGGTTACCGGTGCAATCTTCTCGATTATGGCGGCAGCCTATTACTGGTTACCTAAGTGGACCGGCAAGATGTTCGACATTAAGTTGGCGCAATGGCATTTTTGGTGTTCGTTAATTTCAGTTAACTTGTTGTTCTTCCCTATGCACTTTGTTGGATTGGCGGGAATGCCACGTCGTATTCCTGATTATGCCTTACAGTTTGCCGACTTTAACAAGTGGATCAGCTTAGGTGGATTTGCATTTGGCTTGTCACAACTTATTTTCTTAGCGTTGTTAATTAAAGCCTGTCGCAAAAAAGGCGACTCTGTACCCGCACGAGTATGGGAAGGCGCAGAAGGTTTGGAATGGGAAGTGCCTTCACCGGCGCCTTATCATACCTTTGAAACACCGCCCGTAATTAAATAGTGTGTAGTTGAGCGTAATGGATAAACAATCCCAACATAAAAAGGTAGTGACTAAATTACTGTTTGTAGTTGTTGGGATGTTTGGTTTTGGATTTGCGCTAGTACCTTTGTATGACGTGTTCTGTGATTTGACCGGCATCAATGGCAAAACATCGAATGTGGCCGCCACTTACGAGTCGGTAGTCATTGATGAAAGCCGTTTGATTACAGTGGAATTTATCACCCGCGTTAATACTGGTATGCCTTGGGAGTTTTATACCGAGACAAAGAAAGTCAAAGTACATCCTGGGCAGCTACAGCAGGTCGATTTTTATGCTAAAAATCCAGCCAGTCGGGATATTGTTGGACAAGCAGTTCCTTCAGTATCTCCCGGCCCAGCTGCAATATATTTGAATAAAACGGAATGTTTTTGTTTTGAACAACAACCTTTAAAAGCAGGTGAAGAAACACTAATGCCAATGCGGTTTTATGTGGATCCTCAGATACCTGCTGATATTACTTATTTTACATTGTCCTACACGTTGTACGATGTTTCAGAACAAGCCGTGGCGATGAACTAAGGGTTAACGGAGAGCAATATGTCAGATCAACAAGTCGAAAAATACTATGTACCCGACCAGAGCCCATGGCCTTTTGTGGGTGCAGTGGCGTTATTTCTAATTGCGGTAGGTGCCGGTAATTTTGTTATTGAAACAACCAAAGGTACAGAAGGCTATGGCGGCATTACGTTAATAGTCGGCCTATTAACATTGTTTGTGATGTTATTTGGTTGGTTTAGAGATCAAATTAACGAATCAATGTCAGGCATGCATGGTGTTCAATTAGGCCGTTCATATCGTCAGGGTATGAGTTGGTTTATTTTCTCTGAAGTGATGTTTTTTGCGGCATTCTTTGGGGCTCTCTTTTATGCCAGAAATATTGCGATGCCATGGTTAGGTGGTGATTCAAATAATGCCATGACACATGAAGTATTGTGGCCAGGTTTTGAAGCGGTATGGCCGCTAGTTACTACCCCAGGCGGAACGACTACCGAAGCGATGGGCTGGGGCGGTTTACCCCTGTATAACACTATTATTTTGTTAGTGTCTTCGGTTACCTGTCATTTTGCTCATGTTGGCTTAGAAGAAGGTAATCGTAAGAAGCTAATTGTATTTTTAGGTGTTACGATTTTATTGGGCTGTGGATTCTTAGTATTGCAGGTCGAAGAATATATTCACGCTTATCGCGAAATGGGCTTAATGTTGACTTCGGGTACTTACGGCAGCACGTTCTTTATGCTGACGGGGTTCCATGGTTTACATGTGACCTTAGGTACGTTGTTGCTGATTATTATGTTTTTACGCATTCTTAAAGGGCACTTTACACCTAAGAATCAATTCGCATTTATGGCTGCAAGCTGGTACTGGCACTTTGTTGATGTGGTATGGGTAGGCCTGTTTATGTTTGTGTATATTCTATAAATTTAAATACTAAATAACAGCGGGTTAATCTTCGGTTAACCCGCTTTGTTGTTTATAGGGGCTTGGATTTGGCTTAATGATGCCAGTGGCTATGCCTAGTACTAAGAGCAGTACAATTATCGCTGAAATCAATACCCGCCGACCAATAAATTTACTCATCGGTGGTTGATCTGGATTGTCTTTCAACATAATCATCATTGCTTTGAATAAGTTGTATATCATGAGTAGCAACAGCAATCCGACAATGATTTTAACTAACATATAAATCCTTATGGTTAATAATAAATTTAAGCTACCTATCATCGCTACCTTAGTGACTTTTAGTGCTATTGTCATCATGCTTGGCTTAGGTCAGTGGCAATTACAACGAGCTGATGAGAAATCTCAGCGTTTAGAGCAAATTCAACAACGCCAAGTGCAGCAACCTTTGAGTTTAATCGAGATAGTTAGCAGCGAGATCGATTTACGCGACTTTCCAGTGGCAGTGACAGGTGAATATCTCCCACAGCCTTTGTTCTTTATTGATAATAAAACTTTTGAGGGTCGAATTGGCTATTATGTCGTCGCTATTGCGGCAGTAGATAAAAATCACATTGCGGTGAACTTGGGTTGGCTACCCGCTCCAAGGACTCGCGCAGAATTACCCAAGGTAACATTACCTATAGGCCCACAATTAATCGCAGGGGTAATTTCTTTACCTAGTTTGAATCCAATGATTTCAGAAACTGCTACAGCCGATGGTAGCCAAAAAGTGCGTTTACAACAGTTGGATCTCACCTACTTGCAACAGTTTTCAGGAATGAAGTTACTACCAATGGTGATATTGGCTAACGACGATGGTAATGTTGCATATAAGCGCCAATGGCGACAGGTGGTGATGCCGCCTGAAAAACATATTGCCTATGCAATTCAATGGTTTGGATTAGCTATCGCTTTGTTGATAGTTTATGTAGTGGTATTGTTAAGAATAAATAAAGAGCAAGCGTAATCATGTCTAAGAATAATAATAAAAAAAGCATGCTATTGGTGGCAGCGATATTTATTTTGCCAGTTATATTGGCAAAATTTGCACTAGAGCTGGATTGGTTTAATAAAGCGGCTACCAACAAGGGCGAGTTGCTTGATCCAGTACTGGATATGTCGGCGCTGTATTCAACGGAGCCCCCTCAAGTTTGGCGAATTCTGTATACTTTACCTGCTAATTGCGACGACGCCTGCCAAAATGCCATTTACAGTGTTAATCAAGTGTGGACAGCCCTCGGTAAAGAAAGTGATCGTGCCCAACCGGTTATTATTGTCACAGAGCAAAGTGATGCACAAGCGCGCGCGCAATTATCTAAGTTACCTAATTTGACGTTGCTCGAAAGCGATGTCGATACCGTTTCCAGTGTTTTTAATTCTGCCAGTCAGTATATTTATATTGCAGACACATTGCAGAATGTGATTTTGCGCTATCCGTTACATCAACAACAACAAGAAGCGGTATTACATAGCCGCGAAATATTAGCCGACGTTAAGAAACTGCTTAAGTTGTCACGCATAGGCTAGGGGTACAACATCATGAGAAAGATGGTTGTCGTCAGTATTTTACTGGCTTTTATAGTGATTATTTTAGGTGCTTATACGCGCCTTACGGATGCCGGTTTAGGTTGTCCAGATTGGCCCGGTTGTTATGGGCATTTTACAGTTCCTGAACAAGATCATCATGTGGAAGCGGCAGAAGCAGCCTTTCCTGATCGTCCCGTTGAAGCCCATAAAGCGTGGAATGAAATGATCCATCGCTATTTCGCTAGCGCATTGGGCTTATGTATTGTTATTCTTTTTTTCCTCAGTTTACGCCTTCGCGCTCATCATCGGCCGGTAAAACTAGCCTTTTTTTTAGTGCTGTTAGTTTGCTTTCAAGGTGCATTGGGAATGTGGACGGTAACCTTAAACTTGATGCCCTTGGTGGTGATGGGACATTTGTTGGGCGGTTTTACTGTGTTGTCGTGCCTGTATTTAATGCGTTTGCGGCTTTCCGGTTTCAGAATCCCTGGGGGGGATGCTCACGTGCGGCGTTTGGGTACGTTTACCTTGCTGGGTTTAGTGATCGTATTTATACAAATCGCTTTGGGAGGATGGACGACAGCCAATTATGCTGCGGTCGTTTGTACTGATCTACCCATTTGTGAGGCCGGATGGTTGGATAAACTTGATTTCGCCGGTGCGTTTAGCTTGCCGGCGGCACAGAATTATGAATTTGGTGTACATGATTATAAAGCACGTATGACGATGCATATTATGCATCGTTTCGGTGCTTTGTTTACTTTTGTGTATTTATGTTGGTTAGCGATACGATTATTTAAAGCTGCCAGCTCAGATAGGATCAAAAATCAAAGTATACTTTTAGTGCTTGTCCTCGGCCTGCAAGTAGCATTGGGCGTGAGTAATGTGGTATTTAGTTTACCTATTACTGTAGCCGTTATGCATAATGCCGTTGGTGCCTGTTTGCTCTTGGTCATGGTTAAAATTAACTATACCTTGTTCCGAAAAACCTAAAGTGAGTTAACACAACTTGCTATTAAATTAATGGGCGCTGTTGAGAAATGAAGTCCACAGTGTTGAGAAAATAAATGACGATGAATACTAAAGTGACTTGGCATGATTATTACGAAATGACCAAACCTAAGGTCATCATGCTGCTGTTGTTAACCGCGTTGGTGGGCATGTGTTTATCAACAACGGGTGCGCTGCCGTTGCAACAGGCAATTTTAGGCATGCTGGGGATTGGTTTGTTGTCATCATCGGCGGCGGTGATTAATCATGTGGTCGACCGTAAAATTGACGCGCAAATGGCTAGAACTCATAACAGGCCTTTGCCTAAAGGAAAAATTGGGCCACGGAATGCACTCATATTCGCAGCTATTTTGACGATAGTCGGCTTTGTTGTTCTAGAATTTTGGGTAAACCGCCTCACCGCGTTACTGACGTTGGCTAGTATGGTCGGTTATGCAGTCGTGTATACCATGTACCTTAAACGGGCTACACCACAGAATATTGTCATTGGTGGGTTAGCCGGAGCGGCTCCCCCTTTGCTGGGTTGGACGGCCATTACCGGTGAAGTACATGCCTATGCATTATTATTGGTATTGATTATTTTTACTTGGACGCCGCCACATTTTTGGGCGTTAGCGATACACCGTGAAAAAGACTATGCCCGAGCTGCAGTGCCCATGCTACCGGTAACCCACGGTGTTGAATTTACTAAGACCTCAGTGTTGCTCTACACCATTTTGTTAGGGCTAGTATGCCTATTGCCCTATTTAGTTGGCATGACTGGGCTTATCTATCTTGTTGGTGCCACGATACTGAACGCTGGCTTTTTGTTTTATGCTTGGAAACTTAAATATGACAGCACTGAAGCAACGGCCATGCAAACCTTCAAATTTTCTATTATTCATTTGATGTTGTTGTTTGGGGTGTTGTTGGTTGACCACTATTTACGTTATTAACGCGGTATTATATGCATAAAATAAAAGTTGTCGTTATTGGGCTATTGCTACTGTCAGCGCTTATTGCTGGGGTAATGATGTCGAGTCACTATCAGCAGGGAGCTAAGCAGCCAGAGTTTATCAATTTATATCCTGCCCCTCGTGTTTTGCCAGAGTTCAGCTTAATCGATCAACATGGCCAGTCCTTCACTCAAGCACAACTACGTCAACATTGGACATTGGTGTTTATGGGGTACACTTTTTGTCCGGATATCTGCCCAACCACGTTAGCCGAATTAAAGTCTATTTATCCGCAGTTACAGGCAATAGAAACCACTAATCCAATACAGGTACTGTTTATTTCGGTTGATCCTAAACGGGACTCTCAGCAACGTTTATTGGAATATATTAACTTCTTTCATCAGGATTTTATTGCCGCGACTGCTGGCCACGAGGTGTTGTTCCCGTTAGTACGCGGTATGGGAATGATGTATGGCATGAATGGCAGTACCGAAGAAGATAATTACTTGGTAGATCATAGCGCCGCCATTGTGTTAATTAACCCTTTGGCGCAGGTTATCGGTCGTTTTAAACCCCAGCATAAATTAGGGCAGACGCCAGTATCCGATGGTGCGCAGATACTCAACGACCTACCTATATTAATATCTAACCACTAAAACTAGCGTGATTATTCGCTAATGCTTGGTGCAAAAAAGGTTTGTGAAAACCAGTAATAACGTTTGGGATCTCTAATACTTGGCGCAGTACAATTTACTCTTGAGCGTCGGCTTGTTACTTGATGTGGAATTGACACGCTAACTCGGTCATCCTGCCAGCTAGTACTCAATATCTCACTGTTAAAGTAGCAAGTAAATTGTCGTGGCAGAATATCTTCCAGTCCTATGCGTAAGATTAATTCTGGGTAGTCCTGACCTTGTTCAAAACTTTGTAATTGATAAGAATTATCTAACACCGGCATTGCTAAGCTGGCTAACTTGACCTTGAGAGGTTCTATGTTTGCGTAAATTCCTGCAGCAGGAAAGCGTGGTAACGCCGTGAAATCAGAATAAGATGCCAATGCCCCAGATTGTTGGCCAAAGCCAACATAGCCTTCTGCTTTTAACATTGATGTTATGGCCTGATTATATTCTCCATAGGGATAGGCAATAAATTTCAAACTGTAGCCTAGATGCTCCAATAAAGTTTGTTCAGCATCTTGGACATTGTGTTTGATTTGCATGAGCCATTGTTGCTCATCCACAGCATCTGGCTTATTTAATAAATACCCGTGACCATTAGTGTGATTAGCGAACGTTGCACCTTGCTTACTCATCAGCTTGACAGTTTGCCAGCTTAACTGATCCGATTGCACACCAATAACATCGGGATTAATAAATACGGTATAGGGGAATTTATATTCTTTTAGTAGTGGATGGGCATTTTCAAAAATGTCCTGATAGCCATCATCAAAGGTAATTGCTACAGCTTTATCATCAATAGCAATGCCTTGCTGTAGCTTATTAATAATAGTGGCTAAGGGCATTACTACATGATGTTTATCTAAATAACGAAGATGTTCACCAAATTGTTTTGGGCTGATGGTGGTGCTAGCAGGAGTGTCGTTTGCAACATGATGATAAAGTAGGATCACCGCATTATCTTTGCTTAAGGCGTTATAAGAAAGGCACAATAAGGTTAAAAGTGCAGTAAATTTAATCCACAATGATCTATAAGAATATAAGTTCTTAATCGCTATCTCCCAACAATTCAGTTACTTTTAAACCAGTGTAAATGTTCCCTCGTTGTTATCAACATGAATTCAGCGCAATTTTGGCAAAAAGCGTCACACCTTAAAATAATGCATATCGCATTACCGATGTTCTTAAGCAATATCACCCAGCCTTTATTGGGCATGGTGGATACGGCGGTGGTTGGGCATATGTCATCGGTGCACTTTTTAGCAGGCGTTGCTATTGCTGCTATGTTGATCACCCAGTTGTATTGGTTATGTGGTGCTATCCGTATGACTACCACGGGGTTGAGTGCACAGGCGAAAGGTCAAGAGTCGCCATCACAAGCGACTGAAGTCTTGGTTCGATCGCTATTTGTTGCCCTACTGCTGGCTTTGTTGATTTTTATTCTGCAAAACTACCTTGTTGAGTTAGCGGTTAATTTTACCCACCCTACAGCAGCTGTCGCATCGGTCATCCAACAGTATTTTTCCGTGAGAATTTGGGGGGCACCTGCGGCTCTGGCCAATTTTGTGTTCATTGGTTGGCTGCTTGGGCAACAATGCGCCAAAGTGGTGATGTTGATCCAGATCGCCGGTAACCTACTCAATGTGCTGTTAAATTTTGTGTTTGTTTATGGTTTTGGAATGGCAGTAGAAGGTGTGGCTTTGGCGACGGTCATTGCTGAGTACAGCATGTGTGCAGCCGCGTGGTTTTTTATTCAACGAAAATTACTTTGGCATTATGTCAGTCTTGCTTGCTTGAACGCTGAGGCATTGATTTCGGTATTATCCCTCAATAGTGCAATGTTCGTACGGAACATTGCCTTGCAATTATGTTTAGCCTTTATGGTGGTGCAAGGCGCGCGTTGGGGGGAAGAAACGGTCGCCCTAAATAATATTCTGCATCAATTTTTTGTACTCAGTGCTTTAGGTTTGGATGCGGTGGCCTATGCGGTGGAAGCGTTAATCGGTGAAAGTAAGGGGCGGCGGGATTCATCAGCCATAAAATTGAGTATGCAGCAGGGGATGTTATGGTCAACGGCCGTAGCGCTTGGTTACAGCCTAATATTTGTGCTTTTTGCAGATGGGATTATTGGTTTACTTACGGATTTACCTTCACTGAGAGTGTTAAGCCAAGACTACCTGCTGTATTTGTGGATCATGCCATTGGTCGGACATTGGTGTTTTCTGATGGACGGTGTGTATATTGGTTTAGGTCGGGCCAAGGCTATGCGTAATAATATGCTGATGAGCGCTTTCTTAGTGTTTTTCCCGACGTTTTATTTGTTCAACTTCTTAGGTAATCACGCGTTATGGATTGCCCTATTGAGTTTTTTATCGGCAAGAGGCGTTTTTTTGTTGTTGCATTTCCATGTTATAGCTCGGGAGGAGGCTTTGCTCGATTGAGCACTTGCGCAAAGCGATTAGCAAAAATACCGACGTAGCCTTTAATGGCCACAATAAGTCCTGAGCCGAGCAAACCTAAACCAAGGTATTGAAGCCACAGCAAAGAACTATTTAGATATAAAAGAATATAAATTCCTAAACTAAAAAGCAGCGCGCCGACAATAAAATATCGCCAGCTACGATGCGGATTGCCGCCCAAATGAAAGATGATGCGGCGTAACCACATTATTTAGCTAGCGCCACTGGATCAATAGTAGGAATGTTCGCCAGCTTCATGCTCCGTGGCATCTCTTACGCCAGTCAGTTCCCCTGGGAATTGCTCAATTAATTGCTTTTCGATACCTTCTTTTAAGGTGACATCAACCATTGAACAACCATTACAGCCACCGCCAAATTGTAGGCGAGCTATGCCCTCTGGCGTAATTTCCGCCAACATGACTTTGCCACCATGGCCAGCCAGTTGTGGATTAATTTCGGATTCGATCATGTAGGTTACGCGTTCGACTAGTGGTGCGTTGTTATCTACTTTACGTACCTTAGCATTGGGGGCTTTTAGCGTTAACTGCGAGCCCATTTGATCTGTGATGAAGTCAATTTCAGCTTGCTCTAGAAACGGTGAGCTTTCAGCATCAACAACAGCATCGAAGCCGGTGAAGTTCAAGCGAATATCACTATCCTCAACGGCATCGGGTGGGCAATAAGATACGCCACACTCGGCGCTAGGGGTGCCAGGACTGACCACAAATACGCGGATATTGGTCCCTTCATCCTGACTAGAAAGTAATTTACAAAAATGAGCTTGTGCTGACTCAGAAATATTGATCATGAGAGAACTCGTTGTTAAACCTTAAGCTAATAATAGCAAAATTACTTGACTAAAACACTCAAGTAAACGCCGATGATAGAACAATTCGGCAACTGTTATGAACATATCTGATTAGTGTGTAGTCGGCGGATTCACAAATGCTTATTCGCTAAACTGACGCAGATGCACCAGACATCAATTTGGATATGGGGATTGTGTTGGCGAATGCAACGTATTAGCTCATTAACGGTGGTGCCTGTAGTCACGATATCATCGAAAATGGCAATATGCTGGTAAGGTAATGGGGAAGCCAATGTAAAGGCATTACGAATATTTTGGCGGCGTTGCGCGCCGGATAAACTAGTTTGAGGCTGCGTGGCTTTGTGTCGAAGACAATGGCCAACATCTAAAATGAGGCTATTAGTTTTCGCAATAAATTCTGCAATTTCTAGAGCTTGATTATATTTTCGCTGACGAAATCGTGAACTATGCAATGGTATTGGTATGATTGCTTGTGGCAGTGTTGTATTAGTTTTTTGCAAAGCAGCATTAAACAGATTGGCAATCGCTTGTGCATGTATAATTTTGTTGGAAAATTTTAATTGTGTTAGTAGATTAGCCAATGGCCATTGGTATGGTGCAACAGCGAATAGTGCTTGGGCATCTAATTTTGAGTAAACTTGCTCAATGGCGGGTAAATTGAGCAAATTGCCTTGGCATTGCTCTAGGTCAAATTGTTCGAGGTCGTTGCAACATATTCGACATATCAGCTGAGCGCTTATTTGTTTGCAAATCAAGCAACTTTGCTTAATGGCAAGAGCATTTACTAGTCCATTCCATAGATGAAAAAACACAGCAATTCTCCTGTTCGGCGGTTATAAAAAATCTACCTTTAAAATGAAAATATATTGAGTATAGAAAAGAGTGGGAAGTTAAGGTTAATTTCACTCGTTTAATAAGAGGAATTCATGTCGGATTTAGATATATATAGCCAGTCTCTTGGTCAAGGTCAGAGTCTGGTGTTATTGCATGGTTGGGGGGTAAATTCCGGTGTTTGGGATAGTCTAATCACCGAATTATCAGCAAAATACAGGGTGACAGTAATCGATTTGCCGGGCTTTGGTCGCAGCCATAAAGCCATGCTTAAAGAATACACCTTAAACAGCGTTAGTAAGGCAATTGCTCACCTGATCCCTCCAGATAGCATTTTGTTAGGTTGGTCTTTAGGTGGCCTGATTGCCAATAATATTGCGTTAGAACGGCTAGCATCTATTTCTGCGCTGGTTACCGTGGCATCGTCACCTAAGTTTGTTAGTGGCGACCAGTGGCGAGGTATTCAGCCAGACATTCTACAGATGTTCCAACAACAACTACAAGCCGATTTTTTGAAAACATTAGAACGTTTCATTGCGATTCAGGCCATGGGCAGTGCATCAGCAGCATTGGATATTAGATCGTTAGTAAAGGCTATTGGTCAACATCCAATCCCTGCGAAAGAGGCGTTAATCGCCGGTTTGAGTTTGCTAGAAACAGTTGACTTGCGTTCCCAATTATCACAAATAAAGGTACCTGTGCTATGCGCCTATGGCAAGCTCGATACTTTGGTGCCCAAAAAGTCACATTCCACGATAAAGAATTTATATTCTAATTCTGAGATGTATGTTTTTGAACAAGCCTCACATGCTCCTTTCATATCCCACCCGCAAGAATTTATTAGCATGCTATCTAGATTTATAGGGTCTTTGTCTTCTCTAGGTAATAGCGATGAGGAATAGCTAATATGACGTTAAGCATCATATAACCTAATAAACACTACTATTTACCTTGATTTTGGTTAATAATTGACCATGAGGTTATAAGAGGAGTGTGATATGTCGTTTAGTGTCGCCAGTAGTGTAAATTCCGCGATTTTGTCAGGTACCTTTGGATTGCAAAAAGCATCTAAAGATATTAGCCAGACATCCTTCAGTATTGCTCAGCAAACAGCAACTTTAAAAGATACTAATACGCTGTTAGCCGACGCAGCTACGCAGCAGTTGGGTATTACCAGTCATCTTATATCTGCTAGCGGACGTGGTGATGATTTCACGTCTAACCTATTATCTTTATCCAGTAACTTACGTAACGCACAGGCGTCATCTAATGTGCTTGGCGTAGCCAAAAATGTTGTTGGAAAAATTATTGATGAGTTAGCGTAGCTAAAAGCATGAATATTGTAACGCCGGTACCTACTGCTATTCCATTTGTTACATCGAATGTGAATACCGAGTCCGCAAGGCGTGATAATCAATTACGTGAAACCATTCCACAAACGGCTGGAGCGGAGCAATCGGCTGCAGAAAGCGGATTAGGATCTGAATCGGATCGCGTGAAATCCGCTGGTCAGCCACCACATCCGGTTACCTACGAAAAACCACAATCACAACAACAGCAACAATCAGCTAATCAGACTGATGTCAGTAAAGATAATGCCGATGACCCTAGTGCAGGTAAACAAGATGCACAAGAGCAACAGCGTCAACAAGCTGAACATCAGGAAGTTTCAGATCTTAAAGAACGTGATGTCGAAGTACGCAACCATGAGCAGTCTCATTCCCACGTCGGTGGTAAGCATGCAGGTGCACCAAGTTATGAGTTTGAAGTTGGGCCAGATGGCAATCGCTATGCAGTCAGTGGTGAAGTTTCTATTGATATATCTGAGGCCTCAACGCCTGAAGAAACACTTAATAAAATGCAGCAGGTTAAAGCGGCAGCATTGGCCCCTAATGAGCCATCAGCACAAGATCTTCGAGTGGCTAGTGAAGCAACTCAAGTTGCGAATCGTGCTCGCGCTGAAATAGCCCAAGAAAATTCCGCAGATCACCAACAACGTTTTAACGAGGTTTTTAATCCGTCAGAATCCGTTGACCAGATTGGTCCAGATTTAGAAGATATAGTGCAATCAGGCGCAGTTAGTAGCACCCGTCGATCATTAAAAGAAGGTGATGCAGTTGCTGAAGCTGGTGGTGCAGAAGTGTCATTAGAATCTAATGACAATCATAGACAACGTGCGTTAGAAAGCCGGGATCCAGAGATCAACAGACGCGCATTACGCATTGCTAACTATTATGTACAAGTGGCTCAAGCAGATGAGCCACTTGTTAAATTAAGCGCCTAATATACTCTATAACTAACGCTTCTTAGCATTGGCAAAAGCGTCTGCCATAGCATTACTTAAACCCCCACCACTATTATTGGATGACCTACTGGGTTTTGCTGATCTTGGCGTTGCTTTAGGTTTGCTTGTATCTTGAGGTTTCTGATGTACTTCATCTTGTAAACGCATGGTCAACGAAATGCGCTTACGCTCAATGTCCACTTCCATCACTTTTACTTTCACAATATCCCCGGCTTTCACCACTTCGCGAGGGTCGCTAATAAACTTATTGGTTAACGCTGAAATATGCACTAATCCATCTTGATGAACGCCTACATCAACGAAGGCGCCAAAATTCGCCACATTAGTAACGACACCTTCTAAAGTCATACCGGGTTTTAAATCAGACACCTTCTCAATGCCTTCCTTAAAGGTTGCGGTTTTGAATTCAGGACGAGGATCGCGCCCGGGTTTGTCAAGCTCCAACAAAATATCGCGAATGGTGGGTACACCAAAAATATCTGAAACGAAATCTTCAGCTTTGATGCTCGACAACAAGCTGGAATTACCAATCAGACTTTGCACGTCACAATTAGTCTTTTGCATAATGTTGTTAACTAGGGGATAGGCTTCAGGATGCACTGCAGAACTATCCAATAGGTTGTCACCACCAACTACACGTAAAAAGCCTGCCGCTTGCTCAAAGGCTTTTGGCCCAAGACGCTCAACTTTAAGTAATTCATTACGACCTTTAAATGCGCCGTTTAAATCGCGATAGGTAACAATGTTGTTGGCTAAGGTCTTATTTAAACCGGATACATGGGTGAGTAGTGCCGTGGATGCTGTATTAAGATCCACGCCGACGGCATTTACGCAGTCTTCAATTACGGTTTCGAGACTTTTGCCCAAATTACTTTGGCTAACATCGTGTTGGTATTGACCAACGCCAATAGCTTTGGGTTCAATTTTTACCAGTTCTGATAATGGATCCTGTAAACGGCGAGCTATAGATACAGCCCCCCGGATGGATACATCCATATCAGGGAATTCGTTCGACGCAAATTCAGAAGCGGAATACACCGACGCTCCCGCTTCGCTAACAATAATCTTATTAAGTTTAAGCTCCGGGTGTGCCTTAATTACTTCAGCCACCAGTTTATCGGTTTCGCGAGAAGCGGTGCCGTTGCCAATACTGATCAATTGCACTTTATGTTGTAGACATAAATTAGCGATAGTTCTAGAAGATTTATCCCAGTTATTTTGCGGCGCGTGCGGGAAAATAGTTGCTGTTGCCAATACTTTTCCAGTTTGATCAACAATGGCAATTTTACAACCGGTGCGTTGGCCTGGGTCGATACCCATTGTCACTTTAGCTCCTGCTGGAGCTGCCATTAATAAATCATGTAAATTTTTAGCGAAAACATCAATGGCCTCTTTCTCTGCTCTTTCCCGTAGTGCACCAAACAATTCGTTCTCCATATGAAGAAGAATTTTAATTCTCCATGTCCATTGCACTACCGACTGTAACCAATTATCAGCAGGTCTATTACTAAAGGTTAAACCCAAGTGTTCAGCAATGATGACTTCACAATATGAGCTCCGATCACTGCTTTCTCTTTCGGGGTCAGCATTTAGACTTACTTGTAGGAAACCTTCGTTTCGCCCCCTGAGCATCGCTAGAGTACGGTGAGAAGGAGCGGTTGCCAGTTTTTCACTGTGAGAGAAATAATCACTAAACTTTGCGCCGGCTTTTTCTTGGTCAGTAATCACATTACTGCTGATATGTGCTTGTTTTTTTAGGTGAGAACGTAGACGCTGCAATAACACAGCATCTTCTGCAAAACGTTCCATCAATATAAATTTAGCCCCATCCAATGCCGCTTTTGTGTCGGAAATACCCGTTTCAACGTTAATAAAGTCTTGGGCTACCGTTTCAGGTTCTAGCTTGGGATCATTGAACAGCGCATCAGCAAGCGGAGTTAAACCCGCTTCTATGGCCATCTGCCCTTTTGTGCGGCGTTTAGGTTTATAAGGCAGATATAAATCTTCAATTTCTGTTTTACTTGTAGCTTGCTCGATCTGTTTGCTCAATTCATCGGTGAGTTTATCTTGATCTTTTATAGATTTTAAAATTACTGTTTTACGGTCATTCAATTCACGCAGGTAGTGCAGCCTCTGCTCCAATTGTCGTAATTGAATATCATCAAGGCCAGATGTAACTTCTTTACGATAACGAGCGATAAAAGGAACTGTCGCACCCTCATCAAGTAAATTGACTGCGGCTTGTACCTGCTGAGGTTTGACGTTAAGTTCTTGAGCAATGGTGCTGAAAATCATGTAGAAACTCTTGTTTGATGATTTAAAAAATCGAGTAATATTGCGGATGATATTGGGGTGAAGTAACAGTTTACCAGAGGCAATAAAGTATCGGCTAACACTTTATTGTAAGCGATTAGCAAGCTAGCACTTTCATTGGTTGATAGACTTAATGCGATGCATCACAAAATTCCATCAAGGTGAAGATAAATAATAATGAAAGATCAACAACCTGCCATAGAAAGGTCCAACTACATTACTCGTGATGGTTGGGAAAAACTTGAACTAGAGTTGCGTTATTTGTGGAAGGAAGAGCGGCCACTGATCACAAAGTCGGTTCAAGAAGCTGCCGCTCAAGGGGACCGTTCCGAGAATGCAGAATATATTTACGGAAAGCGTAGATTGCGTGAAATTGATCGCCGTGTACGTTTTTTAACAAAACGATTAGATGCACTGAAAATTGTTTATCCATCCGAGCAACAGGAAGGTAAGGTTTTTTTTGGAGCCTGGGTAAAACTATTGGATGAAGACGATAAAGAATATGAATATCAGTTGGTTGGACCGGACGAGTTTGAAATGCGTGCCAATAAAATCAGCGTTGATTCGCCAATGGCGAGAGCATTAATAGGTAAAAAAGTGGATGATGATGTGAAAGTGACAACACCTTCTGGTATTAAGTTGTACACAGTTAGCGCAATTTATTATAAAAAATAGTCATCATAAAAGTTGGCTTCTACTACACTTTAATTAACGTTTCAGATAAACAGGAGGTGAGTATAAAACGTTCTGACTATCTGGTTTTATTTGGTGAAAAACAACATTAAATAACACCAACTTTAAGTGGGCTACATTGCCTTACACAAAGAATATCAATTCAATTTTCCGGTTAATCTGGAATGTATTACCCGTATAACGGGCACACGTAAGAAAAATGGGAAAAGGCTCAGCATGGAATTAGCTGAATTAAAATTGTTATAAAAAAGCCGGGCATTTCGCCCGGCTTTTTATATTCCATTGTTATCGTTAGCGAAGAAAAAGCTTTATTTGCTAATCATTTTAAACCTTACGACGCACATTCAACCCTGAAAATAATTCACACAATGTGTGTAATATTTTCACTTACGGATACTGAGTAGTGCCTTAAGCCCCTTCAAATATAAAAATAAATTCTTTAATTACAACAAATTACAATTATTTTCTTTTCTGGCACGGTTCACGCATTAACTAAAATTGACAAAGACATTCACATTCAAACAAGAGGAGATAATTATGTTGGGCTGGGCATTAACATTTTTTATTATTGCAATTTTAGCTGCATTATTTGGTTTTGGGGGTATAGCTGGTGCTGCTGCTGGTATCGCTAAAGTTATATTTTTTATTTTTGTTGTGCTGTTGGTGTTATCACTTATTGCTAACGCATTGCGTGGTAAAGGACCAAGTGTATAGCAAGCTATAGAGGTACGGTTATAGAAATTCAATTTTATTCAAGAATAAACGGAGATATTTATGAAAAACCTAAAAAGTATATCAACTACATTAATTGTATTAATGACAGTTTTTGGATTGTCGGCTTGTGATAATGATGCAGAAGAAGCTGGTGAAAAAATGGATGAAATAGTCACAGATGCTGGTAATGCTGTTGAAGACGCCTGTGAAGATGTAAAAGAAGGTGTAAAGGCTGAAGATACTAACTGCTAATCCTATTTATGTATTTTTGGTGAAAGTTAAGAAAGGGCTTAATTGCCCTTTCACTTTTTAAGTCGTCTAATCTTTGGAGATTTGTATTATGTGGCTAAGCATAATTTTAATCATTGTTGTGATAAGTCTTAGCATTTTTATCGATTCTTTAGCACTAGGAGTATTTGGTTTTTTCTCTACTTTTTTGATTGGATTTGGATTGTTTACTGTTATTGCGTTAATCGCACTTAGCCCATTTACGAAAAAACAAAAGAATAATAAAAAACAACGATAGGCATTATTAAAGTTAGCTTTCTAGTAGGGTCAATTATGTATATTGGATATTATTATTTTATTGCCGCTTGTCTTACATTTACAGCTACTGCTTATAGTCCGAGTATTTATCTTAGCGTGGTTTTATGGTGGATAGGCGCTTCACTGCTCGCTGTTTCGGCAGCATATTATTTTTCTAGTCCACAAATATTTAGAAAAAAAGCTAATGGCACTATTCCTGCGTATATCCGTTGGATTTTTATCCCTTTTTTGCTCGGCGTGCAACTATATAACGTTTGGGCGAGAAAGAATGACACTGTTCCTGCAATTCAAAAAATAGAAAAAAACCTTTATTTGGCATGTCGACTTTTCCCATCTGATCTTGGACAACTTAAAAATGATGGTGTTACCGCTATTTTAGATGTGACGGCAGAGTTTGATGGTCTCGATTGGTCTGCAGCCAATGAGAATTTACATTACTTAAATATACCGGTGCTTGATCATCAGAGTCCTTCAATTAGCGATCTTGTACGAGCGATTAATTGGATATCTAGCCATGTCAATAACCATCAAGGAGTGGTGGTACATTGTGCGTTAGGTCGTGGGCGTTCAGTATTGATAACAGCTGCATATCTGTTAAGTAAAAATCCAGATCTGTCTGTGACAAAGGTACTACAAGTTATTCAAAAATTTCGTAAAACAGCAAAGCTTAATAAGCGCCAATTAAAGAGTCTGGAAAAGGCCCATGAGTCGGGTCTATTAAAAGTTGGTGATGCTATGGCTCTAATAGCTAATCCAGTGTCTGGCGGCGGCAAATGGTCGCAGTACAAGCACGATATATTCAGTAGATTATCCGTTAATTTTGTTCTAAAAATATACGAGACTAGCGAAGACATATCTGCTGAAGTATTAGCAAAACAAGCGATTAATGATGGTCATCGAATTTTAGTAGGATGTGGTGGAGATGGCACCATACGGGAAGTTGCCTCGGTTGTTGTGGACAGTAATTGTAAATTAGGTGTCATACCCTTGGGAACAACTAATGCACTAAGTCATGTGTTACATGGATCCATAACTAAAGTACTTCCTGTTGAAACATGTTGCGATGTGATCCTTTTAGGAAAAACTAAGAAAATGGATATTGCCCGTTGTAATAATGAGTTGGTGTTGTTGTGTGTGAGTCTCGGTTATGGACAGAAAATGATTGAGTTATCGGGTCGAGGTGAAAAAGACCAGCATGGACAATTTGCTTATCTCAAGGGGTTTCAGGAGGCCATTCAATTAGATGAACCATTATTACTCAGAGTGAAGATTGATGATGCCGATGAAACTGAACTTGAGGCTTTAAGTTTCGTTATTGCAAACGCAGCGCCCTTTACGTCTATTTTAGCGCAAGGGGGAGCTGAGCCAAGTTTTACCGATGGTCTACTTGATATAACTTGTTTACCTGCTAACAAATCCAGCACTGAGAAATTACTAAATTTAACCGATTTAACTATTGCGGGGTTAACTCAAAGGGAAAGTAACGAAGGGGTTTATTTTAACCAGGCAGAGAGCGTAACGCTCAGCGCTGATAATACCTTTAAATATGTTATTGATGGTGAAAATAGGCAGGCAGATAAAATTGAGGTAAAGATTAATAAAAGTGTACTAAACGTTTTTGTTTAAAGTATTTTATGATGATAATTTAAAAAACTATACGCATATCAATTAATTGAACTAATTTTTTAAGCCTCTACAGGATGGGTTTACGCAGACAAGCACAAATTTGCAGTACTAGGTGAAGTGGCGTATATCGAGAGGGGATTAAGATAATTAAGATGTTGAAAAAGCCCTGCCTGGAGGTGGGGCTTTTTTATGTGTTTTGATTACTCTGCTTATTACAAGTTTGTTCAGGTTGCAGATAATGTCCCAAGAAGAAATCTCAAGGATTTACTTTGGCGCTAACAGTACGTGTGAATATTTTACATATTGGTCAGTAAGGTTTACAAAAGAATACATTTTAATAGCCCCCTATTTTACAAAAAGTATAATTATTTCATGATGTTACGATTTGGCACCGAATTAGCATTAGTAAAGGTGAACTTTAATAAGGAGAATATTATGAAACGCACAACACTTTCATTACTAATCGCAACGGTTATTTGTAGTATCTCTTTAAGTGCTTATGCCGAGAATAATTGGAAAGACGGCGCTAAGGATGCATGGATAGATGGTAAGGCTGAATCAACATTGTTATTTAATAGCAACCTGAATTCATTTGATATCAATACCGATGTTAAAGATGGCGTAGTGATATTAACGGGTAAAGTGGATTCTAACGTCGATAAAGCGCTAGCTGAGGAGTTGGTACTATCCCTTGACGGGGTATCTGATGTCGATAATTCGCTCACGGTAATGTCTGCAAACAGTAGCGACCAAGATAGCGAGTTAATGCAAGACTTAAAGGATTCAAAAGTTGAAGCGGTAGTTAAAACCCGTTTGTTATTCGAGTCAGAAGTTAGTGGGCTGGATATTGAAGTCGAAGTTGAAAATGGCGTGGTCACGCTAAAAGGTAGCGTCGATACTAATGCTGAGCGAGACTTAGCTGTTACTATTGCCCAAAATACAAATGATGTTGATAAAGTGATTAATAATCTTAAATTAGCAAGTTAATAATCAACGTTGTTAACAATATCTATGATGCGCTCTTTCACTGGAAGGGCGCATTTTTATTGCCAAATCACTGGGTAATTATAATGACTATGCTAAATTAAGGTCGAATAGAGAACGTAATTTTTCTTTATTTAATGGTTTTAAAACAGCGTTATTGCAATGGTGTTCATCGAGTAATTGTTGGCTAATATGCTCTCCACTAATAATGATGATGCTGTCGACAGAGGCAGTCTCTCGAATTATGTTAGCTAAGATTAGGCCGTTGGCATCGGGCAAATGCACATCAAGTAATATTTTATGCCAGTGCGGCTTTGTCGCAAGTAAAGTCAGGCACTCCTCAGCGTTATGGGCTACATCTACATTAATATTCATGGATGCGAGCAATAGCTTGGTAATTTCTGCTGCGTCTTTGTCGTCTTCAATAAGCATTACCGCCGCCAATGGAGGTGGTTTTCCAGTATCAGTTGAGGGGGAGAGATTGTTACTGCTATTGAAATCGCCCGAGGGCAATAGTGTGGATAAGAGATCGTACAATTGCCCCTTATCTATGGGTTTAGGAAGGACCTCGTCAAATCCTAATGTTTTTAATTCTTCTTCGACCCCTTTCATGGTTGCTGCTGTGAGTGCAATAACAGGGTGAGTAAAAAGGCTTTTTCGGATATGAGCGATGGCTGTTTTACCGTCCATCACGGGCATGTGAATGTCCATAATTACCGCAGAGTACGGGATAGATGTAGAGGTGCATTGTGCTATTTTTTCCAGTGCCTCTTGGCCATTACTGGCGAACTCGACATCTAAGCCAAATGATTTAACAATATGGCCAATCAGTAAGCGAATGTCATAGAGGTCATCGACCACCAGTATTTTGCCTGAGAGTGGATAAATCGCATTGTTATCTTGTTTGTAAACTGATTTTTTGAAGGTTAAAAAGTCAAATTGGTTTTGAGTATTAATGTCAGTAACTACGGTTAAAGTAAAACAACTTCCTTCACCTACATTAGACTCAACTTGTATGCCGCCTCCTAGTTGGATTGCTAGTTCCGAAGAAATAGCTAACCCTAAGCCAGCGCCTATTTCTTGGCGTGAAACAATATCTTCTCCTTGCTCAAATGGTTCAAATATTCGCTCAAGTTTCTCTGCCGGAATACCTGTGCCGGTATCTCTAACTTCGAATATTAACTGACACAATGGCAGTTTCATTTGTGCACTAATACTAATTTCTACATAGCCAGTCGTTGTGAATTTGATAGCGTTGTGAATTAAGTTAATTAGAATTTGTCGAAGGCGGGTAGGGTCGACATGCATTTGTAGGGGAACCGGTGTTTTACAGCGAAATCTTAGTTCTATACCTTTGTCTTCTGCAGTAACGTGCATGAGAGTAAAAATGTCTGCTAGGAAATTATCCAGATTAAATGTTGAAGGGTTTAACTCTAACTTTTTAGCAGCAATTTTGGATAGGTCTAATACATTATTAAGTAAGCTAAGTAAGTGTTTACTATTGTTAAATATAATATTTAATTCTGAGTGTGCAGGACTGGCTTTATCACTTTCTAGCAGTAATTCGGTGTAACCCAAGATAGATGTTAATGGTGTGCGTAATTCGTGGCTCAAATGGGCTAGAAAGCGGTCTTTTGAACGACTTTGAGTTTCTGCGTTAATTCTTTCTAAACGTTCTTTTTCTACTTCTTGTCGGGCAATGGCATAACGAATTGATCGTGCAAAGCGTGGGCTGTTAAACTCATTTTTCACTACAAAATCTACTGCACCCGCATCAAGTGCCGCTTTATCTAAAACTGTGTCGGATTGTCCCGTCAACATAATAATAGGGATACGACACTCAATCTCTGCGGCTTTCTCAAGTACGGTTAAACCAGTCAACGCACCAAGTTGATAATCAAGTAAACAGATGTCGTGTCGATTTAATTTGAGTTGTGCTAATGCTTGATCGGGGGTGGTAACCCAGTCGATAATAAAATTATATTCGACTAACTCTTCTAGGCAGTCTTTAGCGATGATGTAATCATCTTCATCGTCTTCAACAATTAGAATAGATGCGTTTTTTTCAATCATTACAGCCTCTATCAAGGAATATTTTATTTGCTGTTTGGGAGCTCAACAAACTCAATCCAGTATTTGCCTAAAGCTTTCATCAGATTAACCAGGCCTTCAAAATTAACCGGCTTTGTAATATAGGATGCTGCACCTAAATCATAACCTTTGAGCATGTCTTCTTCTTGCTGGGAGGTGGTGAGTATAACCACAGGAATGCTTTTAAGTCCGGGGGTGGCTTTGATTTCTTGTAATGCTTCACGACCATCTTTTCTGGGCATATTAAGATCGAGTAAAATCAAACCAGGGCGAGGGTATTTACTTTCATCTTTATATTTACCTTCGCGTTTAAGGTAGCTCAACAGTTCTACACCGTCTCCAACGTAATGTAGGTCGTTTAATACTCTACTTTCATCTAGTGCTTCTTTGGTTAGTAGACAGTCATCTTCATCATCATCGGCCATTAAAATAGTAATGGGCTTTCTATTCAATTGTGGCATTTTATTTTCCGTGGTTGTGAAAAGGGGTCGCTTCAACAGGGATTCTGATTATAAATGTCGTTCCTTCGCCGACTTTACTTTCAGCATGGATGACACCGCCATGGCGCTCAACAATCCGCTGGCATATTGCTAAGCCTATGCCAGTGCCTTTATATTCATTTCGGCCATGTAGCCGCTGAAAAGGGACAAAAATCTTATCTGCAAACTCTGCTTCAAAGCCAATACCATTATCAGTTATTTGAAAAACATGCCATTTCATATGTGTGTCAATTAATGGCTCTGATGTACTATCATGTTGATATTTAATGTTTATTTTTGGAGGCGTATTGGCTTTTCGGAATTTAATTGCATTTGATATAAGGTTCAGAAAAAGCTGATAAATTTGGCCCGCGTCACTTTGAATAATGGGTAGTGTGTCGGTTGTTATTTGTGCATTACTTTCTTCAATGGCAATTTCAAGATCACCTAATATTTCGTTCATGATGTTGTTTAAGTCAACTTCAATAAACTCTTTTCCTCTGGTAGTAATGCGTGAAAACTCCAATAGATCATTAATTAAATTCGACATACGCTCAGCTGCTGCTTTCATTCTGCTAATGTAATCTAAACCTTTTCGATCTATGGTATTGCCGTAGGAAGACATTAATCTATCACCAAAAGCTCGAATTTTACGTAATGGCTCCTGTAAATCGTGAGATGCAACGAAAGCAAAATTCTCTAATTCTCGGTTACTGCGGCTGAGTTCTTCTGAGTACATAGTTAGTTCTTGTGTTCTGATTTCTACTTGCTCAGTTAATTTTTCGTTTTGTGCTTCCAACGATTTTCTTAGTCTATCTTCATTATGCAAATTGACCCTGGCAAGAGCCAACATGCCTATGAGTAACAAAGCACTGGTAATGCCAGATATTAAAAAAGTGACTTTGGCTTCTTTTTGAATAGTTAATAATTTATCGTATTGTTTATTTCGGTAAGTAATCTCAGCCGCTTTTAGCTCATTGATAATGCTGTGTATATCGCGATATATATTTCTTCCTCGCCCAGTCATCACTTGTTTTATGGCGATATTTTCTCTTTCTCCCATTGCCAACGCGATGGTCATTTCCAGTTCATCTAACTTTTTTTGGCTTAGGTCTAATAACTGCTCCACTGTTTGTAATTGATTATGATGTTGAAATTTAAGTGAAGAAACAATTTCGATTTGGTCAGATACCGTTCTAAGTGCTCGTTTATAAGGCGTTAAATATTCTTCTTTTTGGGTTAGTAAGTACCCACGTTGTCCCGTTTCCGCTGATAAAAGAGAAATGTGTAGATTATTTAACGCTATTGCGGCTTCAGAGGTATTAAATAACTGTTGTTGAGTTTTTGACAAATCCTCAATGGTTTCTATTGCTAGGTAGGAGTTACCGCCAATAATGGTCATAACAATAGCGGCAATAAGTAACCATGTGGGTAACGAATTATCGAGTAGACGCTTTTTTTTCATATGGCGCCGAGCCTTAGTCATCATTGTATAGTTCATTAATATTGTGCAGTTGGTTACTGCAATCTTGACAAGCACTTATGATTTTATTAATCGCCCGAATGCCTTTCTCCTTTGGCATGTCATTTTCCAGTACAAGCTTAACTAGTTCGGCATTCATAGAAATTCGATTCAGTGGCGCTCTTGCATCATGCACTAGTTTGCTTATTGTTAATTTTGGATCTGACATTCTTTCCTCCATTTGACGGTAATAAGTGTGATTATTTAGGTCTGTTCAGAAAAGTCACCGTAGGTATGTAATCTGTTATATAGGGTCTTGGTACTAATACCGAGCATTTCTGCTGCTGCCGTTTTATTGCCTTCAACTTTATCAAGGGTGACGCGAATAAGCTCTTTCTCGACATCTTCGATGGTTTGACCTGCCGTGACTCCGTTGGCTATTTTATTTTCTGTAGAAAAAGGGGATTGTAATGAATTAGGTAGGTTAACCTCTGTGCTTGTTGGGTCACTCATAATAAAGGCTCTATGCACAGCATGTCTTAACTCGCGTACATTTCCGGGCCAGTCACAATCTTTTAGTTTTTGTAGTTGCGTTGTTGTCCATGCAAAGGTGCAGTTATTTTCATCGTTTAACTCATTTAAAAATACAGTCGCTAGGAGTGGAATATCATCGCGGCGATGACGTAGTGCTGGGATTTGAATGGGAAAAACGGCTAGTCTGAAATAAACATCTTCTCGCAGCACTTTTTCTAAGACAATTGATTCGACAGTTCTGTTGGTTGCGGATATAACCTTGCAGTTAACGGGTAATTCTTGTGTTCCACCTACCCGAATGACCTTTTTGTTTTCTAATACCCTAAGTAAATTAGGTTGCATATCGAGTGGCATTTCAGTGACTTCGTCGAGAAATAAAGTACCATTTTCTGCTCGTTCAAATACCCCTTTTTTCTGAGAAATAGCACCGGTAAATGCTCCTTTTTCATGCCCAAATAATTCACTACCTATTAATTCTTTAGATAGTGCCCCGCAATTTATGGCTACATGTTTACCCTGAGCCTTACTTGCGTGATGAATGGCACTGGCAACGACTTCTTTACCTACGCCACTTTCACCTATTAACATAACGTTTGCGTCGGTATTGGCAACTCGTTCAATCATCAAATACAAGTCTTGCATAACGTCGGATTCGCCAATCAAACAGCCGAAGTGTCGGTATTTCTTTTTGGTATTGATATTAACCGTGTTTTTTCGGGCGAATGCATTTTCGAGATCTTCTCGTTGTAAGGGTTTGACTAGATAATCGATTTTAGGGCCACAAATGCCAGATAAAATGCCTTTAACTGAGGGATGGCCGGTAATAAAGGTGACGTAAGGAGTGGTATCCGTTTTTTTCAAATGATCAAGTAAGTGTAAACCACTACCATCAGGCAACATAAAGTCTAGTAAGATATGATCGAAGGACTGGTGATCTAACCATTCGTAAGCCTGCTCAAGGTTTGCGGCCACAGAAATACTATGACCAAGAAATTCAATTATGCTTGATACAACCTCAGTAAATTCAGTGTCGTCATCAACTATTAGTACGTTTAGCAAAAGATATCCCTTTTTAAGCCGCAATTAGGTGTTTGGTTATTGTTAGGTTTTTATAAAAACATATTTTGTGTATTACAGACCAGTGTAAATGATTAGTCTGAGGCTATCTATGCGTCAGGTGGGAGATTTTAACTATTTGATTGTTAGATGCATCTCTCAATAATTAATAAGAGAAATTAAGAGGAAAAGGTTAATAGCAGTGGGGTATATAAAAAGCTGCGCAAATATGCCCAGCTTTTTATATCTAATTAAATTAATGAGAACTTTATTTTGCGGCGGTCGTTTCTTCAATACTGAGTAATTCAACGTCAAAAATTAACGTGGAATTTGGTGTGATTTTACCAGTATTACGAGTGCCGTAGGCTAAATTAGAAGGAATATGGAAACGGTAGGTTGAGCCTACATTCATTAATTGAACCCCTTCTGTCCAACCCGAAATAACACGAGTTAGAGGAAATACAGCAGGTTCATTTCTTGAATAAGATGAATCAAACTCAGTACCATCTAGTAACGTACCTTTGTAGTGAACCTTAACGGTGTCATCTCTAGTGGGTTTAGGGCCGTCACCTTGTTTTAACACTTCGTATTGCAAGCCTGATTCGGTAACCGTCACACCTTCACGTTTCGCATTTTCAGCAAGATAGGCTTGGCCTTTTTCAGTATTTTCAGCACCAGCGGTTTCCGCTTGCTTTTGTTGCATTTCACGCACGCTAGCTTCTAGTGCTGTCATCTGCGCTTGAATTTCTTCTATGGTCATGGTCACGTTGCCACCCAATGCAGCTTTAAACCCTTTTATTACTACATCACGATCTAGTACAACACCCGCTAAGTCTTGTTCTTCGAGTTTTTTACTTACAAATTGACCAACTGAAGCGCCGATGGCATAAGATTGTTGTTGCGTCGCATTTTCAACGGGTGCTTGGGCTGCAGTATCTGCTGCCGTTTCTTTTGTTTCTTCGACTTTTTGTGGCTGACAGGCTGTCATACCAAGGGTAGCCACGACAAGCATCGCAGCGGAAGTGTACTTCATGAAAATCTCCAATATGTATGTAAATCAATGAGTTTGCTTTGATTAAATTGTAAATGGTTAAAGCAGGGTAAAAGCAAAGGGCTTATACTAAACGTACAAGCCCAAAAGAGAAACCCGTTATGTCGCCCTTTTTACGCATATTTTTATTGGCTTTGCTATTGAATGCGTGCTCTTTTCCAAGCTCTACCCCTTTAGCTACATCCGTTCACAGTGAGGGAGGGTCGTTGGCTGCGGCCATTTCGGCCGACGCTAGCTTGAGTATTGTATCTGGAATTGGCCAAAACATTGTGGTGTGGGACCGGTCGACCCAGAAGAAAAAATACCAATGGAGTCATCAAGGTGATGGTAGCAATCTGGTGGTGAGTTTAGCTATTGCAGATGATAATTCTTATGCGGTGACATCCGACCGTGAAGCTTTTGGGCTATGGAATTTAGCGAACGGTGAGCCTGAAGGATTATGGCGAATTGATGAGTCTAGCGTGCGTGATATTGCGGTCTCGGATCAGGGACGTCATATATTAGTTGGTCGTGGTAATGGCAAAGTGATGTTGTTTGAGCCTAAAACAGGTCGACGATTAGAATTCTTAGGCCATCAGGAAAAAATCAATAGCGTGGATATTTCACCTAATGGATACTATGCGCTCACAGGTAGTAATGATTATGTTGCCTATTTGTGGGATACCCGTACTGGTCAGGTGGTGCATAAATTTGACCATTCCAGTCGGGTGTCGCGAGTGGCGTTAGATCCACAAGGGCGTTATGCGTTTACTGCGGATAGTCAAAAGCTGGCACGTATTTGGGATGTACAAAGTGGTAAAGAAATTAGTCGCTTAGACTATTTTCAAAGACAAAAAATATTTAGCACCGCACGTTTTTCTGATGATGGTCGATTTTTGCTGACAGGCTCACCTACCCGCAAACTTAATATGTGGGATGTGCAAACTGGAGAGTTAATTCAGGAGTGGCGCGTAACTCCACGAGATGGGCCACAACCTCAAAGTGCAGTGGTGTATGCGGTGGCTTTCGGTGAGAATGACACCATTATTTCTGAAAGTAGTAGCGGCTTACAGGAAACGTGGCAGGTTGACCCATAGTGACTACGAGAGTCGAATAAATAAACAGATTTATAGGTTATAACAACAATGAGTGAACAACAATTAAGCGCTGATATTGAACAGCTGCAAACTAAAATAGCCTTTCAAGAAGACGGCATTGAGCAACTGAGCGATGCACTGGCTAACCAACAAAATCAATTAGAAAAATTGCAATATCAGGTGCAGTTTTTAGTGAACAAAATTAAAAACATGCAAGGTTCGAATATTGCCGATGCAACGGAAGAGGCGCCACCACCGCATTACTAGTGGGATGAACTAGGCATTATTGAATTTGAGATATACGCCATAGTCAGCGCAGTAAACTTCTGCGCTTAGGGTTTGAATACACCGATGACACTTTCTTGCTGACGACTTACCTGCTGAACTTCATCAGTCGGTTTACTGTCGTGATAATCACATTTTACGCACTGTAATTTTTCAACATTGTTTTGCCAATACAACATAATGCTATCTAAAGCTTTACACTTTGGGCAGGTTGCACCTGCGATAAAGCGCTTCTTGAGTTTTTCTGACATCGATTTGAATACCATCAATTACAACAAATACCGACTTAGCATTGTTTAGCGGCGAGAGGACAAGGATAATAGCAGAATATTGAAAATTTGGGATCCGCCATTGGCTAAATCCCTCGTTGGTTTTTCAGGGTATTAATGATTCAGTTTAATGAAATAAGTTTATTACGTGGTACTAAGCAATTAATACAGCAGTCCAGTGCGCGTATTTATCCCGGGCATAAGGTTGGCTTGATCGGTGCTAACGGTTGCGGTAAGTCCAGTTTATTTGCGATGTTAATGGGTAAGCTTGCTGCCGATCAAGGCGATATGTTAATTCCTAAGGAGTGGGTGACTGCTAGTGTTGCTCAGGAAACACCTGCCACTGATCGTAGTGCTTTGGATTATGTAATGGATGGTGATCAACAATATCGCCTGTTACAAGCCCAATTGGTGACGGCGGAACAGGCTCATGCCGGTGAGAGAATTGCAGTTCTTTATCAAAAATTAGAAGATGTTGGTGCCTATGATATCGAAGCTAGAACCGCTGTTATTCTTGCTGGATTAGGTTTTTCTGAAGAACAAATGCAACTGCCGGTAAAAAGTTTTTCCGGTGGCTGGCGAATGCGCCTCAACCTAGCGCAAGCATTGATCATACAGTCCGACTTATTATTACTGGATGAACCCACCAACCATTTGGATTTAGATGCGGTAATTTGGCTTGAGAAATGGTTACAACGCTATTCAGGAACATTAATTCTTATTTCTCATGATAAGTCTTTTTTGGATAACACCATTGGCCATATTCTCAGTATCGAGCAGCAACAACTGATGAGTTATAGCGGCGGCTATTCGGCATATGAAATTCAACGGGCAGAGCGTTTAAGGCAACAGCAAATTCAATATGATCGCCAACAGGAAAAGGCGGCTCATCTTCAATCTTTTATTGATCGCTTTCGCGCTAAGGCCAGTAAGGCAAAACAAGCTCAAAGTCGTATTAAGCAATTGGAAAAAATGGAACAGTTGATGCCGGTGCATCAGCAAAGCGGTTTTTCTTTCGAATTTCCGCCACCACCTAAATTACCTAATCCATTAGTAAAGATGGAGCAGGTACAGGTGGGCTATGGCGATAAGGTAATATTGGAAAAACTCCAGCTCAACCTAGTCCCTGGTAGCCGAATTGGCTTGTTGGGACGTAATGGCGCCGGTAAATCTACGCTGATCAAATTGCTTGCTGAGGAAATTAAGGCACTGCAGGGGGAGTATCAGACCTCTGCCGGTTTACGTATTGGTTATTTTGCTCAGCATCAATTGGAATATTTGCGTGGTGATGATACCCCCTTGGCGCATTTAACCCGTCTCGATCCTAAAGCCAGTGAGCAAAGTCTACGTGATTTCTTAGGTGGTTTTGGTTTTAAAGGTGAAGAAGCATTGAGCCCTGTGGCACCGATGTCTGGTGGTGAAAAAGCCCGATTAGTATTGGCGTTAGTGGTTTATCAAAAACCTAACCTGTTGTTATTGGATGAGCCCACCAACCATTTGGATTTAGGTATGCGGCATGCGCTAAATATCGCATTGCAAGGATTCACCGGTGCGATGGTATTGGTTTCCCATGATCGTTTTTTACTGTCATCGGTATGCGAAGAATTTTATTTGGTGGACAGAGGCCAAGCCAGTCCCTTTGCGGGTGATCTTGATGATTATCGACAGTATTTAATGAGTACTAATGTTGGTGAAGCGACAGGCTCTGGGGAGAAAATACCTAAAGTCAGCCAAGACAAAAAAGCGATTAAACGTTTAGAGGCCGAGTTCCGGCAAAAAACCAAACCGTTACGCCAGCAGATTGAAAAATTTGAAGTGAAAATGGAAAAATGTCAGACAGAGTTAGACGATTTAGCGCCGCGATTGAGTGATGCGGATCTGTATAACGCTGAGAATAAATCTAAACTGACAAATTTGTTAAAGATCCAAGCACAAGCAAAGTCGACACTCGAAGAGTCGGAAATGTTGTGGTTGGAATTGCAAGAAGAATTAGAGCAGTTGCAGCAGGAGTTTGATAAAAGTGTGGCAAGCTGATGCATTCTGGGTATTTAGCTGTGAATATTATGCACAACGTAAGCAGCAATTTTTACAATTACAAAACCAGCATGGATTAAACGTTAATTTGCTGTTATTAGCCGTGTATTTAGATACTCAAAATGTGATGTTAGCAGCGGAACATTGGCAAAAACTAATCAATGTTGTGTTACCTAGCGATAAGCAGCTTCAACAAGTACGATTGCGCCGACAGTCCCTGGATAAATCGGGGGATATGTATACACAGCAATTGGCACAAGAGTTAGCCCTTGAACAACAACAACAAGCATGCTGTATTGCACTGCTTAATCAATTGCCTAATATTCAACAAGGAGCCCTGCAAAAGCCAAATAATGTGGCTAAATATATATCACTTGTTATCCCTCGGTCTGATGCTGGTTCGTTAGCATTGCCTATTAGTCAGTGACGATTTTTGGTTAATTAAAGCTTGATCTTGATCATCATTCAAATTTCAAAATTTTAGTATTCTATTAACAACACATTGAATCCGTTGAAAAGGATGTTGTTATGTTAGAACTTATCTTAAATGATCCTGTGGTATGGGGGGCGTTATTGGGCCTTGCAGTGGTGGTTGGAATTTGTGGATATTACGTCTATCTCTTTTTACATAACGTAGCGAAGTCGCGTTAAACTGAGCTGAAGTTTGTCAGACCTTCTAAAAAGCTGTTAAAAAGTTGCCAATTATTCCTATAGAATCTTGTGTTTGTACTGGAACTAGTGTGAAATTCGTCGTTCAGTTTTTGGCGAAAATAAAAGCGTCGAAATAGATTCGTTTTTTAACTAAGTGAATATGACCTTGGGGTCAATGGTAGCAGTGTCAGATAGTCATTACGGAAAAATTATAACCAGTCAATTTATACCAGCATGGTGGGCTAAGAACCGCCATATGCAGACCGTGTGGCCGCGTTATTTACAAAAACGTAAGCAAGTTGATTTGACTTGGCAGCGTCTTGAATTACCCGATGGTGACTTTGTTGACTTAAGTTGGACACCAAAACCCCAGAAAAGCAAGGGTATTGCAGTGTTGTTTCATGGCCTTGAAGGTTCCGCTAAGTCTCATTATGCACGGGATATGCTGGCGGTGATGGCCCAACGTGGCTGGCATGCCGTAATGATGCACTTTCGTGGCTGTAGCAATGAAGCGAATCGCTTACATCGAGCCTACCATTCTGGTGATACCGGTGATGCATTGTATTGTATTAACTGGCTAGAGAAACAATTTCCTAGCATCAATAAAGTGGCAGTGGGTTTTTCACTGGGCGCTAATATGTTACTTAAATTACTTGGTGAAAATCCCACTCAAAAGATTTTAAAAGCTGCAGTGTGCGTATCACCACCATTTCGTCTAGAAGACTGTGCTGCTGCCATTAATCATGGCTTTTCTAATAATTATCAAAAATACTTACTACGAAGCATGGTGAGAAAGCTTACTGCGAAAATGGCGATATTGGACTACAGCCAATATCTGGATATTTCTCTCGACTCCTTAAAAAAACTAACCACTTTTCGCGAATTCGATGAGTATGTGACGGCACCGTTACACCAGTTTAATGGTGCGCAAGACTATTATGATAAGTGCAGCGCCATTGGCTTTACACAGAAAGTGAATATCCCCACGCTAGTACTGCATGCCAAAGATGATCCCTTTATGACGCCAGAAATTATTCCGCCAGCTCAACAGTTATCGCCGGCAATCACTATTGAACTCAGTGAACATGGTGGTCATGTTGGATTTATGCAAGGAACGCCATGGCACCCCAAGGTGTGGTTGCATCAACGGGTGCCACAGTTTTTTGATGAGCAATTAGGTTTCGATTAGTACCGATTGCATTCTGCCAATGGCAGAACCAAGTAGGGCGTGTTGAAAATGATTTTTAATTAGATTGTTTATTCTTGTTTAATATATAGCGGGTGATGCCATACAGGCTAATGGCTATCCAAAAAATCTCGATCACTACCGATGCCAAATTGAAATTAAAATACAGTGAAATAAGTAGAAAATTAGCGCCGATTAAATTGGTTACCGAATACGCCAGTTTATCGCTAGACATTTTTCCTAACTGTAATAGAAAGTAACTTAATACAATTAGGCCAACGCCGATATTACCAATCACATCATGCCAATAAATTTCCATTTTTTACTTCCTATTCGCGGTACATTTGAAAATTAACTGTTATCCCTAACTATCCTCTACGTAATATCAAAGACCAACAGCAATAAGCTAATAATGATACCATCGAGTTGGTTTAATAGAGCAGATGTACTGAACAATCTTTACTATTGAGGTGTAAATAGTGCAGCGCAAATTAATATCAAACTTCGTTAAATCTTATACAAGAGTTGGTGTTAAATGATCATCCCATTAGATGAACTGAATGAAGAAACGTTGGATAATATTATTGAAGGATTTGTCTTGCGAGAAGGTACTGATTATGGCGATATCGAGGTGGGCTTGGCTGACAAAGTAACCCAAGTAAAACAACAGCTGCGACGAGGTGAAGCACTGCTGGTTTACTCAGAATTACATGAGTCGGTGGATATCGTAATGAAGGATAAATTCCAGAATTAACGGTATTTTATTCAGCTTTTCGCAACAAAAGTAAGAGCGAATGTTACCGGTACACTGGTAACAATATTATCCAACTTCGCCAACGAGCGTAGCATCTCAATTCCTGCATCTAAGCCAAATGCTTGACTACTTAAAATAACCGGCTTGGTCGATTGCACATGCAAGTTGCCTCCTTCTAGCGCGGTGACTACCACTGCAATAGGCAGGACTTGATTTACCCCATGTAAGTCGACGTTAAAATCCAATGTCAGTGATTGTTGCTGACCCACTTTTAACGTTAGTGCAGACTGCGGTACTTTTAAAGTAACCGTGGCGTTGGCAAAACGTGCAACATCAAATAAGTGCGCTAACATGCGCTGGTCGCGGATTTCAATGCCAGTATCCACTGAGCTTAAGTCTAATTTAACAATGGCGTTACCAGCGTCATCAATAGCGCCCGACATTGATTTCAGTTTATGTAGTTCTGTGACCTTGGCATTTTTAGTAGAAATGAAGTTAAGTGTTGATTGATCGTTGGCTAATTGCCAATCGGCAAAGGCATTGGTGCTGCATAGCAGTGCAGTGGAAAGTACAAGACTAGATATTCTCATTTCGTATTTACTCATAATATTGGACCACGTTGGTCCAGTTGATTTGTGGATCGCCCAGCACTAAAAAATTCGGGTTGGTTAGAATTTCTCGTTGATTATAGGTGAGCGGATTAAAGTCTACAGCAACAATGCTGCCGCCGGCTTCGTTAATAATACATTCTGCTGCACCAGTATCCCATTCACCGGTGACCCCTAAGCGCATAAACATATCTGCTTTACCTTCGGCAATAAAACAGGCTTTTAAGGAGCAACTACCCGCAGGTAAGGTATGGAACTCGCGGTCTTGATTGAGCCGTGACAACACATTTTCACGAGATTGACGGCGACTGATGGCAATTGTAATCACATCGGTATCCGGTGCTGAAAAATGTTTTACCTTGATTGGACCTGATTCATTGGCACTTTGCTTAAACGCACCATGATCCTTGCTGGCATAATAAAGCGTATCACCAGCGGGCCAATAAATAACGCCAATGGCGGGTTGATTATTTTCGATTAAGGCAATATTGACAGCAAAATCACCGCTACGGGCAACAAACTCTTGAGTACCATCTATGGGATCTATAAGCCAGTAACGCGGCCAGTTCTGGCGTTCAGATAAGGGGGCATTAACTTGTTCTTCGGACATAATGGGAATGTCGGGCGTTAGAGCTTGTAATCTAGACTCAATAATATCGTGAGCTTTATAATCTGCTGATGTCACCGGTGAGTCATCGGTCTTTTGATAACTTTCGTAGTCACCGGAATCATAAATTTCCCAAACTACGGCGCCTGCATCTTTTGCCGCTTGTTTGGCTATCTCGAGTAATCGTTGCCGGTCTGGCTCTGTCACTATTAACTCCTTAACCATTTTTCCATTAGTAGTAGTGCGGCGATACTGCGCGCTTCAGTAAAATCTTCTTGTGCTAGTAAATTGGGGATATCATCTACTCGCCAATGAACCACTTCTAATGGCTCAGGCTCGTCGCCGACACGTGATTCTGAAAATAAATTCTGAGCAATCAGTATCGTCATTTTAGAATTGAAAAAAGCCGGAGCCATACTCATAGAGTGTAGGAAAGTCAGGGACTTTGCGCCATAGCCAACTTCTTCCATTAGCTCACGGTTGCCTGCTTGCTCTGGGGTTTCGCCGGGGTCAATAAGTCCTTTAGGGAAGCCTAACTGATAGGAATGTGTGCCCGCCGCATATTCACGAACTAATAAGAATGTTTGTTCATCAATAAACGGGATCATCATCACAGCACCACGACCGGAGCTTTGCATGCGTTCATACTGACGATTGACGCCATTGCTGAACTCTAAATCGAGCGATTCAATACGGAATAATTTGCTGCTGGCAACCTGTTGACGATGATGAATTGTCGGCAGAACTTTAGGTGGCACGGTTTTACTCATTTCCTTGACAGGTTAGAATAGATTCACCCTTACTATAACTTGTCTTGAATCAATTGCCTATGCTCGTATGGAACGAAATTGACACTGTTTTACTGGATATGGATGGTACTTTACTGGATTTACATTTCGATAACCATTTCTGGCTGGAGCATGTACCACAAAAATTAGCGGTGAAGCACAATATTGATGTATCGCAGGCAAAAGTGCGAATACATGCTGCCTACGAGCAAGTCGTCGGCACGCTGCAGTGGTATTGTCTAGATTATTGGTCGCAACAGTTGGATTTGGATATTGTGGCTGCTAAACGTGAAATACAACATCTGATCCGCATGCGTGATGACAGTGTGCCGTTTTTGGACGCGTTGCATGCCACCGGTCGTAAAGTAGTATTGGTAACGAATGCCCACCCAGATAGTTTATCCTTGAAGGTGGAACGTACTCAATTAGATCAGCATATTGATCAACTGATATCGACACACGAATTTGGTGTCAGTAAAGAATCCCAATCATTATGGCAACAATTACACCAGCGTTTGCAGTTTGACCCAAAGCGCACGTTGTTTGTGGATGATAGTGTCAATATTTTGCAGGCGGCTGCCGATTTTGGCATTGGCCATTTACTTGCGGTGAGTAATCCTGACAGTCAGATGCCGGTACGTAATATCAATGATTTCGCGGCGACCGAGGACTTTCGTCATCTGCTAGCGGATATCCATCAATCGAAATTCCGCCGTTAGAGTTTGATGTTGTAAAAACCTTGGGCATCGGTTTTACCAAAAAAGGCTGCGGCCTGATGCACTTCCTGTGGCAGCGATTCAGAGGGTTTGAATTTGCCGTTAACGGCATATTTTCCGTTCGGCTTAACTAATACCGTAGCGTCAATACCAAAGCTATTACCGGATTGAATAACAATGGCGACATCGTCTTGTTGGCAGCTGAGCAACGCGTCAAAATTACCCAAGACAATCGGCCCTTGGGTGCCGGTTACTTCTGCTTTCAACCATTGGCCCTTGCCACTTAATTGTTGGCATTTTTGTGGGTAATCTAATTGACTAATATTCACGCTGAAGCGTCCTTGGGCATCAATAGGCAACGGAAGTTTAACTTGTGCTAATAGTGTACTGGCGGGCACATAAACCTGTGCATCGCTTAATTGAATGTGGTCGGTTGATAAACTGATTTGTCCACTTAGGGCGACTTCTTCGATATCCCGGCTATTACCCGCATCAATCTGTGCTTGGACTTCGGCCATCAACAAAGGCAAAGCGTCTAACTGCCAATCAACATCATTAATAGCAATACCATTCACTACTAGCTGTTGCAAATGACCCTGCCAAAGAGTGCCGCTGACACCACTTAAGCGTATATTTTTCGGTAGGTTTACGCGATCTAACACCACTGTGGCTGGTAAATGCCAGATTAAAAAGAACAGAAAAAGTGCAATAGCGGATAGCACAATTTTTACAGTAGACTTCATGATTTTCCTAATAACAGACGGCGTATTTTAACTTGCCCAGGGGCGTCGGAGTCGGCGAAATCAGCATCGAGAATATTAATTCCCTTACTTTCAATATCGTTTAACCAACTGATTACATCATTAAAGGCGGCTTTATCAACCCATATTTGTAAGGTGTCGGCTTGCGGTTGCATACGCGTAATCGAAATGTTGTGGCGTTGTGCGGTTTGATTAACCGTTTGCGGCAGCGAGCCAGTAAATTTAGCTCTGTCACTGCCTGCACTACGTTGTAATAGCACGGCTTTATCGGCGGTATTTTGTACCCACTGTAAAAGCGCGGTTTGTTCTTTTACCACTTGGCGGCCTTGTTCCACAGCAGTGCTCATGGGGGCCCATACCAGCCAATAAAATAAGCTAATAGTAACAATGACCGCCGAAATCTGTGTCAGCCGTTGTTCACGTTCGCTAAGTTGTTGATATTTTTGTTTGAGTGAATTCAACATAATCAACCTTTCAATGTCAGTGAGCTGGTCACCTGACTTCCTTTGTTATTAATGGCCCCTTGTTCGACGTCAAACCCAGCTTGTTGAGCTAAGGTCTTGAACTTCTCCAAGGCATTAAAATTTTGCGCAACCGCGAGCATGCGTATTTCTGCTCGCCCTTGATCAAATTTAAAATTTTGGGGCTTAACATTACTGTCGGTGAAGGCATCAGAGAGCTGCGACAGCATGAGTAGCATCGACGCATCACCACCATTCTTTTGCAGGCTATTGAGTAACTTGCCCATATGTGACTTGATATTCCGATAGCGGCCACCATTCGGAAATGCACGTTGGTATTCTTGCTCTATCTGTGTTTTTAATGTTTCTTTTTGCTGATTGAGATTGAATACTTCCAAACCTTTGTCAACTAAGGTTAATAGCAAGGCTATTGCAGCTAAACTGGCAGCAACACGCCATTTTTGCCATTGATTAGTAGTTTGTTTACGAGGTTTAAAATCACCTTGCAGTAAATTAAATGTGGTATCAATAGCGCCGATGGCCAGCGCTTTGAGTGGCATATCAATTTCTGCTGGGACAAACTCGATATTCGCTAGCTTAATTTGCGGTAGTTCACCAAAACATTCAACCTGCACCGGTTGTTCATGTTTTTTGGCCGAATATTCCATGGCTGGCAGCAACCATGTCGACTCACCTTGCACACCTTGCCACGGATCTTGTTTCACTAACCACTCATCACCTAATGCCATCAATGACCAGTTGTTCTCGCTAACGGGCAGGGCTAATACATCGGGGATCAGCGCCTGACAAGTCAAATCCGCATCGTCTAACAGTTGGATCCACTGCTGCATTTTTTGCATGCTAACAATGGCCACTGCTTGTAGATCATTTTGTTTAGGCCCTAAAGCAAAAAACAACTCATCGACATCGGTATTGAGCTCATCCTCGAGCATATAGGGAATGGCGGCGATAGCTTTACGACTGCGATTGGGTAATGTCACCCATTTGAGTAAAACATCACTACTAGGCACCAGCGCCAACACCGTACGGCTACCTGCACGTTCTTTTAAACTGCCTAATGATGCCGCGTTGTTCAGCTCACCGGAGGCGATAATCTCTTGTTCAACTGTTGACCACACTAGCCAATGTATAGCGCTGTGCTCGTCAGCTCCAAGACGTACTATTAACTGTTCACTCAAAACAGGCCTCCAAATTCACGGCGAATAACTTTAACTTGATTGTTTTGGTCAATCTTCAACACGCTCGACATGGCAAAGCGCGCACTATTGTAACGGGTATTGGTATGTAAAATAAAATAATGGGTGGTGATATCGAACCATAATTTATGTGGGGCGGTTAAATTCAAAGCGCCAACCTCGGCAACATTAAAAAAATCGTTTATATCCTCATAGCCTTTCTCAGGCCGTGTGGATAAAATGCTGCTGGCATCTTCATCACTGAGTTGGTCGCTTAACGCGGCTTGCAGCACCGGTAGTGTCTCTTCGTCTATGGTATTAACGTTTATTTTTAAGGCCGCTTCGGCTGGGATGGCACAGACCAAGGGCATCACATCATTGATCCAAACAGATTCTGCACCGTTGACTAAACGCAATTCGGATTTATGCGCCATTAAACTATTGGCGGCAAGGTATGGATGCAAACGTGATTCATACTCGGCATCTTCAGCACCGTAGTAGCCAGTTAGGTCGTCATCGTCATCCAGCCAGTCTTTCAAACTATCGGTCATAATGTCGATATTGAGTTCAGGAATATCCGCCTGTACTTTGTTTAACAGTACCTTAAAGGCATCTGCAGCGGTATAGTTACCCGCACTTCTAGTCGCATCGACCAATGCATTCATATTAAAACAACTTTGCATGTCCACCAGTTTGGCTTCTATGCTGCCGCCGGTGACCGGAAAGCTAAACTCATTAGTGGCCCAAGGTTGCGATAAACTGACTACTCCATTGGATTCGGCAATGAGTGTGGTAATGGATTTACGCGCAAATTCTTCCGCACCCATGGCGTACCAATAAGCTTGATTATTGTCGGTAATATTCTGCGCGCGGCGCATTTGTAATTGTAGGCGACCGCCCATTTCTGTTGCCAGTACAGTGACAATAGCCACCACTAAAAGCACAATAATCAGCGCGACACCTTTTTGCCTATTCATTGATTTACCGGAGTCAGTAAAAAGGTGCGTTGTATATCACCAAAGGCGGTTAAATTAAGCATGATGCGAATGGCTTTGGGTAAGTCATTACCTGCGTAGGCTTCACTGTCACTCTCTGCATCAGCAACAAACTCAATAGAGAAGCCTTCCACACCGTCAAGAATGTTTTTGATTCGAGGTTCTGCCCCCACCACGTTGTCTACATAGTTGCTGTATACCCGTTGTAATGTGCCTTCTTGGACTCGATAAACCACCGGTTGTAGAGTGCTGCGCGGTAGTACTAATTGGGGATTGTGCCAACCACCACGAACAAAACCGATGCCGTAAAACTCGCTTTCAAATTCACCTTGGCCGCCACTTAGGGTGGTGTCGCTGGCCTCACCTTCTATACGAATATGCCGGGGCAATGCTTGTAGAACATCTCGCTCAATGGTCATCATTGCGCGTTGTAGGGTTTGCAGTTGATCAAAGCGCTGGGTGGATAATCGATCGCTGTTTAAAACCGAGGTTAGTACCGCATTGGAGGCTAAACCAATTAAGGTAAAAATCGCTAAGGCGATAAGGATTTCCAGTAAAGTAAAACCGCGAGACGTATTCATGTTTTTTTGACTACTTGCGGCTTGGCAATATAGGTTTGTACGGAGGTAACACTGGAGGTGCCATCTTCGTTGAGGCCGACACGAACCTCGACCATGCGTAAATCTTCATCCAAGGTTTCGATTACTGTTTGTTGCCAGTACCAAGTGCGGCCAGCCATGTCTTGGGAGCCTTTGAGATTATTTTTCAGCGGCCATTTTTGTTCAAGGTGCACATCAGCTAAGCGATTATTGGCAACCCAAGTTGCAAAGGTCAGCTCTTCAATCATGTTGATGCCACTGAGGTGCTCGGTGGCCGATTTCATAATGGCGGTGCCGGTAACAGCAAAAATAATCAGCGCTACCATCACTTCCAATAATGTCATCCCCCGTTGCTTCATAAGCCGTCCAACGGCCCGAGAAACTCTAGCGGCAAACTATCTAAGCTATTGACTTGGAAGTAGCTAGGGGCGACATCTTGATATTCTGCTTCAAAGATAAACGACAGGCTAAAGGGCGTAATGTCGCCACTGGATAAGATATAAATTTGCGGTGGTGGCAATTGTTTTTCTTCTTCATCCTGCTTTTGTTGCTCGTATTCATCAAAGGCAGAAGGTTCATCGAACAGTTTATTATCGAAAAGGCTATCTTCATCCTGCCAGGGTAGGCCATCAAGCTTCAATTCAAGGGCAAAAATCTCGGGAAGGGCAAATTCGGCTAAGGCGGGTTCGTCAGTAATTAATTGCCATTTTTGTTCGTCATCCAGTATTACAAATTTGTAACGGTTGCCTTTGACCGACACACCCAGTTGCTGCTGATTTAAAATAGCGAACTCAGACGCCATGGACACCACGGTTTGAAAACGCTGTGCCTGTTTTTTGAGATCTTTTTGATAATCTTGATTATTAAAATTCAGCATTACCACACTGGTGGCAATGCCGATAATCAACAACACCACCATTATTTCAAGTAGGGTAAAGCCTTTGCTTTTCATCAGTCGGCGTCGATGTAATGGGGTTAATTGAGGAATTCGTTAATATTCCAGTTGCCAATATCATCTTCGGTACCAGCTTCACCGTCAGGGCCGTTACTGTATAAATCGATTCTACCCATTTCGCCAGGGCTAAGTAATTGATAATCATTGCCCCACGGATCTTGAGGTAAGCCTTTAATAAAGCCTTCTTCAGGATAATTGCGTGGTATAGGGTCAATAGTGGGCATGCTTACTAAGGCTTCTAAGCCTTGCTCGGTAGTGGGGAACACGCTATTGCGCAACTTATACATTTCTAAGGCGTTTTCCAATTGGCGAATATCCACCGCTGCCTTTTTCAACTGCGCGGTTTCCTGATTGCCCAAAATATTGGGTGCCACAATAGCGGTAAGCAAACCAATGATTAAGATCACGACCATGATCTCTAATAAACTGAAGCCGGATTGTTTCATGTTACACCTCTGTGCTCGAATGCTTCTTGGGGAAGCGGGACTTGTTAAATATCTATAAGTTTAAATTAGTGTATTCAGTGAAATGATGGGCAGCAAGATGGCAATCACGATAAAAAACACAATGCCGGCCATGGATAGTATTAGTACCGGCCCCATAATGCTTAATGCGATACCTACTAGCGCTTCAAATTCACGATCTTGATTTTCTGCTGCTCTGCCGAGCATGGATTGTAATTCACCACTGCGTTCACCAGAGGCAATCATATGCATCATCATCGGTGGAAATATTTTGGTTTGTTCCAGTGTCGAACGTAAACTGGCACCTTCTTTAACACCAATAGCGGCTTCGGCCAGTAGCTTTTTAATGTGAATATTTTCCAGTACATTACCTGCAATGGTCATGCCTTCTAATAAGGGCACCGCACTGGAACTTAGAATACTCAAGGTGCTAGCAAAGCGTGCCGTATTTAGGCCGCGAGTTACCTTGCCAAAAATGGGCACACTCAATAAGGCTTTGTGAAAGCGCATTTTCAATAGCGGTTTTTGCAATAGGCGTTGGGCGACGATGGCAAATACCACTAGCAGAATTAACATGATTAAGCCGTAGTCTTGCACCCATTCACTGATGCTAATCAGGATAATGGTAATGGTCGGTAACTCTTGCCCTAAATTATCAAACTGGCCAACAATTTGCGGCACCACATAGGTTAGCAACAACATTACAATACCCATGGCGACCGTCATCATTAATGCGGGATAAATCAGCGCTTGGGTGACTTTACTGCGAATATGCTGGCGATTTTCGGTGTAATCCGCAAGACGTAACAATACGGTATCCAAATGCCCGGATTTTTCTCCAGCCGCCACCATAGCGCGATACAATTGGTCGAATATGTTGGGGTACTCGGCCATGGCATCTGCCATGCTATGACCTTCAACTACTTTACTGCGTACCGCCATCATCATGGATTTGTGTCGAGGTTTTTCGGTTTGTTCGGCGACCGCGAGTAGTGATTCTTCGATTGGCAGCGCAGCTTCAATTAAGGTGGCTAGCTGACGGGTGAGTAGAGCTAAGTCCGATGCAGAAATCCCGCGTTGAAACAGGCTGGTTGAATTCTGCTGAGCTTTGTTTTTTTCATGTACCGGCTGTACTTCTAGCGGGATCAGGTTTTTTTCACGCAATTGCTGGCGTACTTGTCTGGCGTTGTCGGCCTCCATTACACCATTTTTATTGCGGCCACTGTCATTCATGGCCTTATAAGCAAAGGCTGGCATTTATTCTTCCCGCGTTACGCGGAGTACTTCTTCTAAAGAGGTCACCCCTTCAAGTACTTTGCGACAACCATCATCACGAATGCTCGGCGTATTTTGGCGAATGTATTTCTCTATCGCTTGTTCACCGTGACCGTTATGGATAATTTCGCGAATATTTTCATCGACAATGAGTAATTCGTGAATACCTGTTCTTCCACGGTAGCCTGTTTGATTACATGCAGCACAGCCTTTGGGATGATTCAGGTTACACTCTTTGTCAGCAGCGACATTGAGCAAGGCTTTTTCCTGCAAGCTTGCAGGTTTACTGACCTTACAGTCACGACATAAAGTTCGCACTAAGCGCTGTGATAATACCGCCAATAGACTCGATGACAGCAAAAAGGCTTCAATGCCCATATCTTCCAAACGGGTGATCGCACCGGATGCGGTATTGGTGTGTAAGGTGGATAATACCAAGTGACCAGTCAAACTGGCCTGTACGCCAATCTGTGCGGTTTCTAAATCACGAATTTCACCAATCATTACCACATCAGGATCCTGACGTAAAATGGCCCTTAGGCCTCTGGCAAAGGTCATGTCTACTCTAGGATTTACCTGAGTTTGGCCAATACCTTCAAGGTCAAATTCGATTGGATCTTCTACCGTCAAAATATTACGGTCTTTAGAATTAATCTCACTTAAGCCGGCGTATAGGGTGGTACTTTTACCGGAGCCCGTTGGCCCGGTAACCAAAATAATGCCATGGGGTTTACGGATCAGTGATGAAAAATGTTTGCGGTTTTCTGCGGTCATGCCTAAATCTTCAAGATTAAGGCGGGCATTGTTTTTATCTAATAAGCGTAATACCACACGTTCACCGTGGCTGGAGGGCATAGTACTCACCCGTACATCCACCGCTCGGCCAGCAATACGTAAGGTAATACGACCATCCTGCGGTACACGCTTTTCAGCGATATCCAACTTGGCCATAACCTTGATTCGCGATACTAGCATCGACGCCATTTTGCGATGGGGGCGTAGTATCTCGCGTAACACACCATCAACGCGGAAGCGGATGGTCAGTTGTTTTTCAAAGGTTTCCACATGAATATCCGAAGCGCCTTCTTTGATCGCCTCGCCGAGCATGGCGTTGATCAGTTTGATAATCGGCGCGTCGTCTTCGCTGTCGAGCAAGTCTTCTGCTTCGGGTAATTCTTCGGCTAAGGTGAATAAATCACTTTCATTGCCAATGTCTTCCATTAACTGTTTGGCCGCCGAGGAATCCCGTTGGAAAGCGCGAGTCAGTAAGCCTTCAAATTCTTCGACTGGAATTTCTTTTAGGGTAAACGGTCCACCTAAATAACGGCGTACTTCGGCAAATATTTCAAACGCCGTTTCATTGGTGTGGTACAGCAATGCCGGCTGGTCTGCGGTGTCTAGCAGCACATGATGACGCTTAGCAAAACCAAAGCCCAATTGCTTGTGCTCGGGAGCTATTGGCTCTGGCTCAAGTAGCGGTTCATTGATGTCTTCAATGGCGGCCTGATCCATTAGTCTTGCTCACCTTGTTCTTTTGCTGCTTTTTGCTGCAAATAATCATCATAATTGGGTGGTAAGACTAAACTGTCACGCCATTCCGGTAATACTGGTGTTGAGGTGTTGGGCATCAAGTTAACGCCATCGGCCCGTTGCTTAAGCTGTTCGGCGCGGATGAAATTGTATTTTTGGTTACTGATTTTATTCATGGTAATGCCGTCACGCAAAATCGTCGGACGGATAAATACCATCAAATTACGTTTACGCTTATTGGACGTAGAGGATTTGAATAAGTGACCGATGAAGGGAATATCACCTAAAATTGGTACCTTAGAAACACTTTCCTGTACGTCTTCATCAATAAGGCCACCCAGCACTACGGTGCCACCATCATCAACGATGACTGTGGTTTTAATTTCACGTTTATTAATCGAGATATCCACCGAGGTAGCGCCACTGACGCTGGACACTTCTTGTTCAATTAATAATTGAACCGCATTACCTTCGTTAATTTGTGGAGTCACTTTAAGCTTAATACCCACTTCTTTACGATCGACTGTTTGGAAGGGGTTACTGTTATTGGCACTAGCGGTTTGTCCGGTAATGATCGGCACTTCTTGACCCACGATAAAGAACGCTTCTTCGTTATCCATGGTGGTCAAGTGCGGTGTCGCCAAGATATTCGAATTGGTATCGGTGCTAACTGCCTGTATTACCGCGGCCCAATCATTTTTTAATACACCGAACAAAGTGCCGTTGATACTGCCAACCAAACTGGCTAATAAACTGGTGTCACCTTCTACGGTTCTGCTGGTTTGAGTGGTGGTGCCCGTTTCTGTACCGGTTACGCTGCCAACTACGGTGCGATCTCTAGCGGAATAAGCAGCTGCAGCTACTTGCCCAATGGGTACGCCACCATTAGAGAACTGTTGCATGGCACCACTTTCATGGGCCCATTGTACGCCTAGGCTAGTACCGTCACCTTCAAAGACTTCCACGATAATCGCTTCAACCTGTACTTGTGCACGGCGAACATCCAGCTTATGAATAACATCTTCAAGGCTGCGCATCATATCTGGCTGGGCAGTGATTACTAAGGTATTGGAATCATCATGGGCTTCAATACTGATGTCGCGATTGCTGTTACGCTGGGTAGTGGTTTTTTGTGCACCTTGGGTATCGGCTTTAATGCCATCGCTGACACCCTTAAGTACTTTTACTAAATCTTCGGCTTTGGCGTATTTAAGAAATATGACTCGGGTATTGCCGTTGCTTTCTAATTCTTGGTCTAAACGCTCAACCAATTTAGTCAAACGTTGGCGCGCTTTCACGTCACCACTGATGATCACACTGTTGGTACGTTCATCGGCGACTATTTTTGGTGATAGGTTGCTCGGAGTTTGCTTCGAAGCTGAATTCTTATCAATACTTTCTATAATTCGCACCAGCTCAGCGGCAGAGGCAAATTTTAGTTTAACGATGTCTACTTCTTGATCGCCAGCTTGATCCACACGTTCGATAATTTCTACCAAGCGGTTAATCACGGCGGCGCGGCCGGTTAGCATCATCACGTTAGAGGGGTCATAACTGACGACGTTACCACCGCCCGCCTGGTCGTTAAGTTGGCGTAATAACGGCGCGAGTTCACGCACGGATACGTTGTATACCGGCACCACGCGGGTGATCATTTCGTCGCCATTAAAAGCGTTGTCTTCGACTACCGGTAAATTGGAGGTTTTAGCGTCTTTATCGCGCACCACTTTGAGGATGCCATTAGGCATTTCAACTACCGCAAAACCATAAACCTGCAACACGTTGAGGAAAAACTGGTAGTACTGTTCTTCATTGAGTAAATCGTAGCTACGTACGGTAATTTTTCCGCGCACATTGGGATCGACAATCACCGTCTTCTTCAGGTTTTTACCGACGATATTAATAAACTCGGTAATGTCGGTGCCTTTAAAATTAGGCGAATAATCGGCTGCCGAAATAGCGCTGCTAACCATTAACATGGCAGACAGAGTGGCAAATGATAATGCCCGGAATAGGGACTGGCCGGTTAGCCTCATACTTCTTTCCTTAAAATTCATCATTATTATCAGGTAAATCAAGATACAGGGTCAGTAATTCGTCGTTACGATTTACGGTAATTTGTAGTGTCTGTTCAGATTGTAGGCTCGACATTGCTTCCATTGCTTGTTGCGGATCCGTCAAATCAAGCCCATTTAATTCAGTAATAATATCGTTATTCTCTAATCCAGCGGCATTAAATAATGCTGGCTTTTTACCCGGTTGTACTCGATACCCTATGGATTCACCATTTTTGGTTTCCGGCGAAATGCTAATGTAGTCGGCAAAACTGGCGGGTTTTTGTGACAACTGTTCGCGAGCTTCCTGTACGGCCGGTGATAAAGACTTCCGTTGAGTGCTGTTGTTTCGTACCGCATTTTGCGGTTTGGCTACCCCACGGAGATTGTTGCCGTTACCGCCTTTTTGAAAATCGATACCATCAAGCATTAGGGTTTCCGATTGACCGCCATTTTTAATAATAATCCGGTCAGCAAACACTTTATCTATGGTAGCACGCGTGCCATCGATAATATCGCCAATGCCATAGGTATTTTGTTGGCCGCGGTTTTCGACAATAGCGGCTCCACCACCCTTTTCGGTACTGGCAACAGCGCCGGTTAGGGTCAAGTTTAAATTGGTCTCAGGGGCGTCTTCCGCAGCCACTACTTTAGGGCCTTCGGTTTGTTGTTCCGGGTGGCCAAATAAGTATAAGTTCTGAATTTGCTTAATATTGGCGCGGGCATTATTCGCTTTAATCAGCGTGTTATGACTGCTGACCGCTGCGGTTGACTCTGCCGTTGGTACCATCCGCCACGTTAACACTGCTGCATAGTTCAGCAAATATATGCCAAGCACCACGACCACTAACCGCGGATACAAATTGCGGTGACGTTCGAGTTGGAGCCACAGGTGGTTAAAGGTATAATTGTTAATGGTCATTTCGCCATACTTCTACAGATTGTGCACATACTATAATTACTAGGGTGTGAGTCACAACCATCTGCGTAGAATAAGCGTAAATTGTTACGATTTTGTGAGAGCAACGGTTTGAGTCAGTCTAAAAATAATAAAATGGACAATTCACCAGCCCCTGAGTTCAATGTTCGTTTGGACAAATGGCTATGGGCAGCGCGTTTTTTTAAAACACGCGGACTGGCACGGGATACAATTCAGGGTGGAAAGGTACAATATAACCAGCAACGAAGTAAACCCGGAAAAGTGGTTGAATTGGGCGCAATAGTATCTATTCCTCAAGGAACCGACCATAAAGTGGTTATTATTGAGAAAATTGCCGACCAACGACGCAGTGCCGCCGAAGCTCAACTCATGTACCGTGAAACCGCGGAGAGCGTGACCCAGCGCGAAAAAAATGCCCAAGCACGAAAACTTAATGCCCTGTACAGTCCACACCCAGAGGGCAAGCCTGATAAAAAACAACGGCGACAATTAATTAAAGCCAAACATCTTTAAGAGACAAAATAAAATGCAGTTACCGGATCAGTTACACCGTTACGTATTTACTAAAGCCGACGTACGCGGTGAATTAGTGCAATTACAACAAAGTTTTCAACAAGTGTTGGCGGGTCAAGATTATCCACCAGCAATTCAACAATTATTAGGTGAGCTGATGGCTGCCACCGCATTGTTAACCGCCACCTTAAAATTTGAAGGGGAAATTGCCTTACAATTACAAAGTGAGGGGATTGTTAAATATGCGGTGATCAACGGCAGTCACGATCAAAAATTACGTGGTGTGGCTCGTTGGCAGGGTGATGTACCGACCGATGATTTTGCTGCGTTGTTTGAAAAAGGCGTAATGGTGATCACTATTACACCGAAGAAGGGAGAGCGTTATCAGGGCATAGTGGCGTTGGACCAGCCCAGTCTGGCTGCCTGTGTAGAGGCTTACTTTATGCAATCAGAACAATTACCGACCCATGTGGTTCTAGCCGCCGATATCACCAAAGGTGCAGAACAAGCAGCAGGCATGCTTTTACAAGTGTTGCCCAGTGAGGATAAACAACATGACGATTTTGAGCATTTACGTCAGTTAACCGCGAGCGTGAAGTCAGAAGAGCTATTTAACTTATCGGCGCAGGATGTTTTATATCGTTTGTATCATCAAGAAGAAGTCGAACTGTACGCCCCGCAAGCGCTGGAATTTCATTGTGGCTGTAGTAAAGCTCGTAGTGCTACGGCATTGGCCAGTGTTGAAAAGCAGGAGTTGTTAGATTTGATTGCTGAAGATGGTTGTATCACCATGAATTGTCAGTATTGTCAGGCAGAATATCAGTTTGATGCTATTGATGTGGAAGCCATCCATGCGGGGCAATTTGGCGATGAATCCCAGCATTAAAGTTAGCCTAACCCCAATTGGTTAACTAAATACCAAGGAGATAAGGATGTCTTTGATGATTGACCAAAAGGTAGAAAATTATCCACAAAATGCCCAAGCGTTATTGCTGAAAATCCGCTCGGTGATATACCAACTAGCAGATAAACAACAGCTAGGTGAGGTAACCGAACAGTTAAAATGGGGTGAGCTTAGCTATTCGGTTAAATCGGGCAGTCCGATTCGCATGGATTGGAAGCCGCAATCCCCTGAGCAAGTGGCCATTTATGTCCATTGTGGCACCAGTCTAGTGGAAACCTACAAAGAGCTTTACCCCAATGAACTGCAATATGCAGGCAAGCGGGCGATTATTCTAACCCTGAATGAATCCGTGCCTTGGCCCATAGTTGAACATTGCCTAACAATGGCATTGCAATACCACCGCTTGAAACACCTACCCTTATTAGGTCAATAAAATTAGGACAATAGAAGTAGGGCAATAGACAGCAATGAATGTGCAACAGGTTAAGGATTATTGTCGTCAATGTGTGGGGGCAGAGGAGCGCCCAGTAGGCCACCCTTACAATGTTTTAAGTTATGGAATTGATGGCAAAAAGTTCGCCTACTTTAAAACCAGTCAGCCCCAGCAATGGCGCTTTAGTGTGCGGGTGTCGGCTGAGCAACTTATTGAACTGACCGACAACGCTAATATTAATCCTGCGCGTTATATGGGGCGTTTTCATTGGATAACGATTATCGATGTAAAACAAATAGACGCTGAGTATCTACAACAACTTATTCAGGACTCTTATACTAGAGCCCTGAGAAGTTTGTCGAAAAAGCGTCAAGCCGAGCTACAAAGGTCAACAGACCTTAAACAATAATGGTTTTAGCCAGTAGGATAACCATCGCATAACCTGCCGTATAGGCAATGGCTAACGGGATCAGGTATTTGGCATAACGCATAAAGCTCAAACCATGGACTTTATTCATGGCAACAATACCCGCCGCTGAGCCTATAACCAACAAGGAACCACCCACGCCGACCGCGTAAGTTAAGCCCAGCCATGAGGCTAAGCTCATATCAATATTGGTTTTTAGCACCGCAGCCGTAAGCGGTACGTTATCAATAGCGGCCGAGGCAACCCCCAATATATAGTTGGAGTATAACGGTGGTAAGTATTGATAAAGAGTAACTAATACATCCAAGGCATGAATTTGTTCCAACATGCCAACAATTAATAATACCCCTAAGAAGAATAACAAGGTGTCGAACTCGATGTAGCGAATATATTCAAGAATGGGATCTTGTTCGTTATCGTCGTTAAAGAATTGGGCAATTAAAAACATTACCGACAGGCCGGTTAGAAAGCTCAGTACCGGCGGGATCTCAAAGAGCACATTGCCGCCAATGGTCATAAGGATGGTTAAAAGGAATACCCCAGCAATGGCGTAGTCAATTTTACGAATAATTTTGTGCTGTTTTTTGATGCGAACCACACCATTCATACCAAAACTGAGCATCAGCGCCAGCAACATTACTGCGGTAAATGAGGGTAACGATAGCCATAATAAATTCAGAATACTGACCTTATCACCTAAGAAAATCATGAGAGTGGTAACGTCACCGGTAATTAACGATACCCCACCGGAGTTGACGGAAAACACCACTAACACCGCAAAGCGCATTAATTTATTGATGGGTAAACCTAAGGACAGGATCAGGGCAACCGATACTAGCGTGGCGGTTATGTTGTCGGCTAAGGATGAAAATACAAAACTAAATATGGCGGTAAAAAATAGCAGTTTCTTTTCTGAGATGCTGCTGGGCATGGCCAAATGTAGGACGTTCTCGATCAAGCCTTTTTTATTCAGATACGCGACAAAGGTCATGGCTGCGACGAGGAATAACCATAACATCGAAATATCGGTAATGTTCTCTCGAAAATGCTCGGCGACAATGTCACTGGCCGCACTCGACTCTGCGCTAACAAATAAAATAACCCAGGATAGGGTACCGAAGAATAATGTTACCTTGGCTTTATTAATGTGTAGGTATTCTTCCAGAATAATACCCAGTAATGCCAATACGGCGAGGCCTATCAGAACTAATTGCATGGTCACGGATCGCGTGAGAGAAAAGTGCGCGCATAGTAGCCACTGGAGCCTAAAATTCAAGAATTAATTGGTATTCCCGCTAGAGATAAAAGCAATAACTTATCTCGAGTTAGGTTGATCTTGTTTGGATTTCAGTATGTTGTTTTTATAACAATGACTTACGCATAAATAGGCTGTAGGGGTCATCTACATAGTCGGCAAAAGCTGAGCAGTAATCAAAACCATAATGCTCATACAGACGCCGTGCTGGAATAAAGGCATCCATGGAGCCAGTTTCTAAATAAAGCTCGTGAAACCCCTGCTGTGTAGCATGCTCAATGATTACCGTCAGTATTGCGGCAGCGACACCTTGGCGCAAAAAGTCTTCTGCGGTGCGCATAGATTTTATTTCGGCGATATTATTGCCCAAGTCTTTAATCGCACCGCAACCGGCTAATTGCTCTTGCTGCCATGCACTCCAAAAAGTGATGTTGTGAGCTTTGAGTTTTTCAATATCTAATGCATGCACGCTTTCGGGCGGGGAATGGCGCAGCATATCTTGATGATGAGCTTGCAATAAGTCGGCAATTTTTTCGCTGGTTAAATCATCGATGCGAATATCCAATACTTTATTCCCTGCGAGCAGCTTGTTGCGCAAGTTTAATTAACTGCGCGTGTTCGGTTGTTAGCGGCAAACTTTTAAATGGACTGATATTGGCACCGCCGGTGTTGCCCGAGGGGACCCAACCTATTGCGGTTTTAGTGGCCGCACCGATAATCCGCAGCAGTTGCCCCAACACTTCTTTAATTTGAAATTGACGAACTCCCCATAACAACATTAACCAATGAGCCTTTACGTGCAAATAGGTCGAGTTCTGGCCTAACACATGGGCATTCTGCAAATGGATGAATGCCTGTTGTGGCTGATTATTGGCATCCGCTTGTCGAGCCAATTCAAATTCGGCCTGGACATAAGGAGAAATTGTTTTTGCAAAGGTAAAAATCATGAGGATCCCAGAGCTTGGTGGTTTGTCGTAGTGACCGCTAGAGTGTTGAGTTTTGAGCAAAATTTGTCAAATACTTTGAGGATCAAATTCGATTAGTCATATTCTGTAATTATTGGTTGATATAAAAAAGGCAGCGCATTTTAGTGCTGCTTTTTTATTGTGACTCACAATAACCAAAGGTTAAAGACTGCGATCTAATATGCCTAAGGCATCACGAATATAGCCGATGCGATCTTCCAGCGAGGTATCTTTAGGGCGTATGCCTAATTTAATACCCATAATGTCTAAGTTGTTGCCATCACCAGCAGCCAAACTACGTTGAATTTGTTGCTCGGTCATTAATGAATGCTCTGCCCCAAACTGCACGCTTGCTGAAGGAGCAGGCGGCATATGGCTGTCGCTCCATGCACCGTATTCGGTATCTTGGTCGGACACCCCAGAAAACATTAGGCCGCTAAGCAAACCTGCTTGTTTTATCAGTTGAGTATGCTCAATGGCACCCTCGATACTGCGAGTTTCGATAACGGAACGTCCCCAGTTCATCACCATACCGATAGGTGTTTCGGTTTGGCCATTGATCTCGGTGAGTACCGCTATTTCATCTTCGAGAGTTAAAAAGCCTTTAGCCGGTTTTTGCCCATCAACTAAGGTATCGCAATGTTCAATAACGAGTTGCGCACCCTGCCAATCCCATTGCAACATAGTTTGCAAAGAGGCGTTTAATGCCGCTTTAGAGCCAGAGGCGTTACTACGATTAGGTGCGGTTTGGATCTCAATAGCTTTAACCGCTTGGCGGCCTAAATGACCATTGAGTTTAGCAATGGCATCACGGGCTTTTTGCATAAAAGCTAAAGCTTGTGCACGACCAGCATCATCATCAGAGGCAATACCAAAATGTGGGTTTTTAGACAATGCGCCCATATTCCCCGGTACACAGGTAAATACGTACTGCCAGTTACTATCGATATTGGCTAAGAACCAATCGTCATCATTTGGATGCAAAGTACCGGTAAACGGATGCTCTAAGCCTTTGATACTAGGGATGGATTTTAATTGCTGATAGTAACGAGTTTCTAACTCTGGATCCCAGCCAAAAGCATTCGGAGAAGTGGCATAAGCCCCAACAAAATAGCGCACAATAGGTTTCCTTTTGTTTTAAAGTAATGACTTTAGCATGATGGCAAGTAACATGGCTTTATGACTTCGGTTGCAATTTATTAATCTTGCGGCGTTCATTTAATCAAGTAACAATTATGCGATATACCTTTTAACCCTTAAATCTACACAGGTTTTTGTTTAATGAATAGGAAATCAATCAGACTAGGTAAGTGGCTTACCCTTATAGGCATGAGTGTATTTTTATCCTCCTGTACTTACCTTAAATATTCTTCTATTCAGGCGGAATACAATAAAATACAGAGGGCTGACCCTAGTCAAGTTAACGTAAAACACATGATTAACCGAGATACTTTTTTTGCATTCGGTAAATCAATAGATACGGCTAAGCGGTATGTAAATCATACTCTGGCGATAGCCGCTTACTCTAATAAATTTAAGCAGCATGAACGTGTCGATACCATGTTTTTTAAAGGTACTGGCAAGCATTATGGTTTAACGCTTCCTGAAGGAGAATATACGTTTTTATTATATGCCGACGTTAATAATGATTTGGTGTTACAACAATCTGAAGTCGTTGCTAATAAAAAAGTGGTTATTGATACACAGCATTATCCCGAAAAAATCGCCAAGAATATTGATATTGAATTGGGCTCCCCGTTTTTAGTTAGCTGGGCAGAAAATGTGTCTGTTCCGCCATTAGTCGAGCGCTCAGCGTCATTATATTATCCGCAAGGGACTATTCGTAGCCTAGATGATCCTATATTTGATGAGGCCATAGCGACTATGGGCATGTACGACCCCGCATCGTTTTTGGAATATGCACCCACCATGTTTTATGCATTAGAAGAAGATATTGCATATAAAATCCCGGTGATTTTTGTACATGGCATTGGTGGTAGTACAAGATCTTTCCAATCTATTATTGCGCAATTAGATCCAGAAAAATTCAAGCCATGGTTTTTCTATTATCCATCCGGTGGTGATCTTGACCAGTTAGCTGACTTTTTCTACAACTTATTTCTCTCTGGAGACTTGATCCCCATTGATCAAAATATGTCGATGATTGTTGTTGCTCACAGTATGGGAGGGCTAGTCGTTCGCGAAGCAATTAATAAGTACAAAAATAATAATAGTGAAAACAAAATCAGTTTATTTTTCAGTATAGCTACCCCATTTGGTGGCCATCCTAGTGCGGAAAGTGGTGAAAAACATGGCTTAATTGTTTTACCGGCTTGGAAAGATTTAAACCCCAATAATGAGTTTATTCACAATTTATATAGAAAACCCTTACCTGACTTCGTCAATCATCAGCTGTATTACGGCTTTAAAAATGACAATACCATTAAATTGGCAGAAAACAGCGACGGTGTTGTACCACTATCCAGCCAGCTTTATCCCATGGCACAACAACAATCGAGTGGTCAATTTGGGTTTAACAATGGCCATGTAGACATTCTGAATAATGAAGAAATGATTTCTCAAATGGCTACCATGATGAATAATCAAAAAAGTCATTTTCCAGATTCGCACCTAGCAATATTGGCTGAGGGTGGTTTCGATGTTGAGTTGAATGACAGTTATAGCCCTATAACACGGCATATAATTGGCTACGCGGGCAAATACCTAGTGAGTTTAGTAAATGGTGTCATTGAGCCTTTTAACTCTGAACAAGAGGCATTCATTAAAGAGCTTAGAGGTAATAAGGTCCCATCAAATTTGTTTACAAGAGAATTCATCCGCTTTATGACTGAAAATCCAGAGTTAGTTAATCCGAATTAATATAGCGCGGCTTCCTGCCGCCCGAGGACATTGGGGAATTGCTTCGCAATGTGCGTTTTGTCATAGAATTATTGCAAATTATCAAAATATTATGAACAAGCAGTCTCAAAATCTAAAGAGTTAGAACAATGTATGCGTTTAGATATTAGAGAAATTTAAGCATCACAAGTCGTTAATGTGCACCTCTATCGCTTTCTATATTTTCATTTACTGCAGTACTTACAGGTCGCTACCAGCGACTCAACTTTCCCGAATTTGATTCTCATGCATCGAATGGGAATTAAATTCGGGAAAGTTGTTGGAGCGAAAAGATCTTTCGGGTATTTGGGTCTCTCCAAATACCCTTGGGCGGCAGGAAGCCGCACGAAAAAAGTCAGGATGACGGTTGGCGCAGCCAATAAACACTACGCCCATCCTTCGAGGTGGCTCAGAACGAACGGATTAGGCCAAAGTCGTATACGTCGGTGCATACAGTACGGTTACATAAAATAAGCAGCTAATTAGCTGTTTATTTTATAGGAATACACACCCTTGCAATTATCCCCCCTTGGGGATGATTCTCTAACGTGATGCGTCCACGGTGCATATCAATAATGCGTTTGATAATGGCTAGGCCTAAACCAGACCCCATGCTGCCACGGGCTTTGTCGCCTTGAGTGAAGGGCTGAAATAGGTTTTCGATTTGTTCTTCAGGAATGCCGGGGCCATGGTCGCGAACGCTGAAGTACACATAGTTGAGCTTTTTATCGTAACCGGAGCGGATCTCCACCTTATTACCACCATAGCGGAAGGCGTTCTCGAGTAAATTATCCAGTACTCTTTTAAAGGCCACACGGCGTACTTTTACATCGGGTACGTCAGCTAAGTCGATTTCAATTTGATGATCATCTTCGCGGTCACGGGCAGCGACGACTTCGTTGATCAGTTGATTAATATTGGTGGTTTCGACTTTAATTTCCTGATCTTGACGAACGTAATCGATGAACTGGTCGATTATATCGTTCATATCTTCGATATCGGTATTAATACCTTGTTGGATCCAATCGGTACCCTCGGGCATCATTTCCGTGGCTAGGCGAATACGGGTTAACGGCGTGCGTAGATCGTGGGAGATTCCGGCGGTGAGTAGCGCGCGATCATCCTCCAACTGCTTAATACCTTTAGACATTTGGTTAAAGGCGCTGGTCACTGCGCGAATTTCGCTAGAGCCTTCTTCTTTCAATGGCCTCGGGAAATTCCCTCGGCCTACTTCTATGGCTGCGTACTGTAGGGCTTTTAAAGGCCGATTAAGACGGCGCACAAAGATCCAGCCGCCAGCGACACTGAGAATACCAATGACCATCAGGTAGATAGTTAGCGGCGAAATATCGGTATCGCGTATGCCGATCATTGGGATCACAATCCAGAAATCCGGATTTTGTGGGCCTTTGATCCAAAACACATAGGGGTCGCCGGTGGTGACGCGCACATCGGCTTCGCCATCTAGTTGACGACTCATCTGACTGGAGAGAAACTGATAATACACGGCGTTGTCTAGGCCGTGGCGTTCGGCTTGACGTTGATCATAAATGCGAATACCGGTGGCGCGATATAAGCTTTCGCGGTTACGGGGATCATAAAGATTATGATCCTCCATAAACACCAATTTCACTTGTTTAGCGATCAGGCTGTTAATTTGCTCATAACTGGGGCGAATAAAATAGTAGGTTACTGACCAGTACGACACCACCTGATTTATTAACAGCAAAACACCAATCAGCAATACTGTTTGGCCAAAGGCACTCTTGGGTAATACACGCATTAGTCTTGGCTTTCACCATCGGGCACAAATACATAACCTAAGCCCCACACGGTTTGAATATAGCGTGGGTTGGCCGGATCAACTTCTAACATGCGGCGCAAGCGTGACACCTGCACATCAATACTACGCTCTAGAGCACTGTAGTCACGGCCACGCGCTAGATTCATTAACTTGTCGCGAGACAGTGGCTCGCGGGGATGGGTGACTAAGGATTTCAATACCGCGAACTCACCACTAGTGAGTAACATTGGCTCGCCATTTTGTGACATTTCACGAGTAGCAAGATTTAAACGATACTGGCCGAACTCAATGGTTTGTTCTTCCATTGACGGTGCGCCAGGCGCTTCGTTAACCTTGCGGCGCAACACCGCTTTAGCGCGTGCTAATAATTCGCGAGGGTTAAAGGGTTTAGGCAGATAATCATCGGCACCCATTTCTAGGCCGATAATACGATCCACTTCGTCGCCTTTGGCGGTCAGCATAATAATTGGGATTTGATTTTCTTTCTGACGTAAACGACGGCAGATAGACAGACCATCTTCGCCGGGTAACATCAAATCTAATACCATTAGGTGAAAGTTTTCACGTTCCAACAGACGGTCCATCTGCTCGGAGTTAGCCGCAGTACGCACTTGATAACCTTGCTCGACCAAATAACGCTCTAGCAAACTGCGTAAACGCATATCGTCATCGACGACTAATATTTTTGAGGTTTCTTGACCCATAACTAATACCTTAGGCTGAATTGCCTTCACTATAATTCAAAGGACTGATATACAAAAGAAAGCAACCATAACAAGGTTGGCTGGATTGTTACAAAGTTTGTCTGTTTATCTGCCCGCCGTAATCTAAAGTACTGATGATTCGTCAGTTAGAGGAGAGAGTAGCCCCCGTTCGGGATAAGAAATGTCGAGAGAGAAAATCTTATTTTTATATTTCAATAGGTTGTTTATTTTTAAAAATATCAATACTGTTCTTGTTTGGTACAGCACTTATCCCGAACGGAGGTTACTTATGCAAGCAACATTACAATGGCGCGGCGATATGCTGTTTGAAGGCACCACCGAAAGTGGCCAAAAATTATTATTGGATGGCGACAAAAAACAAGCCGCAACGCCTATGGAAGCCGTACTTATCGCTGCTGGAAGTTGTTCGTCGGTAGATGTGATTAGTATTCTACAAAAAGCCCGACAGGATATTACCGACGTGCAGGTAGACCTGTCCGGCAACCGCGCCGATGCCGTACCGGCAGTTTTCACAGACATTCACTTACATTTTAAAGTAACAGGCAAGACGGTTGCTGAAAAGCATGTGAAGCGCGCGGTGGAATTGTCGGCGGATAAATACTGTTCGGTGGCGATTATGCTCAGCGGTTCAGTAAACGTGACTCATAGCTTTGAGGTGATTGAAGGAGAGTGATTAGGAGCGCATCTATTAATTGATGATCTACTTTGAGCTGTGTGTTCAATTGGTCGGCGCAACACTATCTTTAAAGCAAAGGTTTGCACTGAAAACACCACAAGTAGGCAGTCAAAATCAATAGCTGGCTACAGGTAATCGTAAGTGTCCAGTTGGTTAATCGACAAGGAATATCATGAACATATTTAGATACTTTTCTCTCCTGTTAATCGCAGCCAGTACATTTTCCTACGCGGAGTCAAAGGTCAATTTCGATAAAATATTTCTTGAGTTAGATCGTGGGGTACTCGCTATTCTAGATGAACATGGGGCACCAGGTGTTGCCATTGGCTTTGTGGAAGGAAGCAAGATTGTAGGGTATAAATTTTATGGATCCGCAGATATAAAGAACCAAACCGTTTTTGACGAAAATACTATGTTCAACATAGGTTCAATTTCAAAAGTGGCTACCGGCTGGGGCGTGATGCAGTTGGTCCAAGACGGAAAAGTAGATTTAGACAAACCTATCAACAGTTACTTGAAACGTTGGAAGATCCCAGATTCCAAATTTGACAGTCAGTTAGTTACTTTGAGAAATGTAATGTCACATACTTCTGGGCTGTCTCTCGGTCCAGTGGGTGGTTGGGATAAGCCTACTGATAAATCTATTGTTGATTTTCTCAACGGTGATAACAACGCCGGTGGAGACGTTAAATTGATATTAGAACCTAACACACAGTTTTCTTACTCAGGTGGTGGCTATGCTGTTATTCAGTTGTTGATTGAAGATGTTAGTGGTCAAAAATTTAATGAATTTATGACAAGCCAAGTGTTTTTGCCGCTGGGGATGACATCGACTACGTTTGAGGTAAATGAAGAGCTTATGCGGCGTTCAGCAACCCCATACGACCAAGAAGGTAAAGCGACATCAATGATATATTTTGCAGCTACCGCCGCAGCTGGTATGCATACAACAACTCACGATTTGGCCCTATTTAGTTCAACATTATTGAAAGATGATAAAGGCACATTTATTGGTCAAAAACTGCTGAAAGAGAAATGGATTTCAGAAATAATGAAGCCAGTAGCGGCAACAGGTAACCGATTGAGTATCAGTTATTATATTGATGAAGAAAATGAGAGTTTCGGATTTGCTGGTTACAATAGGGGATGGATAGCACTTACCAGAACTATAGTGAGTCGCAATTACGGCTATGCAATATTAACCAACAGTAATATTTCACCCATCACCAATGAGGTAGATGCTTTGATTTTAAAAACGGTGAATGAAAATAGTCCGAGGTAAGAATAAAAAGGGAAAAGGTCTGAGGGAGCCCACGAATTATTCATCAAGGTAGATGTGGCCTATAGTTTTGAGGTGTTTGAGGGGTAGTGGTTGCTATTAGTTGTTTAGCCCCAGACTTAATCGAAGCTTTTTTCTAGAAATTTATTGTGAGAGACACGGCATATTGAACTTAACTCGCTTGCCAAGGCTTACTTATTAACCCAACTTTTGTAGCAACGTGATGACTTTTACTAGAAAAAAGTACTTCAAACAATAATGTGTACTTTATTGTGTAATTTTGCAAAACTGCTACCATAATGAATATTGAGATTTAGTACTTAGGATCGATTAAATGCCGCATAATTTTAGAAAATTAGTCAGACAACCATTAGTATCAGTTTTAATGGAAGTTCGCTTTTCCACAGTCCTATCTCTAGAAAAATATATTCCCGATATTCAAGATGCTGTCCGAAAAGAGTATCCTTTTTTCGGAAAAGAAAAAGAACATGGCGTTGCTATTGAAAAGAATGGTTTAAGGGTTAATCAAACTGATAAGTTTGTCTTTTGGTCTAAAGAAAAGAATAGCGCATTTCATATTACGCCAGAGCGACTAGTATTTATTACGACTAGCTATGACAGGTTTGAAGGCTTTTCAAAACGCTGTTCATTTTTAATATCAGTATTAGCAGACATTGTAAGCCCAGCATTGTATTCACGGCTTGGGTTAAGATACTCTGACTGTATAGTTACTCAAAATAATGATGAATCTGAGCTCTTTGAACTATGTCAGAGCAAAGATATGTTTTTTCCTGAGCCACTTAATGAATTAGGAAAAAAAGTTGTCAGAAAGACTGAGTCTGCATTAGAAACTGAAATAGGTTTACTGGTGCTACGAACTCAACTTGGAGTTATGACTCAAAAAGTTCTGGATGATTTATTACCACAAAATTATGTCGAAATTAAAGATGATGAATTGCCTTCACTAAGATTGCTTTTAGATTTTGACCACTTCTGGGAAAAACCTGAAAATCAAAAGGACTTTAATGTAAATGCGGTTCTAGAACAATTGGAGAAATTACATCAGTCTTCTAGAAGTGCATTTTGGGACATTACATCTACATACGCTAAGGAGAATGTATGGGCTTAGAAAAAGTTTTAGTCTTAGGATACGCACTTATTCAAAGAGATATTGATAGGACTGCTGTTACTAAAATTGATAGTCGTTTTTACGAAATAGAAAAAACGTTTTGTGATAATCAAGCTTCAGGAGGCTCTACTGTAGAGTATTGGCGGAATCATGCGTCTATGGTTACCGGAGGCATGCCTGTAACAGCAGAATCCGCAATTATTTTACCTTTTGAATATGAAGAAAAAAACAAGTTAAATATATTCCAATCTTCAATTCAGTCCATTAAAAAAATTGCATCTTTGAGTAACGAAGAAATTGCACAAGTTTTATGCTCTGGACGTAAAACAGTCCACAATTGGATGCAAAATGATGCTAAGAAGCCTAACAAATCTAAAATTAAAAGAATTCTTGAAGTAGAGGATATTTTTATAGCTCTTGTAAATAGTTATGGCACGGATTTGCAGGAAATAATTCATAGTGCGCCACCTAAAGGGCCAAACTTACTTAGCTTACTTAGCAATGAAGAATTAAACCGCGATTTAATACAATTTACAGCATCTGAGATATATTTAACCCAGCACACCCCTTCAGAAATTGAGGACCCGTTTGCCTAATGAGCAATGAGAATTGCAGCAAACTAATAGAGCAAGGAGGCTGGCTTCAAGGGAAGGTCATTAGTGGAAAATATTGCGAAGAACTACTAAAGCTAGCGATTAAAATTGACGTTGATTTAGAAACGTTGAAACCACGAGAATATGTCCTAATTGTTGCAACTCAATCATGTAATCTTGCCAACTCAGCAGTTAACAGTGCTCAATTGTGCATTGGCAGAAAAATAGGTAATACAAACCCTGCATTTGAGTATAACAAGCACCCAAGAATTTTAGACTCTTATTATGTAGAAGTTACTGAAACAGAAACACTACAACAATCAATGAGGATTAATATCCTTGAAAAGGTTTTTGTGCAAAAAGAGTTGTTGTTAAGTTTTCGTTTTAATGACGATATCCTTTTTGGAACACAAGAGTTAAAAAGCTTTGTCGATTGGTTAGGTTGTCACTACACAAAGCCAGCATTACCAACGAGTTTTAATGCGTTGTTAGACAGTGGTAAACAGAAACGGAAAAGAAAATTAGAAAAAAACTTATCCCACGACTTTTCCGGAATTTATGTCAAATTATTCCCTAATACAGAGCTGGCGCCAGACGAGAAATATCAAGTACAACTATTAGGTATTTTGGTAGAAAACTCTGATGCTACCCGTGCAAAATTGGCTATGGATAATTTTGTGTCATACTTTCAAGAAGTGGGGATTGAGGTTAACGCAGCCGTTAACAGATTACCATCTCAAGTCAATTTAGCTGTTATTAAAGATTTCTCACGCCTTTATCTTGATGACTTAACTTACCGAGAAAATGGCGAGTTACCTATAGAAATTGAAGTAAATCTATAACCATATTTGGTAACCTATAAAAATATAACTAAAACTACTTTCACTTATTTGGTGTAGTAATCGGTGGGTTAAATCTAGTTGACATGTATGACGCATAACAACCATTGAGAGGTATTACTGCTCCACCATCCAATCCAGTTGCACATGGGATTTTCTTTTGCGTTCTTGCAGCTCTTCAATTAATGGCGTGAGGATGAATTCCATTGCCAAACCAATTTTACCGCCGGGCACCACCATGGTATTAATGCGGGACATAAACGCGCCGTCTATCATACGTAGCATGTAGAGATAGTCGATATTCTTCATTTCTCTGCGAAAACGAATGTCTACGAAGCTTTCGTCATGGCTGGGGATTTCGCGGGCGCTGAAGGGGTTAGAGGTATCCACCGTTGGCACCCGCTGAAAATTGACATAGGTGTCTGGAAATTGCGGAGTGATGTACTGAAAGTAATCTTCCATAGTACGGACAATACTGCTCATCACCGCTTCACGGGAATGACCACGTTCGGTAGTGTGATTACGTCAAGATCGCTTGGTACTTATATCGTCAGTTTCTCTTAGCAATCACACTAATTCAACTTAGCTCTAGTCTGCTGCAATAAATTAGTTAGTTTTGCTTTTGTGTTTAATGTCGCTGTATGGTTTTCTCCTAAAACGTTTTTCCTTTCATGAAATGTCTGTCTAAATAGGGATTCGGCTTGCTCATATCTTGCAGTCGCTTGATAAAGCTCTGCTAAATAATGTTGTGCACTCAACACTTCAGGGTGTTGTGCGCCAAATACTATCGTAGCTGCGGTAATATGTTTATTTAATGTTTTTTCAGTTTGTTGATATTGCCCTGTTGCGAATTGAGTTAACGCTAGCCCTTTCATACAGTAAAGTGAATATGGATTGTTGATGCCAGACTTCGTTAACCATTTATCGACACAATGCTGATAGTATTGTTGTGCTTGCTCATAGGCTTGTTGAGCGTAATAAAGATCGCCTAGATTTTCAATAGAGTACAAGGTGTGACGAAAGTCGACACCGAATAGTTGTTTCCGCCTCTGGTAAACCTGCCTAAAAATGTCTTCAGCCCGAGCAAATTCATTGTTATCTAAATAATATGTTCCTAAGTTGTCGAGCGCACCTAAAGTATCTTTATGATCTTCACCATAAACATTTTTACTCACTTCAATGGTTTCATTGATCACGGATAAATTATTATCGCTACCATATTTTAGAACGTTGAGCCGACTTAGATTGAACAATAAGCCTAAATAATCCTCTTCTTTTTCTAATTGGTTTTCTTTATATATCGCTAACCCTTTAAAAAGGTGCTGTTCAGCGGATTTTATTTTTCCTAAATCAATATAAATAAGCCCTAATGTCTTATGCAGTAAAGCTTCAACATAAGGTGGGTATTTATCTTGGGCTGACTCATTTAGCTTTTTACTTGCATCAGCAAGTACGTCAACTAATGAAACTTCTTTGCCTTTTGCAACAAATGGACTACTTGCTGCCAAGGTATCAGTTAAAAATTTTGAGATGGCTTTTGTGCGTTGGCTTTGCGATAGCGCAATGTCTCGCTCATTAGCGACTTGTTTAGATTGAAACCAAGCGAGAACACTAAAGCCACACAGCGCCATTATGGCTAAGCTGAAGAATAGTTTTTTTCTATCTTGATGGCGTTTAGAACGCGTAATAAAAGCCAGTTCATTATCACTTAGTGTAATTTCTTTGTGCTTAATTAACCCTTCCGCATCCAGTACCTTTTGTTTGGAATTGAGTAAAGCATCGTTCGCTTTATTGTTATTTAACCAATACAAGCAATCATCGGCGAGTTGTTCTCGCTTATGAATGGCTACGCTATTATTACTAAGCCAGAGTTTAATACGTTGCCAATGTTTTAATAGGGATTCGTGAGCAATGCTAATAAATTGAAAGTCATTATTTATCGATGCATGCTTATCATTGTTATCAGCGGAGTAAGTGCGCTGCTCGCCTGTCGTTGTTTGAATGATAGTGACAAATAATCGAGCATTGAGAAAATGTTGAATGAATTTTTTTTCAGCTGGTTTTTTAAAATAGCTAATAGGCAGCTTTCGAGCCGTAACGCTATGTTTATTCTTGTGATCGACTTGAATTAAAGCATGCATAATATTATCCCAGCATGCTTGAATATTAGCGGGTAACTCATTAAATACTTTTTCAGCTTGTTGAGCTATTGCCCCTTCAATTCCCCCCATTTGACGGTATGAGCTGAGTAATAATACGTTGTCGCTACTACGTTGTTGGTACAATAAATCAAGCGTATATTCTAATAGTGGCAGAGCATCAGGGTTTTTTACTGCTGCAGCGAGCAATATTTCGTCTAAGTGTTCATTACTTTTTTCGTCATGTTCAAAGCTTAATCCGGCTGCAATGGCAGGGTTCCGGATCATTCTGGTAATTTCTACCGGGGTTGGGGCTTGTAGATCGTACTGTTTTCCTTGGTCTTTTAACTCATAAAAACCTTTCACATCCAGACACTCGGCATAAAAGTCATTTCTGAGCATGGCGATTACAAGTAGCTGTTCACATTGTGCAAGTTGAGTTAAACAACTGACTAAATTTTGTTTTGCTTTTGTGGTTAGGTTTTCATCTAATAAAAATTGTTCAAATTGATCGATAGCAATCAGTTTATAGTCTTTAACTTGTTGTGATTGCTCGAATTCTGCATTGTTTATATTTAGGTTAGTTACACAATTTAAAGCGTTTGTTAATTGTGTTGGATCGGCTTCAATATGTGAAATTAATGTCGGTAACTCCAAGGTCGTTTTTATTAATGATAACTTTTGTAACGCGTGGATCAGTGTTGCTGTAGGTGTTTCATCAATACTTTGGCTAGGGGTTACAATATGGTACTTAGTCACTCGTAGCTGAGAAAACCCGGTGTTACTGCTTAAATAGGGCAGTACTCCTGCTCTCATTAAGGAGGACTTGCCACTGCCACTTTTACCTAGAATCAACAGAAAATTATTTGGTCTTTTTATACTCGCTTTAAGTTGATTGATAACGTCAACAATCGCCCTTGTCCTACCAAAGTAAATTGAACTGTGCTGCTCATTGAACGTATTTAACCCTAAATAAGGTGAACCTTGTGTCCATTTCTTTAGCGCTTGGCGTTGTGATACTTGGTTAGATTTCGTTGGAAAATCAACAGTGGCAATTATTTTGTAACCACGACGATATATTGTCTCTATATAACTGGGATTTTTGGCGTTACAGCCTAGTTTTTTTCTTAGGCCGGCGATGCATTTTTGCACGGGCGCATCGCCGTAAAATGTACCAGACCAACAGGTGATTAATAGTTGTTCTGCATTGACGGTTTCACCAGCATTTTGGCAAAGGTAAATTAATACATCCATCATTTTTGGCTCAATAGAGAAGCGTTTACCTTCTTTTATAAGTTGATTAGAGTCTCCATCAACTGTCCATGAGCCTAAGGTAAAAGTACGTTGTTGCTCTGTTTGTCCTGAAGTACCTTTAGGTTCCATTCATTTACAGCCTTTATTAAAAAATTAAAGCACAGATTCAAGATATCTCACTCAACTCATTTATAGCAATTAATTGTAAATGTCTGAATAAATTAAGCATTTAAATATTTATTTAAATGGTAAGGAAATCGTAAGTCTTTTTAAGATTTTTTAAACAACAATGCTACTACATGGAGTAACAGTTAAATATTAAAAGACTGAGGATGTAAATGATGAACCTTAACATCAAATTATTGATAGCAATGAGTCTAATGCTTTTTCATTTATTGGTTAATGCTGAAAATATAAGTCAACTTTCATCAAGTGGTAGTGAAGAATGGAGTTCTTCTAAGGAATTAAAAGCGCAGTTTGTACAAAGGCAAAATAGTAATTATCTAGTTATCACTGGTTCTGAAGGTAAAGTTGTCGCTGAGCATCTTATTCCTAGAGCCAAAAACCTAGCTAACATCACTTGGTCGAACGATGACCGGTATCTAACTTATACGGAAAATGATAGAAGTTTATGGCTTCTTAATATTAAAGAAAATGCTGTCATGCTGGTGGATCAGAACTTTAACAGTAAAACACCACAACATTTTAATGTTAAATGGTCGCCCAATGATCAATGGTTGCAGTATTTATCCAGTGATGACTCTCGTTATATGGCAAAAGTGTATTCATTAAAGCGCAAACGTTCTTACATTGTGCCAATTGCGTCAGGCCAAATTTCCGATATTGTCTGGCATGATGTTGATAATGAATTGGTGATTAATACCGATCAATCAAAAAAAGTACAAACTGAAATATTGCTGTACGGTATTAAACTGACGGTTAAGTCAGATGAGCAAATAGTACAACTTAATTAGTTTATTATTCTGCCTCACAATATCTAGCAAGTTGTAAATGGTATGGAAAGTACTGCGCTTATTGCAGAGCTTCCAAAGGAAGGCTTCTTTTATGAGCCATGAAAATCAACGCAGTAAGAGGTGTTGCGCCAATCAATTAAACTCACAGTGTATTTGTGACATTAAAGCTTGGCGACCATTTTGGTTTTGACGGAGGAGCTGATGCCTGATCATAATCGCAACTAGGCTCTATCGTATGCTCTTTTAATCGTGTATCGAGAATACTCTGGGAACGGTTGTTGATATTTCCCATATTCAAATAGAAACCTACTGCTCCACCATCCAATCTAATTGCACATGGGATTTGCGTTTACGATCCAGTAAATCACTTATCAATGGCGTTAAAATTAATTCCATGGCTAAGCCGATTTTTCCACCGGGTACCACCATGGTATTGATACGCGACATAAAGGCACCATCGATCATACGTAGCATGTAAGGGTAATCTATATTTCTCATTTCTCGACGAAAACGAATGACCACAAAGCTTTCATCATGGGATGGGATTTCCCGTGCGCTAAATGGGTTGGAGGTATCCACCGTTGGTACTCGTTGGAAATTTACATGGGTACGTGAAAACTGTGGGGTAATGTACTGAAAGTAATCGTCCATACCGCGCACAATGCTGCTCATTACAGCTTCTCGGGAGTGACCCCGGTCGGTTGTATCGCGAACAATTTTTTGGATCCATTCTAAATTAACGATGGGTACCATGCCTACCAGCAAATCAACATGCTTGGCAACATCGGCCTCATCGGTCACTACACCTCCATGCAGACCTTCATAGAATAATAAGTCGGTTTTTTCGGGCAATTGTTGCCAAGGGGTAAAGGTACCTGGCATTTGATTAAAGGGTACGGCGTCATCAAAACTGTGCAAATAGCGACGATACTGGCCATTGCCGGTGGTGCCATATTCAGCGAATAGTTTTTCCAGTAATTCAAAATCATTGGCTTTAGGGCCAAAATAACTGATGTGTTTACCTTGTTCTTGAGATTTGCGAATTTCTACTTCCATTTCTGGGCGGGTAAATCGATGAAAGCTATCGCCTTCAACCGCCGCAGAATTTACCCCCAAATTACGGAATATGTGCTGGATTGCGTTGGTAGTGGTGGTAGTACCGGCACCAGACGAACCCGTGATCGCGACAACAGGGTGTTTTATGGACATATAATTCAACTATTCAAAAAGGAATGATATTTATACCCAAGCTAGCAAAAATTACAAGATTTAGTCGCTTGAGTGATTTGATAAACGGTTACTGATTCAGCAACCGGAATGGCTATATTAGGCTTTCAATCCATCGGTTTACATCGACTTCGACCAGTTTCATAGGTCGTGCCCCAGGTAATAAAATAACATCATGAAAGGCTTTAACATCAAACTTGTCGCCAAGTTCTGATTTGGCCATATCCCGTAATTCAACAAACTTTAACATACCTAGTTTATAACCTAATGCTTGGCCGGGTAACACCATATAGCGTTCTACTTCTGATACCACATCACTCATGGCAGTACCGGTAGTGTTGTAGAAATATTCAATGGCTTGTTCACGTGTCCATTTTTTGTAATGTAGACCGGTGTCTACCACCAAACGTACGGATCTAAACAGTTCGCCTTGTAAGCGCCCGAGGTCACCCCAAGGGTCGCCCTCATACATGCCGATTTCTTTGGCCAGTAGTTCTGAATACAGCGCCCACCCTTCAACATAAGCGTTAAACGGCGCGTTCTGGCGCATGATACCGATGTCGGTTTGCGCCATATTCAAGGCAATTTGAAAATGATGACCGGGAACGGCCTCGTGATAGGTTAGGGTTTTTAGCGTGTACTTAGCCGCACCTGCCATATCCCGCAGGTTAATATAATATTCTCCGGGACGACTGCCATCTAATGAGGGTGGTGAGTAATAACCACCTGGCGCGCTGGCTTCGGACACTTTGGGTACCCGTTTTACCACCACTTTCTGAGTTGGCAAGGTGGCGAATAGTGTAGGGGCGATGACCATCACTTTTTCAATTTGCTGAGTGAGTGCATCCAACACTTGTTGGCGACCCATATCACTGTCTTCATATAGAAATTCAGGATCTGCTGACATTGCCGCCAAGCGCTCACCGACCGTACCTTCGCTACGGCCATTGGCATTGAGTAACGTATTCATTTCCTCTGTGATACGCGTGACTTCATCCAAACCTATTTGATGGATTTGTTGTGGACTGAGATCGGAATCGGCCATGTATTTAATTTGATGTTGGTAAAACGCTGTACCGCCGGGCTGGGCCCAAATGCCGTCTGCCTCTGGTGCTCGTTGTTGTAAGTCACTTAAGTAATCATGTAACTGCTGGTAAGCGGGGTAAATATGTTGCTGAACAATATCTGTAGCGCGATCCACTAAGGCATTTTTCTGCATTTCATCAAGGCTTTCTACATCGCTTAATTTGCTATGGAAAGAAGTGACTAACGCATGTTCTGCAGCATTCATATTGGTGAAGTTAGTAAGAAATGCCAATGTTTTCACAAATAGCTTTTGTGGTAACACTATGCCACTGTCGGCATCGGCTTTGGTTTTATCTTCTAATTGCGCCACCATAGTGGCCAATAAGTTAAGGCGGGTTAGATAATCTTCAGCATCCGTCGAGTTAGTCACTAGCTGTTGATCTTGCAAGGTAGAAGGCACCGTAATCACTGGGCTCCAAATTTGGTTAACGGCATAAGGAATTTGCCCGCCCCATGTATCTATGTAACCACCAGCGAAGCGGCTATCTCCAGCAAAATAAAGATCAATAACTTGGTTGATGTCCATATGTAAGCGGTCTTGGTCGGATAGGCCTTCACGGTTTATTTTTGCAAGCTCTGCAGCAGCCTGACTCATGGTGGCTTGCATGCTCGTAAAACCCTGTTGGCTGTAATCGGGTAATAGTCGTTGATGATTACCGGCAATGCTTTTATCTAAACCTAGTGCGGTACCCATGGTTGGGTGTAGCCGTAAAAATTGCTGGGTGTGTTTGTTAATAACACTATCAATATCAGCACGACTGATGACTTTTTCTACCTGACTTTGTTGAGCAGGTGTATTGTCCACAGGCTGGCAAGCCATTAATGCCACACAGGGAATAATGATCAGGGAAAGTCGACTTGTCATAGTGATAACCTTTTATTAGATTTTGGACGATGCAGAATTTTACGACAGATTTAACGTTACATGGATAACGTCATATTGGAGTGTACCTTAACTCAAACAATAGGGTTAACGGGGGTGTGAAAAAGTAAAATGTGAGTGGCAACAAAAAGGGAACCGTAGTTCCCTTTTGATAAATTACAGTATTAATTGAGCTGAGCTTACTTTTGTTGTTCGCGAGCAATCGCACGCCAAGCAATGTCGGTGCGATAGAAGGCATCTTTCCAGCTGATATTATCCACTAAAGCATAGGCATTTTTTTGCGCTTCAGACACGCTATTGCCCAACGCAGTAGCACAAAGAACACGACCACCATTGGTGGTGACTAAGCCATTTACTATCTTAGTACCGGCGTGGAATACTTTGGCAGTGGTATTTTCTTCAACATCCAAACCACTGATTACGTCACCTTTATTGTAGCTGCCTGGGTAACCGCCTGCGGCCAATACCACACCAACAGCGGCGCGAGGGTCGAAAGCGATTTCGGCGCTGTCTAACTTGCCTTCAAGGGCTTGTAGGCACAGTTGCACAATATCCGACTGTAAACGCAGCATTATTGGCTGGGTTTCTGGGTCACCAAAGCGGCAGTTGTATTCAATTACTTTAGGCGTACCGTCGGCCATGATCATCAAACCAGCATATAAAAAGCCAGTATAAGGATTACCTTCGGCAGCCATACCATCAACGGTAGGCTTGATAACTTCATCCATCACCCGCTGGTGGATTTCTGCAGTGACCACTGGCGCAGGTGAATAAGCCCCCATACCGCCGGTGTTAAGGCCAGTATCACCATCACCCATACGTTTGTGATCTTGACTGGTCGCAAAAGGTAAAATGTTTTTACCATCCACCATCACAATAAAGCTGGCTTCTTCACCATCAAGGAATTCTTCGATGACTACGCGACTACCTGCTTCACCAAAAGCATTACCAGCTAACATATCGCGAATAGCATCTTCGGCTTCGGTTAGCGTCATGGCGACAATCACGCCTTTACCTGCGGCTAAGCCATCGGCTTTGACAACGATTGGAGCACCTTTTTCACGAACATAGGCCAGAGCTGGCTCAATTTCGGTAAAGTTCTGATATTCCGCAGTAGGGATTGCATGACGAGCCAAGAAATCTTTAGTAAAGGCTTTAGAGCCTTCGAGCTGTGCGGCACCTTGGGTTGGGCCGAAGATTTTCAGGCCTTGTGCTTGAAACGCATCAACCACACCGATAACCAACGGCACTTCAGGGCCGACGATGGTTAGACCAATGTCATTTTGTTGAGCAAAACGGATCAGGCCTTGGGTATCTTCTACATCAATAGCTACGTTGGCTAATTTGGGTTCAAGCTCAGTACCGGCATTACCCGGTGCGATATAGACTTTGTCGATATCGGCTGATTGTGCGGCCTTCCAACCTAAGGCATGTTCACGACCACCGCCGCCGATGATTAGAATATTCATTTTGCTAACCTTTTATTTTTAATATTGACGGGCTAAAGCCCGACCTACTTAGATCAAAATTAGATTCGGATATGATAAGTTTTGTTACAGGTTTAAGCCATACCGCTTACTTCATTCATTATTTTTGGTTCAGAGCTAAGCCATATTGCTTAATAGCAAAGAGAAAGCACGGAATTTATAAACATAAATGAGTACTTTCTCAATTAACGACTCATCCGAATCAAGATTTATTGAATGCGGAAGCGAAGATTTTGCTTCAAGGTCGAGGCGGCAGCGCGGAGTTTATAAACATAAATGAGCACTGCCAACAAAGAGGTTGAAGCAAAAGACCGCTTGCGCGCCAATAAATTAGTGACGGAAATGACGCATTCCAGTAAACACCATAGCCATATCATGTTCGTCAGCGGCATCAATGACTTCTTGATCGCGCATGGAACCACCAGGCTGAATGACTGCGCTAATACCTGCTGCTGCGGCGGCATCAATACCATCACGGAATGGGAAGAACGCGTCTGATGCCATTACTGAACCTTTGACTTCAAGGTTTTCATCGGCGGCTTTAATACCGGCGATTTTAGCCGAGTATACGCGGCTCATTTGGCCAGCGCCGACACCGATGGTCATACTGTCTTTGCAATAGACAATGGCATTAGATTTAACGTATTTGGCCACTTTCCAAGTGAACAATAAATCTTTCATCTGTTGTGCTGTAGGCTGACGTTTAGTGACTACGGTTAAGTCTTCCATTTCAACCATGCCAAAATCACGATCTTGTACTAATAAACCACCGTTAACGCGCTTAATGTCGAACTCTTCGGTGAGTTGACCGTGCCAATCACCACAGGCCAACAAGCGTACGTTCTTCTTAGTGCTAACAATGGCAGAGGCTTCTTCGGAAACTGTCGGTGCGATAATCACTTCCACAAACTGACGATCAACAATGGCTTGTGCCGTTGCGGCATCTAATTCACGGTTAAACGCGATAATGCCGCCGAACGCTGAAGTAGGGTCGGTTTGATAAGCGCGGTTGTAAGCACTTAAGATATTGTCGCCTAACGCCACACCACAAGGGTTAGCATGTTTAACGATAACACAGGCTGGCTCGTCGAATTCTTTAACGCACTCTAAAGCCGAATCGGTATCGGCGATATTGTTGTAGGAAAGCTCTTTACCTTGCAGTTGTACTGCAGTGGCGACTGAGGCTTCAGCAATATTGGCTTCTACATAGAATGCGGCATTCTGGTGGCTGTTTTCACCGTAACGCAAATCTTGTTTTTTAATAAATTGGCTATTGTAGGTACGCGGGAAAGCGCTGTGCTCATGACCACAGTCTTCTTCACAAGCGTGACTCTCTACCATAGTGCCAAAATAGTTAGCAATCATGCCATCGTATTGGGCGGTATGCTCAAAGGCGGCAATAGCTAAATCGAAACGGGTTTCTTTGCTAACCGAACCACTGTTGTCGCTCATTTCTTGCAATACGCGGGCGTAATCTTGGGCATTTACAATAATGGTCACATCATTGTGATTTTTTGCTGCAGCTCGCACCATTGTAGGGCCGCCAATATCGATATTTTCGATGGCGTCTTCCAATGTGCAATCATCATTAGCAACGGTAGCTGCGAATGGATATAGATTTACTACCACCATATCGATAGGCTGAATGTTGTTGTCTAGCATTACTTGTTCATCTTGGCCGCGACGGGCCAGAATGCCACCGTGGATCATCGGATGTAGGGTTTTTACGCGACCGTCCATGATTTCAGGGTGACCGGTGTAATCTGATACTTCGGTAACTTGGATATTATTATCCGCTAATAATTTTGCGGTACCGCCAGTGGACAATAATTCAATGTCCATTGCAGCGAGGGCTTGAGCGAACTCAACAATGCCAGTTTTATCAGATACGCTTAATAGTGCGCGGCGAACAGGTTTTGCAGTTGTCATTTATGCCGTTCCTAGAGAGGGAAAGTGTTAATACAATATAGGGCAACATGCCCTAAGTAGAGTGATTTTCATCACCCTAAACCAAAAAAGCATTCGAGGAGACGAATGCTTTTTCAGGTGCAGCGGCTTAGTTCATGCCGTATTGTTTTAGCTTCTTGCGCAAGGTACCGCGGTTGATACCCATCATGATAGAGGCGCGAGTCTGATTACCACGGGTGTGGGTCATCACTTCTTCAAGCAAAGGCTTTTCCACTTCAGCAAGAACTAATTCATATAGGTTCTCGATGTTATTATTTTCAAGCTGCTTTAAATACTTATTAACGGCTTGTTTAACTGACTCACATAATGGCTTTTGAGCCTGAGTTTGTGCAGGAGTGGTAATTGTCGTTGTAAAAGGTGAACTTGTTGTTTGATCGAACATATACATCTTTGCTCTTTGGTTATTTAAGACAAAAGCCGACTCCGATGGGAATCAACTGGCTAACTTTTCAAAATACTCATTCAACACATCTATTTGTGCCGAAGCTTCTTCTAGTCCATTAAAAGCTTGACGGAATTGACGACCATCATCCTGATCCGCCAAATACCAACCCACATGCTTGCGGGCAATTCGTGGTCCCAGGTGCGCGCCATAAAATTGATGCACATTATTAATGTGCTCCAGCAATATGCTGCGAACTTCATCCTTTTCTGGGGCAGGTAACTCTTTACCTGTTTGCAAATAATGATCAATTTCCCTAAATATCCATGGTCGTCCTTGCGCGCCACGGCCAATCATTATTGCGTCGGCACCGGTATACTCCAGTACCTCTTTTGCTTTTTGAGCAGAAGTAATATCACCATTGGCAACAACCGGAATATCCACCGATTGTTTGATGGCTTTAATGGTTTGATATTCAGCTAACCCCTTGTACATACAGGCTCGCGTGCGACCATGTACGGCTAAGGACTGAATGCCATTGCGCTGGGCGATTTGAGCGATCTCTACGCCATTGCGGTTATTGGTATCCCAACCTGTGCGGATTTTTAAGGTCACCGGTATATCTACCGCCTGTACCACCGCTTTTATAATCTCTTCTACCAACTGCGGAAACTGCAATAAAGCAGAGCCCGCGAGCTTCTTATTCACTTTCTTTGCCGGGCAGCCCATATTGATATCAATAATCTGTGCGCCGTTTTGCACATTTATTTGTGCCGCTTGCGCCATCAACGCTGGATCCGCTCCTGCTATCTGCACTGCGCGAATACCTGACTCACCTTCATGGTTCATCCGTTGTTGCGACTTTGCCGACTTCCATACCGCTGGATTTGACGACAGCATCTCAGAAACCACTAAACCAGCACCCAACTGCATACACAGTTGCCTAAATGGCCTATCTGTTACTCCGGCCATCGGTGCCAAAATAATATTGTTTGGCAACGCATATGGACCTATTTTGAGTGATGAATAGCTCAAAAAATGTTCACACCGTCAAAAAAGGGGGGCAGTTTACGGTTTTTTGAGGGACTTGGAAAGGCTATAATTTAAACAATTTTTGGGTTTTTTTGCCTTTTTAGTATTGACAAATTCAATCGATTTTATAAATAGCTGAATTTTAGTCAGTTTGGTTACGCTTGTTAATAAGTTGTAAATTGACGCAAGCAATAAAATAATTTTATGGCAGCGCCATTTTGGTAAAAATAACTAAGAAATTATCGTTTTTGACCTGAAACTCTGGCCCATTCACCTTGAATGGCATTGTCCTGCATGCTGAATTGATCACTATACAGTTGCTTAATGTCATCAGCTTGATTATCTAAAATTCCAGACATCACCAAATAGCCGCCATTTTTACATTGGGCCGCGACGATATCTTTTAATTCTTTGAGAGTGGCGGCGAGAATATTTGCCATCACAATATCACCTTGGATTGCCGGTGCATCTTCTGCTAAATACAATTCTATTTTGTCGCCTACGTCATTTCGATTAGCGTTGTCTTGACTGGCTAGAATGGCTTGAGGGTCGATATCAATGCCAATCACCCGCGCAGCCCCTAGCTTTAATGCAGCAATGCCTAAAATGCCGGAACCACAGCCAAAATCGATAACCACTTTGTCGGTTAAATCAGCAGCGTCCATCCATTTTAAGCACAATGAGGTGGTTTCGTGGGTGCCGGTGCCAAAGGCTAAGCCGGGGTCGAGCATCACGTTGACCGCATTAGGATCGGGAACATCACGCCAGCTTGGACAAATCCACAAGCGTTCGCCAAATTGCATGGGATGAAAATTATCCATCCATTCACGTTCCCAGTCTTTGTCTTCCAACGGATTCAGTTGATAGTCGAAGTTAACACCCAGAATTTTAGCTCGCCCCAGATTACTGATAACCCGTTGCATATTCTGGTTAGCCTCAAAAAGACCGATGACATAAGTATCTGGCCAGAGCATGATTTCGCCGGGTTTTGGCTCATACTGTGGGCTGTCTTTGGCATCTAAAAAGGTCACCGCCATCGCACCATTACCGGACATCATCTCGCCAACCGCTTCTGCCTGTTCTGGATTAGAAAGAATTTTAAGCTGTAGCCATGGCATGGGGTGTTCCTCTGTGTGGATTACTATTGGCATTTTGTGGCGGCGAATTATGTCATTAAATCGAGGCAAAAACACGACAGTAAGATATTAATCCTTAACTACTGGCATTACTCTTAGTGACTGTTAAGCTACTCTTAGAATCAAAGCGTGAATTGGGTGCCTGAAGTATGAAATTAATAGTGGGTTGCTTAATGTGGGTATGTAGTAGTCTATCTGCGGCAACGTTGTTCACTTACAACGGCGCTGAGACGGATGCCGATGAACGGTATCAATATGTGCAACAAGTATTGCAATTAGCGCTGGAAGTCACGAAAGAAGATTATGGCGAGTTTCAGCTTGTTCCTATCGTGCAGGGTATAAATAAAGGTCGATTGCTTCGTCAATTAGAGTTAGGGGTATATAAAAATATCTTTGTTCGTGCGTCAGTAACCGATGATATGCTCGAGCGCTTTCATGTCATTCATTTCCCTATCGACCTAGGTACTTCTGGTTATCGGGTGGCATTAATTAATCAAGTTAATAAGCACAAGTACTGCGGCACAAAACGACTCAAGGCCCTGCATCAATCAACAATTATTCAGGGTATTGGCTGGTTAGATACGGATATCCTCACTAAAAATGGTTTTAAAATATTCCCTATTTCTAATTATGATCAAATGTTCGATATGATTGATCGTAATCGAGTTGATTTATTTTTTCGCTCAATAAATGAGATTGATTCAGAGATCCAAGACCGGCGTTATGAATTTCCTAATGTAATTGTTGAGTCCTGCGTTTTATTGCATTACCCGCTTCCCCGCTTTTTAATCACCCATAAAGATAATATTGAGAATGCTAAACGTGTTGAAGAGGGCTTAATTCGGGCATTCAAGGAAGGCCATTTTCAAGCCATTTGGCGTCAGCATTTTGCGAGCGGCTTAAAGTATTTGCAACAAAATCAACGAGAGGTTATCGAATTAGATAACCCCTACATTCAAAACATTGATCCGCAGTACCGACAGTACAATGCGGATATTTTGGTGCAATAAATTACTGCTTTAGTTGATTTCCACTACCAATATTGATTTCGCGGGTATTTTCAAAGTCAGTGCGCCATTTTTAGAAGTCGCCTGGTATGTGCTAGGTCTAATGATATTAGGTTGCTCAAAACTATTATGGGCATCCATTTTATCCGCACTGAGCAAGTCGCCCTTAGCCAATAATGTTTTATTACCTTTAACTCGGGTGGTAATTATTGCCGCTTTATTGGGGTCTATATTAGCTATAGCGAGGACTAACTTACCGTCTTTGGTTTTGGCACTGGATAGGCTAATTGCCGGTACCGAGGTATCGCCCAATTGATACTCTGGAGATGAATACTCCAGTGGAATTAATGTCGCGTCCTGAAAGGGGATATACATTTTAAAAGCATAATAGGTTGGCGTAAGTAGCATTTTTTCTTTATCGGTGAGGATCATCGCCTGTAACACATTGACCATTTGTGCAATGTTGGTCATGTGTACGCGCTCAGCATGCTCATGAAAGATATTGAAATTAACTGCTGCGACAAGTGCATCACGTAAACTATTTTGTTGATAGAGAAATCCCGGGTCGCCTTTGCTGACGTCGTACCAGGTGCCCCATTCATCAACGTATAAACCGACTTTTCCTTCAGGATCGTTGTTATCCATAATGGCAACGTTTTGTTTAATGTAACCATCCATTTTTAAGGTGGAGGCAAAAGTAGCAATCCATTGTTGCTCATCAAAGTCTAAGGCTGCGCCTTTTTTATCCCAGTTACCTGTAGGCAGCGTGTAATAGTGATAGCTAATACCATGCATATTGGATTTGATTTGATCGGTTAATACTTCAGTCCAATTGGTCAACTCTGAATGACCGCCGCTAGCAATGAGTTTGGGTTTGTTATCATCAGGTGCTTTTAGAAAGGTGGCATACTGGCGATAGAGATCCGCATAATACTCTGGTCGCATATTACCGCCACAGCCCCATGATTCATTACCGACACCCCAAAACGCTACTTTCCAAGGCTTATCACGACCATTTTTGCGACGTAAATTAGCCAAGGTTGATTGTGAATCGGAAGTCATGTATTCCAACCATTCCGCCATTTCTTGAGGCGAGCCGCTACCTAGGTTGCCGGCTATATAAACATCAGATCCAAGCATTTCTGCTAATTCAAAAAATTCGTGGGTACCAAAAGCATTATCGTCAGTAACACCACCCCAGTGGGTGTTCACCTTAATGGGCCGTTCATTACGAGGACCAATACCTTCGCGCCAGTGATATTCGTCTGCGAAACAGCCACCTGGCCAGCGTACTACTGGCACTTTCAAGTCTTTTAAGGCGGCCATTACATCATTACGAAAGCCGTTGGTATTGGGAATGTCAGAATTTTCACCCACCCATATACCTTCATATATGCCACGACCAAGATGTTCGGCAAACTGGCCATAAATATTTTTATTAATGACATGACTAGCTTGGCTAGGGTCAATGGTGATCGATACTTTGTTGTCGGCGGCTTCCACCGCAGCGGTTGCAAATAAGCCAATTAATAATCCGTGCTTTAGTTGCCGCCATGTGTTTGAAAAGGGGTTGGTCATGTTGAGTCCATGTTAGTTGTGAAAAATCGTCAATAAAATCAAATGTATTATTATATTAATTATAAGGCAACGCAGATGGTGAATTTATTATCGTAAAAATAAAATTAGTAATAGATAACCTCAGTTCGGGATAAGCAATGCCTTACAGCATCGCTATTTCATTATTAACTCTGCTGTTGGCGAAAATGAGAAGGGGAAATGCCGACGGATTTTTTAAAGCGCGTCGAAAAATTAAACACATCATGGTAACCCACAGTATTGGCTATTTGAATTAGGCTCCAGTCGGTATCGGTCAGTAGTTGTTTGGCACGTTCAATACGCAAAAATATTAAGCGTTGGATAGGGCTTTGTGCATAAGTTTGTTGACACAAACGGTGTAGGTGCGGAGCAGAATAGTGTACACGCTTAGCCATAGATTCTATTGTCCAAGGGGCGTGTAATTGGCGCTGAATATCATCAAACAAAGTGGCTAGGCGTCGAAGTTGCACAGACTGCTCAACTTCGACGACAGTGTTGTGGCCAACAGTCTGTTGCAAGTAGCGCTTAATCTGGTTAATCGACGTTTCCTGCATGGAGCGGTCATTTTCATAATAAAGGTGCCCAAGCAAATGATAAATCGCTTGAGTGTTTTCACAGTATTTTACCGAAGCCTTTTTATAATGTAGATGTTGCCAAATTGGATCATCGTCTAAACAAAACCAAGCAGTTTTCCACAATGTGGAATCTAAGGAAAAATGGAAGGGTTGGCCGATGGGTAATAATGTTACGGTATTGGCTTCGATGGCTTGTGTGCCTGCCGCAGTGAGTAGTTTCCCACGGCCTTCGGTGGTGAACAAAATGGTATGGTAATCCGGCTTGCGCCGCGCTACATGATAACGCCCTGCCAAACTGGAGATACCGGCAAAGCCTACTGCAAGGGATGAGAGTAATGACAGGTTATCCTGAATCAAGAATCGCTCGTTACATTCTGCGCCGAGCTCTAGAATGTCTTCCCATTGATGTTGCATATATTAACTCACGTTGTATTAACAGCGGTATAACAAGAATGATAGTTTTGCAAATATTGTTGATAGGTTGAAACATACTTTATTTGTGTCTCGATGACTATAATTTACTCAGTTTATTTAATGAGGAAAAGATGAAATGAATATTATTGATTCGGTTGGTTTTATTGCTGCATTTTGCACCACGTTTTCATTTGCGCCTCAGGTCATTATGGTACTGCGTACTGGTGATACATCTTCATTATCATTATTAATGTATGCTGTGTTCACTGTTGGCGTATCGCTGTGGTTAGGTTATGGCATTTTACGTGGTGACGTTGCGGTAATAGCGGCGAATGCGTTGACGCTAGTGTTGGCATCGATGATTTTAGTGAAAAAAATTCGTAATGATTTTTTCAGCGAAGATCAGAATATAAGTAGTGCTGCCTAGATTAATTTGGGATAGTTATTAACATACATACTTCACAACAGGCGAGAAGCTAGTTTTGTCTCGTTTGTCTTCATTACAAAATACTGAACGCCGTCACCTTTGGGTGAGCATAGCGGCGTTGGCTATTCCTGTGGCTGCGCAAATGATGCTGCAGTCGTTTTTAGGCATGGCTGATGTATTAATGGTCAGCGATTTAGGGCCAACGGCCATCGCTGCCGTGGGCTTAGCGGCAAAATTACATTTTTTATTGTTAGTGCTGATGACCGGCATCGGTGCCGGCTGCGGTATTTTAGTCGCGCAGTATACTGGTGCTAAAGATTTAGCTTCAGGTCAAAAAACGGTTGCCTTGTCGATGTTGGTAGGCAGTGCGGTGATGATCCCCTTTACCCTAGCCTTTGCTTTTGCCAGCGATTATTGGATTACTTGGATCACTCCTGACCCCGAAGTGGCTGCCTTAGCGGCCAGTTATTTAGCTATTACGGCACTGGTGTTGCTGATAACTCAAGTGATTGTAATTTACGAATCGGCATTACGGGCCTTAGGTGATACCGGTTTACCATTGATAATGGGGGCCATTTCTGCCGCCGTTAATGTCTTGCTTAACTATGTGCTTATTTTTGGCCATTGGGGTTTTAGCCCCATGGGTGTCGAGGGCGCGGCTTGGGCGACGTTAATCTCCCGCATTATTCAGTTGAGTGGCATCATGATTTGCCTGTACTGGCGTAAGCATGCTTTTGCCCTGTACAAAATACATTATGCTGAGGCGCTAAATAAAAAGGCGATTTTACATTTTTCCAAATTTATTACCCCGCTAGTGGTTAACCATTTAATTTGGGGTATTGGCAATGCGGCTTATCATGTATTAACGGGCTATGCGGGTACCGATGCTCTAGCGGTAATGGGCGTAATCGTACCCATTGAGAGTTTGTTTTTCTCGTTATTTGTGGGTTTGTCCAATGCCTCAACGGTGATGATTGGTCGAGCATTAGGCGCTGGTCAACCTCAACAGGCTTGGCAATTACACCGATTATTTGATCGTTTTACGCTAACGTTGGTTGCCATACTCAGTATTGCATTGTGGTTTTCACGGCCGTTGATTGTCGGTGTATTCGATGAACTATCACCACAAACAGCGATTCTGTTATCCAATACTTTGGGCGTCTTTGCGGTGCTGATTTGGGTCAAAATTCTGAATATGGTGCGTATCTTAGGTGTGCTCAGGGCTGGTGGAGATAATAACTTTTGCCTAGTGACCGATACCATCGTCATGTGGGGTATTGGAATTCCAATCTATTGCGCGGCGATATTCTGGGGAGAATATTCATTTGTGATCATTTACGCACTGATGTTTGTAGAAGATTTCGCTAAGTTCTTGCCCGTGCGCAAGCGCTTAGGGGTGAAAAAATGGATGAATAATCTCACCACGGCACGGGCTTAATTGCTTGTGTTAGTCAGTCGTTAACGGGTCATTTTTTTTACAAAAACTACTACAAATAATGCTAAGGTAAAACTTCCTAAAAATGCCTCTAGCGCAGCTAGTGCACGGGCAATCCCAATAGGCACTAAGTCTCCATAACCCAAGGTCGTGAAGGTCACCACACTGAAATACAAGGCGCTAAAAAAGTGTTTGGTATTTTCAAGAGGACTGATGCTGGTGTCAAAAGCGGTAATGTTACCGTTTGCGGATAATCCAACAAAAAAATAAAGTGCGGCAAATAGAAGAATTAACAATATTGAAAAGCCGATCACCCGATTGGGGTGTTCTCCGTAACCACAAAAATACTCTACTAATTTAGATAATATGCGTTGAACAGAATATTTTGGCATTTGCTTACGACGCATTACCATCTCTTTACAGAAAAAAGCTCCCGCAGTTTCAAATAACCCTCTATTTTCAGCCGTTTGCCGTAAGTTTCGGTAAACCTCTTCCGCTTGTTCGTAAAAATCAATTCGCTCCACGTAGGTTGTGGCTTTAGCGGCCTGCTGCTCTTGAAGAATACAGGCTCCCCAATTGACGTTTTCAATTTTAGCATCGGTAAATTTTGCACCTAAGAGATTACAGCCACTGAGATTGGCGTAATGTAGGTTGGCATGTGTGAAATTGGCTTTCATCAATGAGCTACCGGATAGATCCAGCTTAAACAAATGGGCGTTTTCCAAATTGGCTCGATATAAATCAGAGTTGGTCAATTGATAACCTTGTTTGGATGAGCGATTAACTAAATTGATACCCCGTAGTTCGGCTCTGCACAGCGCAAAATTCGCCATTGGATACTTAGTGTGGGCACGTAATTCCAATTGATGGCATAAATCGTCAATGGGTTGTCGCTGAGGATCTTGCCAGAAATGATCGGCATTCGTACTTTCATGATGAAATTTTTGCATGATGCTCTCCTCAACCTAAATATTTAACGAGCCACCAAATGACAACCCATTGGCTAAGTTTAGTTGATAATTGAATTATTTTAATTTAACAAAAAATTAACAAAAAATAATTATTTCGTAGCAGAACCCTTGTTCTATATGGTTTCTTTGGCCCTTTAAGGGTTTTCCTAAGCTAATAATTTAATTAACAAATTTGACACAAGAGTATTTTTGGTTGATTTTTAGACAGTACCTTTATGTTTGCTGTTGGTAATTGACAGCAAGACTGAAATCCCGGCGACTTAGACCGGATAATACATAATTTGTTAGGACATCTTTTTTATGGGGCAGGCGCTAGCTGAATTGTGGCCAATTCTTTTGTACTTCGCTTTTACGGTGCTGTTATTAATTGGCGTTATGATTTTATCGTCTTTTTTAGGCCCACAAACTGCGGGTCATTCTACTGATCTACCTTATGAATCAGGGATCCTGTCCTTAGGCGGCGCCCGTATTAAATTTGGTAGCCACTTTTTCTTATACGCTATTTTCTTCGTAATTTTTGATTTAGAAACCCTTTATCTGTTTGCTTGGGCAATCGCCTTCGAACAAGTGGGCGTCGTGGGCTTTATTGAAGCGCTGGTGTTCATCATTATTCTACTCGTGGCCTTAGTGTATTTGTGGCGTATAGGTGCCTTGAGTATGGTTAATCGTCACTTAGCGAGGAAACCATAATGGATTGGAATCTCAGTGACCCGAATAAAATTATTACGCCGTCACAACAAATTGATGTGACCGACCCGCAAATTCGAGAAGAAATAAAACGCAATGTGGTGTTCACCACTTTAAACAATTTAATTAATTGGGGACGCAAGAACTCCATTTGGCCATTTAACTTCGGTTTGTCTTGCTGCTATGTGGAAATGGCCACCAGTTTTACTTCCCGCCATGATATTGCCCGTTTTGGTGCTGAAGTGATCCGCGCCACACCAAGAGAAGCGGATTTGATTGTGATCTCCGGCACCGTGTTTCGCAAAATGGCGCCAGTGGTTAAGCATCTTTACGACCAACTATTAGAGCCTAAGTGGGTGATCTCCATGGGATCCTGCGCCAATTCTGGCGGCATGTACGATATTTATTCGGTGGTACAGGGCGTGGATAAAATATTGCCGGTGGATGTGTATGTGCCCGGTTGTCCGCCACGTCCTGAGGCATTAATGGAAGGTTTGTTATTACTACAACAAGCTATTGGTCGCGAACAGCGTCCATTGAGTTGGGTGGTGGGTGATCAAAGCGTAACGGCGGTAGAAAAACCCAGTCAACGAGATGCCAAACATGTCGAGCGCATGAAAACGCGCAAACTTACTCCCCCAGATAGGATTTGATGATGTCCATTGCCGAATCTGTGTTAACCCCATTACATAGTGAACTGCAAAAGCGGTTAGGCAATGATTTAATCTTTGAAAGCACCTGTGATGGTATTGAAACTCTGTGGGTGGACGCGCCGCAATTAGTCAAAGTTTGCCAAATCTTACGTCATGAATTTAGCACCCCATTCGAGTTCTTATTTGACCTTACCGCCATAGATGAAACCTGTCGTCAGCATTGCGTGCTCGTACAACGTCAAGATTTTACCGTGGTGTATTTATTGCGTTCTTACGCGGGTAATGTGGATATTCGCCTAAAGGTTTCATTGCCGTTGCTGTCTAAGTCTGTGCCCAGTGTGACTAGCGTTTGGGCAAATGCGAATTGGTATGAGCGTGAAGTATGGGACCTCTTTGGTATCAATTTCAGTGGTCACCCCTGTTTACGTCGCATCATGATGCCGACCACGTGGCAGGGGCATCCACTATGTAAAACCCATCCGGCGCGTGCGACGGAAATGGGTAAATATAGCCTACCTGATGATATTCGTGATTTAGAACAAGAAGCCCTGAAATTTGACCCCGCAGCTTGGGGACTTAAACCCCATGGCAACCCTGATGAATTCATGTGGTTGAACCTTGGACCTAATCACCCCAGTGTGCATGGTGTGTTCCGCATCATGTTACAGCTTGACGGCGAAGAGATTGTTGAAGCCATTCCAGATATCGGTTACCACCATCGCGGTGCCGAAAAGATGGCTGAGCGTCAGAGCTGGCATTCTTATATTCCCTATACCGACCGCATCGATTATCTCGGTGGGGTAATGAACAATCTGCCTTATGTGATGGCGCTGGAGAAACTCGCCGGAATTGAAGTGCCGGAGCGGGTTAAAGTGATCCGCGTGATGATGGCGGAAATCTTCCGCATACTCAGTCACTTGCTGTTTTACGGTACGTTTGCGCAGGATATTGGTGCACTGTCACCGATATTTTATATGTTCGTTGATCGTGAAAAATTGTTCGGCATTGTTGAAGCTATTACCGGTGCGCGTATGCATCCTAGTTGGTTCCGAATTGGTGGTGTGGCTAGCGATTTGCCCCAAGGCTGGGACAAGATGATCACCGAATGGTTGGACTACATGCCAGCGCGCATGCATGACTACGACAAAATGGTGATGGATAACAGTTTAATCAAAGCGCGAGCCGTTGGCGTTGGTGCTTATGATACTGCCACCGCTATTGAATGGGGCGTAACCGGAGCCGGTTTAAGAGCTACCGGATTTGATTGGGATTTACGTAAAAAACGTCCTTACAGTGGCTATGAGAATTTTGATTTTGACGTGGCCCTAGGGAAAAACGGCGATTGTTATGACCGTTGTGCGGTAAGGGTTGAAGAGATCCGCCAAAGCATGCGCATCATTCGTCAATGTGTTGAGAACATGCCCGAAGGCCCTTACAAAGCGGAGCATGCTTTAACCACACCGCCGGTAAAAGATCGCACCATGCAGGATATCGACAGCCTGATACCGCATTTCTTGAGTATGAGTTGGGGGCCGGTGATGCCTGCCGGTGAAGTCATGGCAGAAGTGGAAGCGACTAAAGGTAGCAACGCTTATTACATTACTAGCGACAAAAGCACCATGAGTTATCGCACTCGTATTCGAACGCCGTCTTTCCCACATTTACAAATGATCCCAGTCATGGCTCGTGGACAGATGATTGCCGATTTGATTGCCACCATTGGCAGTATTGATTTTGTGATGGCGGATGTAGACCGATGAGTAAAGTAACGATGCCCGTTGAGCAACAAATTCCAATCCAGCAAGTGGACTATAGAGCGGTGTTGAGTGAGCAAGAAATAGCCGCTATTGAACACGAATGCAGCTTGTATGAAGAGCGTGCCGCTGCCGGAATTGATGCGCTAAAAATTGTGCAAGATCATCGCCGTTGGGTGAGTGATGAAAGCCTATATGCCATTGCCGATTTATTACAAATGCCAGTGGTGCAATTAGAGGGTGTCGCCACCTTTTATAATCTTATTTACCGCCAGCCGGTGGGCGAACACGTGATCCACCTATGCGACAGTATTAGCTGCTGGTTACATGATTTTCCAAAAATTGCTGAACATCTAAAAGCTAAACTCGGTATCGATTTTGGTCAAACTACAGCCGATGGCAAAGTCACCTTACTCACCAATGTGTGTTTAGGTTGTTGTGACACCGCGCCAGCATTAATGCTTGATGGTGATTTGGTGGAGAATTTGGATATCCCTAGTATTGATAACATGTTGGGCAAGTTAACAGCTAGGGGAGGTAAGAATGACTAATAGACCGCTTACCGAACATTTGGATCGTAGTAATCCACAGGACATTAAGGCTTACCAAAGCTCCGGTGGTTATCAAGGTTTTAAAAATGCCTTAGCTATGGAGCCGCAAGCAGTACAGCAGCAAGTCAGTGATTCTAAGCTTAAAGGTCGTGGTGGTGCAGGTTTTATGACCGGCATGAAGTGGAGCTTTGTGCCTATGGGCGACAAGGCACTTAATCAGGACGGTACACCCCAACAAAAATATTTAGTCTGTAATGCCGATGAAATGGAGCCGGGTACCTTTAAAGATCGCCTGTTAATGGAAGGCGCTCCGCATTTACTGATTGAGGGCATGATGATTGCCGCTTATGCCATTGGTGCCAGTGTTGCTTATATATTCTTGCGCGGTGAATATCGTCTGTGTGCCACCCGTTTACAACAAGCCATTGATGAAGCTACAAAGTCTGGACTGTTAGGTAAGAATATTAATGGTAGTGACTATTCACTTTCGCTACATCTCCATTTAAGTGCAGGGCGCTATATTTGCGGCGAAGAAACCGCGCTGATTAATGCCTTAGAAGGTCGACGTGCTAATCCACGGGCTAAACCGCCATTCCCGCAAGTCATGGGTTTATTTGGCCGGCCGACCATCGTTAATAATTGTGAAACCCTATGTAATTTACCCAGCATCTTAAATCATGGTGCCCAATGGTATAGCGAGTTGGCGAATAGCCCAGATGCTGGTACCAAAATTTACGGCGTCAGTGGCCGCGTTAAAAATGCCGGTTTATGGGAGTTGCCCATGGGGGCAACAGCTCAGCAAATTCTTGATCTTGCCAATGGTATGCAGGATGGCCTTAAGCTCAAAGGTTGGCTGCCAGGTGGTGCCTCCACCGACTTCTTACTGCCCGAACATTTAGATATTCCTATGGAATACGACGCTATTGCTAAGGCCGGCAGCCGCTTAGGTACTGGCGGCATTATCGCGTTAGACGATCATCACTGTCCGGTGGGAATGATTCTTAATTTATTACAGTTTTTCGCTCAGGAATCTTGCGGTTGGTGTACGCCTTGCCGTGATGGTCTGCCTTGGGCTGTGGAAATTCTTAGTCGTATTGAAGCGGGTAAAGGCAGTCAGGACGATATCGACCAACTGCTGAAAATGTGTGGCTTTATGTGGATAGGTAAAACCTTTTGCGCATTGGCTCCGGGGGCAGTTGAGCCACTTCGTAGTGGCCTTACGTATTTTGCTGATGAGTTTCAGCAGCATATTGATCACAAGGGGTGTCCTTATGGGCATTAGTTTATGGCCAATATAATAATCGATAACCAACAATATGAAGTCGCTGATGGGCAAAATTTATTGCAGGCTTGTTTGTCGTTGAAAAAAGACCTGCCGTATTTTTGCTGGCATCCGGCAATGGGTTCGGTGGGAGCTTGTCGCCAGTGCGCAATGACTCAGTATCATGATGAAAATGATACCCGTGGCCGCTTAATTGTGGCTTGTATGACGCCGGTAACGGATGGTATGCGGGTGAGTATGGAACAGCCCCAAGAAACTGAATTCAGAGAGCAGGTGATTGATGCGTTAATGACCCATCACCCTCATGATTGCCCTGTATGTGCCGAAGGTGGCGAATGTCATTTGCAAGATATGACGGTGATGACCGGCCATTACAAACGCGGCTTTAAAGGTAAGAAAACCACTTTCCAGAATCAGCAGCTGGGTCCGTTGATTAAACATGAAATGAACCGCTGTATTACTTGTTATCGCTGTGAACGTTTTTACAAAGATTATGCTGGTGGTACTGATTTAGCCGCGCAATCATCTCGCAATAAAGTGTATTTTGGCCGCCAGTGTGACGGCACATTAGAAAGTGAATTTGCCGGTAATTTGGTCGAAGTCTGTCCAACCGGAGTCTTTACCGATAAGCCCTTTGGCGACCACTACAGTCGTAAGTGGGACATGCAAGCCGCGCCTTCGGTATGCCAACATTGTTCTACTGGTTGTAATGTAACCCTCAGCGAACGTTATGGCTCGGTGCGCCGAGTAACTAATCGTTTTAATGATCACCTCAATGGTTATTTCCTCTGTGATCGTGGCCGTTTTGGTTTTGATTTTGTTAATAGTGAGCAGCGCCAACAGCATATTTCCCTTGGTGGGCAAAGCGTAAATTGGTCCGATGCCGAAGTGCAACAACGTTTAAAAGCCAAGGGCACTTGGGTCGGTATTGGTAGCAGCCAAGCCAGTTTGGAAGATAATTTCGCTTTGCAGCTATTAGTCGGTGCGGAGAATTTCTGTGTTGCTGACGACCCACAAAGCGAACATCTGCTGGAATTGCATATGGCTATTTTGCAGCAGTGGCCACAAGCCAGTCTGGCACAAATGGAGCAAGCGGATGCCATCGTTATTATTGGTGAAGATATTAATAATAGCGCCCCGCGGATAGGTTTAGCTATTCGCCAAGCGTTACTGAATAACGCTAAGCAGCAAGTGAAGAATGTTGGAGTGCCGGAGTGGCAAGATTCGGCAGTGCGTCAGGTATTACCTCACAACAAAGTACCATTGGCAGTAGTGGGTTATCAGCAAGGCGCGTTGGCTGAGCAGGCTACTATTCGTTTAGTAGCAGATGATAAGCAAACTGCTGAACAAGCTTTCTTATTAGCGAATTTGCTATGTGAAAAATCCCCAAAACCCCGTGTGTCGAAGGTTCACTCACAAATAGAAGAGATTGCTGAAGTACTGAAAACGGCTAAACGCCCACTGATTGTCGGTGGTTGGTCAGCTAACAACAGTGCAGTGTTATCGGCAGTGGCTAATATTTGTAAAGCGTTAGCCAATCCTCAAGGGATGTTGTGTATTGCTCCGCCAGCAGCCAACACCGTAGGTTTGGGTTTGTTGATGCAAGCGGGTTATTTAGCCAATGAAGCTGTAGAAAGTAAGCTGAAATCCGAAGAGTGTAATTTACTGGTGCTCGACCACACTTCCGATTCTCGTCAACAATGGCTGCAAACCTTAAGTAAACAGACTAACAATGTGGTGTGTTTGCAACAATTAGCCCAAGGGGAAAATAACAGCTTAAGCCTACCGATTTCTAGTTTTAGCGAATGTAGCGGTAGCCAACTCAATTATCAGGGCCTGATTCAATCTTATTCACCTGCCAGTAAACCCGCAGGGCAGTGCCGCCCCGCGTGGCAATGGCTAGTGGATTTGGGCAAGTTACAGAATATTGCAGAACTAGCCAGCGTTGAGCATCTAGGTCAATTGCATCTCATGATGAGCAAGCTATTCCCAACCTTGGCCGAGCATTTTACTGAATTAAGCGGTCGTCAGTTTGCCATGCAGTCCCCACGTTATAGTGGCCGTACTGCCATGTTGGCCAATCAAACAGTGCATGAGCCAAAACCCTTTAGTGAAGCGGGCGCACCTTATAAACAAAGTATGGAAGGTTTGTTACCCGGTCAAAATGATCAACACCCCTTGGCCTATAGTTGGTCACCGGGTTGGAACTCGAATCAATCTAATCATAAATTTCGCGATGAATTCCGCGGCCCAGAATTAAAGTCACAACAAGGGATATTTGCAGTCCCTAACCATCCTGAATGTTTTTGGTTTAAGTGGCAAGCGTCTTGGTCTGCAAACACTAAAGCCAACTATAAAATTCTCGCGGTTGAAGAAGTATTCGGCAGCGATAGTTTGGCTGAGTTTGCCGGTGCCATTCAACAATTAAGCAAATCCGCTTATGTGGTGGTGTTGCCCAAAGTAGCTAGTAGCTTGAATATCGAAGCTGGACAATGGGTGACACTGGATGATCATCCAACCCTGTTTGCAGTGAAAATTTCAGATCATGTACCAGCGAAATCAATTTTGCTGTATTCGCCGGCTCATGAGGCGGCCATTAGTGATGGCTGTGATGAGATCAAAGTCGCTTCCAAGCAAAAAATTTCCGCGCTGCATAAGCGTCAGCAAGCGCAGCAAGACGTCCAAAGTCAGCAAAAGCAACTGCATAAACAGCGCTTGTTGGACCAAGACCAACACATTCCCATTCAATTTATTGAGGGGGCAATGTAGATGTTGGATCTCATCATTGAACACGCAGGGTTGTTGATTACTATTGCTTTAATGGTGGCGGTGCTTATTCCTATTGGTGCGATGCTGGTGTGGTTCGAGCGACGTATGCTCGGTTTTTGGCAACAGCGTTACGGGCCAAACCGTGTTGGACCCTTCGGCATATTGCAATCGCTGGCGGATTTAATAAAGATTTTGTTCAAACACGACTGGATCCCGCCTTTTGCGGATAAACCGGTATTTATTTTGGCACCGATGATTGGTGCAGTATCGGTATTAATGAGTTTTGCCGTGGTACCGATGACGCCGAATTTGGTGGTATCCGACAGTAACATTGGCTTGTTGTTCTTTTTAGCCATGACGTCGCTGGCGGTGTATTCGGTGATATTGGCCGGTTGGGCGAGTAATAATAAATACGCCATGCTTGGTGGTATGCGTGCAGCAGCACAAACCATTAGTTATGAAGTGTTTATGGGGGTATCGCTACTTGGAGTGGTGATCCTCAGTGGTAGTTTTAACCTCAGTGAAATTGTCCTAGCACAATCTGAGCTGTGGTATGTGGTGCCGCAATTTTTAGGCTTCGTGATTTTCATGATTGCCGGTATTGCCGAAAGCCATCGTTTGCCTTTTGACTTACCAGAAGCTGAGACTGAGTTGTGTGCTGGTTTCCATACTGAATATTCAGGTATTAAGTTCGCGTTATTTTTCCTTGGCGAATATTTGGGCATGATGTTGATCTCGATGATGATCACCACCTTGTTCTTAGGTGGCTGGATGGGCCCATGGCTGCCGCCCATTGTGTGGTTTGTGATAAAAACCTTATTGCTGATTTGTTTCTTTATCTTATTGCGTGCGGCATTGCCAAGACCGCGATTTGACCAATTACTGTCCTTTGGTTGGAAGTGGGTGTTGCCGTTAGCTCTGCTTAATTTGGTGGTAACGGCAGCGGTGAAACTATGGGGAGGGTTCTAATATGTGGAGTCAATTAGTCACGTTGTGGCGGGTGTTTATGCATTTGTTTGATCGCACCGATACTGTCGAGTACCCCGAGCAGAAACCTTATTTAGCGCCCCGTTATCGCGGGCGTATTGTATTAACGCGCGACCCCGATGGTGATGAGCGATGTGTGGCTTGTAATTTATGTGCCGCAGCCTGTCCAGTGGATTGCATTGCCTTACAAAAAACCGAAGATGAAGATGGCCGTTGGCGACCTGAGTTTTTTCGTATCAATTTTTCCCGCTGTATATTGTGTGGTCTTTGTGAAGAGGCTTGCCCGACCTATGCCATTCAATTGACACCGGATGTGGAAATGGCTGAGTTCCAACGTACCAATATGGTCTACGAAAAAGAGCATTTACTGATTGATGGCCCTGGCAAGTATCACGATTACAGTTTTTATCGTAAGGCCGGTATTAGCATAAAAGGTAAAGGCAAAGGTGAGGCTGACAACGAAAGTCCGCCGGTCGATATTCGGAGCTTAATGCCATGAGTGAACTTATCTTATTTTACTTAAGCTCAGCTGTAGCGGTAATAGCCAGTTTGTTAGTGGTTACTAATAAAAATGCAGTGCACGCCTTATTGTATTTAGTGGTGAGCTTACTGGCTTTAGCAATGAGCTTTTATTTGTTGGGGGCGCCTTTTGCGGCAGCGCTGCAAATTATCGTATATGCCGGTGCGATTATGGTGTTATTCGTATTTGCCGTGATGCTGTTTAACATCAGTAAAGAAGATATCGTGCGTGAAAGTCAGTGGTTAAGTTGGCAAGGATGGATTGGCCCTGCAGCACTGGCGATGGTGTTATTGGCCGAGATCGTTCTCGTCATTCAACAACCCGCAGCAGTAGCCACCAATACTGTGACTTTAGTGGATGCCAGAGCGGTCGGCAGTTTACTGTTTGGCCCGTATTTATTAGCTGTAGAAATCGCCTCGTTCCTTTTATTAGCAGGACTTGTGGGCGGTTATCACTTAGCCAAGAGTTTAGTGGACTCCTCCGATACAAAGGGGGGCGTAGATGATCATTCCTAGTGAGCATGGCTTTATCTTAGTCGCGGTGTTATGGGTCATTGGTTTGATTGGATTACTCAGCCGTAAAAACACCTTATTTATGCTGATGTCCATGGAGATTATGCTCAATGCCTCGGCACTGGCGTTTATTTTAGCTGGCAGTATTTGGCAGCAAGCCGATGGGCAAGTGATGTATATTTTGATTATTAGCGTTGCCGCCGCCGAAGTAGGCCTTGGGCTGGCATTGTTGATCCGTTTACGGCATTTGGTTAACGATTTAAATATCGACAACCTTGATGAGTTGAGGGGCTAATGATGCGCGATTGGCTGTATATCATTCCATTATTACCGCTGTTGTCGTCGGTTTTGTTATTGCTTCTCGCAGGTAAACTCAAACCCATGCAAGTCGCCTTGCTTGGCGTTGGCTCCATGGGGCTGGCAGCATTATTAACCTTATTAATAGGCATTGAGTTTTACCAGCAGGGCGGTGAGGTATTCCAACAAGCCGTATTTAACTGGTTACCCATAGCCGGTGCACCGGTTAATTTCGGGTTGCATCTCGACCAGTTATCCATGGTGATGATGAGTGTGATTGTCGGCGTTGGCTGGTTGATTCACTGGTACGCCGCGGCTTATATGTATACCGATCCGCAAATTCAGCGTTTCTTTGTGTACATGAACTTGTTTGTGTTCGCGATGTTGATGTTGGTATTAGGCGACAATTTAGTATTACTGTTTTTAGGTTGGGAAGGGGTAGGTTTATGTAGCTTCTTGCTGATCGGTTTTTGGCAATATGATGCTGAAAACGTACTAGCCGCGAAAAAGGCCTTTATCGTCACTCGCGTGGGCGATACCGCGATGATGATTGGCCTGCTGATGCTGTTCAGCCATTTTAATACCTTATTTATTCCGGCAATTGTTGGTGACCCACAAGTGATGAATGATGATCAACTGTGGTGGGCTTGCTTATTGTTAGTCGGTGGTGCTGTGGGTAAATCAGCGCAAATTCCATTACAGACCTGGTTGCCAGATGCCATGGCAGGACCAACACCGGTAAGTGCCTTGATCCATGCGGCGACTATGGTTACTGCAGGTGTGTACCTTATTGCGCGTATGCATCCGTTATTCTTACAGGTGCCACATATTTTAGAAATTGTCGCTTGGATAGGTACGCTAACGCTACTACTAGCGGGTTTTGCTGCGCTGGTGCAAACGGATATCAAACGCATATTAGCCTACTCCACCATGAGCCAAATCGGCTATATGTTTTTAGGCTTAGGTGCGCTGGCTTTTGATAGCGCTATTTTCCATTTAATGACTCACGCATTTTTTAAAGCCCTACTGTTTATGACCGCCGGTAGCATTATCGTCAAACTGCATCATGAACAGAACATATTCAAAATGGGCGGCTTGTTTAAAAGCCTACCATTAACCTCAAGCTTTTTGCTCATCGGGCTATTAGCGTTAGTCGCCGTGCCCGGTACCTCAGGATTTTTCAGTAAAGAGGCAATATTAGCCGCTACGTGGCAAGCACCTACTGCTGGGCCGGTATTATGGTCAATGGCGGTATTCGGCGCTTTCTTAACTAGCGTTTATAGCTTCCGTTTATTGTTTATTGTGTGTTTTGGCACCGCTCATCACCCAGTGAAAGAAGGCGATTTCTCCTTTAGTAGCCAGTACGTGGTGCCACTTATTCCGTTAGTGGTCTTAGCAATAATGGGTGGCTGGGTGATGCTCGACTTTGATCAGGTGTTTGTACTCGGTGAGCATCCGCATTTGCCCTTATGGTTAGAATTAACGCCGTTAGTGGCAGCTTTGGTTGGATTACTAATAGCATGGTGGTTGTATTTCCCAAGGCCAACAGCGGTTGCCAAAGAAGGGCGGTTACAAACGTTTTTACTCGGTGGTTTAGGCTTCGATTGGCTATATGAGCGACTGCTTACTCGCCCATTGCAATTGATTGCGCGTTGGAACAAAGGCGATGTAATTGATAGTGGCTATCACTTTATTGCATGGCTGAATTTAAGCTTAAATGAGTTGTTGGTAATGAGTCAAAACGGTAAAACGCGCTGGTACTTATATGCCACGGTGGCTGGTGGTGCATTAATGTTAGGGGGACTGATATGGTGGCGTTAAGTTACTTAATTTGGTTACCGCTAATTGCCGGTGGCTTAGCTTGGTTTGCGGAAAATAAAAAATCGGGTAGCGGCAATTGGGTGTCACTAATTAGCTTGTTCGGCTTGCTAATATTCGCCCTAGTGTTAGGTGTGCAATCTCAACAGAGTGGGGTGCCACTGCAACTCAGTTGGAGTTGGTTTGCGCGTTTTAATATCCACTTTGCACTGATGTTAGACGGCCTAGCGCTGTTGCTTATTGTGCTGACCTTAGCCTTGGCGTTACTGGCCGTGGCAGTATCCTGGCGAGAGATTAACGATAAGCAGGGATTCTTTCATTTCAATTTACTGTTTAGCGTGGCCGGTATCGTCGGTGTGTTCTTAGCGGCGGATATGTTTTTGTTCTTTCTGTTTTGGGAAGTGATGCTACTACCCATGACGGCATTGATCCTCATTTGGGGTCATGAAAAGCGGCGCTATGCAGCGATTAAGTTTTTTATCTTCACTCAAGCCAGTAGCTTGCTGATGTTGATTTCGATTATTGCGTTAGCACTTATTCATCAAGATATGACCGGTGAGATGAGTTTTAACCCCCAAGCGCTACAACTATTAAACCTACCGCCAAGTACCCAATACTGGCTAATGCTAGGATTCTTTGTGGCCTTTGCGGTGAAGTTACCCTCGGTGCCGCTGCATACGTGGTTGCCCGATGCCCATACCCAAGCGCCCACTGCGGGTAGCGTGTTGTTGGCGGGAATTTTATTAAAAACCGGTGCCTATGGGCTGATTCGATTTGTATTGCCTTTATTCCCTGCTGCAACAGTGGAATTTGCACCGGTAGCGGTCACCATGGGTGTGGTGAGTATTGTCTATGGTGCCGTTATGGCATACAGCCAAACGGATTTTAAACGTTTGGTTGCTTATTCTAGCATTAGCCATATGGGCTTTGTATTACTTGCTTTGTTTAGCTGGCATGAGGTGGCGATTCAGGGCGCGATATTAACCATCGTCGCACATGGTATTAGTAGTGCTGCATTGTTTAGTATGGGCGGTATGATCCAGCATCGACTACACAGTCGAGAATTAGGTGACATGGGCGGTATGTGGAAAACTGCACCGAAAATGGCAACGCTGACGTTAATTTTTGTGATGGCAGGTATTGGTATGCCGGGATTGGCGAATTTTAACGGTGAGTTGCTGTCATTACTTGGCAGTTATCAGGTATTCCCTGTGTTAACCATTATCGCTACCTTGGGCATTGTGCTGTCGGCGGTGTATGGATTGCATTTGTTTCAACGGGCATTTCAGGGCCCAGCCAGTGCTAGTGTGGCGGACTTAAATGGCCGTGAATTGGTGTATACCTCGCTATTAGCGGTGGCACTTATTTACTTTGGCTTACAGCCACATCTTATTTTAGATATTCCCAATGATGTGATTCAGCAACTGCTAGCTATTAGCAAAGGAGTTCAATAATGAGTTTTCATGAACTTTGGTTGCTACTACCGGTACTGATCATCAGCCTTGGGATCATCCTATTACTGCTACAAGCTGCGTGGCGACGCCAACCTAAACTAGCACAAGGCATATGTGTTGTGACGCTGATCGCCGCCGCAGTCGCACTAATCTGGCAGTTTCCGGTTGGGGTGCAGTCCATTACCCTGCTGTTTGAGTATGAGCCTGTAGGTGGCTTTTTCTCCATTTTACTGTTGTTTGTCAGTCTGTCGGTGGCGTTATTGCAAGGCGTGTACATGGGCAGTTATTCGAAAATGCCCAGTACCGAAGCGGCCGAAGAATTTTATCTATTACTGCTGCTCTCCTGTTTAGGCGGTATGTTGCTGACGATGGCTAGCCATGTGGCATCGCTGTTGTTGGGATTGGAATTAATGGGCTTATCGATGTTGGCTATGCTGGCCTATAACCGCGAGCGCCGCTTGGCGTTAGAAGGTGCCATTAAGTATTTGCTGCTATCCGGCGCGGCCACTAGCGTATTGTTATTAGGTTTGGCCTTTTTATATGCCACAAGTGGTTCGCTGGTATTAAGCGAGCTAATGCAAATGCCTAATGGCGGTGCTATGTCGTTGTTGGCGAAAAGTGGTTTTGTATTAGTGATTGCGGGATTGGCGTTTAAGTTGTCGTTAGTGCCACTACATTTTTGGACACCAGATGTGTACCAAGGCGCACCAGTCAACTCGACGTTATTCCTGACCAGCCTTTCAAAAACCGCAGTCTTCGCGATTTTAATTAAACTAATTTTGATCATCCCACAAGATTTTGAAGCAGACCTGATTCGCATGTTGACGTGGATGGCCATAGCCAGCATGTTATTAGGCAACTGGTTAGCATTACAGCAACAAAGTATTAAGCGTTTAATGGCTTATTCAGCTATAGCCCACATGGGGTACATTTTAGTAGCTGGCATTATCGCCATAGATATTGATCATAGTTTAGTGCTTGAAGGTGCTAGTTATTACTTACTTGCCTATTTAATTGCTTCTATATTAATTTTTGCAGTACTGACTTTGTTGTCACGTTTTGACGACCAACATGATCTTGACGAATTGCCCCAGCTCCAAGGCTTATTCTGGCAACATCCATGGTTAGCGACCATCATGGCATTGGCATTTTTATCCTTAGCGGGTATGCCGATTACGGTGGGCTTTATCGGTAAATTCTATCTACTCACCTTGGCGATTAAGTTATCGGCTTGGTGGTTAGTGACCGCGATGATTGTCGGCAGCGCAGTCGGCCTGTACTACTACTTACGCGTAATATTCGCGCTGTTTGCTCCACTGGAAAATTCAACCCTGTCAGCTCCTAAAGCGTTAGTTACAAATATCTGGATAACGGTGGTGGCTGCCAGTTTGCTGGTATTAGGTTTGTTACCGGGATTACTAGGTAATGAATTGCGGGCGGTGTTGGGGGTGGGCTAGTGCTTAGCGCTGGGACTAGTATTGTTATTGACTACGCCACTGGCGTTCATGCTCTTTTTCACGTGGCTCCATGCTGCGCATTCATGGAAACTCCTGCTAATTCAAAGCAGTAATTTTCTCTCATCAATACATTGATAAGAACCCATTTCAAATTCTCGGCAAATCCAAGGGCGGTTTTCATAAATGGTACACAGATAAGTATCTCGATCTAGTGCCGAGCACCATCCATCTTCAAGACGCAGCATGGTTTCACCGCCCCATTGATCAACAGCAATATGCTGTTCGGGAACACCGGTGTTGCTAATAATCATCACCTCTAACCGACAGCAACAAGCCTGACAATTTGAGCAGGTGACCTCGGGTTCGGATATATTTTGAATTTTAATAGTCACATATACCAGCAATTAGAATTGTTGTGCATTTTAGGATCGCCTTGGCTGCAGGCTCGCGAGTTTAACCGTAGCATAATTCATTTATTATAAAGCTATTGGTAAATGTTGCCTTTATGTTTTAGCCAGCCATTCACGTGGTGTTTATTTGGATCATGATGAGTCCAATGTATTACACCACCTTTGCTGTTCCATTCGTACTCGCCATAAAATTGGACCATATCACCATTTGCAATTGAGTTGATTCTAGGAGCAAGGTCAATATTATGAGTGATTAAAATGGTTTGGCCTGATGACAATTTCAGAATAAATTTTTGATGACGAGAACCTTGATTATCATCGCTTAAAATACGAACAACGATGCCGCTGCCTTTAACCTGAATATTACTTTTTTGACTTTCGTAAGCCTCTTGTAGCGATATCGCTTGGGCAAAAGCAGGCCATTGCAATAAGGCGATACCAACTAAGATTAAAATTGATAGTTTTCTCATATGCCAAACTTCCCCTAGTGTCATAGCAAATTATTATTAAGACTTTGCAAAGAATACTACCTTGCGAAATGTGAACTCGCCATGTATCGATACAGTGTAAAAAGGTTTGGAGAGGCAATAATACGATTTATTGCCAAGAAGTTTATTAATATCACAAATATGTTTGTAAATACTGCTTAAAGTACTTGGCGCTAGTAGCCGCACTTTGAATAGAATTGTTGGCGAAATTACCGCCTTGTTCTAAGAAATAGAATTCGAGTCCAGATTGTATGGGGTCGGGCAATAGTTTTGTATAGTCGATTACACCTTGCCCTAGTTCGGCATAGTCCTCGGTTACGGCGTCCATGTCTTTTATATGCCACATCACATAACGTCCTGGCTGTTGCGCAATTAATTGCTTAGGTGTCATTGTGGATGATCGCATTACCCAATACATATCCATCTGTAATTTGACCAGCGCAGGGTCTGTTTCATTTAAAATAATATCGAAGCCGTTTTGGCCGTTATGATCTTCAAATTCGAATCCGTGATTGTGATATGCAAAGCCAAGCCCCGCTGCATTGACGCGCTCGCCAATGATATTTAGTAGTTTCGCCATGTGTTTAAAATTATCGATGGTTCTCTGGGGTGGGGCAATCCAAGGCCAAGTAATATAACGTGAACCCATATCATGAGCGGCGGCGATACATTGATCAACAAAGTGCAGTAGTTCGTCAGATGACTTATGCAAATAGGACGAAAATCCGTAGTGACCACTCGATGCGGTCATACCAAGGTCGTTGAGTATGGATTTGAATTGGGATGGTTTGTAACCGTAAATACTATTTTGCGCACTATTAAAGCCGAAAATTTCAAGATCTTCATAGCCAATGGCTTTTAGCGCCTTGAGCACCAATATGGGATCTTTTTTCATCTCATCGTTAACGCTATAAAGTTGGTAGCCCATTTTAAACTTACTGTTGCTGGCCCAAGATAAGTGAGGTGCTGAAAGAAGACTACTGAGCCCTAGCAGGCCGGTGCGTTGAATAAAATTTCTGCGATTCATGCAGGTTCATTCCTTTGATTTAATGATGAATTTTTATGTTGGTTAAAATAACACCAGTTGAGGAGGGAAACTATTGCATCTTTTTTAGAAACTATGAGTTTGTGAGCAATGTGTACTGGTGGTTATGCTGTGGTACTAAGAACTAACCATTGCAGCAACTTTGGCCTTGCTAAATGAGCGGGTATTTCCTCTTTGAAATAGATTGAAGTGGACAGGTGATAGTCGAACTGAGGATTATAATTCTCCTCTCCAAGTATTTATTAAATAATGTGCTAATGCATCAATTTTGATTCCAAGATATAGTGATCTCATAAATAAACGAATCTATTTACTCGTTAAATATCTCTCCTTTAAGGAAACCTATGGCTACAGTTCAGGTGACAGTTGCTGACTACCAAAATCCACAGCATGCAAAAGACATTGTACATCTGTTACATCAATATGCCCTTGACCCTATGGGGGGAGGTAATGGCATTAGCACTGAAGTACAGGGGCGATTGGTAAGTGAACTTGCTCAAGTACCAGGGGCTTTTTCTATTTTGTGTTATGTCGACAGTAAACCGGCTGGTTTAGCCAATTGCTTTATGGGATTTTCTACATTTAAGGGCAAGCCGCTGGTGAATATTCATGATTTAGCCGTTATGCCGGGGCATCGAGGTGCTGGCTTAAGTCAGCGCCTGTTAGAAAAAGTAGAGGCGGAGGCAAAGGATCGCGGTGCCTGCAAAGTTACTCTAGAAGTGCTGACCGGTAATCACATCGCGCAACAAGCTTATTTAAAATATGGCTTTGCTGGTTATGCCTTAGATGAAAAAATGGGGCATGCCGTGTTTTGGGAAAAACCCCTTTAATATGTTGTTGCTAACGCTGATTAATATTGGGGTGGTAGCAACGGCAGTGGTGCTGCATTTTGAATTTCTAAATCAATTGTCTCAGCATTTGCCAACCATAACCCTTCCTCATCGGGTGAAAATATTAATCGGTGTATTTATTTGTTTAATTGCCCATGCCGCCGAAGTATGGGTATTTGCTTTTGCCTATTATGCTTTACACCATAGTCACGAATTTGGGCAGTTGTTGGGGCAATTTGATGGCAGTTTACTTGATTGTGTATATCTTTCGTTTACCACATTCACTACTCTCGGCTTTGGTGATATTACACCAATCGGCGGATTGCGTTTCCTCGTGGGTATTGAGTCGCTCACGGGGTTGGTGTTAATAACATGGTCGGCGTCATTTCTATTTTTGCAAATGCAGCGTTATTGGCAAAAGCATTAAATCCAGCTTTGCATTGGCATTGATGGCTTAAGGATCTCTCTGAAATCGTTTACTTTCGAACTCTGCCGGTTAACTGCCGCAATTTGCCTATTTCTTGATATTTACTCTTGGTAATTTACGTTATAAAGATCGGCACGCTCTGAGGGTGTTAAATACCCTTGGTAAAAGTAGAGAGAAAATATGAACAAAAATGAAAATACTATCCTAGAGAAAACCGATCGCCGTCAATTTTTAAAAGATATGACACGATTTGTCGGTGGCGCCGCTGCCGCTGGATTATTGGCTAATAATGGTTTGGCGGTTGCCATGGCATATGAGCCAGCCGCAAGTAATACCCCTGCGCTATTTAATTCATCGCAAATGAGCTTGTTACAACACATATGTAATGTAGTGATCCCACGCACGGATACCCCGGGTGCCGGCGAAGTTGGTGTTCACGGTTTTATCGATAACCAGCTTTATCATTGTTTTTCCCCAGCAGAGCAGCAACAAGTCGTAGCAGTATTGGCTCGTGTGCAGCAAGCCGCAGAAAAAAGTTTCAATAATAACTTTTCTAAATTAAGCAATGAACAGCAGATAAAGCTACTTACTCGCATGGAGCTGGGCGAAGGTAATTTTGATCAAACCGATCGTCAGCAGTTCAAGTTTCTCAAAACCTTAATTTGCTTTGGTTATTACACCTCTGAAGTAGGGGCGACTCAAGAGTTGGCCTATCAGGCGATACCCGGTGGATTTAGAGGTGAAGTACCCTTCGATGAAGTTGGCAAGCCATGGGGTTCATTGGCTTATTACTAAGCCTTTAGGCAATGAGTTTCTTTTTAAGTTGTTATAAGCCGTTTGCCTAGCACGTTTTCCATTAGGCACGGTTGGAGTGTGAAATGAGTATTTATATTAAAGAAAGTAAAAAAGTTTATGATGCTATTGTTATTGGATCAGGCATCACTGGCGGCTGGGCTGCTAAAGAGTTTACTGAACGTGGCTTGAAAACCTTAATGATCGAACGTGGCCGTGTTGTTGAGCATCAAAAGGACTATATCGGTGAAGGAAAGGCTCCATGGGAAACCCCTTATCGCACTCATGTTGATAAAAATCTGATCCACGACCAGCATCAGATCCAGCAACAATGTTATGCCTTTAACGATCTGACCAAGCACTTCTTTGGTAATGATCGAGATTTACCCTATTCAACGGAAAAAGACACCACCTTTAGCTGGATCCGCGCTAATCAATTAGGCGGTAAGTCTCTGTTATGGCATCGTCAGTCTTATCGTTTAAGTGATCATGACTTTAACGCCAATAAATTAGATGGGTATGGTAACGACTGGCCTATTCGTCATGATGATTTGGCTAATTGGTATAGTCATGTTGAGCGTCACGCAGGCATTAGTGGTGCGGCGGATAATTTAGAACAATTACCCAATAGTGAATTTATCCCCCCTTTTGAAATGATGGCCCCTGAAAAAGCCATCAAAGCGGCGATTGAGAAACAGTTTCCAGGACGCAGCATGATTATGGGACGTACGGCTCATTTAACTAAACCTGAACCCCATCATTTGGCCCAGGGCCGTGGCCCGTGTATGGCCCGCAGCGAGTGTCATCGTGGTTGTTCTTTTGGTGCTTACTTCTCTACGCAAAGTTCTACGTTACCGGCGGCCGTCGCCACTGGTAATTTAGAAGTCGCACCAAATAGTGTGGTACATAGTTTAATTTATGATGACAAAACAGGTCGCGTCAGTGGCGTGCGGGTTATCGATAATGATGACCTAAGTGAGCGCGAGTATTTTGCCAAAGTGGTGTTCCTATGTGCCTCAACTTTGGGTACTACGCAAATTATGTTGAACTCTAAATCGACCCATTTCCCTAATGGTATTGCTAATTCATCTGGCGTATTGGGTCATTATTTGATGGATCACAATTATAACGCCAAGGTGTCCGGTGATATCGAGGGCTTTGAAGAAGATTACTTCTCTGGTCGTCGTCCTACTGGTATCTACATTCCGAATTTTTACTATAAACCAGACAAATCACGGCCATTTTTACGTGGTTTTGCATTTTCCGGTGGAGCTTATCGTGAAAATTGGGTGGGGCAGCAGCATGAAGATGGTATTGGTGCTGACTTTAAACAACGCATTCGTAATGGCGGCAAGTGGAAGTTTGGAATTTCTGCTCAAGGGGAAATGCTACCTCGCTATGAGAATCAGGTGAGTTTGCACCCAACGTTGAAAGATAAGTGGGGGATCCCGCAGTTACATTTTGACGTCAATTATACTGACAATGAAAAAGCCATGATGGAAGCGGCAGCCGTGGAAGGCGAGAAAATGCTTAAAGCCGCAGGTTTAACCAACGTCAAAAGTAACACTACTGACAGACCACCAGGTATTGCTATCCATGAAGTGGGTACCGCACGTATGGGACGGGATCCTAAAGATTCCATCCTGAATGGCTTTAACCAGTGTCACGATGTGAAGAATTTATTTGTTACCGACGGCGCTAGTTTCTGCTCATCGGCAGTACAGAACCCGAGTCTGACATTTATGGCGATTACAGCCAGAGCTGTCGATTATGCGGTGAAGGAAATGCAGGCTAAGCGTATTTAGTTAACCTGAGATCGGTTTAAGCAATTACCATAGAATAACGCTCTACGTCAGTCAGGTTAAGGGATGGCTTATTCTCTTTAAGACAATAAGCCACCAATCCAGCCAGTAAATTAAGCGTAAATC
>JAUHQD010000007.1 GCA_030418115.1 Alteromonadaceae bacterium BrNp21-10 | reverse complement strand
ACCGTACGTTTTTGCCAATACAGTCGTGATCGCTGCGGTTAGGGTTGTTTTACCGTGGTCAACGTGACCGATTGTGCCTACGTTAACGTGCGGTTTTGTACGTTCAAACTTTGCTTTTGCCATTTTAACATTCCTAAATCAAACTATTAAAAAACTATTTGTGAAGGAACGAGCAAAAGAGAATGGTGCTGATAGGCAGATTCGAACTGCCGACCTCACCCTTACCAAGGGTGCGCTCTACCAACTGAGCCATATCAGCACATAAATTGGAGCGGGCAGCGGGAATCGAACCCGCATCATCAGCTTGGAAGGCTGAGGTAATAGCCTTTATACGATGCCCGCTAACCATATCTCTTGAGGCAATCTCATCCCAAGAAAAAATGTGAAACAGAAACAAACTCTGCTCACTAAAAAAACGCCCAATATGAGCGCTTTTTTAATTTATGAAGCGAAGTTAAAAAACATTAGCCTAATGTCATATTAGTTATCGATGAATTGATACCTAACTAACTTCACTCCACACCGCAATCCGAAAACCACGGCTTGAAAATGGTGGAGGGAGGTGGATTCGAACCACCGAAGGCGGAGCCGTCAGATTTACAGTCTGATCCCTTTGGCCACTCGGGAACCCCTCCAAAGTTTGATGGTGCCGGCTGCCGGAGTCGAACTGGCGACCTACTGATTACAAGTCAGTTGCTCTACCAACTGAGCTAAGCCGGCACTGCATCAAGAGGGGCGCATTCTAGAGCAACATTTTGGTGTGTGCAATAGCAATGAATTAAAAAATTATAGTTTTTTGACTGTTTGCTTAATTTCACGCCAAACTGGCTAATTTTATAGCGAATACATTGGATTAACTTTTTAGAAAGTTTATTCGGTCGCGGTAATTGTCGATAAAAAAGACTTTATAGGGCGCAATTCGTGACGTCATTATTATTTAAATGAGCGTTGCCCTCTCTATTTGCAAAAATTTTACTACACTCAAAGCGGAAAGATAAATGGAATAATTATGGCGAGTGACAATAACCAACAAAGCGATTTAGACGAGCAGCAGGACAAAAATCAGATCACACAAATATCATTAGAACTAAAATCTCGCAATCAAGAGTTAGTAGCACTAAAAGCTAGCATGCAGGAGTTAATTGCCAAACAAAGCAAAGAGACAGACGCAGCTTTACAAGCCAACCTTGCTAAATCACAATTTTTAGCGAACATGAGCCATGAAATTAGAACGCCGTTAACCGCTATTATTGGTTTCGCTGAAATATTACGCCGTGAAAAGCTGAATGCTCAACTAACCGAAAAGTACTTAACCACTATTATAGATAACGCTAATAATCTCACTGAACTGCTCAGTGAGATTCTTGATTTGAGTAACATAGAGGCGAACAACCTGCCTCTGCAAAACAAGCGTTTCAATTTAGGTTCATTGCTCGCAGAATTAAATGAATTGCATCAAGTCCGTGCCCAATCTAAATCTCTCAAACTGAATTTTGATGTGAGTGCTGGTATACCCCAATGGATAGGATCCGATCCCATACGCTTAAAGCAAGTGCTACATAACTTATTGTCTAACGCAATTAAGTTTACCGAGAAGGGCGAAATAACCCTAAGTGTTCATACTCAATGGGATAATGGCATGCTGTTTTTTAAAGTGAAAGATACTGGCACAGGCATTAACAGCGACCAGCAATCTTACATCTTTGATAGTTTCAAACAGGTTGATGACAAAGTCACTCGCCAACATGGAGGCAGCGGCTTGGGTTTAAGTATTGCCAAACAACTGACCCAATTAATGGGCGGTGAACTTAGGGTACAATCTCAACTAAAAAAAGGCAGTGAGTTTAGCGCCAGTATTAAAAGCAGTACGTTGGAAGGCAAGTTACTCACCCTCCCCAGCATACGGCACACCAGCACATCAATACAAAATGGGGACATTCCGCAGTTACGCGGCAACGTTTTATTGGTAGAAGATACATTAACCATTCAGCAGTTAATAAGCCGTTATGTTGAGAGCACCGGTGCTACCGTCACCGTTGCCGACAATGGGCAACTTGGCATTGAACAGGCCATTAGTGAAGAATTCGATCTGGTGTTAATGGATATTCAAATGCCCGTCATGGATGGCAAAGAAGCTCTTAAAGGATTGTTACAGTTAGGTTATAGCAAACCTGTTTATGCGCTAACCGCCAATGTGATGCAAAACGATGTAGAGGAGTATGAGCAAATAGGCTTTCGGGGAACCCTAGCTAAACCTTTAAATTTACCAGCATTTTTTGCTGTACTTGCACAACATTTAGCCAAAGCCAGCGACAACAAACGACAAACGAGAGACCAAGTGCTGGCATCATTATCGGCACGCACTAATGAATTACGCCCCTTTTTTCTAAAATCACTTACCGGCCAGTATCATGAACTCATTGCCTTTCTTGAAGTGGATGACTACATCAACATTGGTAAGATTTTGCATGTGATTAAAGGTAGCGCCGGCAGTTTTGGTTATGGTGCATTAACCGATAGTGCGAATGATGCAATAACAATGCTCAAACAACAAAAGCAAACTGAAGCAACAATGCTCATTAATAAAGTGATTGTTCAAGTTAACGACATTATAAGTACTGAGGATGAATGAGGTGTATAGAACTAACATATTATTAGTCGATGACTACGACTACACCAGAGAATTACTCAGGAGTGCGATTAATTCTTGTATTGATGATGACACATTACCTATAGAAGCCCACTTCTATCAAACGTCCAGTGGCTATAAAGTAATGGATCTTATCGATTTGAGATTGATTAATTTGGTCTATCTCGATATTGACTTGCCTGGTCTAAGTGGCTTAAAAATATTGAAACTCATTAAAAAATATAATAGTGACATTACCGTGGTGATGGTCTCCGGTGAAAGCTCTTCGGAAAATGTGATGGAAGCCATAAAAAATGGCGCGAGTGGTTTTATCGTCAAACCCTTTAACGCCGGCCGCATTAGCGAATCACTAAAAAACTATATCAAACAAGGTCCTAAAGAGATTACCGGAAAGAAGGAAAAGGAATAACTGCCCCTATGCCATTGATTATACTAGAACTATCCGTCTATATAAATTCAAGCATGCCCTCAAACACCAAATGCTCGATGTATTCTACTTGCGGGCCGGCAAGCTGACATAACGCGCTTGCATCACCACCACCAATGAAAATTCGATAGTCCTGACTGTGCTGATCCATGTAACCAACGGCGGATAATAAAAAGCCTTGCATAGCAGCAAAGGTGCCCATGTTGATACAGGCTTGAGTAGTGTTCCCTAAAGCTAATTGTGGCGGCGAAACAAATTGATTAGTTAATCTTTCCGTTTGCGTAACTAAGGCCGTTTGCATGGTGTGTATGCCGGGAGCAATCCAACCGCCAAGATGCTGGCCTTTTTTAGTCACCAGATCACAGGTCATGGCCGTGCCAAAATCTAATACGGCAAAATCACTATCACAACGCCGCTTACACCCTAACATGGCCAACCAACGGTCGATGCCCAATTGAGTAAAGTCTGAATAGCCACAACGTAAACCAGCGTATTCCGCCGTTGTTTGTAGGTAGATAAGAGGGATGCTCTGTTGCTTTAATAGCAATTCTATTGCCTGTCGCTTTTGCGATTGCCCCACTGCGGACACTAAACATTTATTCACGTTAGCCAACAACGGCATTAACGCATCGGTTTGCTCCAGCACTAACATCGGCGAAAGTCGTCTGTTCTCTACCAAGCAAGCTTTGATACGACTATTGCCAATATCAAGCAGTAGCACTTTGCTATTGCTCAGTGGGCTATTTTGCTCGGACACTTATCTCCCCTCCAAAAAAGCGTTCAATGCCTTTGGCTGTTTGCATCAATAATGCCCCTTGTACATCCACACCTTTACCGACGCCACTGATAATATTATTACCACAATGCAAATTCAGCTCACGCTCAACAAGCCAATCATGTTGTTGCCATTGGGGTATAAATTGCTCAAAACCTTGTTGTTCAAAGCGTTGTAAATAAGCATGCAGTTCGTCAATTAACATCGCACATAACTGATTGCGTTCCGGCACGCTGCCATTAATGCTTTTAAGGTCAGTCCAAGGTTGATCAATATTGGCGTCCACTTCGGCTAAATCCATGTTCAAGCCAATACCAATAATGGCATGGCATTGAGCGCCGACCTGACCTTCAAGCTCAATCAGCACGCCAGCTAATTTTTGGTCATAATAATAAATATCATTGGGCCACTTAATTTGACTGTCGTTCAAACCGAGTTTATTGAGGGTTGCAGCTACCGCTAAGCCAACCACCAAACTAAGGCCATTAATAGAATGATATCCGCCAGAAAAAGCCCAATACATCGACAAGTATACACTTGAGCCAAATGGCGACACCCATACTTTACCTTGTCGGCCACGGCCCGCCGTTTGCGCTTCGGCCAAACACACATGGCCACTGTGCAAATTGCTCAATTGAGATTTGATCACGTCATTGGTCGAGCCCACAACATTCAGCACGTCCAATCCACCGTTACTGTGGCGTAATGCCGCAATTTTATCGGCGTTCAACAACTCAACTGAACGACCCAATTTATAGCCTTTACCGGAGACACTGAAAATATCTAAACCTAGCTCAGATAGCGCCTTAATATGCTTAGCAATGGCAACGCGAGATACCCCAAGTTGCGCACCTAACACTTCCCCTGAATGGAACTGACCATCGGTTAAAACGGCGAGGATACGCGCGCGTTTCTGCTCCCCAGATAAACTCATAGGCTCACCATGCCGTGTCGACCAATTAAGCGCACTTCGTTGTCTAACATAATTGAAAATTGCTCGTGAACTTGTTGGCGAATACTCCGCGCAAAGGCCAATAATTGCTCGCCGGTTGCTTGGCCAATATTGGTCAATACCAAAGGTTGGGTTGGATGACTTTGCACACCACCCAACATTTTTCCTTTAAATCCGGCTTGCTCAATAAGCCATGCAGCGGGCACCTTAACCTGTTGAGGGTTAACCGCAAAATGCGGCATGCTAGGCCATTGTTGTTGTAATTGTTGATACTGCTGCTGGGAAATTACCGGATTTTTGAAGAAACTACCGGCATTACCTACTTGCGCGGGATCAGGAAGTTTTTGCTGGCGAATAGCCACCACTTGCTCAAAGATATCTTGGGCTGTGGGTTGCTGCAATTGACGCAATTCACCGTAATCAGCAACCGCTTGCCACTGAATCGGTATTTTAAAATTGACTGCCGTAATCACTACTTTTGCATGCAAGCGATGTTTAAACACGCTGTCGCGATAGCCAAATTCACATTCTTCACCAGCAAGATTAAATAGAGCACCACTCTGTATATCTAAATATTCAACACTGTCGATATAGCTGGCTATCTCTTTACCGTAAGCACCAATATTCTGTATTGGTGCAGCGCCAACAGTGCCGGGGATTAGTGCCAAATTTTCAAAGCCAGTAATACCGTTCTGTAACGTCCAACACACTAGCTCGTGCCAGTTCTCACCCGCTGCAACATTTAACAAGTGATGAGAATCCGTGCTGTGACGTTGAATGCCTTTAAGGGCGATATGCAACACATCACCGGCAAAGTCATCGACAAAAACCGTATTACTACCCTGCCCTAAAATTACAAAAGGCTGCTTAAACGGCAAGCGCGCTTGTAACTCTTCAACTGAGGTAATTTGAATTAGGCTGTTCGCCTGAGCCGTCAGTGCAAACGTATGGTGTTGTTGTAAATCAACCACCGACAGTCACGTCCTTTCTAGTAAATGTAAAAATCGCCATAGTTTAGCAGTTAATGTTAACTAACCTGAACAAGTAGCTAAAATAGCAAGCAGCGGTTCACTGCTTCATTTTATTAAACACCACGCCCATTAACGGTGCATTGGTTTCTCGCAAGCGCTGAATACTGGCTTGCAAGCCGGTGTAATCGGTTTTCTCTATATCAATGACTAGAATGACCGCATCCACCATACGCGACAATATCAGCGCATCGCTGATACTTTGGATGGGCGGCGCTTCCAGAATAATACGATCAAAATGACCAGTAAGTTTTTTAAGAAAATTTAGAAAGCGATCGGTAGAAATCACGGCCAGTGGATCACTAGATACATGACCGCTAGGCAGCACCGACAAACGGTCGGCATTTTTACGATATAAACATTCGGCAAAACCGGCCTTCTTAGCAAAATAATCAGTAATGCCGGGATGGCCTTCAGGCAACTCGTAACCACGGGCAATTGATGGGCGACTCAAGTCAATATCCGCCAATAATACATTTTCCATATTACTACATGATTCGGCTAAATTAATCGCAACGCTAGCTTTACCCACACCTTGTGATACCGAAGAAATAGCTACCGTTTTGATCTGTTGCTGGCCAATTAAAATCGACGTGCGTAATGAACGAATAGCCTCGGAATATTGATAACTGGTTTCACCTTTAGTGCTAAGCAACGGTAATGGTGAGCGCTGACGATGCTTTTTACCTACTCTAGGTAGTGCCGCCAACACCGGCACTTCCATAGCATGTAACATATTTCTAAAACGTGATTCTTTATTGTTAATCAAATGCAATATCAACCAAAATCCGGCACTAAATACTCCCGATATCATAGCGATCATTACCATGATTAAGGTTACGTTAGGCTTAGCTGGATATTTAGGTACAGTGGCAAAATCAACAATGGCAAATTCTTCATTGTGCCCCATATTTTTTAGCATTTCGGCTTCACGAAATTGCTTGGTAAAGGCGTCGTACACTTTTTCAGTAGCTTGTAATTCTCTATCCAGTTTGGCCAGTTGCACTTCTTGCTTACCCAACACATTAAGATTAGCCTTAGCACTATTAATTTGCGTGGTAAGTTCAGACTGGCGCGCCTGAAAACGCTGAATACTTTGCTGTAAACCATTCGTCAGTTGCTGGATCACGCTGGTTAGTTCATCCCTTAATGAGGTTAATGCTGACTCTGCGGCAATATATTTATGATGTTTAAATTTATAGCGCTTGGCAATGTCATTAAGCTGTTGTTCTTGATTAAGTATTTTACGGCGAAGATCTTGAGTCAGGCTATTTTGCATGATCCATGGGATTTGCATCAGCATTTGCTCATTGTCCGCATACTGTCTGGTTTGCGCCAAGGAAGTGTGTGCATCAGATAGCAGCTTCTCGTTTAGCAACTTCTCTTGAACTAAGGCAGTTATCTCGCTTTGGGACATTTCAATCTGTGTTTTAACATCAATAATGTTGTTCTGTTGCTGATACTCCAACAATGCCTGTTCAGCCTCGGCCAAACGACTCTCGGTATCGGTCAACTGCGACACCAAGCGTGACGAGGCATCATCCATTTTCTGTTGTTGCAAGCTACCATGAAAAGCAAAAAACGCCGGACCAATGGTATTAACGATATGGGTCGCCAATTTAGGGCTATAAGATGAAAAACTCAGACGCAGCATGTCGGTACTACGCACTTTACTCATGGACAATTTATCCAAAAACTTTTCCAGTGCAGTATCAAATTGATCTTGCCCAGCCCCATTCTTAGATTGAAACTCCTTCTCTCGGTGTAACTCCAATTCCGACACGATGATTTCAGCAAACTGACGAGATTTAATGAACTCCATGTAGGTGTCCATTTTGCCATCTTCACCGCCGGCCAGTGACATCATTGAGGGCTTAAATCCCCCCGAAGACCCTTGAGCCAACATTAACGTACTGGATGCCACGTACACCTTGGGCAGTTGCACTACAAAATATCCTGCACTTACCGTCATCACCAAAGCCAAGGCGACGATACGAAATTTTTTACCCCACAAAAACGTTAACAGGTCGGTAAAATCGAAACTGTTATTGGTTTGGAATTGATTGGTAGGTTGATAACTCATGGTCAGAAAATACTTTCATCTATGGTCAGAGTGTCACCGGGCAGTATTTTACTTTCTGCTGTGGCTTTAATACGTTCTTTCGCAGGTCCACGAATGATAAACCACGCACTGGCCGAAGCCCTATCCTTCAACCCACCGGCAATGGCAATGGCTTGTGCCACGGTTAAATCAAATACAAAATCATAAGCCCCTGCTGACTTCACTGCCCCTTTTATATAAATTTGGCGAAATTGTTCAATACTGACCGTTACACTGGGGTGCACCAAATAACCATCCAACAAGGCGACTTCCAGCTCTTCTCCCAGTTGTCGTGCGGTTTTGTTGATCACCTGAATACTGCCAATAAGCGGCATACGCACCATACCGGATTGGCTAACCTTAGTGCGCACGAACAAATCTTTTTCGTTATACACGTCGATCACTATAGTATCGCCTACGCCAATCATAAATTGATCGTCATTTGCCGAAACCAAGTTTGATATCAGCAACAGCAGTAGACTTAGAATTCGTATTGCCAACTGATACTCACCTCATTTTGTTGGTAATCAAAAAGTCCGGTACTTTCGTCACTTTGACGATGCCCTATATCCAGCACAACATGCTGATAATCACGTAAATTGAGTTTCATCCATAAACTTAAATTACGCACAGTTATACTGCGGGAAGCGGTCTGCTCCAAATAGTCAGTATGACTAAACTGTCCTTGCCAGCCATAGTGCCATTGGTCGCTGTAAAGATAATGCATATTAATTTGCCACTGCTGGCGTAACGAGTCCGAGGCTAACTCGTTTTCACCAGCCACCGACGATTTAGATGAGGTGATAGTGGTTTGCAAACCATCCCGTGGCGCATATTGATAGCTCATTTGCCAAGTGACGCCATGAGTAGCATCACCACCTTGTGGCTGACGCTGATATTGCCCTACCAAAATAGATAAACTTGAGGTGCCTGAGGGTTGCCAATCCATCCCCACCATTGCTCGCTGCATTCGACTATCCACTCGACTTGCCACGTCGTAATTATCTTGTTGATGCTCTAAAAACAACACGAAGCGCGAGGCCGACGACATTGCAAAGGTAAAATGGGCGGCAATAGTTTGTTGGTTGATGTCGAATAAGTTTGAGTAACTATTATTGTCAGCATAATCCAAGTTTTTATGGGTATAAGACAACGTCAGATTGCGTGAACTAACATCTTGGCCATACACCAATTCAGCATGGTATTCGTCGCTACGACGGCTGTCGGCGATGACTATGTCACGACGTAACTGTGATAAGCCACTGCCAATGCGCTCATCTTGCTGCTGCACCTTTGCGCCCGCATCCAAATACCACGCTTTACCTAGATACCAGCGACTAACAATACCGATATGGCCTTGCTGATAACTGTCGGTTTGGGTGACATCATCGCTATCTAATTGTAGTTTTTCGGTTTGTGCTGCGTAATCCAGCTGCCACCACCAGCCATCAATATGCTGGGTAAATTGCCCATTAGCGGCAAGTGCCAATACAGAGGCACCATTATCAGCATCATTGGTTGGATTAATATTGTCGCTATATAACGCCTTCGCGGATAACTCCAAAGGCGAAGCTTGTTTATTCATAGTAGTCGCAGCTAAATTCTGCGTGACGGTCAATACACCGACTAAAAACGTGACTATTTTGCGCATAATGACCTTTGTCAGCGACTGTGCGTTTTTATAAAAAATATTCCAATCTGCATTATATCTTCGGCAGATTGCAGACGTTGTTTTCGTCCTTAAAATGTTGTTGTTTTTCTATTGTATTCCATGGTGTTATCGGCGCTTTAAGTAAAATCTAAAGCACCAATCACTCGCTTACCATCACGTATTCAGTGTGTTGCTGGGGTATAGGCTAATGGTCCGTCGATCAGTATTTGCCGGGCTTTTACTTCATCCCGTTGGATCAACGCGTAATTAAGTTTATCCAACAACATCACCACCTCATCAAAGGGCAAGCGAAATTCGTTAGCGCCCATGATCCGTGGATGCTCGGTTTGAGTATCTGCATCATCAATCAGCAGTTCTTCATAGAGTTTTTCACCTGGACGCAAGCCGGAAAATTGAATCTCTATATCACCACCGGGGTTCTCCTCGGTACGAATACTATGGCCCATTAAATGCGCCATCTTAGTGGCTAGATCGACAATTTTTACCGGGTCGCCCATATCCAACACGAATACTTCGCCTGCTTTGCCCATACAGCCCGCTTGGATGACCAACTGTGATGCTTCGGGTATCGTCATAAAGTAGCGAATAATATCAGGGTGGGTAACAGTAATCGGTCCACCGTTTTCTATCTGCTTGGTGAACAAAGGCACTACAGAACCGGAGGACCCTAGCACGTTACCAAAGCGCACAATGGCGTATTCGGTTTTGCTACCTAGTTCGGCGATGCTCTGCACATATAATTCAGCAAAACGTTTGGTCGCGCCCATCACATTGGTCGGACGGACGGCTTTATCGGTAGAGACCAGTACAAACTTCTCCACTTCAAACTCAGCGGCAATTAAGGCCACATTGGCGGTACCAAAGATATTGTTGCGGATACCCATCATGATATTACATTCCACCATGGGTACATGCTTATAGGCGGCCGCGTGATAAATGGTTTGTATCTTAAATTTTGCTAGCGCTTCGCGGATAACTTCCGAGTCCTGAATGGTCCCAAGCACCGGATACAAAGGCACATCAGGATACTGAGTACGCAATTCATTTTCAATTTGATATAAATTGAATTCGGATATTTCAAAGAGCACGATTGATTCGGGGGCTGCTTTGATAATTTGCCGACACAGTTCACTACCAATTGAACCACCGGCACCGGTGACCATCACCCGCTTACCAGTGATATTGGGCGTTAATAAAGAATCAATGGCTGGAACCGGTTCGCGACCTAACAATTCTTCAATGCGAATTTCTTGTAGTTCGCTAATTTTCCGCTCACCAGACACCAAATCTTTCATATCCGGGATCGTCAATAATTCCAATGCGTAAGGTTCGAGTTCGGCAATTAACTCTTTACGACGGGCCATTGAGGTATTAGGCACCGCCAGTAGCACTTTCTTCACATTATGTTTTTTAATTAATTCAGGAATTTTACTGCGCGGTTTAACTTCAAGGCCAAGTACCTGTCTACCACGGTACTTTTGCTTGTCATCAATAAAGGCCACGGGTAATAAATCAGAATTTTGCTTGAGACTTTGGGCGAGACTTCTACCGGTTTCAGCGGCACCAAAAATAAGGCATTTTTCGCGTAAGCGATAGCCATGACTTTGCACCACGATATAAATCAAAAAACGGGGACCACCCAATAAAATAGTAGCGAACACCCAAAAAATGAACGGTACGCTGACCGGTAAAAATGCTTGCAAGGGTACGCTTACCAGCACCATATAAACGGCACCAAGAGTAATAGCGGCGAACATCACGGTAGCGGCTTTTAAACCGATATAGCGAATAATATGCCGGTAATGACCGAGTAGAGTTAAAACAAGTAAGGTGAAAAATAAGGTGCTACCCAGCAAAATAATTTCTTCACGGGTAATATGCTCATTAGAGATCCCCAAGCGGATCCAATAGCCACAGAACAAGGCAAAGGTCAGCGCCAGAAAGTCCCACACTAATGCCAACAATAATTTGGCATTACGCGATAATGCAAACAATCGATTAAGAATACTCATCGGCTTGCCTCTAGCATTACATTGCTAAATACCTCGCAGGTTTTATCCATTTCGGCATGGGTTAAGGTGGGGTGTACTAAAAACATTAGACTAGTTTCGCCCAGCTCCACTGCATTAACTAAAGGTTGCTGTGGCCGGTAGGGGGTATTGTCGAAGGCTTTTTCTAAATAGACTTCTGAACATGAGCCTGAAAAACACGGAACACCGGCGTCAATCAAGGCTTGAATAATGCGGTCTCTATCCCAGTCGGGCTTTAACTGTTGCGGCTCAACAAACACATAGCATTTATAAAAAGCATGTTGAATAAAATCGGGGATCGCTGGCACACGCAAGCTAGAAAACTGACGTGCAGTTTGCCAAATTTGTTGAGCATATTGGCTACGTGTCTTTAGCCATTCCGGCATTTTTTGTAATTGAATTCGACCCACTGCGGCCTGAATTTCAGTCATGCGCCAGTTGGTACCAAAGCTTTCATGTAACCAACGAAAACCCGGTGGATGTTGTTTTTCATAAACCGCTGACCAAGATTTTCCATGATCTTTAAACGACCACACTTTTTGCCACAACGCTTCATCATTAGTGGTGACCATGCCACCTTCACCGGCAGTCGTCATGATTTTATCTTGGCAGAATGACCAAGCAGATAACGCACCAAAGCTACCCACTGAACGGCCTTTATAGGTGGCACCGTGAGCTTGGGCACAATCTTCTACGACTTGGATATTATGTTGCTCAGCCAACGCCATAATGGGATCCATATCGCAGGGCCAACCGGCTAAGTGCACACATAAGATGGCACTAGTATTGGCAGTGATCTTTTCTGCAATGGTGTCTACGGAGATATTTTGCGAATCGCGATCCACATCAGCAAATACCGGCACTAAACCAGCTAAGACAATGGAGGACACAGAGGCAAGAAAGGTGCGCGAAGTCACGATCACTTCAGAACCTGCCGGTAATTGTAGCGCTTGCCATGCTAAATCAAGGGCAACAGTGCCATTGGTTACTGCAACGGCATAACGACTGTCACTAAAAGCAGCAAATTCTTTTTCAAATTCACGCCCTTGTTGACCCGTCCAGTAATTAACTTGATTAGAATCTAAAACGCTGAGAACGGCCTGCTTTTCTTGTTCGTCATAATCAGGCCAAGGTGAAAATGGACCATTTAACATATTTACATCTCTTATTATTATTGTTTTTTGCTGGGCGTATGATGTGCTTCAGCTTTACTGAACAACATCACCTTCAACAGCCTTTTGTGTAGAGATAACATCTATTTTTATTATATTCTTGCTTTAATTTACCACTTTTGCCGGTATTCCGTAAGCTAAACTATTTTCGGCTATATCAGTAATCACCACAGATCCCGCGCCTAAGGTGCTATTTTGACCAATGCTCAGTGACGGTATAATACTACTGCCAACCCCGATAAAACATAATTCGCCAATATTAACTCCACCGGCAACATGACTTCCTGGTGCGATATGCACCATATCACCGACGTTACAGTCATGATCGATTGTCGCTCCGGTATTTAAAATACAACCGAAGCCCAAAGAGGTAAATGGATTTACTACTGCGTTGGCACAAATTAAACTGCCCTCACCAAAACTTGAATGTTTACTTACCACAGCGCTGGAATGCACTAAGCTGGCAATACTAACTTGCGCAGCCAGCAACTGCAGCAGCCAACGCTGACGCCCATGGTTATCGCCAATTGCCACGAAAAATTCGCAATCCGTATACTGATTAAAATCTTCAGGGAGCCCAATGATTTTCCAAGGCCCGACTTGTGGGCGCTCACTAAAACCTGCATCCAAAAATACGATATCATCGTAAACAGCCATAGACTCGGCACAATCGGCTGCCACTTTACCGTGACCGCCAGCACCAATAATAACTAAACGTTTAGTCATACGTTCTGCCATAAGTTGTGTCATAAATAGTCCCTATGGTTGCCCAGTAAATTTACTAACAGTAGCCTGCCCTTGCTGATTAATATCTTCCCGTTTAAGCACTTTAGCCACCGTCATCAACAAAATCTTAATATCCAACCACAAGGACTGATGTTTAACATACCAAATATCGAGGGCAAATTTATCTTCCCAAGATAGTGCATTGCGGCCATTCACCTGCGCCCAACCGGTAATGCCGGGACGCACATTGTGCCGCTGTGCTTGTTCAGCATTATAAAGGGGTAAGTATTCGATTAATAACGGACGCGGACCCACCAAACTCATATTGCCAAGCAATACATTAAACAAGCCCGGTAATTCATCCATACTGGTAGCACGCAATAAGCGACCAAATGCCGTTAACCGTAGTTCATCATCTAGCAGTTGACCTGCACTATCGCGCTCATCTGTCATAGAACGAAATTTTAACATGTTAAAGGGTTTGCCATGCAAACCGGGACGGGGCTGTTTAAACAATATTGGCGACCCCAGTTTAAAACGGATCAACACCGCTAACACTAGTAACAATGGCAATAGCACTAACAATCCAGACAATGAAGCCAAAATATCGAAACTACGCTTTAGCATTGCTCATCCCCTACCATCTCGTTATCCGCCAGTACTTGCTGGTAAAACGCTAACACTTGCTGGGCATTGTGCTCGACGTTCATCACTTGTTGCACCTTGTCATAACCCGCCGTCACCCATTGCTGGCAAGCGTCGGGGCTTTCAATTGCCTGAATAATTTTAGCAGCAAGGGATGATGGTGATTTAGCCTGTGCTAACAATCCTGTTATACCATCACTGACCAAATCAGGAAATCCGCCAATATTGGTAGTTAAAGTCGGTACTCGCGCATACATCGACTCGACCGCACCGCCGACGTTTTCTGAATGAGATGGATGTACCGCCAAATCAAACTGTGGGTACAGCTCGGGTACATCATGGCGCGTGCCTAAAAACACACAGGCATCACCTACCACTCGGCGGGCATAACCTTGAACTTGCTGATAATAACTTTCCGTATTGCCCCAAGGACCACCAACAAAGACACATTTTGTATTAGGATATTGCTGCCTAACTATGGCCATGGCATCAATGAGATCTTCATGGCCTTTCAAGCCTCGAGCTTGCCCCAAATAACTTTTAGGTGCATAAAAATAAGCGACCATACCAATTAAAAAATCATCCTCATGCATACCTAACGAGGCTTTGAGCTCCTTGCTCCCTAGCGTAAAAGTAAAATCACTGGCATTAACCCCATAGTAGGCCAAACCAACCTTTTCCGCTGGAATACCGCAGTCTTGATATTTTTGTTGTGTCCATAAACAAGAGGCTAACCAATAATCATTCTTGCCTGCGCTTTTTAAATCTAAACCACGAAAGAAGTCATGTTCTAAATGCAACGGTCCCGGCACATGAAATATCCGAGGTACATTAATACCAATTAAACCAATCCGCATTAATAACGTGGTGGCTACAAAATGACTGTGAATAATATCTGGTTTGATCTGCTTTACTAAACTGCGCAGTTTTTTAATAGCCGCGATATTTTTCCAAGGTTTGCTGATAGATAACGACGGATCAAACACATGCACTTGCACACCAGCTTGCTGATACTTTTCCACCATTGGCCCATCGGGCAAGGCCAGATGCACTTCAACACCTAGCTTAATCAGCTGCTGTGTTTGCCGTAGTGCCCAACTTGCGCCCACGGCGGTTTTTAATAAATGCAGTACTTTCATAACCGCTCTGCCGTTTCATTTTTAATATGTTGATAAAATGCCTGACGCCGTTTAGCTAACAACGATGCCTCATACTCACTGGCAACACCAAGGTTGCGCTGAGATTGTTGATTTAACAAAGTGACTGACTCACACAATTGTTGAATTTTGTCGGCTAACATCTGACTGTTTTCATTTTCTATCAACCAATGCGGCTCTAGTAATTCTGGTATACCTCCGACTTTTGAACCGATACAGGGCAGTCCGTCGGCCATGGCTTCAATCATGGCGCGCGGTAAGCCTTCAGTTCTTGATGGCATAATAAACACCTCGGCTTTAGCCAAATAGTCATTAACCTGTGCCGCTGCCACTTCACCAGCAAAATGGATCTGCGATTCAACCCCCAATGAGTCAGCTAATTGCTGCATCGACTCTAAAAACGCCCCGCCACCGAGCATGGTTAGTTGATATTCAGCGCCGTTATCCTTGAGTATTTTTAACGCCTGAATAAGTAAATCGGGGCCTTTATATAACTGCCCGAAGGAACCAATAAAGACTAATTGCCGAGCAGGCTCAGTATATTGTCGTGGCTCAGGGCGAATTTTTTCGGGTTTCAATTCAATACTCGAACAAGCCGCAGTGTAAGTTAACCCACTTGCTGGATAACGCTGCTGCAAATAATGCTGAGTGACATAACTGACCGCAATGGCCTTTTTCACCAAGCGTTGCAAACTTTTCATGGTCAGCCAGCCGATGCATTTATCACTGAACTGATTAACAATACCAGACTGAAATACATCATAAGGGTCACCGACCAATTCAAGGGCATAAGCAAAATTACCTTTGGGTTTCGCCAGAATTCCCAACATGGCAATAGGTGAAGGAACCCTAAAAATCACCGCTTCTGCATTGGCTAAAATAGCTGCCAATTGTCGATAGGTACTAAACAAATTCTTAAGTAAGCCACTTAAGCCAACATAGTAAGGTAACCCCCTCGCCGTAACACGATCACCGGTTACTCTTTGCCAACCAGCATCCCTCGTTGCTACATCTTGAATGCGCGCCACAATCTGTACTTCGTCAAACACACTCAGATAACGCTGCCAAAAAAAATAGGGGAAAGCACTGGTGGTCCACACTTGCCCATCGGCGGTGCGCATAAATCGAAATTCGCAGGTAACAATAACCTTCATAGTGGCTCCTGATGAGGATGATGTTTTATTCCTGAATTGGCCACATACAACACAGCCATGGCAATCACCATGCCTATTACAATCTGTACCGGTACATGGGTAAAACTGTTGCGGATCATAATAAACAACGGCACCAAACTCACTCCAAGTAACATGTCATATTTCAGCCTTACGGGTTGATTATCAAAATGCGCCATGATCATGCCAATCACAAAAAACACCAGTAACACGCCTTTTTCACCAAAGTTATAATAGGCTTCGGCAATAGGCGAAAATCCAATTGGCCCCGCCCGCTCTTGCACTACTACGTTCAATAACCGCGGGTCGTCTAACGCTGACATGCGATGTAAGCCGGGAATAAACAATGCTAGTTGTCGCTCAAACGGTGCCCAGTAGCTAGCACCCAAGAGTAATTCATCGCCGCTCTTACGCCATTTAATCACCTCTTGCACGGCTCGCAAACTAGAGCCCATTTCGGCGACCGCATTCAAAGGGTTAATCGAATCAACCGCCGAGTAATCACCGGATATCCGTGCATTTTTAACAATACCTGTAGCAATTAAAAACACCACAATACTAATCACTAAGGTGGATGATTTTATCGGGGCTCCACGACGTCCCAACATACAGGCTGCCACGGTACCAGGGAACATGACTTCACCGCGCAGCCCGAGTTTAAAAGCAAATAACGCCCAAATAGCAAAGAAAGCAAAATACCAATAACCAAAGCCCGAGCGATAAGCCACGCTCACCAACACGAGCCCAATACCGATAAACAAATAGATATAGGCGAACACCATGCCCAGTATGGGTACTGCACTCAACAGTGCCAGATAAGTGCCATACGAGTTGATCGCGCCAGTAACCACAGCGACGCCGAAAAAGGCCGAAATCATCAGCACCAAGATGATCCCCCCCATATGAAAGATACGCTTATTGACCGTCACATTTACGGCCTCTTCGGCAACCGGAGGCAGTTTTTTGGAAAACAACAACGCCCCTAAGCTGAAACCAATCATGCCGAGGTTGAACAAGTGAATGGCATTTTCAGTTTCGTCGGTGTCGAACCACCAACTAATTTGATAGAGAATATCTTCATCGGTAATACCATTGACTGAATTCGCCAACACTAAACCACCATGGAAAATGCCAAAGGCCATAAAGAAAATAAAACAAATTGACCAAATCCCTTTGGGTAAGGTCAGGATTAATATGCTGACTATTACCAACCAGTTAACCGTGGTGAGTATTTCCAGTCGCGCTCTAGGCGCTTCAAATAAATTAAAATAAGCAGCAAACACCACAAGGCAGGTTAATAAAATCAACCAGATACCGGTGACCTTGATTAGCAGTGCTTTATTTTGTGTAAATTGCATGTAGTGCATCGACATTGGCGTTGATCTGAAATTGACTATGGTCAAACTCTGCAACGACATCTTGTTGACTCATAGGCTTTGCAAGCACATCGGCGATCTTTTGCGCCCACTGGACATCGGTGCTTTGCAATGACAACGGTGAGACTAAAGTTAATGCAGAGGCAATTTCCAGCACTCCAGGAATATCCGATGCCACCACCGGCGTACCCACACTGGCAGCTTCAATTACCGCACCGGGTAAGCCTTCCCACATTGAGGGAAACAGCATCAGTTGGCTATGGCGCAAAAATGGCAGTACCTTTGCTTGCTCACCAAGAAACACTACCCGTTCCCGAATACCTTGCTGTTGACAAAAATCTTCGACAGTCTGCCTAACTCGTCGGTTTTCTTTGCCAATAAAGACTAACCAAGCTTGATTATTAAGCGCCAAATATTCGGCAAATATTTTAGCCTGACGTAGATGATTCTTCTGGTAATCCATGCGCGCCACATTAGTGATCACCACGCCATTATCGTACTGGTTAATATACTGCTGCCAAAAGTTGTCTTGTGTTTCAAGCTCAGGGCGTTCAAAGCCGTTATAGATCACTTTAAAGCGTTTATCTTGCTGCCAGCATTCGGACCAATAGCCTTGTAACGCGCCCTCACACACGGCAAGCACATGATGCGCTTTGGATAAAATCATGCGTTTTAACAACTTATCCCGCCACTGACGCACAACACTGATATTTTCCACATCGGTGGTATTACGAAAATGCGCAATCCTTAACGGCACGCCCGCCAACCAGGCAATCCATAACATAACACCCGACACCAATGACACATGAGAATGCACCACATCAAATTGCTGTTGTTTTAACAAACGATAGAATCGCCAAAAAAAACCAACACCTAATTTGCAATAATGAACCTGACTGCCAACGGCGTTGATTGATTCATCCAGCACGCCCAGCTGACCACTGAGGGCGCAAAACTCAAATTCAACACCTTTAGCTTTTAACGCGGGCATCAATGACAGCGTGCGTAACTCGGCTCCACCACGATTCATAATACCGAATACATGTAACACTTTTTTAGCCATGAAATTGCCCCGCTATTTTGGTTTTTCGATACAACTGAAATAGCCGTAGCCAGTACAAACTAAATTCTACACAGGTCGCCATGAACATCGCTTTTGCGGCACCCAATAAACCTTGTTGAGGCACCCACAATAAGCACATCAGTAACACCGTGACTGTACCTACAAAATATATTTGAGTTTGCAGATGATAGAGCTTTAAGGAATTCATCGCCGTGCCCATAAACAAGTAGCTGTAACGCACCATAGCGGCGGCCATTACCCACACAAACACCTCATGAAACTCAGAAAACACCGAGGTATAAACAATAGCTAAAACCCAACCGCCGATGAAATAGGTAACTAATAATCCCAAGCCACCAATAACAAGCCCGATAACGCAGGCCTTGGCTAACAAGGAAAAATAACCAGCAACATCTTGGGCTTTAACCAACAAACTAAACTGCGGCGATAACACCTGCGCTAAACTGCTGATCAAAATACTACCGGCCACCAGAAAATAACTGATAGCAGCAAACTGCCCGGCAGCTTCAACACTGACATAAGCCTTCAGTGCATAGTTGGGGATATACACAAACAATGACACCATGACTAAACCAATACTGACGGTGAAGTAACGCCGGATAAGCACCAATGACTGGCGATACAAACCGTTATCACAAATTAAACCGCGCAAGTTGAAGTCTTGCTGCAGCTCGCCAATTACTCGAGTGCGCACCCGTTGAATGTCTAACACAGCAAACACCAACGCCACCAACAGCCAGCAGAATAAAGTGATCACAATGTCTTCGAAAAGTATGGCGCTGACAAGAAGTGCGACGATGGATAATAACGAACGTAAGGTTTGAGTTTTAGCCACGAGTTTGAATTGTTGTATGCGGTGCAGATAGCTGTAACTGAGTTCGCACCAAGCATCACACCATTTATACAACGCGATCATAGCGACAATCACCGCGCTGACATCGGTTAAAAAACACCACCACAGCAACGGCACCAACAACAACGCCAAACCGTTAGCCATAAAACGGGCGTTAAAATATTGTTTAACGGGGAATTCATTATCTAAATCGACCACCAGTAAAGTACGCAACTTGGTGCTACTGAATAAAAATAACGGGGATAAAATGGATAAGGCTAAGACGACTTCTCCCAGCAGATTTGCCGAGAAGTATTTAGTAATAATCACCAATAACAGCCAATTGCTTAATGCCAACGACAAATTAGCAATTAACGTAAACAGTGAATTTCGCGCAAGCTGTTGAGGCATCTTGTCTTATTAGATTAACTACAAGTTTTTATTATTATGCTGCTTATGATGCGGGATTATTAGTTTTAGTGCAATCAGTGGACTTTGTAAGTACCAATACGGCCCTCTTAGTGACTTGGCTTGTAACTATTATTCTTGAAGCGCTTTTGTTTCTAGCTATTACTAACCCATTTTCCCCCCACATTAATTACTTCACCATGAAAACAACCTACCGCCCACATTGATCAATAACACAAAGTTATTGTAACTCGCTCAACTCCAAAAAAAATAATTTGTTCTCTATCATTTGTTGAAAAATAAATTTTAAATCACGAAATACATAAACAACAAATAAACCCCCACAAATTAAAGACATTGTGTTTTTAAACATTAATTTTAATGACAAAAATGAACTACACTTTTAATTAGTGTACTAATGATTATAATCAAAACAGCGGCTACTGAATATTTTTAGAGAGAAAAATTGCAGAACACCTTAAATTTGTTCACAACTTAGGAGAGAGTCATGTTAGTCAGTTTAAAAACACTCAATGGAAGTAGCATTCAAGCCACAGACGGAGATGTTGGGCATGTCAAAGATGTTTATTTTGATGATGAATTTTGGATTATCCGCTTCGTAGTAGCGGATACACATCCTTGGATGCCGTTAAGCGAACAAGTTCTTATCAGTCCTATCGCTATTAAAGAATACGACGCAGATGAAGGTGAGCTAAACGTGTCGCTGGAAAAAGAAATGGTGCGAGATTGTCCAAAAATTGAAGAACACGAAACTGTATCTCGAGATTTTGAGAAAGCTTATTTCGACTATTTTGGATTTGGTTACTACTGGACAGGACCCGGCGCATGGGGTGAATATGCTTACCCAACGGCTTTAATTAAGCGCAGCATGTTGTCTTATGACAGTGTTCAAGAAGATAATAAAAAAGACAACACTCAACAAAAAAATCATCTACGTTCAGCCAATGAAATAGCGCATTATGGCATCGACGCAATTGATGGTAAAAAAGGGTATCTCAAAGATTTTATTTGGGACACCCATACATGGTCTTTACGCTATCTAGTTGTGGATACCCGAGACTGGTTACCCGGTGGTAAAAAAGTCCTGATTACCCCTAAACAGCTAAACAACTTAAGTTGGGAAGACAAAACAGTTAGCTGTAATATCGATTTGGCGACGATAGAAGCCTGCCCTGAATATCTGCCAGATCAATTAAATGACGATGTTTATCAACAGCAAGTGCAAGAAAAATTGCGGGCAACCGCATAACAAATTTGAGTCGTTCTTCCAATACTCACTCCTCACACGAGGAGTGAGGCAATAATATTTATACTTTGGAGAGACAATGAAACCTAATCTTACGCAGAAATTAATTGAATCCCACCTACAAAACGGTTCAATCAAAGTTGGAGAAAACATCGCACTAAAGGTAGACCAAACTTTATGCCAAGATGCGACCGGCACTCTGGTGATGTTGACACTAGACGCCATAAAGCTAAACAAAGTCAAAACAGAAATATCAGTTCAATACATTGATCACAACCTGATCCAAGAAGATCATAAAAACCCTGATGATCATGCATTTCTAAATTACTCAGCTGAACGATTTGGATTGTGGTTTAGCAGACCAGGAAATGGCATTAGTCACCCGTTACATATGCAATATTTTGCTCGACCAGGAAAAAGCCTTATCGGCTCAGATAGCCACACCTGCGCTAACGGCTGTATGGGTATGCTCGCAATTGGCACCGGTGGGGCCGATGTCGCCATGGCGATCGCGGGGCACCCACTGCATTTAGTCATGCCAGAAATATGGGGAGTAGAACTTCGTAATGACTTACCTAAATGGGTCAGTGCCAAAGATATTATTCTAGAATTGTTGCGGCGCCACGGAGTTGAAGGCGGTGTTGGCAGGATCATTGAATATCATGGTGAAGGCCTTAAAAACCTGAGTATTTGGGACAGACATGTTATTGCCAATATGGGCGCTGAATTGGGCGCCACGGCCAGTGTTTTTCCTGCAGATGATTGCGTAAAGGCCTTTATGCTAAGCGCTGGTAGAGGTGATGAATGGCTAGAACTAAAAGCTGACCCAGGTTGCAGCTATGATCACAATGAAGTGATTAACCTTGCTGAACTTGAACCGCTAATTGCAAAGCCTTCGAGCCCAGGTAATGTGGTTACAGTCGCCTCAGTCGAAGGCGAATCGATTCAACAGGCCTACATTGGCTCATCTGCTAACCCTGGATTTCGTGACTATACGATAGTCGCAGAAATAGTAAAAACGGGCGAAATACCTACTGATATATCCCTAGATATCAATCCAAGCTCAAGAGATATTCTAAAACAGCTAACAGTACAGGGGTCTTTAGCGCAACTAATAGAAAGCGGCGCTAGGATCCATCAGGCCGGTTGTAACGGTTGTATTGGCATGGGACAAGCCCCAGCAACCGCAGTAAATAGCTTAAGAACTACTCCCAGAAATTTCCCCGGCCGCTCGGGGACCGCTGATGATAGGGTTTGGTTATGTAGTCCTGAAACTGCTGCAGCGTCAGCATTAAACGGCAAAATAACCGATCCACGACGGTTGACAATTAACTATCCCAATATACAAGTTCCCGCTCCAGGTAAGCGGGAAGATTCATTAATTCGCCCACCGTTAAACAATACTATCCCGGTGTTAGTAGAAAGGGTGGAGCATGGCCCGAATATCGCACCGTTACCTAGTACAACTGCCATAGCGGATTCTTTACAATTACCCATCCTGTTGCATTTAGGCAATGACGTTTCTACAGATGAAATTTTACCCGCAGGGGCTGAAGTACTGCCCTTTCGTAGTAACATTCCAAAAATATCTGAGTTCGTTTTTAAGAACTTAAACCATAACTACGTTGAGTCCGCCAAAAACAATCTGCAGCAAGGAGGACATGTAATTATTGCAGGTCAAAATTACGGACAAGGCTCAAGTCGAGAACATGCTGCGTTGGCTCCAGCCTATTTAGGTTTAAAAGTGGTGATTGCCGCAAGTTTTGCCAGAATTCACTTTCAAAACTTAGTTAATTTTGGTGTATTACCCTTGGTTTTTAAGCGCAAAACTGACAAGACAAAGCTCGGCACCAACACTAAAATTGGTTTAGACAATATTCATAACGCAATAGCCAATTCTGATGAGATAGCGCTTTCCATATTCGACTCTGAAGAAACTATCCCACTAGAACTCCGTTTGTCGGCACGACAAAGAGAGATTCTGCTCGCCGGTGGCATCATCCCATGGGCGAAAAAACAAGGCTAACGATATGCAAAAGCAAACAACGGATGTGCTATACGGTAGCGAAACCCAAAAGGCATTAACAAACTTCAATATTAGCGACATAAAAATGCCTCGCCCTTTTTTATCCGCCTTAGGACTATTAAAAAGTGCCTGTGCAGCAGCTAACGCCGAATTAGGATTATTGGATGACGACAAAGCAGGCGCTATTCAACAAGCAGCAGAGGAAGTAGCACAAGGTCTGCATGATCAGCAATTTCCAATAGATATTTATCAAACAGGCTCTGGTACCAGCACTAATATGAATGCTAACGAAGTCATCAGTGCTCTAGTTAACCTCAAAAGTTTGGGCAATATTTCGGTTCACCCAAATGACGATGTTAACAAAAGTCAGAGTTCAAACGACATCATTCCTTCATGCATCCATGTTAGTGCGGCTAAATTGATTACCGAAGAGCTATTACCCGCATTATCCCATTTGATCACTATTTTAGATGAAAAAGCCGCGAAGCATCATCACTCCATCAAAACCGGCAGAACTCACCTTATGGATGCCATGCCAATCAGCTTTGCTCAAGAGATTAGCGGTTGGCGGGCACAAGTGGATTTTGTGAAAGTACAACTTCAACACAGCTTAGACAGTCTGCTACAACTAGCTATTGGCGGCACAGCTGTCGGTACCGGAATCAACTGCCCACCTCAATTTGCCAACATTGTATGTAAAGTACTTAGCCAACAAACAGCTTTGACGTTTATACCAGCAGAAAACTATTTTCGAGCTATCAGCGCTCAAGATACCGCAGCCCATGTCAGTGGCATTTTAAAAACATACGCTGTTAGCCTCAGTAAAATAACCAACGACATACGCTGGATGAGTAGCGGCCCTTTAAATGGCCTCAATGAAGTCACTCTTCCGGAACGGCAAAAGGGCAGCAGCATTATGCCCGGCAAAGTAAACCCGGTGATACCCGAAGCAGTGCTGATGGCTTGTACTCAAGTAATAGGTAATGACACTACTATCGCCCTCGCGGCGCAATCAGGTAACTTTCAACTGAATACAATGCTGCCCTTAGTGGCTCATAATCTGCTGCAAAATATTCAACTACTGACGTCTTGCAGCAAAGCGCTGGCCGACAACATAATTGCTGATATGCAAATAAACCAAGAGCGAATTCAGCAAAATGTTGAACGTAATCCAATGCTAGCGACCGCATTAAATAACCTGATTGGTTACGACAAAAGTGCAGAAATAGCGAAAAAAGCTTATTTAGAAAATAGAACGGTATTAGATGTTGCCAAAGAGATGACCGATATTGACGAAACGGAACTTATTGCAGCACTAGACCCAAAATCGCTAATTGGACATCGTTAACTGCAGTTTAGGTAGCTAGACACTAACCTAAACTGCGTGGAAGGATTACTTCGTGCTTTAAATTAGTCACGCACATCCATGATGATAGTCACCCCTCGCTCGCTACGCTCACCGTTCTGAGCCCTACCCACTTATACAAACACACACATACAAAAAAGCCCCGTCATTTATGACGAGGCTTTTTTGTATGTGGTGCGCGTGGAAGGATTCGAACCTCCGACCACCTGGTTCGTAGCCAGGTACTCTATCCAGCTGAGCTACACGCGCTCAATCTTGTCACTATTTCCGAATCAACTTAACTTTATATCACTGATACATTTTAAGCGAATAGAAATAATACTTTCACTTTGTCCGCTGAAAATAAAATTTTCAACGTTTTGAACCTTAAAGGTTCTCACCTCACACACTGATCATTATAGTAATCAATGTGTGTTAGAAATGGTGCGCGTGGAAGGATTCGAACCTCCGACCACCTGGTTCGTAGCCAGGTACTCTATCCAGCTGAGCTACACGCGCATAATACTTTCAAAATCTAACAATCGAATGGCGGAGAGAGAGGGATTCGAACCCTCGATAGGGCTATAAACCCTATACTCCCTTAGCAGGGGAGCGCCTTCAGCCGCTCGGCCATCTCTCCATTTCGAGGAGCCGCAGTTTAATGATTCAGGTGCGGAAGTCAAACGTTTTTTGACGCCAAGCACTTAGGTGCTGGGTATTTAAACAATCGACGAGATAGATGATTAAAATATGATAAATTTCAATTACCCACCGACCTTGGCAGCATAATCAATAATGATAAATCCAACAAGCCAATAGGCACAAAAAAAGGCTGGAAAACCAGCCTTTTTATTTATTCGTCACCATCGGGTGAATAATTCCCTTGTTCATGCTCAGCAAGCTTAGTGTTTTTCTCAGCTTGGATCCGCATGTAAATCTCTTCTCGATGTACCGATACTTCTTTGGGTGCATTCACACCAATACGCACCTGATTACCTTTAACGCCCAATACAGTGACAGTTACATCATCACCAACCATTAAAGTTTCACCAACACGACGGGTCAAAATTAGCATTTAAAAACTCCTGTTTCATTAATTCCAAAATTAATGCTTATTAATCAATTTTGCGTTAATCCCTTTAAACTTAGCTTATATTTTAGCTTTAACCAAAATATTGCTATCGGCGCTTCCAAGATTTTGATGTCACTGCAAAAACAGGCCGACTTTCAGGAGCTTGCTCCCAATTCTTTAATTATAGCTTATCTTGCAACCATGTCGACACAGAGGTAATTGCGGTTTCCAAATTTTGAGGCTGTGTACCACCGGCTTGAGCCATATCAGGTCGTCCACCGCCTTTACCGCCCACCTGTTGGGCAACAAAATTAACCAATTCACCGGCTTTTACTTTGCCGATTAAATCTTTGGTCACTCCGGCGATCAAACTGACTTTATCGCCATCGGCAACACCTAATACAACAATGCCGCTGCCTAATTTATTCTTCAGGTCGTCCACCATATCACGCAAGGATTTAGCTTCAACCCCCTCTAAATTAGCAGACAGGACTTTAACACCATTTATTTCAATGGCCTGCTTAACGATGTCAGATCCGGCTTGCTGAGCCATTTTTTGCTTTAATTGCTCAATTTCTTTTTCAAGAGATTTAGTTTGCTCGATTACTTGTACAACCCGTTCTTGCAAATGGCTGTGATCGGATTTAAGCATACCCGCCACTGAGCTCAATTGAGCACTTTGCTGTTGGCTATAAGCCAACGCAGCTTGGCCGCTAACTGCTTCAATACGTCTTACCCCAGAAGCGATACCGCTTTCTGTAATAATGCGCAGCAAACCAATATCACCAGTTTGTTTAACATGGGTACCACCACAAAGTTCTACAGAGAAATCGCCCATAGAAATTACCCGTACTTCGCTATCGTATTTTTCACCAAATAACGCTTGGGCACCGGATTCTTTGGCGGCTTCTAATTCCATCAGCTGTGTATTTAACACATGGTTAAGACGGATTTCATCATTCACCCGTTGTTCAATACTCGCAAGTTGCTCTTTGCTGATGGCTTCAAAATGCGAGAAGTCAAAACGTAAACGCTCTGCGTCCACCAATGAACCTTTCTGATTCACGTGGTCACCTAAAATCAGCTTCAACGCAGCATGTAATAAGTGGGTAGCCGTATGATTTAAACGTATGGACTGACGACGAGCGTGATCCACTTGGGCATCCACCGTATCACCAACATTAATCGCCACCTGTGCGTTACCGTGATGAGCAATGGCATTACCGAGCTTTAAGGTATCGGCCACAACAAACTCACCATCAGCAACCACTAATCGTCCGCTGTCACCAACTTGACCACCGGATTCGGCATAGAATGGGGTGTTGTCGAGTACTACAATCGCATCACTACCGGCAGGCACTGATTGAACCGACTGACCTTCAAGGAATAATTCAACAATGCGTGCATTATCTTGTTCGCGATCATAGCCGCTAAAAGTAGACACCTGTTCAGATTTGATACTGGCATTATATTCGGCACCAAAACTACTGGCTTGCTGGGCGCGTTTGCGCTGCTGTTGCATTGCCGCTTCAAAACCGGCTTCATCAATTTTAATATTTTTCTCACGAGCAACATCGTTGGTCAGATCAGCAGGGAAACCGTATGTATCATAAAGTTTAAATACAGTTTCACCAGGTAAGGTATCACCTTCCAAAGCTTCGATGGCTTCATTCAATAACGCCATACCGCGCTCTAGCGTGCGTGAAAATTGCTCTTCCTCAACCCTTAAGACTTTTTCAACCGTTGCTTGATGCTCGGCTAATTCTGGATAAGCCTCACCCATTTGCGTCACCAAGGAGGAAAATAATTTGTAGAAGAAAATATCATCGGCACCCAATTGGTAACCGTGACGCACCGCGCGGCGAATAATACGACGTAGCACATAACCGCGGCCTTCATTAGACGGCATCACACCATCACAAATCAAAAAGCCACAAGAACGGATATGGTCGGCAATCACTCGCAGGGATTTGTTTTGTAAGTCATCCGTCCCCACAATAGTGGCGGCATCTTTAATTAATTGTTGGAACAAATCTATTTCATAATTGCTGTGCACATTTTGCAAAATGGCGGCAATACGCTCTAAGCCCATACCGGTATCTATTGAAGGCTTAGGCAAAGGCTCCATGGTGCCATCTGCTTGCCGATTGAACTGCATGAATACCAGATTCCAGATTTCGATGAAACGGTCACCGTCTTCTTCTGGCGAGCCAGGAGGCCCACCCCAAATATGTTCACCGTGATCATAAAAAATTTCTGAACAAGGTCCACAAGGTCCGGTGTCGCCCATTGACCAGAAGTTATCAGAAGTGCTGATACGAATAATTTTATCTTCAGGTACACCAATTTCTTTGGCCCAGATATCAAAAGCTTCATCATCTTCGGAATATACAGTGACCAATAATTTTTCGGCAGGTAAGCCGAGGTTAACCGTCAGAAATTCCCACGCATATTTAATGGCTTCGGTTTTGAAATAGTCACCAAAGCTGAAATTACCCAGCATTTCAAAAAACGTATGATGACGTGCGGTATAACCGACATTCTCTAAATCATTATGCTTACCACCGGCACGCACACAACGCTGCGACGAGGTCGCTTTGGTATAAGCTCGCTTTTCAGCACCAAGAAACACATCTTTAAACTGATTCATACCGGCATTGGTGAATAGCAATGTGGGATCATCGGTAGGCACAAGTGAACTACTGGACACTTTTTGGTGACCTCGCTCGGCAAAAAAGTCTAAGAAGGCGGCTCTGAGTTTAGCGGTGGTGTTGATCATCGATTATCCTGACTCTATTCAGCGAAGGCGTGTTGACCTAAAGTGTCAAATTACAAACAGCTGCGCAAGATATCATGAAAAAACGCCGGTTTACAGCGGCTAAAGGGCCATTTAGCCCTGCAAATGGGAATAAATTACCCGCAATGTGATAAGTAGAGATTTTTTCATGTTTGGCCAGAAGATGGAGATGCTGTCCACCTGCCCTTGCTTAACCGCCGCTTCTAGCTGAGTGCTTAAGTCAGTCAAGGGTTCAGAGGCGATTTTGGTGGCGATTTTGACCAGTTTTCTTGAGTTAACCAATATTTTACCCGCGTCTTCCGCTTGCACCGCTTCATCGGTAATTTGCGTCGCTTGCTCTAATTCATCCATTAAGGCGTTTAATTCCACCGGCAAGGGGGCTGAGCTGGGATTGTTTTGCAGATAAGGTAACAACGCAAACCACACTTCTGGATCTTGTGGCATGTCTAATGTGGCAAAATCTGGTATTGGTTTTTTCTCCGCTGGCGGTGCCTTTTCAGCGGCGATTTTAGCTTGTTGTAACTCTTCCTTGTGGGCATCTACAAGGGCTTTTTCTTGCTGCTCTATTTGCTGCTGACTGGTTTGTAATTGTTTTTGTGCGTCCTGTAAGGCTTGTTCTTTACTATCGAGTTGTTGCTGGTTGTCTTTTAATTCCGACTCAAGACGTTTTAGCTGTTCGGCTAATTCGGATTGATTACTGTCCTGAGTACTTAAGTCTTGCTTGGTATGGGAATACTCTTGTTGCACCGCATGTAATTGTTCAGTGAGTTGTTTTTGCTGACCTTCGAGAGCGGATATATTGCTCTCACTTTCCAATAATGTTTTTTGTTGCTCATTCAACTGGTTCTGTAATTTCGATTCTTGCTGCTCACGCTGCAACAATAACTCCTGTAATTCTTCAGCTTGCTTACGTGCCAATTCCAGTTCTTGTTGTAGCTTTTGCTCACCGGTTTGGGTTTCGGATACCTGATTCTCGGCTTTTTGTAGTTCCACTAAGCTACCCTGCAATTGTTGTTGCATTGCAGCATTTTGATTTTCGGCTTCAATTAATGCCTGTTGCAATTGTTTCTTCTGCGCCTCAATTTCTTCATGATTCTGACGCCACTGCTCGTCACTACCTTGCATCATTTCTTGCTGAATTTGCGAACGTTGTTCAACTCCAGACAATTCTACTTTGAGTAGTTCCAGTTTTTGCTGCTGTTGTTCACGTTCTGCTCTATCAGCGTCTGACTGGCGTTGGGTTTCATCCAGTTTTTGCTGGGTTTGTAACAATTGTTGCTGCTTGGCTTCTAACTCTTGTTGTAAAGCCTGTTGTTGCTGTTGACGTTGCTGATCAGACTGAGACATCTCTTGTTGTTTCTGTGCAGTACGACGCTCCACTTCTGCCAATTCATTTTTAAGTTGCTCAAATTTTTCTGTTTGTCTGGCCTTCTCGGCTTTTTCTTCTTCCGTCTGCTGCTTAGATTCGTTGAGAATTTGCTGGGTTTCCTGCAATTGTTGCTGCTTCGCTTCTAACTCCTGTTGCAAGGCCTGCTGCTGTTCTTGCCATTGCTGACTACTTTGGGCAATACGCTGTTGTTCTTCATTGGTACGCTTTTCAACGTCTTGTAGTTCGTCTTTCAACTGCTGCAAACGTTGTTGTTGTTCAAATTTAACTTGTTTATCGGCCTCTGCCTGACGCTTGGTTTCATCCAATGTTTTGGTGGTTTCCTGCAATTGCTGTTGCTTAGCTTCTAGCTCTTGTTGCAATAACTTTTGCTGCTGCTCCATATCGCCTTTTTGCTGATTGGACATTTGCTCAAACTTGTCCATTTCCAATTGCAGATGTTCAATATGCTGGGCTTTACCCGACAATTCCGACTGCGCCTTGTTACAAGCCAGTTCTAATTCACGACGCTGTAATTCCGCTTTTTCACTGGCTTTGCGTTGATTAACTAATTGCTCACGGAGTTTTTCGCCAGCTTGGCCCGAACTCAACAACTGCGCTTGTAAGCCTTCGATATGATCGCTAACTTGCAATATCTGTTGATCTTTTTGCTGAATGGATTGTTTTAAGGAATCAATCTGCGCCACGAACTCTGATAGTTCTTGTTGCTGCTGTAACTGCTCTTGCTGTAATCGTTCGCTGGTTTCTTCACTTTCGGCCAGCTGTTCTTGAGAACGTTGATACTGCTGCTCACTATTTTGCAGGGCATCGGCAATTTGCGAGCGTTGTTTCTCTAGCGCACCGACCTTGACACTGGACTGTTGTAATTGCTCTTCCAGTTCAGCATTACTTTGCTGACTGTCTTCTAACAAGGAACGGCTTTTCGCATAGTCCTGTTGTAGTTGTTGCAGGTTGTCGGTGACATTTTGATGCGCTTGTTGCAAGTCGCTAATCTTGCTTTGTTTTTGACTGAGATCTTGTTGTGCCTCTTGCAATCGATTTTCGGTTTCACTGAGACTTTTCACCTTATTGGCGAGTTGGTCTTGGCTACTTTCCAGCAACTGTTGTTTTTCAGCGGCGGTACGTTCAGCGGCTTGTTGCAAGTTAACCGCTTGCATACGCTCTTCAGCGGCCTGATTAATGGCGCGCATATCCATCCACACACACAAAATAGAATCCAGTTCTTTACCTTTGTACATCGGCACATAAGTCGCCTGACAAGGTAAAAACTGTTCTTTGTGCTTATGTTGCCACACTAAGCTCAGTGCCTTGCCGTCTCGTTTAACTTGTTTGATTTTCTGCTGCAGGGTTTCCTGAGCGTCGGCGTTACCATTCAGTTGTTCGGAATAAGGGAACAAGCCAAACAAATCATCTTCGTCTTCAATATCAAAGAACTCACAAGCAGCGGGATTAAGCTGATTAAAGCCTTCATCGGTAAATACTGCCATTGGCATACTGCTGTGTTGTAACAAGCTTTCAAATTTATCCTGATGGAATTGTTGATTACTGATATCGGCTATCCAACAAAGGTAGGTTTGCTGCTCTTTATCAAAGACATCAATATGCAGTTCACTAGGGCAAAGGTCTTTGCTATTGCCTTGCAATATGGCTGCAAACTCACGCACACGACCGGTTTGATGGAGTAATTTGGCCGCTTTACCAGATTGTTTAGGGTCGGTGAACAACTCATAAAATGAGCCTTTTTTCATTTCTTTAGCGGTTAAACCAAGACGATCGGTTAACGCATGATTGGCCTGAATAATATGATCATCTTTATCGATAACCGCCACTGCCATCGGCGCTAGATCCAGCATATCGGTAAAGCGTTGTTCGGTTTGTTGTAGCTGTTGTTCAATGTGTTTTTGCACGGTGACATCTTCGAAAATGCCAATCAGACCGGCGCTTTTACCCTCGGCATTTTTATAAGACTGCAAACGCACTCGCAATAACTTAGTCTCACTATCATTAACCTTAAGTTCAATTTCCTTATACATACCGCCGCCCATGCTAGCGAGCATCAGTTCATCGACGGTATGCATTTGGCGAATGGCATCGGGAATAAAATCTAATTGGTTAATGTTCTGTCCTTGAATCGACAACAAATTAGTACCAAAAAGCATTTCAAAGGAGCCATTACAATCCGCCAAGTTACCTTGTTGATCGAGATAGTACATCGCATTGGGATTAGCACTTAATAGGCCACGCATAATGTGTTGTTGCGCACCATTTTGTTGCTGCAGGCTGTGGATTTCTTGGCAGGGCTGCACGGTAAGATGTAACGCCTGCGCCTTACCATCTTCGTCCTGTTGACTGACAAAACCATAAATTTGGGTTAGCACATCCCCTGCTTGGGTAGCAAAGCGGCAACGCAACTCAAAGGGTTGACCTTGCTTGCCTTGCTCCAACGCATTTTGCCAAATTTGCCAATCTTCACTGCATACTGATTTATGCAATTGCTCTAACGGGCCATTGGTTTCGTCAACCGACTGCTGCAACATTTGCGCAAACACCGAGTTCACCTCAACCTGTTTATCCGCAATATTAATGAAGACTTGCCCCAATTTATTCTGCTCCAACAACTGTTGTTGCAAACTTATTTTGGCTTGTTGCTCGTCGCTGCGACGTTGGAAATCGGACACATCCATTAAGGTGATGATCATCGCGGTGTCGGTATTGTCATTTTTATCTGGATTAACATTAAACAGCACATGGCGCTTACCGGCTTCGACATAACTTTGCTGAATGCCGTGACCAAAGGTATTAATAGCGTGAGTTAATTTCTCTAAGGGCTGTAAATCGACAACTTCACTAAAAGCCTGTTGCTGTAGTTGCTGCGGCTTTTTACCTAGCATCAATCCCGCGGCGCGGTTGGTATAAAGAATTTGGCCATTTTTATCTAAATGAATGATGCCGTAATTGGCGGTATCAATAAGGGATTGGGTTTCTGTCAGCTGTTGTGAACGCTGCTGATAAAGATTGCGATGCTTTTTAACCGAAGCACGCATGACTAACATGACAATGATAAATACCAGAATGATACTGACTACAGCAATAGCAACTATCGACAGGGTTTCTGCACTTTGCTCAGCCAATATATCGCCAACCGCAAAACAACGGCTACTAAATAAACTTAGCGTTAGCAGACTCATCAATGTCTTAATATGTTGACCAAACCCTTGGACAAATTTCATGCATAAACCTTAGCTATTTCCGGAACCTTCGTAGAATAACGCGGATCCACTTTTATTAAGATGATCAGAAACTTACTTGAGTGTTGATATCTATACTTAATACACTCCTAGTAAAACATTCCGTTTCACCATTGAATGACGGCTGTATAAGATCATAGTCGATGTCGACTAGCCTAACCTTGATATCGGCAACGGCAGGCATATTTAATTTGTTCAGTATCAAAACCTCGGTACTGTAAATAGCGTATATGTTTGTGCTTTTCCTTGGCTTTTAACATTTTGTCGCTAGTAAATTTTTTATCGTGTACTTGCTTGGCCAATTCGAACCAGTCGGTCTCTTGCTCTGCAAAAGCGGCAGTCACCCACTGGGGAAGAAGGTTATGGGCTTTTAATTCTTGTTGAATACGCATTTTTCCTTGGCCTTTGCTGATGGCATTGCGCACAAAAACTTCGGCAAAGCGTTGATCGCTTTGTAATTTAAGGTCGGTTAAACGTTGAATTTCTGGGGCAATATCTTGTTGCTCATAGCCCCTGCCCTGCAATTTAAACTGCAGCTCAGAGACACTGTGTTCTCTGCGCGACAATAATCGCACTAAGGTATCCCGAATTTTCTGACGAGTTTCATCGTTCATTTGTTACTATCAGTCCATCTTATTGTGAATATCAGTCTAAAGATTTTAGCGCTTTATGCCATTACAGATTAGTTTCATCAACAATATCAGTGATATTGCCGCCCAATGGCCAACATTAGTCGGCCATACTTCACCTTTTACCCGTTTAGAATTTTTACAAGCTTTGGAACAGCAAGGATGTGTTGGCGGTGACAGCGGCTGGACGCCAAAGCACATTGTGATCCGCGACCAAGACCAGCTTATTGGCTTTATTCCCGGTTATCAAAAAAGTCATAGTTATGGCGAATATATTTTCGATTGGGCTTGGGCCGAAGCCTATCAACGCCACGGTTTGGACTATTACCCCAAATGGATTGCCGCCATACCTTTTACGCCTGTCCCCAGCAATAAATTGCTAACGACCAAAGCGTTATCCCCCTCACTTCAACGAGAATTGATAGAAGCGATCATTACTTTTATCAATGAGCAACGTTATCCATCGGTGCATTGGTTGTATACCGCCGAGGACTTTAATAACGAGCTCGTTGATTTCGGCTACTGCAAACGACGTTCGGTACAATTTCATTGGTTTAATCGCGACTACCAAAGCTTTGAGCATTTCCTTGAGCACTGCACTTCGCGCAAACGTAAAAATATTAAGCGTGAACGGCAAAAAGTCGCCGATGCGGGCGTCGAAGTAAAATCATTAGTGGCTAAGCAAATTAACCCGCAGGACCTGCTGGTTTTTTATCAGTGCTATCAACAAACCTACTTAAAACGCAGTGGTCACGGCGGTTATTTAACCTTTGAATTCTTTCAGCAACTACTGGCAGATATGCCAGAAAATCTATTGCTAGTGTTGGCCTACCAACAAGATACTGCCATTGCGGCGGCGTTGTTTTTACATGATGAGAATTCGTTATATGGCCGTTATTGGGGCGCGTTAACCGAGGTCGATGGACTGCATTTTGAATGCTGTCTGTATCAAGGCATTGATTTCTGTATTCGCAACAAACTCACCACATTCAATCCAGGAACCCAAGGCGAACATAAGATCTCGCGAGGATTTGAGCCGGTTTGGTGTTATTCCAGCCATCAATTACGAGACGATATTTTTCACCAAGCAGTGCAGCGTTTTGTTGTTGAAGAAACTCAGCAACTGGAACAATATAAACTACGGGCACAGGAACTATTACCCTTTAAGTCATAGAGCTATATTAAAAGCCTATAACACCGAGACCATCATGAGCAATATCTTTAACTGGCAAGATCCACTACAACTGCAGGCACAATTGGACGACAGCGAACGCCTTGTACAAGATACGGCGCGCAAGTTTTGCCAGCAGCGTTTGTTGCCGGGCATTGTTGAAGCTAATCGTCACGAACATTTTGATCGAGATATTTTTAATGCCTTTGGTGAAATGGGCTTTTTAGGCTGTACCCTACCGGAAGAATATGGCGGTGCTGGCCTCAACCATGTTAGTTATGGCTTGATCACCCACGAAGTGGAACGTATCGACAGCGGCTATCGTAGCGCACTGAGCGTGCAGTCATCTCTGGTGATGTACCCCATTTATGCGTTTGGCTCTGAACAACAAAAACAAAAATACTTACCCAAACTCGCCAGCGGTGAATGGGTAGGTTGTTTTGGTTTAACCGAACCGGATTCAGGTTCCGACCCCGCCTCCATGAAAACCCATGCGAAAGCCGTTGATGGCGGTTACCTGCTTAACGGCAGCAAAATGTGGATCACCAATTCGCCAATTGCCGATGTGTTTGTAGTGTGGGCCAAACTTGATGGCCATATTCGCGGTTTTATTTTAGAAAAGAATTTTGCCGGTTTAAGTGCGCCCAAAATCGAGGGTAAATTTTCGTTAAGAGCATCAATAACTGGCGAGATTGTGATGCAGGATGTATTTGTACCTGATGAACAACTACTAGGGGATGTTAAAGGTTTGAAAGGGCCTTTTAGTTGCCTAAACAAAGCCCGCTATGGTATAGCTTGGGGCGCTTTAGGCGCAGCCAGTTTTTGCTTTGAACAAGCACGCCAATATACTCTCGACAGAAAACAATTCGGCCGTCCATTAGCCGCTAATCAATTAGTGCAGAAAAAGCTCGCCGATATGCAAACGGATATTAACCTTGGCTTACAAGCGACCTTACAAATGGGCCGCTTAATGGACCAAGATGCCTGCCCACCAGAATTAATCTCCATGCTAAAACGCAACAACTGCGGTAAGGCGTTAGATATTGCTCGCACAGCTCGCGATATGCACGGCGGTAATGGCATTGCCGACGAGTTTCATGTCATTCGACATATGCTGAACTTAGAAGCGGTAAATACTTATGAAGGGACTTATGATATTCATGGCTTAATTTTAGGCCGTGCCATAACCGGTATTAGTGCGTTTTAACAATGATAAATTAACATTTTTGCCAGATGAGTAATTTATTATTGGCTGGTAGTGCGTATTGATGCAATAAATCCAATCCAGATACTAACACCTGCAAATCTGCAATATCCCAGAGCCCACCACAACCTTGTGATATTAAATACTGGTTAAAATCGCGATTACTGTCACTGGTATAATCCCCATTCACATTAAAAGGACCGTACTGACAAAATATCCCGCCTTCAGGTAAATTTTTTTGAATTAAATCAAACATTATCGGCACTTCACTACGTTGCATAATATGCGTGGTATTGGCGCTAAATACCGCATCCACTTTATCTACAACTAACTCTAATGGCCAACTGTCTTGACCGATAGTAAAAGGCACAGGAGCATGCAAATTAGCCGAAGGATAATCAGCCAACCATTGATTGATACCGGCATGGTTGGCTGGCATATCACTACAATGCCATTGCAGATGAGGCAGATTTTTCGCAAAAAACACTGCATGTTGGCCGGTACCAGAGCCTATTTCTAGCACCCTAGAGGCCTGACGAAAATGTACTAACAACTTATCTAAAATAGGTTGCTTGTTATTTTCACAGGCCTGACTAAAGGGTTTACTCATTAATTAATACTCACTAACTCAAATTAGGGCCAAGCCATTTTTCGGCGGTTTCCAATGACCAATTTTTACGCTCGGCATAATCTTCTAGTTGATCTTGTTGAATTTGCGCCACTGCAAAATAACGACAATCTGGATGGGCGAAGTACCAACCGGATACCGATGCCCCGGGCCACATGGCAAAGCTTTCGGTTAGCTGCATACCGGTATGCTTTTCAGCATCCAGTAACTCCCATATGGTTTGCTTTTCAGTATGCTCTGGACAAGCAGCGTAACCCGGTGCAGGTCGAATACCCTGATATTTTTCACGGATCAGTTCGTTATTATCCAGTTGTTCATCGGCAGCAAAACCCCAATGCTGTTTGCGTACTAGCTGGTGCATGTATTCCGCAAACGCCTCGGCTAAACGATCGGCTATGGCCTTGGACATAATGCTGTTGTAATCATCAAGCTCGTCTAAAAACACTTGAGCTAATTCATCTTCACCAATACCAGCGGTTACCGCAAAAGCGCCCATATAATCTTTAACGCCAGAATCCACACTCGCCACAAAGTCGCTTAAACAGTAATTAGCACCCTTGGGCTTCAAAGTTTGCTGACGTAAATGATGCGCAGTTTTCAATACATGCTGACGAGATTCATCGGTATAAATCAAAACGTCTTCGCCTTGGCTATTAGCGGGGAATAAACCAAATACACCTTTGGCTTTCAACTCGCCACTGGCGATGACTCTATCGAGTAGCGCATTAGCATCAACAAACAGTTTTTTGGCTTCTTCACCTACGACTTCATCATCCAAAATACGCGGATATTTACCCGCTAATGACCAAGTAAGGAAGAATGGCGTCCAGTCGATATACTCACGCAAGGTAGCAATATCGGCTTCAATGGTTTGCACACCAAGTTGATTAGGGGTGGAGGGTTGATACTGACTAAAATCGGGCACAAATTTGTTGTCGCGAGCTCTTTCTAAACTTACCGGTTTAGAGCGCGGTTGTTTACGGGCATGCTGCTCGCGTACTACATCGTATTCTTTGGCCAGTTCGGCAGCATAAATCGCACGATTTTCTTTGGTAATTAAGCGCTGACATACGCCCACGGCACGTGACGCATTGGGCACATACACCACTGGGTGCTGATAGTTTTGCTCAATTTTTACCGCAGTATGGGCTTTGGATGTGGTGGCACCACCAATCAATAAAGGTAAATCAAAACCTTGACGCTGCATTTCTTTGGCGACATTCACCATTTCATCCAAAGACGGCGTGATCAGGCCTGAAAGGCCAATCATATCGACGTTTTCTTCACGGGCGGTTCTGAGGATTTTCTCACTTGAGACCATCACCCCTAGGTCAATAATCTCAAAGTTATTACATTGCAGTACCACACCAACGATATTTTTGCCGATATCGTGGACATCACCTTTTACCGTAGCCAGCAAAATTTTACCATTGCTGCTGCTTTGATCTTTTTCCAACTCAATATAAGGTTCTAGATAAGCGACGGCGCGTTTCATTACTCGTGCGGATTTAACCACCTGTGGTAAAAACATTTTACCTTCACCGAATAAATCCCCGACTACATTCATGCCATCCATTAATGGCCCTTCAATGACGTGTAGGGGTTTCTCGGCTTGTAAACGTGCTTCTTCAGTGTCTTCTTCAATAAAGTCGGTAATACCTTTTACCAGCGCATGCTCTAAGCGTTTATTCACCGGCCATTCGCGCCATTCCAATGTGGCCTTAACAACTTCTTTACCATCACCTAAATATTTAGGCGCCATTTCCAATAAGCGATCGGTGCCATCGTCACGACGGTTAAGAATGACATCTTCAACCGCTTCTTTTAATTCTGCTGGGATATCGTCATACACCGCCAATTGGCCAGCGTTAACAATACCCATATCCATACCGGCTTTAATGGCGTGGTACAAAAATACCGAGTGCATGGCTTCACGTACCGGATTATTACCACGGAACGAGAACGACACATTGGATAAACCACCGGAAATATGCGCATGGGGTAAGTGCTTTTTAATACGACGTGTAGCGTTAATAAAATCCACTGCGTAGTTATTGTGCTCTTCAATGCCGGTAGCAACGGCGAAAATATTTGGGTCGAAAATAATATCTTCTGGTGGAAAATTAAGCTTCTCAGTAAGGACTTTATAGCTGCGCTCACAGATTTCGAATTTTCTGTCTTCGGTATCCGCTTGGCCTTTTTCATCAAAAGCCATCACCACCGTCGCGGCACCGTAGCGTTTAACTAATTTAGCTTGATGTAAAAAGGCTTCTTCACCTTCTTTGAGGCTAATAGAATTAACAATAGCCTTACCTTGTACACATTTTAATCCGGCTTCGATAATCGACCATTTAGAGGAATCGATCATAATCGGCACCCGCGAAATATCCGGTTCCGAAGCAATCAGATTTAAGAAACGCACCATGGCAGCTTCAGAGTCCAACATGGCTTCATCCATGTTGATATCAATAATCTGTGCGCCGTTTTCAACTTGCTGACGGGCGACATCTAAAGCGGTATCAAAATCGCCTTCTAAGATCAGGCGTTTGAACATGGCAGAACCGGTAACGTTAGTACGCTCACCGACATTAATAAAACTGGCTGTTTGCTGAGTCATAATAATCCCGCCTTAATGTACAAAAGGCTCAAGGCCAGATAAACGCATTTTAACGTCTTGCTTCGCAGGCACCCGAGGTGCCACATTAGCGACTGCATCAGCAATGGCTTTGATATGCTCTGGCGTAGTACCACAACAACCGCCGACAATATTCAGTAAACCGGACTTTGCCCATTCCTGAATATGCTCGGCCATTTCTTCACCTTCCATATCGTATTCACCAAACTCATTAGGCAAACCGGCATTGGGGTGAGCCGAGACTGCACATTCGGCAGCGTCGGATAACTCTTTGACATATTGGCGTAATAAATCAGGCCCTAGTGCACAGTTTAAACCAAATGAAATGGGCTGAATGTGGCGCATGGAATAATAAAACGCTTCGGTGGTTTGCCCCGACAACGTACGGCCAGAGGCATCGGTAATAGTACCGGAGATCATCACCGGCAAACGCTGCTGACGTTCATCAAAAACCTGTTCAACGGCAAAAGCGGCGGCTTTAGCATTAAGGGTATCGAAAATGGTTTCAATCAAAATAATATCAGCGCCACCATCCATTAAACCATGAGTCGCTTCAACGTAAGCTTCGACCAATTCATCAAAGTGCACATTACGATAACCCGGGTCATTTACGTCTGGTGAAATCGATGCAGTACGACTGGTTGGCCCCAAGACACCGGCAACAAAACGCGGTTTGTCTGGCGTGCTGTATTTTTCACAAGCTTTTTTAGCCAGTTTAGCTGCCTCGATATTGATCTCTTTGGCCAGCGATTGCATTTCGTAATCGGCCATGGAGATAGTCGTAGCATTAAAGGTGTTGGTTTCAATAATGTCGGCACCGGCTTCCAAATATTGGCTGTGAATATCGAAGATCACATCAGGTTGACTCAACACCAATAAGTCATTATTACCTTTAATATCGGTGTGCCAATCGGCAAAGCGTTCACCGCGATAATCTTGCTCTTCAAATTTATGCCGCTGGATCATGGTGCCCATGGCGCCATCAAGGATAAGGATCCGATCCCGCAAGGCCTGTTCTAATGTTGTTAAGTGTTGCAAAAGAAAACCTCGTTAACTTATTTTGCTTAATTGGAGTTGCTTAATTGGGGTCAGAGTAAAATTAACTCCGCTTTCTAATTGAACCGCTACCGCGCACTTCCAAATACTGTTCTGCTATCTATGATTTAATTTACTAACGTTATTTTTACGCTGACCCCATTTAAACGTAAACCTAACTGAGTTCAGACAAATCGTATGGGGTGGTCTGATACACGTAATAATTCAACCAATTGGTATATAGCAAGGTGCCATGTGAGCGCCAGTTTACCACAGGCGGCTGGCTTGGGTCGTTATTCGGATAGTAATTTTCCGGTAAACTTGGATTCAACCCCGCCTTCACATCGCGTTGATATTCTTGATCTAAGGTATCTGCATCGTATTCAGGATGGCCGGTAATAAACACTAAGCGTTTATCTTCCGAAGCGACGATATGTGCACCGGTGGTTTCCGAACTGGCCAACACATTGAGCCCAGCAATGGAGCGATAATCATCTAAACCAATCTCACCATAACGGGATTGCGGTGCATAAAACACCGGATCAAATCCACGCATCAATTCATCATGCTGAAAATTTACATCATGGGGAAAAACACCACACAACTTGCTGTCGCGTAGCTTGCGATTAATACCATAGAAATGATAAATCGCTGCATGAGCGGCCCAACATAGGAACATAGTGGATTGCACATTGCGCTTGGCCCAGGTCATGACTTCCTGCATTTTGTCCCAGTACTTCACATCTTCATAGGCAAGCAATGCCAAAGGAGCACCGGTAACAATAAGGCCATCGTATTTTTTATCGACAATGTCATCAAAGTGGCGATAGAAGTTATTCATATGCGACTCTGGAGTATTACGATGGGACTGTTCACCAATGCGGATCAAATCAATATTAATTTGTAATGGGGTATTGGATAACAAGCGCAGGATCTGCACTTCAGTCTCAATTTTGTTCGGCATTAAATTCAGGATCCCCACTTCCATGGGGCGAATATCCTGATTAATCGCGCGATCGGTATCCATCACAAAGATATTTTCTTCGCTTAATACGCCTAAGGCTGGCAACTCACCGGGAATGCGAATGGGCATAGTGACTCCTACGAAATAGGTAATGAATAATACAGGAGGCTATCTTGCCAATCACTTAGTAGAAAATCAACATCTTTACGTCTAGACGTCTAAACGTTTTTTACTGGGTATTGCATTTCTAATTATTAGCAGGGAATTAATCCCCAAAATATTCGAAGTTCTTGGAGCAGTTTAATTAGCAGTGCTATAAATAAAACCAAATATGACTGGATAAAGACCTTTGTGCACACCGTCCCTATCCACCCCTTCGGCGTCCTTGCATAAGGGAACACCCAAGGCATCATAGGCATGAACACATTTATCCAGATAAACAAAATGCCCTTCGCCATTGTCTAGCACTTGGCGTTTAGCAGTGCGGATATGATCAGCATAAAAACCAGCGTGGGTAGCAAAAGGCAAAAAATCGTTGCGCTTTGAACCAATTACCAACACTGGCACCTTGATGTTATTTAAACTCTTTTGGGTAACGACATGCCCCAACGCTGGATCCATGGTGATAACCCGTTTAATCCGCTTATCGGTAAAAGGCGCGGTTGGCGCAGGTAATTGGCTAGACGGTTTTAAAAAAGCCAAATAAGCACAACTTTTATCTGCTTTGGCGGCATCAGTGGCGCAATAAGGTTGTGCTTGTGCAAAATCAAATTCAGCACCGGCTAAGCTCAGCACGCTAGCACCACCAGATGAATGGCCAATGGCCGTCACATTTTGCCAATTGAGGGGCTTGTCAAAAATACGCCCTTGGCTGTTAGCATCGATTTTATTCTCGCTCAGCTGATTGAGCACAAAGCTAATATCCTGTGGGCGTAAGTTAAAGCGCAGTGCCGCGCTGGGGTCAACCTTATCTGGGCCGTAGATCCAAGACTCGCCAAAGTGATTTACCCCGACAGTAACAATGCCTTGAGAGGCCAGCGCGTAGCCAAGCCAGTTATATTCCTTAGCAGAGCCCATAGCACCATGAGAAATAACCGCGGTTTGTTGTGGATTGGTGTTTTTAGCTAAGCAGATTGCGGCTTTTTCGCATTGCGCGTTTGCGGGGTACCACAGCAATATTTTAACCGGTCGTTGGCGGGAATCATCAAACAAATCGATAACCGCGACTTTTACATTGTTAGAGGCTGGCGTATTGGTTTCGGTGGCTTTGGCAACTTGACCAACTAACACCCAGCCTAAAACAAATACTAGCAGTGATAATTTTTTGATTGGTGTTTTCATCGGTATTCCTAATGTATTTATTCGTTAGGAATAGCCTACCCACAGGGGCAATAGGGCACTAGTGACAAATGTCACAATAATCTGGTGAGAAAGGTCAGTAATTAGCTTTTTGGAGTGGTTTTGATACCGTTTTGGGGCTTACGATGCTTACCAAAGAATTTTATAAAACGCCATGCTTTATCTTTTCTAAACCACAACAACACAAAGGCCATGGCAAAGTAGATTAACGGCTCGGTGATATCGGATTTTACTGACCAGATAAAATGCGTGCAAACCAGTAACACCACAAGGTAAATCCAATTATGTAGCTTTTGCCAGTTTGCCCCCATGCGCTTTCTTATCGCCATCGGTGAAGTCACGGATAACGCCAATAACAGTAATAATGCCGCCATACCCACGGTGATATAGGGTCTTTCGATGATTTCGCCCCATAACAACGGCCAATCGAACTGTAGGTCAAAAACAATAAAATTAGTTAGATGCAGGCAGGCATAGAAAAACACATACAGCCCCAGTAAGCGCCTTACATTAAGCAAATAACCTTGGCGAAAATATTTGGCAATCGGCGAGATGCACAATGTAATCAATAAAATATTCAACGCACCAATACCGGTAAAGTGGATCACATACTTTACTGGGTCGGCACCTAAACCGTCATTAAAGGCTTGTGTGTAAAGCCAAACCAGTGGCCATAAGGCACACAAATGAATAATGACTTTCAGCAAGGTTACGCGAAGTGCTGGCTTGATAACTATTCCCTAACAACAGTAATGGGATCTAAAAATGCTTTCTTAGATCCATATTTTTATATAGATGCGCGACTTCATCAGCGTAACCATTAAAGGGTAGCGTCGCGATGCGATTATCGGCGAGTAAACCACCGGTGGTAATACGCCGTTCGCTAGCCTGACTCCAACGCGGATGATCCACCGCCGGATTAACGTTAGCATAAAAACCATATTCATCGGGCGCCAGAATATTCCAGGTGGTAGGTGGTTGTTTATCCGTTAACTCAATAGCAACAATAGACTTAATACTTTTGAAACCGTACTTCCATGGCACTATTAAACGAATAGGTGCGCCATTTTGCCCTGGTAACGCTTTGCCATACAAACCCACAGCTAGAAACGCTAAGGGATTCATGGCTTCGTCGATACGCAAACCTTCAACATAAGGATAATCAATTCCCCCCCCCATAAAGCGGCTACTTTGCCCCGGCATTTGTTCAGGATCATATAAGGTTTTAAACGCTACATATTTGGCTTTTGAGGTGGGGTCAGCTTGTCTAATTAAATCCGCTAACGGAAAGCCCACCCAAGGAATAACCATCGACCATGCTTCTACACAACGCAGGCGATAAATACGTTCTTGCAACGGTAAACGCTTATGCAGCTGTTGATAATCTAATGTCAGTGGTTTATTGACCATACCGTTGACAGTAAGCTGCCAGGGGTCGGTAACAAAACCACGGGCCATTTGCTGAGGTTGAGTTTTCTTAGTGCCAAATTCATAAAAGTTATTGTGGCTGATGACTTTGTTTTCTGGGGTCAATGTTTGTGGGTCAGCAGCGGCGGCTTGATATTGTAATTTGGCTAACGCCACTTCTTCTGGCTCTTCACCGCCAAATAAATCAAAAATACCTGCTTGGGATGGTGTGCTAAGCAGGGCCCCTGCCCCTAAAAAACCCATGCGAGTTAATAGCGAGCGACGATCCATGTACACCGACTCATCAGTAACATCATTCTCCGATAACGCATTTTTTGCTGCTATTTTGATTAACATTTTGTACAACCCACAGTATTGTTGAATAAACCTATATTGATAGACAGCATGACGTTCACAGATATTTCACTTGTGATACAAATGTGATAATTGATGATAGCCCTTGTAGTTACCTTTGTAGACTACACTACTGGCAGTGCAACGTTCAAACAGGATGAAACCCAATGACTAATAAGCCCATTATCCCCGAGCAAGCCTATACCCTTTATGATCAATTTGCCCACGGTTTAATTGAACGCCGTGACTTTATGCGAGGTATCAGTAAGCTGGCAATCGGCGCCGTTACGACCTCATTTTTGCTAGAAGGCCTAATGCCAAATTATGCATTGGCAGAACAGGTGTCATTTAATGATCCTGATATCAAAGCCAGCTTCAGCCTTTTTGACTCACCTAATGGCCATGGTCAGGGCCGTGGATATTTAGTCACCCCTACAAAAACAGAAAGCAAGCTTCCCTGTGTATTAGTGATCCATGAAAATCGTGGATTAAATCCCTATGTCAAAGATGTCGCACGGCGCTTGGCTAAACAAGGGTTTATCGCCTTCGCACCGGACGGATTATTTCCACTCGGTGGCTATCCCGGTAATGATGAAGAAGGTAAAGCCATGCAACGCAGTATGGACAGAGACAAACTTGCCCAAGACTTTTTTGCCGCAGCAGACTTTTTAAAAACATTCCCACAGGGTAACGGCAAAGTCGGTGCGGTTGGCTTTTGTTTTGGTGGTGGTATGGTAAATAAACTGATCACGGAGCACGCAGAGGTGATTAATGCGGGGGTACCGTTTTATGGTTCGGCGCCGGATTTAGCCCTTGTTAAAAATATTAAGGCGCCATTAATGGTGCAAATGGGTGAACGGGATGAACGAGTGAATGGCCAATGGCCAGATTACGAAAAAGCCCTCAAAGCTCATAATGCCAATTATCAAGCCTTTACCTATGCCGGTGCTCACCATGGATTCCACAACGATTCAACGTCCCGCTACGACAAACCTCATGCCGAATTGGCCTGGCAACGAACCGTGGATTTCTTTAAACAGTATTTAACGGGATAAGCTTGGGTTATTCGGGCGCTCTTAAGAAATTCTTAATGACTAATTTTGGCGGTACTATTTCTGATTATAAGTTGTACCGGTAATTCCACATATTTATTGCTGATCGGCTTAGCGTTTAATTGCGCCAACAATAAACGCATACATTGTTGGCCAATCTCTATAAGAGGCTGATGGACAGTAGTTAATGGCGGGTTGAGGTAACCAGAAAATTCCGTATCATCAAAGCCCACAATCGACATTTGCTGCGGCACTTCAATTTTAGCTTCATACAACGCACTATAGGCACCCACGGCAATGTTATCGCTAAAACAGAATATTGCCGTTGGCCTATTATGCAATGCTAACAACTTTGTCGCACCCAGCTTTCCTGATTCAATTTGATAATTGCCATCAACCACAAGCTCTACTGAAAATTCAATACCCGCTTCTTGTAGAGCCTGAGTATAACCCGCTAATCGCTCTTGCGAGCTAGGTGCATCCATATTACCAGTGATGGCACCAATTCGTCGATGCCCCAAATCAAGCAAATGATTTACCGCCATTTTGGCGGCCGCGGTATTATTAATCATTACCTTACAAATATTGTCGAGAGCTAATGGCTCGCAAGAGTTCACCATCGGCGGGAGATGATGGAGCAAACTCGAATCTTCTTTTAAATCAAATGGAAATTGATGGGAGAACAATAAGATGCCATCCACTTGCCCAGAACGTACCATGGCAGCATAGTGTTTTACTTTTTCAGGGTCACGCTGAGTATCGCCAAGTAGTACTGAATAACCGACCTTGGCAGCTGCATTTTCGATGGAACGAATAATGCCAGCATTCACCGAATTGGTAATATCAGGAATAATCACCACGATATTGCCACTTTTTTGTGTGCGTAAACTAGCACCAAAACGATTAGGTGTGTACCCACATAATTCAACAGCTTTAAGTACTTTATCGCGGGTCTTTTCGGATACGATATCAGGATTACTTAAGGTCCGCGAGACCGTGGCGGGTGATACACCACACAATGCGGCGACTTGTTTAATACCTGATTTTGACAAATTAAAATGCTCTATGAAAACGTTATCAGAATATAATATAACGCAATGCTGGAGAAAAAAAAGACAAATGCGCCAAAAATCAGTCATTTAGCACATTTTATGCGTCTTACGCTTAAAATTTTCGAACTTTAAACGTCTTACCTTTAATTTTACCTGTGCGTAAATGATTCATTACCGCTTTAACGCTGCGAGCTTTAATGGCCACATAAGCATGAAAGCTGGTGATATTAATCTTACCGATGTCATCGCCGACGATACCGGCATCTTTAGTTAACGCCCCTAAAATATCACCAGGGCGTAATTTATGTTTTTTACCGCCATCAATACATAAGGTGGTGTATTGTGGCCCTAAAATACGATTACGATGAAAAATATGGCCTATGACATTTTTCCAGCTTATTTTCTGCCCCAAATAATCTTCGATGGCATTAGCCCTAGCAACTTCTTTAGGACTACACAAGGTTAACGCGAAGCCTGTGGCGCCTGCACGTCCAGTTCGGCCAATACGATGCACATGCACTTCTGGATCAGGGGTTATATTATAACTAATGACCACCTCTACATCTTTGATATCTAATCCTCGGGCAGCGACATCGGTTGCCACTAGAATACATACGCTCTGATTAGAAAATCGATACAGCACTTGATTGCGCTCGCGCTGTTCCATATCACCATGCAAAGCTAAAACCGAAAACTGTTCAGTAGCTAAATAATCTGCAAGCTCTTGAGTTTCTTTTTTGGTGTTACAGAAAATAATCGCTGAATTCGGTTGATAATGACTGAGTAATCGGCAAACACCATTGTCGCGCTTGCTGTCTTCTACTTCATAAAAAATTTGTTCAATTTTCGCCGACGTATGAGTCGATTCCACATTGATCCGCTGGGGATTACGCTGAATACTGTGACTCATTTTATCAATGGCCTCAGGATAGGTAGCAGAAAATAATAGGGTTTGACGATTATTCGGCACATTGGCTATTACCGCATCTATTTCATCTTCAAAACCCATATCTAGCATGCGATCCGCTTCATCTAACACTAAGGTATTTACGTGTTTTAAATTAAGACGACGACGTTGAAGATGATCCATTATCCGTCCAGGTGTACCTACAATAATGTGTGCACCATGTTCCAACGATTGGATTTGTGGTCCCATGGGAGTGCCCCCACAAAGGGTAAGCACTTTAATATTATGAATCAGACGCGCGATACGACGAATTTCTTCAGCAACCTGTTCGGCTAATTCACGGGTTGGACACATAACCAAAGTTTGAATTCTGAACTTATTCACCTGTAACCGTGCCAACAAACCAATACCAAAGGCAACGGTTTTACCACTGCCGGTTTTTGCTTGGGCAATAACATCTTGCCCCTGCAATATCACCGGTAGGCTTTGGGCTTGAATTTCGGTCATTTGCGTGAAACCCAAGGACTCAAGATTTTGCTCAAGGGCAGGAATGAGATTCAGCGATGAAAAGGCATTGGACATGACAGGTGTGCTCTAGGTTAACAATTAGGGGATTTTCAAAGGCGCATTGTACAGAAAATATCAGCTACGTGTTTTAGTTAATGCCGAGGTTAATTAAATAACCCAAACTCTAGATGAATACAGCTCCTCGATAATCTTAGTTTGCGGCACGTAACACATTTCCTGTAGCCACGAATTGGCATTGAGAGGTTGCCAGTTGTGACTGAATCAGTGCCACGTCTTGTGGTAAAAGGGCTAGTTGATATTTTTGGCTAATATACTGCCATTTTTTTAGATATTCACATTGGTATTCTGCTGAAGCAGGCATCCACTGCGTCGGCCCTTTAGCACCTTTCTGACGGTTCTGGGCAGCACTCACTGCCAACAAGTTATCTGGATCATTGGCAAACTCGCGTTTTTTATCTGCTGACCATTGTCCTGTCGTTATTTGATGGGCATAGGACAACGGAATAACATGGTCGATATCCAGTGTGGAGGCTTGATTAAACCAAGTGCCAGAATATACATCGTACCAACGCCCAGCAGTAACTTGGCATTGACGAATGGTTTTATAAGCATCAATTTGTTGCGCATCTCGGATCAATACTTCTGCACGGGTATTCTGACAGTCATTGTCTTCATCAATCCAATGCCGCCACTGTTTACGATTATAATCGCTAGTTTTGACTGAAATTGAATCACTAATGATAGATGCTGTTACCGAAGGAGCTCGGCTGTTGCGATTAACAATTTGACCACCGGCTGCTTGGCAAGCCTCAAGAGAGTCAAAACCTTGAAAGTGTTTAATCTGCGGGAAATAACGACTACCGTTATCATGGCAAATACCCGTCCGCGATAGTTTTACATTTTCGCCGGCATGAGACGGCAATAAACAACTAGCAAAAAATATTAATAATAATACAACGCGTATCACCACCACTTCTAAACATCCACATCGGTAGTATTTTAAAAGGCGATCATAAAGTTATGCGGATAAGTTAACAATAAGCAGGACTATACATAGGTATACGCATAGTGATGGTAGAAGGAAAAAAATCACCTCACCCAAATAGGTGAGGTAACTGGAGGCTGGGCCTAAGCGCAAGTCCGTTGGCGTAATAACCCAATGCTAAATAAACTGTTCGACTAAACTGACCTTGTTGCCAATTCGTCTATAAAACTTGATATCATTTCACATTTCATACAAAGCAATTATTAGGCCAGTTTATTTTGTACTTTAATAACAATAACTTATAAAAATTAAGGCTAGGTTTAAAATAGCATTGTAAAAGATATTGACAGTTTTATGACGGCACCTTACCTCAACAATATTCATCAAGAATGCCAAATGCTGCAGCTAAACTATGCCACTCTGCTGAGATTCCGACCTGCGGCTTTGGCTTGATACATTGCTCTATCGGCTCTAGCTAACCAATCAAAACCACTTTCATTAATGTGGTATTGAGCCACGCCTAAAGAGATAGTCGACGAATATTTGGCTAATTCAATGCTGGATTGGATAGCATTGCGCAATTCTTCAGCCAATTTTGCAGCGGCATCGCTGGTGGCATTTTCGGTAATCACCACAAACTCTTCACCGCCATATCGATAAAGGTTATCGGTGGTACGGATCCGTTGTCTAATCACATCAGCAATTTGTTTTAGTATATGATCGCCAAGTTGATGGCCATGTTTATCATTCAATAATTTAAAATTGTCTACATCAAAAAGGATCATGGCCACTGGACTAGGATGTCGTTGTTGCAATGTCACAATATCCAATAATTTTTCTTCGAATGCTCGACGATTCTTGGCGCCGGTTAGCGAGTCACTAGTGGTCAATAATTGAAGTTGCTGACTATGCTCACGAGTACGATAGGCAAAAACATAGTTGAACGACAACACACCAATAATAGATACGTAATAAGTCGCCGCAAACTTCACATCCGGCTCAGCGGTGACGATAGGTAACAATGACAATAATATGAGTATGGATAACAAAGCCGCTAGACGTGGTGTTAACAGGAAGAACATCGCCGCTAGAGCAGGGTAGCTCCAGAACAACTGAGCGATTCCACCGAGATAAACGGTGACAAACAATAAACTACCGCACAAAAAAGCCAGTAATTGCCCAGCTCGATAGGTTTCATGACTTACCCATACACGGACGAATATAGCAGCCATGGTCAATACTGCGACTAAATCTAATGTCGCTAAAGACCAATGTTGTTCGAGAAAGCGAATAATAAAAAATGGTGCGATCAGTAAAGTACTGGCTCCAGTGAGTGACAGAATAATATATTCTTCTGCCGTGCGTTTATGTTCTTCCATGACTTGCGTCTTCCATCCTAAATAATGAGAATCTATTTTCACCAATGTGAAATATGTTTTGCAACTAGCGTTTTAAGTGCTGAAATGTGGGTGGGAGTGCCATTAAGTGCTGGGATATACTGAAAACTCTCGCCACCACCTTGTAAAAAATAATCACGGTTCTCAATACCAATCTCTTCAATGGTCTCAATACAGTCCGCAGAAAATCCAGGACACACCACTTGTACCGATTTTATTTGCTCTTGGGCCAGTTGCTTTAAGGTCATATCCGTATAGGGCGTTAGCCACTGCTCTTTGCCAAACCGCGATTGAAATGTGGTGATATATTGCGACTCAGCAATACCTAGCTGTAAGGCGATACGCTTGGATGTTTGCAGACACTGCAATTGATAGGGGTCACCTTTATCGACAAATGCTTGCGGAATGCCATGGTAGGAAAACAGCAATTTTTGTGAACGACCATGCTCTTGCCAGTGGTCTTCGATTTGCTGACACATGGCATCGATATAACCCGCATCATCAAAATATTGATTAATAAAGCGTAGCTCTGGAAACCAACGTTGCTGGCAAAACTGACTGGCGATGGCATCAAAAGTCGACCCAGTAGTTGCGGCACAATATTGCGGATACATAGGTAATACGAGTAGTTTACCGACGCCTTGTTGTTGCATTGTCAGTAACACATCAGCAATGCTTGGCGAGCCATAACGCATAGCGCATTCCACCACCACATTACTGTTATCAGCAAAAGCCTCACGTAATTTATCGCGCTGTTCATTAAGATGGAATAATAATGGTGAGCCCTTTTCCGTCCACACTTCCTGATAGGTTTTAGCAGACAGTGCGGGACGGAAATTCAGAATAACCAGATTGAGAATGCACCACCACAACCAACGCGGCAGCTCAACAATTCGCGGGTCCGATAAAAACTCTTTTAAATAACGTTTTAACGCGGGCTTAGTGGGGGCATCTGGCGTTCCCAGATTAACTAATAGAACACCTATTTTATTTTGCTGCTTATGGTCAATTTTATTACCAATGTACTTCACATTTAGCCCTTAATGTTGCTGCTACTCAGCAATTTCCGCATTGTGATACACATCTTGCACGTCATCACAATCATTGAGCATAGCTAAGAAATTTTCGAACACGGCAATATCGTCGCCTTCAATATTGGCCATGGTTTGCGGTTCAAAGGTAATTTCTTCAACATCAAACTCAAGACCATCAATGGCATCAGTCAGTGCGGTTTTTACTTTGTAAAACTCAGTATGGGGCGCAACAACAGAAATGCGACCCTCTTCGCATTCAATATCAGTGACATCCACATCAGCTTCCATAAGGATCTCTAGCATGGCATCTTCATCATCACCTTTAAAAACGAATATTGCTTGATGATCAAACATATGCGCAACCGAGCCCTGAGCTCCCACTTTACAACCATTTTTAGTAAAACAATTGCGTACATCGGTAATGGTGCGGTTATTGTTGTCGGTTAAACAATCAACAATTACCATACAATTTCCTGGACCAAAACCTTCATACCGCGCTGGTGAGTAATCTTCGCCACCACCACCTAGGACTTTCTCGATTGCTCTATCAATAACATGACTAGGTACTTGATCTTTCTTAGCCTTTTCAATCAGTCGACGTAATGACAAATTGGCCACAGGATCGGTGCCGCCGCTTTTAGCAACAACATAAATTTCTTTGCCGTATTTTGAATATACTTTTGTCTTAGCACCGGCGGTTTTTGCCATTGCGTTTTTACGAACTTCAAACTTTCTACCCATGGTTTTATTCTCTTATCCAATTGCGGGTTAATAATAACCGGCTGATTCTACCGATTTAACCCCAATCTTTGAAGTGCACAGCTCTATTTCAAGCTATTTTTATATTGAGTTAATACTTTATCTAGCTCGTCAGCAAAGCTTTTACGTTCACTTTGGCTGATGGGAGGAGGGCCACCGGTATTAATGCCACTAGCGCGCATGGTGTCCATAAAGTCACGAATATTGAGACGAGCACGAATATTACTAAGGGTATAAAGCTCCCCCCGAGGATTAAGTGCCAATCCCTGCTTTTCCACCACTTCGGCAGCTAAAGGAATATCACTGGTGATAACTAAATCACCAACTTCCACCCGTTTTACAATTTCATCGTCTGCGACATCAAAGCCAGATGGAACTTGAATACTTTTAATCCAACGCGATGGCGGGTATCGCAATGGTTGATTGGCAACCAACGTCAGTAGAATTTCAGTACGCTCTGCAGCCCGGTATAAAATATCTTTAATAATTGTTGGACATGCATCCGCATCAACCCATATTTTCATAACTAACCTCAGTTCGGGATAAGAATTGTCGAGAATGTAAATATAATTTTATATTTCAATAGGTTACTTATTTTCAATAATACTAATACTGTTTTTATTCGGTACAGTGCTGGTATTTATGTTCATATCAAGGTGCTCACTATGTTGTTTAGTCATTCTAAACCCATAGTGAGCAACACAGAGAGGGGGGCAAAAATAACTGTGCTGTAAGGCGTTACTTATCCAGAACTAAGGTTATCTATTTCAACACCAATAAAAAAGGGTAAGACCTAGGTCTTACCCTTCAAAATTCTTTATTCAGACAAACATCAGATTATTAGGCCCTTGGAGCCAACAATCTGTAGCAACATTAAAGTGCTTCGATGTTTTCTGCTTGAGGACCTTTTTGACCTTGAGTAACAGTAAACTGTACTTTTTGGCCTTCAGTCAAAGTTTTGAAACCAGAACCAGAGATAGCGCTGAAGTGAGCGAATACATCAGGACCAGACTCTTGCTCGATGAAACCAAAACCTTTAGATTCGTTGAACCATTTAACAGTACCAGTAGTTGTAGACATAATAATATCCTATTTATTTCAGAGTAATTGGTGCCTTTTTAGGGCGTGTTGCTAGAAGTGTTACTATTACTTATGAATACAGGACGAGCACTAACTACAGGACATCGAAATGGTGTTGCATAAATATAAAACGTACTTTCAAGCTGAAGGAATTATATACAGCTGATAGGTGGAGTCAAATAAATTATAAATATTCGGTGTTATTCATGTACATAGCGCCATTCAGAAGCTAAATAGCAACCTCAATTAAGCGAAGAAAGGACTACTTTAATCTAACGTAGTCCTTTCTTATAACCTTAAGTTATCCTTTAAACTAACTAATGCGCTAAAGTCGTTGTTTTCAACGTATAGCGTAATTCCGTTTCTGAGACTGGTGTGGACGAACCTAGAGTTTGGGTAAACTCAGCTTTGATGATCCCTAGTGCAGGATATAACCAATAAGTACCGACCTGACTGTCTACGGTTTCGTCATCATCCGTTTCGGTATAATTCACCTGTAATTTATAGGCTTCAAAGTTACCTAACGCGGTTTTTACCACTTCTGTTTCGTTAATTTTAAAAGTTTGAACCACATCAACATCTTTGGCATCGTCGATTCCATCCGTACTATCTGAATCATAACGATGCTTGATATAAGTTATTGTACGGTCGTAACCAATAGCTGGCTCTCCCGGTACTAGCATTCCAGAGACTCCATCGACTCCGGTATCGGAATAACCTAACGCATAAACCTTACCTGCATTATATTCAAAAATACCAATCTCATCCCGCGGATTAGCTTTGTCGTCGGGTATTTGATAAGCCTCATAGCGAGTAGTTGACACCGATAATGTGTTCATTACATATGAAAGACGCTTTGTAATGGTATCACTACCATCCGGTAGCTCTTGTGGATTGGTTGATTCAATGTAACTGCGCGTGAAAACACCATCATCACTAATAGCGTCGATATTTTCATCTCCTTCAATGTAGATATTAATATCAAATTCGCTGATATCACCAATAGCAAAGCGGGCCAATTTCTCGTCGCCTGCCAAAGTAAAATCAGCAATTAATGGCGACAACGTAATGTCCAAGGTATCGGTGCCCAAGCCGCCTTCATTATCTTCTACCGTCAACTCAAATGTTAACACTTCTGTTGCGTCGATATGGGGTGCGAATATCGTCAAGGTATCGGACTTAGGATTGCGCAATACTGCCATTGGCCCCGCCGTCTGAGTCCAGCTATAACCGACAATTTCACCATCAGCATCTTCTGCAGTGCCAACCAATATAATTTTACTTTGTTCTTCCACGGCTTGATCTTCGCCAGCCACTACTAACGGCACCACATTATCTAATGCGGTGACAAATACGGTTACATTATCAGTATGGGTTGCCCCTTCATTATCAGTGACCGTCAATGTAAAGACTAAGGTAACGTCTGCACCACCTTCCTCAATATTAGGTGCAACAAAAGAAAGGGTTTGGGTATCCGCATCAGTTAACTCAACATCCACTCCTGACATTTGCACCCAAGAATAAGATTCAACAGTACCATCAGCATCACTACCACCACCGTCTAGCATTACCGCACTTTTTTCATCAACAGTTTGATCATCACCGGCATTAGCTATTGGTGATACATTTGGCACGACAACGTTGTTAACAGTTACAGAGACCGTGTCAATAGCGGTAGCTCCTTTATTGTCAGTAACGGTCAAACTAAATTCAAGTGTAGTGGCAGCGTCTACTGGTGGCGCTACGAACTGGCTATTTACGCTATCGGCACTATTTAAAATAACCGGAATACCGCTTACTTGTGTCCACTGATAACTAACGATAGTCCCATCTGAATCGTTACTACCACTACCAATTAAAGTAACCCCAGTATTTTCATCAGCAGATTGGTCTGTACCTGCAATAGCATTGGGTGTCTTATTAACATTATTTACTGTAATTTCGACGATATCCTTTGCTGTAGCGCCTTTATTATCAGTAACCAGCAGTTGGAATACTAAAACTTCAACGTCTTCTATTTCCGGCGCCACAAAACTTGCGGAACTGGCAGATGCATTTTCGATTGTGACACTAGTGCCCGCTGTTTGACTCCAAGCAAAACTACTAATACTGCCATCTGGATCAACGCCACTACCAGCTAACGCCACGGAAGATAATTCATCTACCACTTTATCCGCACCAGCATTAGCGGCCGGTTTAATATTACTTGCTGGTGGATTTGTAACGCCACCATCACTACCGCCGCCACCGCATGCAGTTCCTAGTATTAAAAAGGCTAAAGCGGGGATTGTCCGTAATAAATTCATTTATATTTCCTTGAATAAAATTGATCTAAAATTTCCGGCATCTATTCTCATTGTACATCTATTAATTGCAGAAAAAACAGCCTTTGATAAATGGTGCTTTGAATAAAGTAAAAAGCCAGTCAACTGACTGGCTTTTATGGTAAAATTCACTTAATGAATGAGCTATTCATCATCCTCAACCAAGGTCATTAACGAGGTATTACCGCCAGAGGCAGTGGTATCAATACTAATGGTTTTTTCGGTTAGCAATCTCTGAATTAAGTTATCGTTATACTCAGCAGTAATCACCGGTAAAAGGGCCCCCTCACGTTGAGCTAATTTGTGAGAAATGTAGGAACTTCGTTTACTGCGACTATCGATAACCACCCCAGCCAAATTAGACTCTTGCAGTAGGGCTTCTAAATGAGCCAATTTAGCAACTTGAAAAACCCCTGCTGCAGAGCCGGTATCCATGAATTTATTCCTAAACTCAATGGCCTCTTCATAGAATAAATCAGAGACCACAGAGATCACCACATTACCGGTCGCCAATGCCGTCACAATTGACAGTGCCCAATATTCAAAGGTCACATTCTTATCGGCAAAACACACCAAAATACCCCGCGGCTCCATGTATAACACATTGGACTCACCAGTCGGCCCTGGCAGTTGTTGCGGTTTTTTAAGATACTTTTCAATGCTGGTTAACTGATTACGAGCGGTCGATAGGGTTAGGTTCAAATCCTCTGCAAGCTCATCAACAATATCCACATTGGCAATTTTAGCTAACAATTGACGCACCGCTGAAATGCGCGTATTCAGCGAGCTTAAACGCCAATCTGATTCAGCTTTCTGCGCTTGCTGCATATACATTTTGGCTTCTTGCTCCGCAGTTTTATCACTATGTAAGGCCGTATCTTGATCCGGCTCATAATCATCTTCTGCCACTTTAGGTGTCGCTTTTTCAATCATTAATCGCGGCAAGTAGTTCGGTCCACCGGCTTTTGGTCCGGTACCTGATAAACCACGACCACCAAAAGGTTGCACTCCAACAATGGCACCAATCATATTGCGGTTAATATACACATTACCGGCACGGGATAATTTCGCCAGCTCCACCGCACGTTCTTCAATCCGCGAATGAATGCCCATAGTCAAACCAAAACCCGTCGAATTAATGGCGTGAATCACATTGTGCAAATCTGCAGCTTTAAATCGTACAATATGCACACATGGGCCAAATACTTCACGTTGCAATAGGTTAATATCCTTTATTTGATACAAACGTGGCGCAAAAAATGTTGAATTCTCAGGTACATTATCCATCTTGCACTCGTACAATAAAGTGGCTTTATCTTGCATCTCTTCCACATGGAGGTTGAGTGCATCTAAAGCTTTTTTATCAATGACAGGACCAACATCAGTGGTCAAACGCGCCGGATCGCCAATATGTAATTCTTTCAACGCGCCAATCAGCATGGTCGTTACATCATCGGCAATGTCTTCTTGCAAAAATAACACCCGCAATGCTGAGCAACGCTGCCCCGCACTTTGGAATCCGGAAGAAATGACATCATCCACCACCTGCTCTGGCAGCGCCGTTGAATCAACAATCATGCAATTTTGGCCGCCGGTTTCACCAATTAATGGCACTTGCTCACCACCACGACTAGCGAGAGTTTTCGAAATTAAACTGCCTGTTTGTGTCGAGCCGGTAAACATCACCGCTTTAATACGATCATCAACTAATAAGGTTTCACCAACTAAGGCACCTGGGCTGATAATAACCTGCACAATTCCGGCCGGCATGCCTACCGATTCCATTAGTTCAATGGCACGCAATGCAATCAGTGAGGTTTGTTCCGCTGGTTTCGCCATGACCGTATTACCGGTAACTAAGGCAGCTGCAACTTGGCCTAAAAAGATGGCTAAGGGGAAATTCCACGGGCTAATACATAACACCACGCCCCGCGGCAACAGACGATCATCTTCAGCTAGCTCTTCTGCTCTGGCGGCGTAATAGCGACAAAAATCCACCGCTTCACGGACTTCATCAATGCCATCTTGGGTAATCTTGCCCGCCTCTTTAATACACAGAGCAATCAGCTCATCCATATGGCGTTCTATAATATCCGCAGTCCTACGCAATAAATTCGAACGCTCACTAACATTGGTTTGCGACCAACTTTCAAATGCCGCTTGCGCTTGAGCTAATTTTCCCAACATCTGCGAAGCGTCATCCAAAAGGTGATAACCAATAACCTGCTGATGATCAGCCGGGTTACGCACCACATGCGCTCCTTCGGGAACACTTTCCTCATTAATTTGATGATCTCTAAACCAACGATCCAGCGCTACTTTTAAAGGAGAAATGGCATTAATATCGGTTAAATCTAAGCCTTTAGAGTTTTGGCGTTCACTGCCGTACAAATCACAAGGCATGGTGATCTGCTCATTATATTTACGTTTAAGGCGCTGGGTTTTCTCTACCGGATCTTCAAGCAGCGATTCTACCGGGCGACTCACATCAACAATGGCATTAACAAAAGAAGAATTAGCACCATTTTCGAGTAAGCGGCGCACTAAATAAGCCAATAAATCTTCATGGTCACCCACGGGTGCATAAACACGACATTGAATGTTATCTACGGTCACGATTTGATCATACAAGGTATCGCCCATGCCATGCAGACACTGGAATTCAAAACCCTCTTTATCATCACCGGCCAGTTCAATAATCACCGATGCGGTGTAGGCATTATGGGTAGCAAATTGCGGATAAATGCTATCGCGATAATCTAACAAGCGGTTAGCACAAGCGTGATAAGACACATCGGTAGAAGATTTACGGGTAAACACCGGGAAGTGTTCCAAGCCATCTTTCTGGGCATTTTTGATCTCGGTATCCCAGTAGGCACCTTTCACCAAACGCACCATCATTTTACGACCAACACGCTGAGTTAAGGCTCGCAGCCAGTCAATCACATATAACGCACGCTTTTGATAGGCTTGTACTGCTAAACCAAACCCACTCCAGTCGGCTAAATCAGGATCACTAAATACCGCTTCAATAATATCCAATGAAATATCTAAACGTTCTGATTCTTCAGCATCCACGGTCAGACCAATATCGTATTGCTTGGCCATCATACACAGCTGTTTTAATTTAGGTGGGATCTCAGCCATCACCCGATCGCGATGAGTAAATTCATAACGTGAATGGATGGCAGATAACTTCACCGAGATCCCGGGACTTCTGCGTGGACCTTTACCTTGTGCAGCCTTGCCAATGACTTCAATAGCCTTGGCATAAGCATCAAAATAACCGTCAGCATCAGCTGCTGTACGCGCTCCTTCGCCTAACATATCGTAAGAATATACATAGCCAGTGCGTTCTTTATCTTGGGCACGCTCTACAGCATCTTCAATGGTCTCGCCCATCACAAACTGCTTGCCCATAATCCGCATGGCAATATTCATTGCTTTACGAATAACCGGCTCACCTAAACGCCCTACTAATTTTTTCAATAAGCCAAAGTTTTCTTTTTGACGTGTATCCGCATAGTTAACCATGCTACCGGTCATCAATAAGCCCCAAGAGGAGGCATTGACGAACATTGAATCACTGTTACCCAAATGGGGAGTCCAGTTGCCTTTAGACAATTTGTCGCGGATCAAATCATCTTGGGTTTTACTATCAGGCACCCGCAATAATGCTTCGGCTAAACACATCAACACCACGCCTTCGGCTGTTGAAAGCGAATATTCGTTTAACAACGCATCTATACCGCCATGGCCTTCTTGCTCTTTGCGAATGCGCAGCACCATGGTACGCGCACGCTCCCACGCACGGCTACGGGCACGCATATTGACTTCTGCTTCTGGCAGAATATGGTCGACCGCAAGATTTTCTTCAATCCGGTAAAAATCACGGATCTTTTGGCGAATAGGACAATCGGTCAGTAAATTACCGTTAAACAACATGCAAAACCTCAATACAGAAAACTGTCAATTATAAAAAACAAAGTGTAGTGGCTAGTTAACCCTTTTTGCAGCACCACACTACCATTGCAGTGCATAACTTATAAACACTAGTGATGGTGGAAAGGGCGGATTTTTTCATTAATCTCCACACAATGTCAGGGGAGCAGTGAAATAGCCGTGATTTGAAAAGTAAGTCAATGTGTACAATCAATAATGGTATTCCGAATAAATCCAGCAGCAATGGGCGATTCAATAGGCATAGAGCTTAAAAGGAGATAGCAAAGGTTGATCTAAACTACCTCAACCACTATTTTGACGACCACAATAACACGTATAGTCATAGCCAAAGGTTGTATCATTTGTCTGACTTTTTTCTAGTACTCCTTTTTCTAGTACTCCTTTTTACTTCAACTCTGCTTCTCAGTGCCTGCCAACATACTCGCCCTCAAAATGCGCCACCGGCAATTATAGTAGGCCAGTAAAACCAACTATTAATCATTCCGCTTTTTAATACCTCTGTAACTCAACGCAATTTTATCCCCTCTAAATAACCACTATTTAACGTCAAATCACTAAAAGCGATTGCACTCACCTAACGAAATGTTATAAATTAACAAAATAATACGTAAATTTATGTTACTTTAAGTATTCCCTCTATGCATAGCACCCATACACCCGCAGTTAATTTATCGCTAGCCAGCAAAGGCATCGGCGATCTCGCTAACGAAAATTGGCATATTCTGGCGGAAGATGTCAGCTTGCCAATTGCGGTTTTACAACAATCTGCGCTAGACAATAACCTGCAGTGGATGGCGGATTACGCCGATAAAATGGGGGTTAAGCTCGCACCTCATGGCAAAACCAGTATGGCACCATCATTGTTTAAGGCGCAAATTGCATCGGGCGCTTGGGCCATGAGTTTAGCCACTGCCCCGCAAGTAGCAGCCGCTTGTGAGAATGGTATCCAGCGCGTGGTCATGGCCAACCAATTAGTTGGCAAGCGCAACCTTGAAATCATCGCAGCGTTAATTCGCCAATATCAGTTAGAGTTTTATTGCTTTGTTGATTCCATCGACAATGCCAACGCCCTTAATGATTTTTTTCAACCGCAGCAGTTAACGCTGAATGTACTGATTGAAGTTGGCGTTAGCGGCGGTCGTTGCGGTGTACGTAATCCGCAGCAAGCCATGCAACTGGCCGAACACATTCAACAATTAGCTGCTATTAATTTATCTGGCATTGCCTTCTACGAAGGCGTTATTAAGAGTGAAAATACAGCACTGGCCATTACCGAGTTTGTTGAGTCCATCAAACAACTAGCACTTTGCATGGAGCAGCAGCAGTTATTTGCTGAGGGAAAGATCATCATTAGTGGCGCAGGTTCTGCTTGGTATGACATTGTTGCAGAAACCCTTGATGCACCGGCGCTATCGGAACGCTTTCAAATTGTGCTGCGTCCCGGTTGTTACCTGATCCATGACACCGGCATTTATCAGCACGCCCAACAACAATTGCGTCAACGCAGTACATTAGCTTGTGATATTCAGGGCGACCTAATTAGTAGCTTAACCCTATGGGCTTATGTGCAATCAGTGCCAGAGCTGGGGATGGCCATTATTGGCATGGGTAAACGGGATGCCGCCTTTGATGCAGGACTACCCACTCCAGAGTTATTTTTTCGCCCCGGTAACCCGCAACCAGTAGCGGTAGATAAACAATGGCAGTTAACCAAGATAATGGATCAACACGCCATGTTATCACTACCCGCAGATAGTGATATTCAGCCAGGGGATATGCTGAGCTTTTCCACCTCTCATCCCTGCCTTACTTTAGATAAATGGCGAACCTTGGCCATTGCCGATGAGCAGTGGCGTATCACTCAATTAATCGATACTCAATTTTAACACACTGTGATTAGCAGCTAGGAATTATAATGGATATCGTATCTCGCATGCAGAATCAGCTAACCACACTGCGCCCCGCAGAGCAAAAAGTGGCCCAGTGTATTTTGGATGATCTGCGCTTTGCTGCCAGTGCGTCGATTAGTGAACTGGCAGACAAGGTTAAAGTCAGTCAAGCCAGTATTACCCGCTTAGCCCGCGCGCTAGATTGTAAAAATGTGCGCGACTTAAAAATGAAAATCGCACAGTCTGCGGCGGTAGGTGAACGCTTTAATGCCAATAGCGACGTAAAAAGTCGAACTCGACCTGCGGTGTATCAGGCTATTCACGATATTCTCGATCTCAATGCCGGTTTAATTACCGACGAGCTGATAACTCGAGCCTGCGACCTTATTTGCCAAACCCAGCATGTACTGATATTCGGTGTCGGCGGCGGCAGTACGGTAATGGCGCAAGAATGCCACCACCGCTTATTTCGATTAGAGGTCAAAAGTAACGCCTATTCAGACCCGATGTTAATGCGTATGAGCGCGGCCACGGTAAATAAGGGCGATGTGGTTATCTGTTTATCATTAAGTGGCGAAAGCCCAGATGTGTTCGCAGCAGCGAATATCGCCAAAGAATATGGCGCACAGATTATTGCCATTTGTGCAAAAGGCACATTGGCAACCATTACCGATGTGCACCTACCCATCATGACCCAAGAAGCCGACTATATTTTTCAGCCCAGTGCCTCGCGCTACGCCATGCTCGCTGCCATCGATATTATTGCTAGTGAAGTAGCTGTGCGAAATCAACGTAAATCTCGCGAAAAGTTGCGTCGTTTAAAACTGCATCTCGATGAACATCGCCATGGACCAGAGCGTCTACCTTTGGGCGACTAACAGCATGAATCAACCAACAACTCACATTAAAACTGCCGACTTGCTCATTCGTAATGCCATGATATTTGATGGTAGTGGCGCCGCTAGTAAGATTCAGGATATTGCTATCATAGGCGATAAAATTAGTGCAGTGGGAGACCTTGCCCACCTCAGTGCGGCGATGACAATTGATGCACAAGGCTTGGCCTTAGCCCCGGGTTTTATTGATGTGCACACCCATGATGATTTAGAAGTGATCCGCAATCCATCAATGCTTGCGAAGATCAGCCAGGGCGTCACTACCGTTATCGTCGGCAACTGCGGTATCAGTGCTAGCCCCTTTAAAACGATTGATTCATCTAGCGCCCTTGCCGACCCCATTAACTTATTAGGCGCACCACAAGAATTCCGTTACGGCCACTTTGCTGATTATGTCAAGGCCATTACCCAGGCTCAACCGGCCACCAATGTGCTAGCGTTAGTCGGCCATACCGCGCTGCGAGCGCAAGTAATGGACGATTTACATCAACCGGCCAATCAAGGGCAAATTACCGCCATGCAGCAATTGCTGCACAGTGCCATGCAACAAGGTGCTAAAGGCTTAAGTACTGGATTGGCTTATCATAATGCCAATGCTTCCAGCCTCGATGAAATCACCCAGTTAGCATCGGTGTTAACCAAATATCAGGGGAAATATACCACCCATTTACGCAGCGAATTTGACGACATACTTGCCGCATTAGATGAAGCCTTTGCAGTCGGCCGTGAAGCGCAAGTGGATGTGGTGATATCTCATTTAAAATGCGCCGGAAAAGCCAATTGGGGGCGATCGCAACAGGTGCTCCAGCATATTCAGCACGCACAACAACATCAGCATATTGGCTGCGATTGTTACCCTTACAATGCCAGTTCTAGCACCCTTGACCTCAAACAGGTTACCGATGATTTTGAGATTTTCATTACTTGGTCTACTAGCCATCCTAAAATGGCAGGCAACACACTACAAAGTATTGCTCAGCAATGGGCTATGAGCCTGCAAGCTGCGGCAGCAAAGTTACAGCCCGCTGGCGCGGTATATCACGGTATGGATGAGGCTGATGTGCAGCGCATTATTCAATCGCCCTTTACCATGTTCGGTTCCGATGGCTTGCCTTGTGATCCTAATCCGCACCCGCGCTTGTGGGGTAGTTTTCCTCGAGTGTTAGGCCATTACGCACGTGATAAAAAGCTACTGCCGCTGGCTAAAGCGATCCATAAAATGACAGCGTTGTCTTCACAGGAATTTAGCATCCCCAAACGGGGATTGATCCAAGTCGGTTACTTTGCTGACCTAGTGCTGTTTGATCCTGCCACCATTAAAGACACCGCCACCTTCAGCCAACCACAGCAACTTGCTGATGGTGTGTTGTTGGTGTGGGTTAACGGCCAACTTAGTTATCAACATAGTCAGACGACAGAATATAGCGCTCTCAATGTTAGTTCTGGTGTTCGCCAAGGCCAAGCCATAGCGCGCGCTGGACGCTTTCTACCAAATCAATCAACGACTCAATTAAACAATCTATTAAACAAAACAGGTGAATTATGACAATTAAACGATATGGCAGTAACGGCGGCGTCGGCACTGGCGGCCAACATTTACCCTTCTCCAGTGCGGTAGAAGCCGGTGGCTGGCTATTAATCTCTGGGCAAACGCCGATGAAAGACGGCGAAGTAGTAGAAGGTGGCATTATCGAACAATCTCGTTTAGCCATTCAAAACTGTGTGGACATCATGCAACAAGCCGGTTACGGCTTTGAAGATGTGGCGCACGTCAAGGTGATCCTCACCGATGCTCGTTATTTCCAATCCTTTAATAAAGTCTTTAAAGAGTTTTTTGGTGAGCATCCACCAGCACGTATTTGCGCCGTCGCCGACCTAGTAGTGGATTGTAAAGTAGAAGTGGATATCACCTGTTACAAAGCGCCTTAAAGCCAATTTATTACCGAGTTAGAGTTCACTATGAATAGCACCTTTGTCATTGCTTTTTTACTCTACATTGCCGCCATGATTGCTATTGGTTGGGCGGTGTCCAAGCGCAATAATAACGCCGAGCAATTTTTGTTGGGTGGCCGCAAGCTACCGTTACTGCTTACCTTGGGTACCACAGTCGCGACTATGGTCGGTACAGGTTCATCCATGGGCGCTGTCGGTTTTGCCTATCAAAATGGTTGGGCTGGCACCCTGTATGGCATCGGCGGTGCGATTGGTATTTTATTATTGGCGTGGTGGTTCGCGCCCATGCGCCAATTGCGTTTTATGACCATGAGTGAAGAGTTAAGCTATTACGTTGGTGCAAACACGCTGATTAAAAACCTGATTGCGGTGATCATCTTTATTGCCAGCATCGGTTGGTTGGGGGCGCATATTATTGGCGGTGGCCTGTATTTGGCTTGGCTCACCGGTATGGATGTGCAACTGGCTAAAGCCATTATCGCCTTTAGTTTTGCTGTGTACGTGGTCAAAGGTGGTTATACCGCGGTTGTGTGGACCGACTCTATTCAGGCCATTATTCTGTTCTGTGGGTTTCTTCTTATGGCGATTTTTTCTGTGCATGCAGTGGGTGGTTGGGATGCCATGTTACAAGCACAACCGCTGGCCAATGGCGGTTGGTTTGCGATAAACAAAATCGGCCTATTACCGGCCATATCCTTAGCCGCAGCTATTCTTGTAGGCATACTAGCCACACCGTCTTTTCGCCAACGGATTTATTCCGGTAACGATGTGCGTTCCATTCGGCGTTCTTTCGTGTATTCAGGATTGTTGTATTTAGGCTTTTCCATTATTCCTGCCATTATCGGTATGAGTGCTTATGCCAACCAAGCCGGTTTAGATAATCCTTCCTTTGCCTTTCCCCATATGGCACTGAATGTATTGCCCCTAGGCCTTGGGGTGCTAATTATTATCGCCGGTATTTCAGCAACTATGTCCAGCGCCAGTTCCGATGCCATTGCAGGCGTAAGCGTGGTGATGCGCGATCTTTTTCAACTGGTAACTGGGCGCATGCCCTTAGCAAACAAAGCAGTGCTTTGGTCGCGGATCAGTTTGGTAGTGACCATTTCCATGGCGCTGGCATTTGCCATGATCTCCAACGACATCATTGGCTATATCACCAAAATGATTGCCATTCTCATGTCAGGGATGTGCGCCTGTGCCCTACTCGGGCGCTTTTGGTCACGTTACAACTGGCAAGGTGCGCTAGCCAGCTTGATTGCAGGTAGTAGCACTGCATTAATTATCAATTTCCATGGGGATTGGAACGCCTTGTTTGGCAATCCGGTTATTCCATCGCTGGCGGCGGCATTAGCCTGCGGCACCTTAGTGAGTTTGCTAACACCAAAATCCAATGTTAGTCCGCAACAAGCTTTGGCTATTCTTGAAGAACAGCGCTCGGCGATGGAATCTGGCCACAACTCACCAACAACGCCCGTAGCTTAAAGACAATAAACAGGAACACTAATGAAACGCTCTCTCCGCACTTACTTTTTGATTATCAGCACAGTGTTAGTTAGCGCCGTGGTTTCTGCTAATACTAACCTGCCAACGACGTCTTTAAACCTGATGCCCTATCCGACAAAGGTTGTGGTGAATGAGGGCCATTTTCAACTGCCGACCAAACTCAACGTCTCGTTTAGCCATGTCAATAAAGCCAGAATGGATCTCATTACTCAACAACTGACGTCACTTGCTGCAGATGGTATTCAGCGCACTAGCGATAACCACGCTGCCAATATCAGCATTGATGTTACCCAACCGACCACCAATCCATTACCCAGTTTGGATGAAGATGAAAGTTACGATTTACGGGTGACAGCCGAGCAGATCCAAATTAACGCCAATAGCGAACGCGGCGCACTACATGCAATTCAAACTTTATTGCAATTAGTTGAGCGGCCACAAGCGCGAATTCCCCTAGTGGCAATCACCGACCAACCGCGCTTTGTGTGGCGTGGGTTATTAATCGACAGTGTTCGTCACTTCATGCCTATCGACACAATTAAACGGCAAATACGCGGTATGGCATCCGCTAAGTTAAACGTCTTACATTGGCATTTAACCGACGATCAAGGTTGGCGCATCGAATCCAACGCCTACCCTCAATTACAGCAACTAGCATCCGATGGACTGTATTACACCCGCGTGCAAATGCGGGATGTGGTGGCTTATGCCGCCGTGCGTGGTATTCGAGTAGTGCCAGAGTTTGATGTACCGGGGCATGCATCGGCGATTGCAGTGGCCTATCCTGAACTAATTACTCAGCCCGGTGACTACAAAATGCAACGCCATTGGGGGGTGTTTGAGCCGTTGCTAGATCCCTCTAACCCGCAAGTTTATCAATTTATTGAAACCATTATTGCCGAGTTAGCAGAGCTGTTTCCTGACCCTTATTTACATATTGGTGGTGATGAAGTTAACAGTAAACAATGGCAACAAAGTACGCAAGTTCAAGCTTATATGCAGGCTAATCAGCTTGGCGACGAACATCAATTGCATACCCACTTTAATCAGCGTCTGCAAAAGTTATTAAACCAATATGGCAAACACATGATGGGTTGGGATGAAATTTTCCACCCTGATTTACCCAAGGATATTTTGGTGCAGTCATGGCGTGGTTTAGATTCTTTACACGAAATTGCTAACCACGGCTATCAGGGGCTGTTATCAACAGGATTCTATATCGACCAACCTCAGCAAGCTGATTATCACTATCGCAACGATCCATTGGCCATTAACGACCTTGACGATTTTAAAGCCGTGGACATCAAAGGTTGGCAGCAATGGCAATTCACCATGCCACGTCTAAAAGGCAGCGCGGTGCAGGGAGAGCTGGCCTTATTCACCACTAACGACAATGCCAACCACGGTTCCATTCAACTTAATAAACAACAACCTCGGGCGCTTAAAGACTTAACCTTTGCTGACAACCACGCCAAATTTTGGCTAGATAGCTGGATGGGACCATTAACATTTGAACTAGATTTGCAAAATCCACAGCAAATCCATGGGCGTATTGCAGTTGGCAACACCCCGTACCCCATTACAGGGAAGCGCGTTAGTAACGATAAGACCAGTAAAGAATTCGAGGTATTTTTAAGCCAACAACAATTATCACCCAAATTAACCCCTGCGCAATTTATGGCTATTGAAAAAAACATTCTTGGTGGTGAGGCGACCATCTGGAGTGAAATGGTCACTGCCGATAATCTCGACTTACGCATTTGGCCTCGCCTTTACGCGATTGCCGAACGTTTGTGGTCACCGGCAGTAATCAGCAACAAAAAAGACATGTACCGCCGTTTATTACATATGCAGGATTATGCTGATGAAGTGGTAGGACTAAAGCACAAACAGCAACAACAAGCAGGCTTTCAGCAATTAACCTCGACCGGTACGGATACTCAACCATTAATAATCTTCGCTGAAGCCATCGAGCAAGCCCAATATTACACTCGCCATCACAGTAAATTCCAAAATGATGAATACCATCAATTGGCCGACCTCAAACGCTTTGTGGATTATTTGCCAGCGCAGAGCTTGGCGCTAGTTAACTTTATAAATGACATTGATGAACTCAGCGAAGGCAACGCCACCGCCTTACCGCACATTGAACAGCGCCTAACACGATGGCAGAAAAATATTCCTAGCCTAGATACTTTGATTAAGGCTAACTCCGCCTTAGCTAACTTAGAGGACGTGGTAAGAACTGTCGAGGCAGTAACCAATCTAGGCCTAAAAATAGTTGAGTCCTGTAAAACAGCAGAACATTTAACAACCGAACAACAACAGCAATATCGCCAGCGACTTTGGCAAGCTGCAAAATTGCAGCAAGAAATAGTCGTCAGTAGTGCGCTAGTATTGGAAAAACTGTTGTTACACTGTCAATAGCCGCTAGGTACACATTAATCACTGAATAAATTGCCTTAACTGACTTTTCTAAAATTTATTCTATAAAGTATTCAATATCATAGGTGTTTGTTCGTTTACTCACACTTATTTGGATTACGGCATTCGATGGCAAGCTTTTTTTAGTTTTTTAGCTACGCTTAAAGACAGCCAATGATGTATGCAGGAAACCGAATACTTATGACAACCGAAAAGTCAGCAAAACCCGCCCCTCTCCACTCAAACAGTGTTGACCAGCAAAAACGACATACCTTAAAAAACTTAGCTAAATTAGGGCTTTGTGCCGGTATTGCGAGTAAGGCACCTTACGTTTATGCCAAAAAAGACTTCACCTTAAGAATATTAGGAACCCATGTCACTCTTCAGGAAGAGTTGCGATTACAAGCGCAAAAAGATTTGGGGATCAATATTAAATTCGAGCCCAAAGGCAGTGCGGCGGTGCTACAAAAAGCATCCATGTCACCAGCATCCTTCGACCTGTATGAGCAATGGTCAAACAGCATTAATGTATTATGGCAATCTGGTGCAATTCAACCTATTGAAAAAAAACGCATACGCTACTGGGATGAAATCAATTCATTAACCCAAACCGGAAAACTTAAAGACGATGCAAAAATAGGAGCTGGTGACGCACCTTATAAAATCATTAATGTCCAGAAAGACGGTTCCTTAGGCAAACAGCATACCGATCAAGTCAGTTTTTTACCCTATGTTCATAACGTCGATTCATTTGGATATAACACTGAATATATCCCCAAAGGGATACCCTATGAAACCGAAAGCTGGGGATGGTTACTAGACAGCCAACATGCGGGCAAAGTCGCTATTGTCAACGCCCCCACCATCGGCCTGTTTGATTTAGCCTTAGCCGTCCAAGCCAAAGGGCTTATGCAATTTGCTGACATTGGCAATATGTCCCCAGCAGAGTTGGATAATTTATTCCGGATTCTTACCCAATTTAAACGTGATCACCACTTCAGTGGTTTTTGGACATCGGTCCCAGAATCAGTGCAATTTATGCAGAGTAAGCGAGTGAACATTGAGAGTATGTTTTCGCCTGCCGTGGCATCCCTCAATGGTCAAGGGGTTCCTGTGGTATATGCAGCCCCCAAAGAAGGGTATCGCGGCTGGCATGGGGTTATGTGTTTATCAGCCAATACCCAAGGCAGTGTCAAAGACGCCGCTTATGAATATATGAATTGGTGGTTATCGGGATGGCCAGGTGCGTTTATTGCGCGGCAGGGATATTACATTTCCAATCCACAACGCTCGAAATCATTACTTTCCCAAGACGAGTGGGATTACTGGTACGAGGGGCAAACTGCAGCCAGCGACCTTAAAGGCTCTGATGGTAAAGTATCCGTATTGCAAGGAGATAAGCGTACTGGCGGGAGCTACGAAACGCGATTTAGCAACGTCGCAGTATGGAATACCGTTATGCCCACTTACGACTATAGCCTCCAAAAATGGTATGAATTCATCAGTTAAGGATAGCCCGAGACGTGAGCCTTTTTTCTTCATTAAAAACACAATTGATATGTGTTATCGCCATCGTGATTGTACTTGTGCTTTCGCAACTGTTTCTGTCGGATTCGAATCAAAAAACACTTTCTCAATCCCGTCATCGACTACAAGCGGCAACCGAATCTATGCTGTCTGCTAATGGATTGGAGCAAAGTGTCATTGACCTGCAACGCAATGTGCTGATTTTTAAAGAAACCGCTAGTGACACCGTATTAGACCGGATTTATAGCATTATTGAACTAATCGATGGCAAGCTGACTATGATTAAGCTTGATCAATCTCAGAGTAACAAAGGCGACCTCTCGAATAACAATCACACTAAAGACCTAAACCGTGAAATGCTTGAGCAGATGCATTTGCATTTAAATGATTACAAAGACAACCTTTCCAGTGTGGTTTCCGGCAGACTTAAGCGGCGGCAACTTTATGAACAGTTTTTAAATGAGACTAATCACACCCTTGCGCTACTGGATAAAGCCTCTACCACCTCGGATTCAACACAAGAACTGCAAGAACTAAAAATGCTGCTGTTACAAGCCAAAGCATCTTCAAGTAGCTATTTGCTACATTTCGATTATCAACAACTAGAAATATTTAACACCAATATCCACCTAGCTCAGCAGTTATTACAAAAAAGTTTTCCGAGCGAAAGCGAGATATCTAATTCAACACAACGAGTAAAAACACTTTTTTCCCAACTTTCACAAATTATTAGAGGTTACGTATTTTTAACCAATGTTGTCATGACCGGTTCAGCCAATGAATTTTTATATATTTCAAACCAGCTCAAAGCTAATGAACAACAAAATCTTGATAATATTGATGCTGAAGCGACCACACAATTTCTAAAAATTAAACAACGTAGTGATATTTTCGCTTTTATTAGCATTACGCTGATTATCGCTTTTGCAACGTTCTTATCATGGCGTGTAATTACTCCCATCCGTGCTCTTACCGATATTTTCAAACAATTGGTTAAGGGTATTCAAATCAAGCACATTCCTTATCAACAACAAACAGACGAAATTGGACAGCTTGCTAGTGCAGCGGCGGTGTTACATCAGAAAAATCGACAAACCAATGAATTGTTAGCTGACTCACAAAAAATGTTGAAGTACCAGAACGAGCTCAATGTTGAACTGGAATTACAGAAGGAAAAAGCCGAACAAGCAACAGCTTCAAAAAGTATGTTTCTAGCTAACATGAGTCATGAAATTCGTACACCACTGAATGGCATTGTCGGCTTAGTCAATCTTATTAAAAACACCAAGTTGGATCCTAAGCAATTCGACTATGTAGAAAATATTGATTATTCCAGCCAAGTATTGATGGCGGTGATTAATGACATTTTAGATTTTTCCAAGATTGAGGCGGGTAAATTAGATATCGATATACACCCTTTCAATTTGAATAAGTTACTGGAAAACATCATGCCCGCTATCGAAACTGCCGCACACAAAAAACAGTTGTATCTACGACTCTACTGCCATCCAGCGCTACCTGAAAAACTGATGGGCGACAGCATTAGGATTAGTCAAATACTACTGAACATTTGCAATAACGCCATGAAATTTACTAGCTCTGGGGGTGTCGATGTTATCACTAACTTTAAAAAACAAGACAATGGAGCTATCACACTGACAGTTAAGGTTATTGACACTGGAATAGGTTTAACCAAAGAGCAACAACGTTCTATTTTTGAAAGTTTTTCACAGGCAGACGGTAGTACCAGCCGTAAGTATGGCGGAACGGGATTAGGACTCTCTATCGTAAAACAACTGACATCAATGATGCGGGGGGCAGTCAGTGTTGACTCATCACCCGAGCAAGGTGCCTGTTTTTCCATTGAACTACCGCTCGATGTGGATATTTCGCACACAAAGTCTATAGCACCATCAACTATACGTGAGATCTATTTCTTCGGTGATGATTGGCAACAATTTGTCCGCCAATACTGCCAACATTTACATATTGAGTTTAAACATGTCGACAATACTAATGACATTCCACTAAATAGTATTAATAACCGCACGCTGATTGTTGGGGCAATTAATAGTGATCACCACTTACAACTATTGGATGACGTACTAAAACTGCTTGATACCAGAACATCACACTTGTTGCTCATCCCTGATGCCACTAATAGTAAAATCAAACAAACCATATCCTCAGTAAAAAATGTGGCGATATTAGAACATCCATTTAGTTCCAGACAATTTAACCAACAACTCCATTCATTCAACACTTCTGACACAGAGGATCGTCACGAAATACTTGAAGATACTGTCAAAAAACAACAATTCAAAGGCCACGTGCTACTGGTGGAAGATAACGCTATTAACCAAATTGTGGCAGCAGAGATGCTAAAAGAGTTAGGACTGACTGTAGATATTGCCGAAAATGGTCAACAAGCCTTTGATAAAATAACTCAAGCTGCGAGCAGTTTCGATTTGATTTTTATGGATGTTCAAATGCCGATAATGGATGGCTATACCGCAACCATGAAAATACGCGAATGTGGATATACTGACATTCCCATCTGCGGATTATCGGCCAATGCCATGGAAGATGATCAAAATAAAGGCATTGAAGTAGGCATGAACCAGTACCTTACTAAACCCATTGAAAGCAGTGCGCTAATTCAAGTCATTGCGGCCTATTTAGGCTAAAACCTAAATGTTAATTAAAGTTAATAACAGCAGAATAATAGTTCTTCAAGTCTCAACCCATTGCGGAATTTAAACAGTAATTTTACGCTAGGTTTTCAAGTGACAGTTTTAGGGTTTGAGCAATAACGGATTGTGCCGTTATTGCTTCATATTCTATTATTCATTGTTACAGGTATTGCTAAAACACAAAGCGCTTGAGAAAAATGGCATCACATGGTTTTGAAAACGATCAGCTACAGCACTGGTATGGTTACCTTTATAAATTTCAAAATGGTGTGAAACGTCATAAGAATCTAGAATATTGTGTAGTTTCTCGGTATCAACGCGCAATCCATCTTGATCGCCCACATCGATACTAATATCTCGATATTTTTTCAGTTCACTTATGTATTGGTCAACAAAAGCCAAGGGGGCATTAGCTGCCCATTTAGCCACAACCTCTTTCTGTAATTCGCCGTCTTTATAGGGTAAATCTAAGTAAAGTGGCGGATTCTTTGGGTTAGGTGACCAAGCAGCTGATACTGCCAATTGCGCCTTAAGCATAAAATGCATCTTGTCGGAATCTTGCGGAGATTTGAGTGCAGCCAGTAGCTTTTCGTTGTCTAAATTAACCGGACCGGGATCCCGTGCGGATAAACAACAAGGGCTCATTATATACAGTCCACCGAAGACATCAGCGTGTTTCATGCCTATGCGAGATGCTCCATAGCCGCCCATTGAGTGGCCAACCAAGCCGCGACTTTCGCGTTTGGCAATGCTGCGATAATGACTGTCGATATAGGACACTACATCATGTGCGATAAAGTCTTCAAAGTTACCGGTTGTAACGGAATTAGAATACATGGAGCCGCTGTAGACGGTTCTTGAATCCGGTAGGACAACAATCATTTCTTGCGAACCTAAGGCATAAGCGCCTTCTATGGTTTGCGGTACATGAATTTCTTTTGACCAAATCTCGGGATCAATAAAATAACCATGTAAGGCGTATACCACGGGGTATCGCTTGCCTGTTGATTTGTTATAGCTTGGTGGTAAAAAAACGATGGCATTGCGCTCGGCGGACTCGCCTTCTAAATTGCCGGCTATCGCTGGGCTATATACCTTTATGCGTTGTACTGTGACCGGTTGTGCATTTTCAACCACTTCGGGCACAATAGTTTCAACTTGCGCACTAACACTGGTAACAAACAGCAAACAGGTAATAAATACGCCAACCAGTCTGTTCGATTTTCCTACTCTAAATTGTTTCATTTTATTGGCAACCTTGGTTTATAAATCAATTATATGTATTAATTGATTTTCTGATTACTTTTATCTTATGGTATTATAAATAATATAAGTTATTAATAATTAAACAGTTTTACCATATTTTACTTTGCCTTTATGTTAAACGGAAATATTGAATTACTAACGGGCTACGCTACTAGTGTTTAAAATTTTGACGTGTTTAAGCAAAGTTGACCGTGGTACACGCTGACTTACTCTTTGATTGTTTTGGAAAATATGATGATAAATAAATTCTTTTTGCTAATACCTTTAGTGATGTTAGTGGCAGGTTGTTCAGAGCCAGATAACTCGGCCGCAACTAACAATACCGATAAAACGACTGCCGTGATTACACCAGTTGATGAGTCAAATAGCCCGGAATCGGCAAAAACTTGTGCTCTGCCAACATCATTTGAGTGGCAGGCGAGTGCTGCTTTGGTGTCACCTAATGAGGGAATTTTTGGTCTGAAAGATCCTTCCATTGTCGAATATGACAATAAGTTTCATATTTGGGCAACAATCAATGATGGTAATTGGAAATCGGTTTACTTCAACTTCACCGATTGGGAACAGGCATCCAGCGCCACTCAGCAGCCCATGAACACCACCAAAGTTGGTAATACAGTGGCACCGCAGGTGTTTTTCTATACCCCCCATAATAAGTGGTACAACTTTACCCAATGGGGGCGTGGTTACTCCACAACAACGGATATGACCGATATTAACAGCTGGACGCCGCGTAAAGACTTTTTACAAGATGGCCCACCGATTGAGCAAGGAAAACCAGAACTCGATTATTGGGTTATTTGTGATGATGTCAATTGTCACCTGTTCTTCTCCCGTGATGACGGCGTTCTTTATAAATCAAAAACCTCAAGAGAAAATTTCCCAAATTTTGTGGGCTATGAAGTGGTGATGGAAGATCATCGTGGTAACGGCAATAGCTTTCTATTTGAAGCGGCTAACGTCTACAAAGTCGATGGTACCGACCAATATTTGCTATTGGTTGAAGCTTATAACAGCGTCGATGGTGCTTATGGACCGCGCTACTTCCGTTCTTGGACCGCAACTGATTTAGATGGCCCGTGGACAGCGCTAGCCGATAGTGAAGAAAACCCCTTCGCAGGCAACGCTAATGTGGACTGGTCGCAAGGAAAATGGGCCGATGGTATAAGTCATGGTGAAATGATCCGCTCCGGTCACGATGAATATCTGACTATTGATCCTTGTGATTTACAGTTTGTTTTTCAGGGCGATTCTGGCCCATCGCTTAACGGAGAATACGGTGGTGAGCCCTATAAATTGGGTTTACTCACTCTAAAATAAACTGCATAACCTAACTCGCGTTGGATGGCGCGAGTTAGGTTTTTGTTTCGTACACCGGCAATAAACGCTCAATTGCCAGTGATGGACTGACGACTATTTCGTTGTACAGCTTTGCCATAGCGACTTAGGCGATGATTTATCACCCCATGAAATTTGTTGGATTAACCGTTTTTTAACGAGTTACTTACCGCTGTTCAGATAAGTCGATCAATCTGAATTACGCGCATTTTTAACCGTCCCTTGGCACTAACTAACCTCAGTTCGGGATAAGCAATGCCTACAGCACAGCTATTTTTGCCCCTCTCTACGTTGTCCACTATGGATTTAGAATGACTAAATTTATTTCTTAAAGTCAGCCGCTGCATGGCGCTCAGGTAACTGCTCATGAGGTTCGCCCCAACTGCGATTTACCATACGCCCACGTTTAACGGCTGGCCTTTTATCTATTTCATTGGCCCAACGTAAAACATTTTTATATTCATGTACCTGTAAAAATTCCGCCGCCTCATACACTCGATTCAACACTAATGCGCCATACCACGGCCAAATGGCAATATCGGCAATACTATATTCATCACCGCTAATATACTGGTTTTTAGCCAATTGTTGGTCTAACACATCGAGTTGGCGTTTAACTTCCATGGCGTAGCGATCAATAGGGTACTGATACTTTGCTGGTGCGTATTGATAAAAATGGCCAAAGCCACCGCCTAAGAATGGCGCACTGCCCATTTGCCAAAATAACCAGTTCAAACATTCGGTGCGTCCCGCCGCAGTATTAGGGATAAACGCACTAAACTTTTCAGCCAGATACAATAAAATAGAGCCTGATTCAAAAACGCGAGTTTCTGGATTAGTGGTGGTATCAATCAATGCGGGAATTTTGGAGTTAGGATTAATCTCCACAAAGCCACTACCAAATTGATCACCGTCACCGATATTAATTTGATAGGCATCGTATTCAGCCTCACTAATACCGGCTTCAAGAAGCTCTTCGAACATGATGGTGACTTTAACGCCATTGGGCGTTGCCAATGAATGTAATTGGAATGGATGCTTACCCCGAGGTAAGGCTTTTTCGACACGGGCCCCGGCAGTTGGTCGATTAATACTGGCAAATTCACCGCCGTTTTCGGCATCGAATGTCCACACTTTGGGCGGTGTATAAGTTGGGTCAGACACAATATTTTCCTTAATTGCTACGAATACCCATAGTTGTTGGGGTACCCATAGAAAATTCAACAATATTGGCCAATATACACACATGGATAAAGGTAACAAAGTATTGCGCTATCGGCTGGTGATGAAAAAGTAAACTCAAGGGCAAATAACTTACCCTTGAGTTTATGACTGACGTCTCTAATCCAAAGCTGGACTTAGTGAGTATTACTTAGCAGCTATCACTAACTTCGCTTGTTGCACTCCAGCACTGGTAACGCTTAAGTTGATATCACCAGTTTGCCCCGTACTTTGTACAATCACCTGCGCCCAACCATTAAATAATTTGCGTTGATACTCCGCTGCCGCAGTAGTAAATGCAAAGCGTGCAGGATGGAATTGAAATAATCCTTCACGGTCTTGCCACACAGGGAAAGGCTTAGCTTTTATCAGCAACATATTACCTGTTTCTTTAAGCTTATACTGAGCTAAATCAATTATAGTTTTAGACTCATTGGCTGGGGCATCCTCGTAAATAGCTTTACCATTAAGCCAAACACTTTGGCTTTCACCCAAGGCATTGAGCAATAAACTCATTGTTGTATTGTCTGGCACTTTAGGTAAATCAAAATTAGCGGAAAACTCCACCTCAGTTGTAGAATCCGCAGGGTTAGGCGCCTGCCAATCACCAATTAACTGGCTACTGACCTTTTCTACCATCACGTCATCTTCATGGGATGAGGGATTACCATTACCCACACCAATAATTTTACCCGGCCCTTGCAGGCTAAACTGCAGTAGATTATCCGCTGTAGGTACCACTAGCCCTTGTGAATCGACTACGCTCACATTCACAACCACCACATCATGGCCGTCCGCTTGCAGTTCGGATTGATGAGCCTGTAATTGAATGGCACTGGGTTCGCCCGTTGTAGCAACAACCGTTTCTTCGGCTTTTACGCCATTGCGATAAGCCACTGCTTTTAACTCGCCTGGCTGATAACTCACCGGCCAACTCACATGACCATATTCAGGTACCGCTTGTTTACCCAGCGACACACCATTCAGTGATAATTCCACTTCATCGGCATTGGAATGAGCAGTCACTTCGAAAACTTCACCTTCTTTTCCAGCCCAATTCCAATGGGGGAAAACATGGAGTACTGGCTCATCTGTCCATTTGGCTTTTAAATAGTAATAACCGTCTTTGGCAAAACCGCTAGAGTCCAAAATGCCAAACTGCGAACTCACTGCAGGGAAGCCATAGGGGGTGGATTCCCCTTTATAGTCAAAACCTGTCCAATAGAAAATACCTGCTAGATAATCACGCTCGGCGTAATGCTTCCAGCCGGATTCTGCATTACCACCAGAACTGCCGTTTTCTTGAGGAGGTAAATGGCCTAAGGCTTTATCTTCAAAATAAATGCCTCGGGTTTGCTGCGTGGTAGTTTCTTCGGTGCCGAGAATCACCTGCCATGGGAACTGCTTATGCTGCCAATCGGTATCACCATGTTTGATGTAGTTAACCCCCATCACACCAATGGTGGTGGATATCCCACCCCAACCGCCGCTAATGGCAATAGTATTCAAACGAGTGGGATCCAATTTACGAGCAAAGCTTTGCATGGTTTGCGCAATCCGTGCACCTTTGATATTGCCTTCAATGGCCCACTCTTCATTACCTAATGACCACATAATGATACTCGGGTGATTACGCCCACGAAGGATCATTTGCTCAACCGCATTCAGGTGATAATCATTAATGCCAGAAATACGAGTTTCATCAATGACCAGCATGCCCATTTCATCGGCGATATTTAGTAATGCCGGTGATGCCGGGGCATGAGAAGCACGATAAGCATTCATGCCCATTGATTGTAAACGCTGCAAACGATAGCGGATCAACTCATCCGGTGTGGCGGTGCCGACGCCAGCATGATCTTCATGGTTATTACTGCCCTTGAGCTTGATGGATTTACCGTTTAGAAAAAAGCCTTTATCCGCATCAAAACGGATGGTACGAATACCAAAGCGGGTAACATAGTTATCCAGTAGTTGGCCTTGTTCATCACGCAATGAGGTATGCAAAGTGTAAAGGTAAGGATCTTCCAGTGACCATAAATGCGCATTGTTCACCTTTAAATCACTGGTCACCTTGGCAGAGTCACCGGTCGCCAGCAAAATGGCATCATTAACGACGGTATTGACCTGATTGCCTTGGGCATCAAAAATCGTCTGTTGGCTGATCACTTTTTTCGCTGCCAGCTGTTCAATAGCACTATTTTCAAGTTGGTTAACCACCTCGGTATCCACACGAATATGCGCAGTATCACCAACTACGCCAGTTTTGATAAAAGTACCATTATGCTCAACATGCACCGGCTGCACTTTATGCAAATAAACATGGCGATTAATGCCCGCACCTTCGTAATACCAACCTGCTTCGATGGATACATCGGCGCGCACCGCAATGACATTTTCCGCGCCGTAATTTAAATAAGCGGTAATATCGTAATACTGTTCAATATTGCCAAGGTTCTCTTCACCCAGTAAAAAACCGTTCACAAAGACCCGCGCAGCGCGCTGAATTCCGTCAAACTGCAAAAATAGTTTTTTACCTAAATCGGCTTCTGGAATGCTGAAGTGATGACGATACCAACCGACGCTGGTTTCCGGAAAACCAGGCCCAAGGGCTTTATAACCATGGCTATGGCTAGCCTTACCGCTAAACGGCATTTCCACCGCCCAGTCGTGAGGAATATTCACCGTGCGCCATGCTCGGTCATCAAAAGTAGCGCTAGCTGCGCCATCACCAAATCCGGTTTTAGCTAAATAAGAAAAATAACCTTTAGCGTGATTGAAGTCTTTATCTCTATCGGTGGCATGCCCTAAGGCAAACTTCCAAGGAGAATCTAACTGTATTTTTTCACGAATAGGCTGCGCGGTAGTTTCTGTAGCAAATGCATTAACACCTACCAATAACAGGCAAAGCGCCAATAACCGACCACTGAAAATGGCAATAGACTTTAAATTTGATGTAAGTGAAAACACCGTCACTCCTTAATGAGTTCTAAACAAAGTGACATTTCACACATAGATCACTTTTATATTTAAAATTAAAATTTACATATAAGGAGTCTATCAGCAAATTACCGAAAAGCATTGGTATAAACAGGTTTCATTTATAACAAAACCGGCAAATTTACCGACTTATTTAAACCAAAATAGAATTTAAAGATCGGAAACCGTGACCTTACCGCCTGAGGTCCATTTCTCTAGCAATTTCTGCCATTCACTGACATCCCAGTTTAGGTTATCAGCCAAATCTATAGCGTCACGTAAATGCTCAACGGCTTCAGCTAATTTGCGAGGCTGTACTTGCACGTCCACCGCCGCTTGTAAGTATTCATACTCGGGATTGCGATGTTGCGATTCGGGCAATGTTGCCAATAACTGTTGTGCTTCTTGTAAGTTATGTAAAGCAGGTTCGACGGCCATTAATTTTAACTCGGCAGCTTTTAATTGCGCCACGTCATGTTGTTCTGCTGCTGCCCGCTCAAACCAAAATAATGCTTTGGTTTCATCTTTTAGCACCCACGGGCTATCTAGCATTAAACGTCCAAGTCGATATTGGGCTTTGGCCACACCAAATTTACTGGCTTCATTGAGCCAGCGAATGGCTTGCGGAATATCTTTTTGTTCGCGATAAAGCTTTAAACCATATTCGTATTGCGCTAACGGGTGCCCTGCTTCTGACAAGGTTTTTAGTAAATCATCCAATTCATTTTCTTCTTGGGGCAGCCATTGGAAGGTCATCAATAATGTCGCGTATTGAAACTGCTCATTTTTTATTTGGCTCTTTTTTAATTTCAATGCATTGCGCATTAAACGATAATAAAAGCGTTGATATTGGTCTCTGCGGATCCTTACTTGGTTATACCCAGCTACGCCTAAATAGGCACGGTTAACAAAAGATACTTTCTCAGCAGCAAATTGTGGCGATGGCACATTACTTCTGACCAGTTCATTTAACGCCGGTTGAATACGCCCCATTACCCGCATTGTCTCCATGTTCCTTACTGAGCCATCGGCGCCTACTTCGTAATCAACCACAGCAGAATAAGGACGGTTTCGGATATCCGCGGCATCGGGACGACCCAATAGCAAATACTGAATAGAGGCCTCATCGTCCATATCTGGCGCCTCTACAAAATCTATATTGGATAAATCGTTAAACTCCATATCCGACATACTAAACTGATTGGCTAGCGCATTTTCTTCACCGAAGGTGATTTTATTGCCCAAAGCACTAGTGTTAATGATAGGGAAAAGGGCATTGTTAATTGACTGAAAACCATATTGCTGACGAAATTGGTTTTGTAATTGCTGTAGTTCTGTTTGCTGTGCTGGTGTCGCCAATGCCATTAAATCATCCACAATTTGTTGAGCATCATTAAATTGTTGTTCAGCCGCCAAGCTAAACCATACCAATGCTTTAACCGAGTTAGCAGGCTCCCCCAAGCCTTTATAGTGAATAACTCCTAGCTGATAAAATGCATGAGCACTGCCCACATTCGCCGCCAATAAATATTGTTCCTTTGCTTGCGCATACTCGGCCTGCTGAAAATACTGATCGGCTTGATACAAATCACTGGCACTAACAGAATTAATAGTCAGCACGTAAATGACGGGGATAATTACTAAAAAAAACCGAATGGGAGTAGCAGCAATAATGCTCATGCAAAATCCTTTGCTTTCAATTAGGGATGACTGAATATAATCGAATATGACCATATTTACATTTTTGAATTGTAAATAGTTTTTACATAAAAACACTTCAATCTATGAGGAATGTTAACTGTTTCTGGCCAACCACTTAAGACTTTAGTGATATCATTCTGCGCTAAAAGTTTAAACACAAGGGCGTAAATTGAACACTTCAGTCATCGATAATTTTATAGCGCCGGTTTGCCATGCAAGCATCGATGTGCTTTATCAGGATGAACACATCCTACTGATCAACAAACCCAGTGTATTATTGAGTTTGTCGGGTAAAAATCCGCTAAATAAAGACTCGGTTCACCATCGCTTAGCGCAGCAATTTCCTGATATCACCCTTGCTCACCGTTTAGACTTTGGTACATCGGGCATTATGTTATTAGCAATGAATAAAACTATTAATGCTAATTTAACTAAACAGTTCCAAGGGCGTACTGTTATTAAACGTTACGAAAGTATGCTGGCAGGTCATTTAGCAGAAGACAGTGGCAGTATTGAACACCCTATCAGCAAAGATAAAAGCAACTTTCCAAGATTAAAGGTGTGTTTTGCAACGGGCCAACAAGCGCTAAGTCACTATAACGTGTTAGAACGATTAACTCAGCCAAATAGAACTCGTGTGTTATTCACACCGGCCACCGGCAGAACCCATCAGTTACGCATTCATAGTCAAGCCATTAACCACCCCATACTTGGTTGCGACCTTTATGGTACTGAAGCAACCCAAGCGTTAGCCCCTAGATTGTTACTGCATGCGGTGGAACTTGAATTTGACCATCCACATACGTACAAGAGAATGACAATACATTGCCCTTGTCCGTTTTGATGGGTGAAGTTACTGACACAGCGAGCGGCTACACTTTTAAACGCGCAGGATCCCAACCGTTATTAATGTACTTCGTCTCAACCTTCTTTTTAGCATAAGAGAGCAAGCCAATTGAGATGACAATACCTACAGCACAAATTTTAATACCAGCCTCATCGCCATCAAAAATAGTATAAACACCAAGAATTAAGCACAGGCTAAAAATGATCCTAGGTACTAACATCGATTCATCCATATCTTTAGCAAACTTTTCAATGGCTCTTTCAATTAGGTCATATAGCTCATTGTTGCTCATCCCTTGGACTTGCTCCACAGCAGTTCTACGTAAAAAGTCTGCATAAGCTACTACTCTTTTTTGAGTTCGTTCTTTTGTTTCGGCTTTTTGTTCTGCTTCTCTTACCAAATTCAATTCTTGTTCTTTTTGATTCGAATTCGAAAACAATCCAACGATTACCAAAATTCCAACAATGATTAAAATCCAATGCATTTGTCACCTCCGTTGTTTGTTTAAAAATAATACAATAAATTACTTAATGAAAACAACAGCCTAACTAATTTATAGCGTATTACTAACTGGCAAAAGCCAATGCGGTTAGCAATTTAAGCCCAGAGCTAAATATGTGAGAGCGGCTAAATAGGTGGGGGGTCAATTGATTGAAGCACGCTAACAAGCATGTTATTTTTCATTTTAAACAACAACATATTGAGTTTTCACGTAAACGGAAGTGCGCTAAATGACGACTAATATTGAGCCATCAATGAATAAAAATATAGTGGCACTGATTCAGGCAATCCTACTACTCAGCTATATCCTCATTTGTATTTATAGCTACCCACTATTTTTTGAATATGTGTATCCGCTAACCCACAGCACTTACTTTGCCTTTTGTACTTCTTTACTGTGTTTATACAATATCACTGTGGATTTAATTGACTCACGAAAAAGCATCGCATCAATAAGCACTCTGATTAATCAAGGGGCGGCGTTGAGCCAAGACGCCTACAAAGTTATGTACAGCCTTGTTGGGCATAATGCAGGTACAATGGCGTTGCTATCCGTGACCATGACTTACGTGCTATTCATGGTCACTCAAACTGAGTTTTCGTTTTTACAAGGTACGCTCTTTTTAATTGCACCAATACTTCTTCTTGGTGCTGCTACTCTCGTTACTATTAAACTTAGTAAATCCATTGGTGCGAAGCATAAATGGCTTGTTTTCACCATCGTCAGCGCAGCGGTGTTAGTTTACTTTGCACTAGTTGATGTACTTGAATATTTATTGGGGATTTCAGCACAGATCCATCCACAACACAGCATTCTTGGGCTGTTAGCCATTATAGGAAGTTTATTAATTATGGCGGCCGGCTTGGCCCTTGGTTTGTTAGGTATATGGCATTTTGTTGGCCGTTTATTAAACCGTAACAGTGACGTGTTGCACATAATGCGCACTAATCAACGCAACTTAAAAATCGTCAAGGGGCAACACTATCTATTACTGCTTTTTGGTAACTCCACATTTACCCTTAACCTTCTACTATTACCGCTTTATTTTTATTCTTTACTGACCTTTAACACCCAGTCCACACTGGTGATCCTCATCGTTGCTATCAACTTGCCGTTTTTAATTAAAACAGCAAGATTATTGGCCCCCCTTTCCAAGGAGTTTTTCTTTGTGATGTTCAAAAGCGTCATATCGACGCTAGTAGTAGTGACATTTGCGTCCCATGTGATTTATTTAATCGCCTATGTGGCCTTTTTTGAATTTAGGGAATTACTTAATGCTTTAAACTGGAACATGCAAGACGGTGTATTTCCAAACTTTATGTTTTACTTTGTTAGCCAGCCAATTCAATTGAATTTCTTACTGGCTTACATCGAGGGCATCATTTACGCCATACTTTTCTCAACAATAATTGTATGGCTTTACGCCATTTTTATTCGTAAAGAGCAGTATCGTTTTTTATGGTTCATAATAACGGCAGGCATTTTTGGCGCGACTGTATATTATGATAACAATATTACCCCCAGTGACGTCGCCGCTTTAGTCCCTTGGACGATGCCACCAGAAATATTCATCTTCACCGCCCTGCCATTTTTAGTCCATTTCGTTATCAACGTTGTGGCTGGGCCATACCGCATTAATTGCAAATGTAATGCTTGCGGATTCAAAGCGCCAAAACTCGCCACACACTGCCCTAGTTGCGGGTGTTTTTTACATGTATCTAAACCCATGATGCTGGGATTGGTAAAAGCGTTTCATCAGCCAAAACAGCAATTCAACACAACGGAAGATGAGGTCAACCCAGAACAACAAAATAAAATTAGTTATAAACAACAAGGTATTGCACAAGTTATTAAGTGTTTAGGCCTATTAAAGAAAGTGCAAAAGTTTGACCTCGCACATGATTTAAAAACCAAGAGGGCACAAAAATGAATAGCCGTATTATGAGTTATTTTTGCTGGCCGCTTTTAAGTGTTGGCTACTTATTACTATGTATTAACTATCATTCTGTCGTCGCGGAATACTTCAATATCACCACTGAAAATCTAGTGTTAGCCCTGACCATTTTAGGTGGGGTTGGCTATCTCAGCTATTTACTGATTTCCGAAAAAACGTTAATGGCAAAATACGACATAGCAGAGAGCAAATTTGCTCACGAAATAATAAAACAAGGCAACAAATTTGGAGGCGCCAGTTTTAACTTAATGCTGGTCATCAGCAGCTTTTATTTCTTCCTGTACCTAAACCAGAATGACCAGTGGCAACAAGGTCTTAACTTGTTAGTTGGGATGACACTGTCATTATTATTTATAAGAGTTTTTAACAAGTGGATTGCCACTAAATTAAGCACCCTAATGTCATTAATTATCGGTATTGTGAGTTTAATTTTGGTTTTGTATGTCTTACATCATATTGACGTGATGATGGGCCACGTGACCAGAGATTTTACGCAATTTATGCTGCAAATATTGCTTGGTTTTTGTTCAATATCTTTCATTGTATTGTTAGCTGCATTTTCGAGTTACATTCTTAAAAAATTGTGGCGGCTATTTAGGTATTTTTCCTATGAGCACAAATTAATGAAGCACGGAGCCCCTATTGAACAAATCGCAATTGATGATTTAGAACTTTACCTTAGCCATATTCTTGACCGACGCATCTATTTTGCCATGTTAGTGGCGCCGCTTTTCTTTGCGCTGTCCGCCCATGTGGATATTAGATTACTGAGCATACTTTGGTTATCGGCGGCGTTTTTACCGGTGTGTATACAATACAGCCGCTACGTAGCAAAACTGGCCAGCGAAAAATACTTCTTAATGCTCAAGGTCACGTTCCAGTATTTATTCTGGGCTTTAGTCACTTGGTCAATGTTCCTGCATCTGTCTTTTTACCTCTATTGCATCATCACCCAGTGGTACTGGGACTCTTCCCTAGCCAGCAATGGTCTACTACCCAATTTTTTGTTGGCTTATAATAATATGGTGAGTAAAGATGTTTTACTTGCCCAGCTAGAAGGGACGCTGTATTCGTTTATTTTACTGATCCAAGTGGTTTATTTTATCGCAGCCTGTGCAACCAAAAAATTTAAACGAGCGACTCTACAAGTTGTTACGCTAGGGTCATTCTTTACCATTGCCTACTATAACCACAAAATCACCTTATCAAACTTTGATATTGGGGATGGCGCATTGCTAACACCCGCCATCATTATGCTGACCCTCATCCCTATTGCGATAGACTTGCTTTGCCAATCTATGCAGCAAATAAATGCCAAACAGGTTCAGTGCGGGCAGTGTCAGCAATCGAATAAAAGTATTTATAATTTTTGTCAGCTTTGCGGGGCCAGCTTATTTGGCGCAAAACAAAAACTCAGTCAGGATTGTAACGACTTATTGAGCGACTTGGTTACACAGCTAAGCAAGCAAATACAACAAAATAAATTCACTCTAGAACAAGCATCTGAACTGCTAAAAGTTAAAATTGAAGGTATGCACAACACCCTTAAAATTACCAAGAACGACGTCAATTTGGATAATGCACACAGCAACTATTTGACAAAGCTACATGAGTTACTTGCTGATGAAAATCAACCACAAACTAAAGCGACCTCATGAGAGATAACTGCGAAAGTTGTCATGAAAGTTATTCGACAGATAATTTATCGAAGTGCGTTTGTGGTCGCGACCTTTGCTATTCCTGCCTTGCTCGCCATCAAGTGATGTGCAAAATTAAGCATGGTCAGCTAAACATATTAGATATCTTCGATGCCGCCGTTGATGCCCAATTCACCCACGCCATAGAGCAACACCCCGCGGTAGCCAAATACACCAGTAAAACCACTGCAGAGGTATATAAAGGCAATGTGTTTTTACAACCCGATTGGCGCTTGTATGAATTTCACATCCCGCTTCTGCATTACAAACAATGTTTTTCGTTCCGTCCTGATAAACAACAAAGTATTGATGCCTTTGTTAATTATGAAATCGCCAATATCACCAAACTGAATCAACCGGCACTTAGAGACTCGCAAAACACGGTGCCATTTTTCTCACTGCCCAGTTTAGATTGGCAACCCGTCCCCACTTCAGAAACCGCCGGGCTTATACAAGCCTTCCGTTTTTATTTAAGGGATGTTGAACCACAAGGTGAGATACGTTTTTTAAGCACGCCGCTAAGTTTTTATGCCAATAGCAGGCTGATTGCGGTTCATTCAACGCACTTTAAACCCGCCCATAAATGGATGTATTTTCTAGAAGCCAGGCCTGTCAATGGCAATACCCAGTACTATACACTGAACGGTTTAAGCGCCCCGATCCACGACTGCAACAAAATCCTGCCGGTGCAAATCAATGAAAACAATGTATTGGATTACCTGTGTTTCTTTTGCTTTTTTATACAATCGGAAGACGGTTCTTTTTACGTTATCCCTCACAGCAAGGACCCAGCACTGCCCGATTTTATGTGGAAGGAGACTTATATCCACAATAACAAACCACTCGACCTCACCGGCTTATACAAACCACCAAGGCTGATTGAATCGGCTGAGAACACTTTCCTGTGTGAAGCCACAATGTACTGCGGAAACAGCCTTTCCACAGTCGAAATGGAAGTCGACACCACTGGCATGTGCACCATAAAAAGCTCCGTAGACCATTGCTTAACGTTGCCCTATAGATTGCTGATTAGTTTGAGTTAAAGCAGGTGGGGTGGCAGTATGCGAACGCCTACTAGAAACCATTGAGCTTAATGATATTTGTTTCGATGGTGCTTATCAGGTTTGTACTAACATCATAATCCATTGCAAGCTGCCCAAATTGAGCGAATGCCGTTGTTACTTGTTCGATAATTCCGTTGGCCTGCTTGGGCTTCAAATTACAATGCTTTCCAAAACGCACTAAATCATCAATTGAAAATGAACTTTGCTTACCCGCTAATTTAATTTGATGGGTTTTAGTCCACTGGCCGGTGGGATCATACGAATAGGTCATATCAAATGCCGGTGCTAACGACCACTCCCCCGCCCTATTCATTAAAAATCCGAAGTTCTTAGTGTGATCATCTTGGTTGCGCCCAATAACGTTAAATACAGCGCGTCTAAATAACTCTGTAATTGCGTCTTGGCCTAGATTTAACTGTCTGGCTAACAATACAAGTTGTTCATAAGAATATGCGCCTGTTTCGTCCCTGTGTGCGTGTGCAAGACCAGACCAAGAGGCGTAATGCACCTTGTCAATTTTGTTGTTGCGGATAATCCGGTCAAAGCGTTTGATCATAAAATGAAAATCATCACCATTGGCAATGTAATCAGTGTCGGGCATATCAATGTCACACTGCCTAGCTATCAGTGAATAGATATACTCAACCTTAGTCATGCCTTTTGGATCAGCGCTGTCCCTATCTTTGTTCTCTTCGCTATCGAACTTAAGTAACCAGTAAGTGTGATCAATCCCATGATCGACAGTGCCGTCTTTAAGGTTTTTATCTTTATCAATGGCGACTAATGCTTTTGATCTAGCGCCACCAGCACTTGAGCTAACGCGAATAAAATTAAGTGCTTGAGTTCGTGTGTTGGCATCGGATAATTGGCCGCTTAATTCTGTTTTATTCTTCTGGGCTAGATTGGCCAATTCAGACAATCGGTTAATGTCCAGTGAAAGCGAACCAATATCATTGTTGGTAAACGACTCCGAAGGGTGATATTCAATCGCTCCCATTGCTCTATTGCCAACATATAACAACCGGTCGAGCGTAGTGATAGCTGATTCCACAATACCTTTCTCAGCAAGGTAAATATCAATGAGTTGATTGCCAAATTTATCCGGCAAACTATCAGCGAAGATACCTGGCAAGCCTTTAAATGTTCGTTGGCTAATATCAGGGAATGAATGTGTTGTAATCGAGTTGGGTAATTTAATGGGTGACACTTCGATAGATGAATTTAACAACGCACCGGTATATTCAAAAGTGGCCACGGCTGTTTGATTAGGTTTATAACCTATATGGCCAATAGTGGTACCCCATAGTTTTACTTCAACAATATCCTTCATGACTCATCGCCCCACTTAAATTCGGTGGATGCTTTAGCGGATTTTTTGAAGATCCGTTTTTTAAGCGGCTTCTGTTGTTTGCTAGGTGAGTATTCGGTATTGGAACTTAATAGCTTTTCTAAACGCTCAAGCTCTCCCAATCCACGGAGAATGCGAATTAGGCTTATAAGGGTGATATTGCCGCGCTGATTACGAAGTTTGTCTATAGCGTCTTTGCCAATGCCGCCCTTATCCTGAATGTCTTTATCCGGGATCTGTTTCTGCAGGCGCAAGGATTCAAATTGCTCTCCCATGGCATGAAGAATTTGTTCATCTGTAAGTAATTCAAAATTCATAATACACCTGCTTTAGCCGAAGTAATGGCCAATCATAGTAGAAATAAACGTTATCACAGAAGTATTGTAGCATCATATGAAATGTAATTTATATTAGTTCTGCGTTAGCAGCTCTATTGTCACTAATTTACATATTACATCGGCTTAAGCCGGTATATTCATACAAGTAAGTTCATGAATGAACCTTAGTAAATTGGTTCAAGATTATGTTTATGAAAATAAACACTGTTTTAGGCATTTTTTAAATAGCCACTTAATCAAAAACTTCGCCAAGTATAATGGGCATGTAGCGCGATGTACTGGCAGTCCGGTTACTCTAGCAAGCTTTAATAGTGGTCTATTTTTCACTACAGGTTGTCCCTATCGAGATCACATTGCCGGCTATAGAGCAACTATTGTTATAGAAAAGTGGCCTGCTTGATTTTAAGGGAGGGTTACATTTCGCTCGGCTGAACAACCAGACAATGACATCTGGTTTGGGTGACGATCATCATGGGGAAAGCTAGATTGTTTAGATGCACAGCATCGCCTAGCTTTTCATCTCAGCAAGGACGCTAAGATTGGGTGGCGATCATCAGGGACGTGTACATGACTCAGTCAAACTGATCACGATTCCCCAATCCCCAGACACAAAAAAACCGACTAAAAAGTCGGTTGTTTTTATCTCATTCCAAATACATGAAAAAAGATGATACCAGAGGATGAAGGCAATATTTTTAGGCGCACTGCGCCGCCTGCCTGAATGGCTCGCCAAGGATGGCGAGGCCGGGTGCCGATCATCATGGGGAAAGCTAGATTGTTTAGATGCACAGCATCGCCTAGCTTTTCATCTCAGCAAGGACGCTGAGATTGGGTGCAAATCATCAGGGACGTGTATATGACTCAGCCGAATATATCGCAAACCAACCAATCCCGAGACACAAAAAAACCGACTAATAAGTCGGTTTAATTATTTCTTTTTAAATTATTAAAAAGAAATGGTACCAGAGGCCGGACTTGAACCGGCACAGTATTACTACCGGCGGATTTTGAATCCGCTGCGTCTACCAATTTCGCCACTCTGGCATTGAGTTGCTAGTGTCGTTAACAAAAAATTATCTGCTACCGACTGTTGCGTGAGTCATATACACGTCCCTGATGATCGTCACCCAGCTCGGTCATCCACGACCTCGCGTTCACCCCTTGAAGCGTGATGTTAAATCACCCTTCATTGCCTGCGGCAACCGTGGTTCACCCACCAATTTATCGCCACTCTGACATTGAGTGTCCCATCCAGCAGTGCTGAACAGGGTGTGCATTATAGCGATCAAAGACTTGCTTGCAAGTGTTTTGTAACAGGGATATTTCAATTGCTCAATTTATACTCGTGTTTATAAATCTGCATAATTACTGGTACACTGCTGCCACTATTTTTGCTGTGACGATCCCATGAACGATTCTATTAACTCCTTTCCCCGAGCCGGATTTATGCGCCGTATTGCTGCTATGGTTTATGACCTTTTAGTCGCGGTGGCGGTGGGTATGTGTGCTGCCATTGTGATGACCGTAGTCTTTACCCTGCTTTACGAAAACGGCGTGCTGGATAAAGGCGGTATTGAACATGTGGGTGATGTAATGCAGCAATCGTTGTTGTATCAAACTAGCATGCAAATATGGGTGAGTTTGTGGGTAGCAGGATTCTTTGTTTGGTTTTGGCGCAATGGCGGTCAAACTATTGGTATGCGCGCATGGCGACTACGCATTGTGAGTACCAATGAACAACCAATGAATTATGGCCGGGCAATATTGCGTTTATTTACTTCGCTGTTGGGCTTGGGCACTTTATTAGTGCTAGTTGATTTCAAAAACAAGCTAGCACTACAAGACCGCCTCACGCAAACGGAGATGATTGCTTTAACCAAAGACGCTAATCACCATCGCAATTGGCGAGGCTTAGACTGAGTTCAGGTTCGGATTTATTCTGGCCGAACGGCAATAACCTCTATTTCCACCATCATTCCTGGGGCAACTAAACCGGCTACTTGTACCGCAGAGCGGGCCGGTAAATTAGGTTGAGCTTCAGTGCCAAAATATCTAACGTAGCTTTTCATAAAACCACTGAAGTCCATTTTGCCGTCCATAGCAGGGTCGCCGACTAAGAACACCGTCATTTTAACAACGCTGCCCATATCAAGGCCCTTGCCTTTTAGGGATGCTTCAATTTTGGCTAACACGCTGTCGGTTTGTTCTTCGGTGTTGCCCCAAAAGGCTAAGGTGCCAGCTTCTGCTTTTGCATCTTTAGGTGAGGGAATATTACCACTTTCAAAAATGGTACTACCCGCTTTTACTTCTACCGCCGAGGCAATGGGAAAACTGCTACCACCGGGTAATGGATAACGTTTTACCGCGTCGGCACTAACTTGTGTAGTAACAAAAAGGGCCAAGGCGGCCATACAAAGTTGTTTTTTCATGCTGTTCTCCAAAATTATTTAATTAGGCTGAAATTAGGGATGTATTGATTGAATATAGGCGACAACGTTGTCCACGTCGGCGGCGGTTGGCAACATCGCAATGCTATTAAGCATTAACTGGCCGGATTTATCCTCGGCACTAAACCCTCTATTAGCATTTTTGTACGCGTGCAATTGCTTAGCTAAATACCAATCGGTTTGCCCCGCTAATGGCGGCGCAGCTAAATTCTGATTGCCTTGGGCGTTATCACCATGGCAGGCGGCACATTGTAGATACAGCACTTTGCCCTTGGCTACATCACCTTGAATAGTTTGTCGCGGGATTGTTTTTGCTACTGTGTTGATAAATGCTAGAGCAACGTTAATGTCTTCAGCAGAAAGGCTCTTTGCCACGGCTTCCATATCCTTAGCGAACGTTTGCTCTACATTATTACTGCGCCATCCTTGTTGATAACTGGCTATTTGCGCACGTATGTACCACTGGGGCAAGATGGCTAAGTTAGGTGCCATTAATGCGGGATTACCTTTTAAATTAGTACCATGGCACTGCACGCAATTGGGTAATGCCTTGGCGTCGGTGGCGAATGTACTTGTAGAAAACGTGAAGGCTAAAAGAGCGAGGATAGTACCTAGAATCTTCATGCGCTTACCCCACTTTTATGGGATTGACGTTTTTCAATATCTTGCATGGCATACCACGCCGATTGCACTGCCCCTTCTTGCCAACCTTCTAAGAGCGCCATTTGGTCACCCATTAAATAATGCCGTCCTGTAGGTTTTTGCAGTAGTTCAAAGCCGGCGGCGTAATGTTCGTCATCCCATAGTGTGCCGCAACCCAACTGGTGATTCATGCGGTGCCAGCAAATACTTACGCCTTTTTCGATGTACTGACGATATTGAGGATGAATTTTTTCGCCCTGGGCTAACACCGATTCAATACGCTGGCTGCTACTCATTGCTGCAAAGCGGTCAACTATCTCAGGCACCCAAGAATACCCGCCTAGCAGCACACCTTTTTTAGCGAAGATGCCATGCTCCGGATACCAGATTTGCGTGATGTCTTGATTAGTCCAACTGATGCCATTGTAAATGTCGTCTTTTTCCCAAAAGCGCTCTTTGGCTTGCAGGCCGAATTTAATCAACTTACCTCTATGCATTTTGGCCATCATATGGCTGTAGTCATCGGGGAAGTTATGATCGATACCCGACAATATCTCACTGGGAATGCAGTTTAGGCAGTAATCACCACGGGTAGTTTTTAGTTGACCATGCTGCATGTATTGCACGTCCACTCCATGGTCTTGATTTTGTATACGTTGCACCTGAGCATTGAGTTTTATTTTATCTTGAACATGGGGCAAAAAGTGTTTAACGATGCTGTCCATACCGCCAACGGGCGTCATCATTGCGGGCTCCTGATCCGCCCATTGGGTAAAAATCATGCCACCGGCCCAAAAATTACTTTTGAGTAAATCTGCAAATCCCCGTGGAGTTTTCATCTTACCTGGGGCAAATACCCCACCAGATTGCCAACCCGACAATGTACTGCCTTGGTATTTAAATTCGTTATCCAATGCGCCTTGGGTTTTCACGTACTGCAACATTCTTTCAAAATCAGATTCATCAAATGGCGCATCTAAATGTTTTGTGTGCCTTAATGATTTAGCTAATAACTCATTGGTAAAACCTTGAATATCCGCTTCGTATTCACCAATACGAATGGGCTTACCATCAAAGACGTTGTCGTCTTGGGTGTAACAGTTGCGGTTATAATTATTAAAAACTTGTAGTTGCACTCCTAGCTCGCGGCAATAATGCAATATGCCATGATGATGTGCGGGCAGTCGTGCAGGGCCTGCATTGAAATACAAATTAGGCTCATCATCAAAATCACAGATTTGTCGGTTGCCAATTTCATCAATCACATCGCCATGACGAAGCGTCATATTTCGCCCACCAATTCTTGATGAGGCCTCTAGCACTTCGCAGGAATAACCGGCGCGAGATAATTCATAGGCACTCACCAGCGCACTAATGCCCGCGCCTAAAATCAGCACATGGGGGCGCTTACCCGATACTTTTTTTAATTTGTTATTGTTGAAGGAGGAAACCGGCTGAGGAATACCCAGTGCCTCGGCAGCATGCATTATGGCTGCGGAAGACCCGGCTATTTTGGCCAACATGAACAAACATTCTCGTCTGCTTAATCCCTGTTTCATGAGCAGTATCCACTTTTAGTTAATGTGTCTGTGGTCTAAACTTATACAACAGTACATTTTTTAAGCTAAAAAGCACTACCCTATTGCGTTTTATACACACTTTTTACTTTTTGATGGCGTTCATTAAATTGTCCAGTTGATGGCCACAGACAAAATGTCTATTAATTAACCTCAACTGCTTTATATTAATGTGAACTCATTACCCTCAACCCGTCGGGATCCCTAAAATGTCTAAGTCATTACTGTTGTTTTTATTCACCTTTGCGACATCACAAGTATTTGCTATAGAAAATAAAGACTCAGAACATGCCCTTAAAACATTAGAAATTTATCGCACTATTATTGGCATCCCTACCGTTGAGGGGCGCGGCAATGTGCCTAAGATGGCCGCTTATTTAGCAGACCAATATTACGCTGCCGGCTTTACAAAAGACGATGTCAATATCATCCCCGTTGGTGAAACAGTGGCCCTAACCCTAAGATATCGGGGCAGTAACCCAGAGCAAAAACCGATTTTGTTTTTAGGGCATATGGACGTGGTCGATGCGCTAGACAAAGATTGGCAACGCCCGCCATTTATCCTGACCCAAGATGAAAATTACTTTTATGGTCGTGGCACCATCGACAACAAACTGGGTGTTGCTATGTTGTCGTCCACCTTTATTCGACTTAAAAAAGCCGGTTACGTACCGGATCGAGATTTGATCATTGCCTTTTCCGGCGACGAAGAAACACAAATGCAAACAACTCGTTTGCTCGCCTCGTTACCCGAACTATTAAAAGCCGAATATGCACTTAATTCCGATGCCGGCGGTGGTGACCTTAATGCTGACGGCAAAGCTATTGCCTATTTAGTGCAGGCCGCTGAAAAAACCTACGTCACCTTTGAGTTAACAGTACGCAATAAAGGTGGGCATAGTTCTCGCCCAAGATTGGACAACGCCATTTATGATCTTGCTGACGCATTATCTAATATTCAGCAATACCGTTTCCCGGTGCAGTGGAGTGAAATGACCCGCAACTTTTTTGCGGTTTCTGGAAAGCAACTAGGCGGTGAATTAGGCCAAGCCATGATCGATTTTGCCAAAGACCCCACTAACAAAGCCGCCGCTGACCGTTTGTTCACTGAATCCTCTTATGTTGGCACCACAAGAACAACCTGCGTCCCCACAAAACTACGTGCAGGCCATGCAGAAAATGCCCTGCCACAATCGGCCACTGCCACGGTTAATTGTCGAGTATTTCCCGGTACGCCAGTAGCAGAAGTAAAACAACAATTGCAGATTGTGGTGAATAATTTAAATGTGGAATTTGTAACCTTAGACGAGCCTATAGAAAGTCCCATTTCGGAATTACGCGAAGACGTGATGACCGCTATTGGTAAGGCAGTGCACCCGCGCTATCCCGATGTCGGTATCTTAGGTTATATGGAATCGGGGGGCACTGATGGTATGCATTTTCGCGCCGCGGGTATTCCGACTTGGGCGATGGCCAGTGTGTTTATGGATCCAGATGAAATGTTTGCCCACGGTTTAAATGAACGCCTGCCTATTAAAGCGTTTTATGATGGTTTAGATCACTGGAGCATTATTATTAAATCACTCGCTGGTGAGCAACATATTAACGGCGAATGAGATATACCGCCAAGCCCGCAAAGGTCAAACTAGGGAGTAACGCCCCCACTACCGGCGGCATTTGATAGACCATACTCAGCGGGCCGAAGATTTCATTAGTGATGAAAAAACCAAAGCCGGTCAGTACACCCATAATCACCCTCGCGCCCATGGTCACACTACGTAATGGCCCGAAGATAAATGACAACGCCATTAACAACATCACTGCCACCGATACCGGTTGCAAAATTTTACGCCACAAGGCCAGTTCATAGCGGTTAGCATCTTGGCTATTGTTTTGTAAGTAAGTAACGTAATCCATTAACCCACGGATAGATAGGGCTTCGGGCTTGATGGTGACCACGCCCAATTTGTCTGGTGTCAGTGTTGATTGCCAGCGAGCTTGGTCGGCATGATCCAAGCGAATATTATCCTCATTAAAATAGGTATAACTCACGCCGGTTAAGCGCCAGCTTTGCCCCATAAAAAAGGCTTTATCCGCAGTGGTAATTTGTTGCAAATTAAGGCTGCTATCAAACTGGTAAATATTGACTTTATTCAGCTGGTTGATGTTGGTCACTTCACCAATACTGACAAAGTTATCACCATCTTTAGCCCACACTAACCTGTCACCGGAAAACAGACTACCTCCGGATATCGCCTGAATACGGATCTCTTTAGCCTGTGTTTCAGTGACTGGCGCGACCCATTCTCCCAACGCCATCACAAAAATCACCATCAACAAGGCGGTTTTCATACAAGAGACAATAATATTCCACTTACTCAAACCGGCACTTTGCATCACCACCAGTTCACTACTGCTAGCCAAAATACCTAAACCAATTAAACCGCCGATTAAGGTGGCCATAGGGAAAAACTGCTCGATTTCACGGGGCATACTCAACAACACATAAATACCGGCCACGGTCATGTCGTAACTACCTACACCGATTTGTTTAAGTTGATCGACAAACTTCAGCAAGCTGCTTAAACCCACCAAAATACTTAAACTGAAAAAGGTAGTGCCGATTAATGTGCGGGCGAGATAAATATCCAGAATTTTAATCATGCTTTGCTCCCTTTTACTAAGAAGCGAATTTGCGCACCTAAAGTACGACCCCTTACCAGCAATACAATACCAATACACAGCACCACGCAATGCACCCACCAAAGGCCTAATTGCGGTGGAATTTTGCCATCTTCCAACACTTTGCGCCCTGCCATCAACAACATGAAATAACCTAAATACAACAACAAGCCCGGAAACACTTTACCAAAGCGCCCCTGGCGCGGCTCTACCGCACTCAACGGCACCGCAATCAGTACCAAGAAGGGAATGGACAAAGGGATAGCCAAGCGCCACTGTAATTCGGCGATGGCATCAATGGAGTCATCACCCCACAATTGATGAGTGGGATAAGCGCTTAATTTACGTCGTTGTTGCTCTGTTTGCCGTTCGGAGATTTGGACCTGATATTCTTCAAAGTTAACAATTTGGTAATCCCGTTTGCCACGATTACCTTGGTACTGAATACCATCACCCAAGATCAAATGTTGTGAGCCATCTGCATCTTGTCGCACATTACCGGTTTTTGCATAAATTAACTGAACGCCGGTTTGGTCTTCTTCGGCTTTATGCTGAGCCACAAACACCCGCTCTAATTGATTATTGTCGGTGCCAATATCGTGCACAAACATCACAGCTTGTTCGTTAGCGGTTTCTTGAAAACGGCCGGGGATCAAAGTGGTTAGTCCAGTTTCTGCACCGGCCTGTTCTTCTAATTGATATTCACGTTCAACGGCAGCGGGAGCTATCCACAAGGTGAGTACCGCCGTTAAGATAGCCATGAACATACCAAGCACCAGCATGACACGGGTGACATACCATTCACTTACACCACACGCGCGCAGTACTGCCATTTCACTATCTGCATAAATACGGCCATGGGCGAGCATAATGCCCAAAAATAAACTTAATGGCAGAATGAGAGCCGCCAATACTGGCACCTTTAAAGATAGGAAGCCCAAAACCAATCCAGCAGGAATATCGCCGTTAGTGGCCTCGGCTAGCACCCTAACAAACTTTTGGGTGATGAAAATTGCCATTAACACCATAAAAACTGCGACTTGCGACTTCATGGTTTCGGACAGTAAATATCTAAATATCAGCACGGATTGCTCTAAGGTAAAGTGTGTTTTTTAGTGGCATGATGTGAAATATTAAGTAAACTTAGTGTTTTCACAAGTTTATTTTGCAGAAGTGCAGCAGAATCGTCAAATGAAGCTTCGTTATTTTTGCAATTATAACCCTGTTTTTAGTTTTTAAGAGGTACAGTTAAGCCATGGAATTCAGTGTTAAGAGCGGCAGCCCCGAAAAACAACGCAGTGCCTGTATTGTAGTAGGTGTTTTTGAACCTAGACGCTTAACCCCAGTCGCCGAGCAATTAGATGAAATCAGCGGCGGCTATATCAGCAACTTAATTCGTCGTGGTGACCTTGAAGGTAAAGCCGGACAAATGCTGTTATTGCATCATTTGCCGAATATCCTTAGCGAGCGCGTGTTATTGGTTGGTTGTGGTAAAGAGCGGGAATTAGATGAACGTCAGTTTAAACAAATTGTCGCCAAATCTATCAGCACCTTGAACGAAACCGGCTCCATGGAAGCGGTATGCTTTTTAACAGAATTGCATGTAAAAGGTCGTGATACTTATTGGAAAGTACGCCAAGCGGTAGAAACTACCTTAGATTCACTGTACGTATTTGATCAACTCAAGAGCAAAAAATCCGATCAACGTCGTCCTCTACGTAAAATTGTATTTAACGTACCGACTCGTCGTGAATTGCCCACCGGTGAGCGCGCTATCGAGCAAGGCCTAGCCGTTGCAGCTGGGGTTAAAGTGTGTAAAGACGTGGCCAACATGCCACCGAATATCTGTAACCCAGTATATTTACATGAGCAAGCCAAATTACTCGCAGAGCAATACGAGCACGTAGAAGTAGAAGCCGTTAATGAAGCACAAATGGCCGAGTTAGGTATGAACTCCTATTTAGCCGTTGGTCGTGGCTCGGTTAACGAATCCATTATGTCGATTATCCATCATCGCGGCGGGCCACAAAGCCAAGCGCCAGTGGTGCTAGTGGGTAAAGGCCTGACCTTCGATTCTGGCGGTATTTCCATTAAACCAGGCGAAGCCATGGACGAAATGAAATACGATATGGGCGGTGCCGCTGGCGTATTAGGTGCTATGAATGCTATTGCTGCACTGAAATTACCCATCAACGTCATTGGTATTTTAGCTGGTTGTGAAAACATGCCTGATGCCAATGCTTATCGCCCCGGTGATATCCTCACTACTATGTCAGGGCAAACCGTCGAAGTGCTTAACACCGATGCCGAAGGCCGTTTGGTATTATGTGATGCGCTAACCTATGTTGAGCGTTTTAATCCCGATGTGGTCATTGATGTGGCGACCCTAACTGGTGCTTGTATTGTAGCCTTAGGTAAACATGCCAGCGGATTATTGAGTACCCATAACCCGTTAGCGCACGAAATTCTGAATGCATCTGAACAAAGTAGCGATAAAGCGTGGCGCTTACCTTTGTGGGATGAATATCAAGAACAATTAGAAAGCCCCTTTGCTGATTTTAGCAATTTAGGTGGTCGCGGTGCCGGTACTATTACCGCCGCTTGTTTCTTGTCGCGTTTCACTAAAAAGTACAATTGGGCGCATTTAGATGTGGCCGGAACCGCTTGGATCAGTGGCGGTAAAAATAAAGGTTCAACCGGTCGACCGGTACCTTTGTTAACGCAATTTTTAATTAATCGCGCTGGTATAGCTACCGAAGAATAATAGCAACGGGATTTATTAGTTCATGGCGAATGTGACGTTTTACCTGCTTGATCAGGAAATGGATAATCAACAACAAATCGACTATTCGCTGGCCTGTCGGCTAGCGACCGATTGCTATCGCCAACGTCAACGCTGTTTGATTTTAACTGCCGATAAAGCCCAAGCAGAGATCTTTGATGAGCTGTTATGGCAACAACCGACCGATAGCTTTGTGCCCCACAATTTGGCCAATGAAGGCCCAGCTAATGGCGCGCCAGTAGAAATTAACTGGCAGTCGGCATCGGTTTCTAACCGACCAGTACTGATCAACCTAAGCAATACCCTGCCGGAAAACAATCAACGTTTTCGGCAAATTTACGATTTCGTGCCTGCTGAGGAACAACTTAAACAGCAAGCCAGAGAAAGATACAAACTTTATCGCGCTGCCGGGCACCAGTTAAGCACCGCCCCAGCCAACGAATACCAAGAGACCAATAATGGATAAGACGTTTAATCCGCAAAATATCGAAAAAAATTGTTACCAGAACTGGGAACAAAGTGGCCTGTTTAAAGCCAGTGGCGAAGGTGAGCCTTACTGTATTTTATTACCACCACCGAATGTGACCGGTAGCCTGCATATGGGCCACGGCTTTCAACAAACCATTATGGATACTCTTACCCGTTATCACCGTATGAAAGGTGACAACACCCTGTGGCAAGTGGGTACCGACCATGCGGGTATCGCCACGCAAATGGTGGTAGAACGTCAACTCAACGCCCAAGGCAAAAACCGCCATGATTTAGGCCGTGAAGCCTTTATTGAAAAAATTTGGGAATGGAAAGAACAGTCTGGCGGCACTATTACTTCGCAAATGCGCCGTTTAGGTACTTCGCCCGATTGGAGCCGTGAAGTTTTCACCATGGATGACAATCTATCCGCAGCGGTTACCGAAACTTTCGTAAAACTGCACGAAGAAGGTTTGATTTATCGCGGTAAGCGTTTGGTGAATTGGGATCCGGTTCTGCACACTGCGGTATCCGATTTAGAAGTACTTAACGAAGAAGAAAACGGCCACATGTGGCATATGCGTTATCCACTGGCCGATGGCAGTGGTGAGCTGATTGTTGCCACCACCCGCCCGGAAACCATGCTCGGCGATACCGCCGTGGCAGTGCATCCAGACGACGAACGTTATCAAGCCTTTATCGGTAAGCAAATTAAATTACCCTTAACCGACCGCCTAATTACTATTATTGCCGACGATTACGTTGAACAAGATTTTGGTACCGGTTGTGTAAAAATCACCCCTGCCCACGATTTCAACGATTACGAAATGGGTAAACGTCATAATTTAGAGATGATCAACATCTTCACCGACGACGCCAAAGTCAACGACGAAGCGCCAGCAGCTTATCGTGGATTGGACCGTTTTGTGGCTCGTGAAAAAATCGTCGCCGATTTAACCGCTCAAGGCTTATTGGTCAAAATTGATGATCATAAATTAAAAGTCCCCCGTGGCGATCGTACCGGCGCGGTTATCGAACCTTACCTAACTAACCAATGGTATGTGGCAGTTGAGTCCTTAGCCAAACCCGCCATTGAAGCGGTAGAAAGTGGTAAGATTAAGTTTATTCCAGAAAACTGGAACAAAACCTACTACCAGTGGATGTACAACATTCAAGACTGGTGTATCTCCCGTCAGTTGTGGTGGGGACATCGTATTCCAGCATGGTTTGATGACAACGAAAACATCTACGTTGGCCGCAATGAAGCCGAAGTGCGCGCAAAACATAATCTGGATGCCAGCGTTAATTTACGTCAGGATGAAGATGTATTAGATACCTGGTTCTCTTCTGCCCTTTGGCCATTTGCCACTATGGGCTGGCCGAATAAAACCCCAGAACTAGAAACCTTTGTACCTTCATCAGTATTGGTTACCGGCTTTGACATCATTTTCTTCTGGGTCGCCAGAATGATCATGATGACCAAAAAATTCACCGGCAAAATCCCCTTTAAAGAAATCTACATCACCGGCCTTATTCGCGACGAACAGGGCAATAAAATGTCGAAGTCTAAGGGCAACGTACTTGACCCAATCGACTTAATCGATGGTATCGACCTTGAGAGCCTAGTAGCCAAGCGCACGTCAGGCATGATGAACCCTCAAGATGCCAAGAAGATTGAAAAGCGTACCCGTAAAGAATTTGAAAATGGCATTAATGCTTACGGCACCGATGCATTGCGTTTTACCTTTGCAGCCATGGCGTCGACCAGCCGTGATATCAATTTTGATATGGGCCGCGTTGAAGGTTACCGTAACTTCTGTAACAAATTGTGGAACGCCTCACGCTTTGTATTGATGAATACCGAAGAACAAGACGTTGGTGCCGATGGCGGCGAGTTAGAGCTTAGCCTAGCCGACAAATGGATCTTGGCGCGTTTTCAACAAACCTTAATCGCTTTTGAAAATGCCTTAAAAGACTATCGTTTCGATATCGCTGCCCAAGCCGTGTACGAGTTTACTTGGAACCAACTCTGCGATTGGTACTTAGAGTTAACTAAGCCAGTATTGAATAGCGAAGACAGCACTGCAGCGCAAAAGCGCGGCACTCGTCATACGCTTATTAATGTTTTGGAGCAGACCTTACGTTTGATTCACCCCATTATGCCCTTTATCACCGAAGAGATTTGGCAGCGCGTGGCGCCATTAGCGGGTATTGCAGGCGTTAATGAAAACCGCGACGTCAGCATTATGACTCAGGCCTTCCCGGGGCGTAATGCCGAGCTGCTAGATGAGAAAGTGATTGCAGATACCGAATGGTTAAAACAAGTGATTGTTGGTGTGCGTAATATCCGTGGTGAAATGGACATTCCGCCAAGCAAGCCGTTACCGGTATTATTGAAAAATGCGGGTAGCGAAGACTTACGTCGTTTAAAAACTACCGACGTGTTTTTATCCAGAATGGCACGCTTAGAAAGCGTAACTATTCTGGAAGCTGGTGATAAAGGCCCAGCTTCCGCTACTGCCATTGTCGGTGATATGGAAGTGATGATCCCCATGGCTGGCTTAATCGACAAAGACGCCGAGCTAGCCCGAATTGCCAAAGCCCTAGAGAAAATCCAAGGCGATTTCGCCCGTACTCAAGGCAAACTCAGCAATGAAACTTTTGTCAGCAAAGCGCCAGAGCAAGTCATCGCCAAAGAACGCGCCAAGCTAGAAGAGTTCCAAACGCAAATGGATAAATTGTTAGAGCAAAAACAGACGATTGAAGATTTGTAAGCGAAATTAGCTGCTTCAAAAAAGCCGCACTGAATATTCAGTAGCGGCTTTTTCTTTATCCCTTGGCTTATAGTAAATAAAGGGTAATGATAGTCATCACAACTATTGGAAAAACAGGTTAGCAATGAGCACCTTGCGGCAAAGCAATATCGATAAACTCCCTAATACCCTTTACGATGTACTGATCGTCGGTGGGGGTATCAATGGTGGGGTATCGGCGGCATCTTTAGCGGCGAAAGGTGCCAAAGTGGCCTTGATTGATCAGGCTGACTTTGCCGGTTCGACTAGCTCTAATTCCTCCAACTTGGCATGGGGCGGGATTAAATATCTTGAGAACTTTGAATTTCGCTTAGTTTACAAACTGTGTAAAAGTCGCAATCACTTGATGCGCAGTTACCCTTCTACCGTCAAAGAAATTCGTTTTTTGACCAGCATTCAAAATGGTTTTCGCTTGCCTGCTTGGTTGGTGTTTCTGGGTACATTGTTGTACTGGTGTATGGGTCACTTTTTTACTCGTATGCCGCGTTACTTATCTAAAAAAACCATCAAAAAAATGCAATCCATAGTCGATACCGATAACGTGCGTGGTGGTTTTGAATACTCCGACTGTTATTTTTATGACAATGATGCCCGCTTTGTTTTTAACTTCATTCGTTCCAGTATGAGCAATGGCTGTGTTGCCGCCAACTATGTAGAACTAATTAAAGCTGAGCAACAAGATGGCGTTTGGGTAAGCCAGCTAAAAGATCGCATTAGCGGTAAACCGATCACGGTGCGCAGTAAAACCTTTATCAATGCCGCCGGCCCTTATGTCGATGAAATCAATAAAATTAACCAACAGCCGACGCAGCATCATCATGTATTTTCCAAGGGTGTGCATCTTATCGTTAAGCGGCTTACCGAACACAATAAAGTACTGACTTTTTTTGCTGATGACGGGCGACTTTTTTTTGTAATCCCCATGGGCCCAAAAACCTGTATTGGCACCACTGATACCCAAGTTAGCTCTCCTGACTCACAAGTATCAGCCGAGGATCGCGCTTTCATCCTCGATAACGTCAATAAGCTACTCGACCTACCACAGCCATTAACTGAACACGATATTATTGCCGAACGTTGCGGTGTTAGACCTTTAGCCGTTGAGGGTACAAGTGATAAAGCCGATTGGGTGCAGTTATCGCGCAAACATGCCATTGATATCGATACGGCCCAAGGTTACTTATCTATTTTTGGCGGTAAACTCACGGATTGCCTTAACGTCGGCGATGAAGTCGCCGATTTAATTACCCAGTGTGGCATTAAAATGCCCTACCCCAATCACAAGTGGTATGGCGAGCCTGATGATTCAGTTAAAAACGAGTTTTATCACCGCGCCAAATTAATGGGCTTTGATGACTTAACTCCTAGCAATTCAACCGAATTATTAAGTCAACGCTTCTGGCGGCGTTATGGTCGCAATGCATTAAATATGCTGGAACAAATCCGTGAGAATCCAGCCATGGCGGAGCCAATCATTGAAAAATCAGAATATTTACGGGTTGAAGTAGAACACGCGACTAACCGAGAAATGATCACCAAGTTGGAAGATTTTCTGCGCCGCCGCTCAAAGATAGCCTTAGTCATTCCTCATCAAGATGTGATCAGTGCCCCAGGTCTAATTGCGGCCTGTAAAATATTCTTTGGTGACCAATGGCAAACTAAGCTACAAGAATATATCGATGACCACGCCGCCAAAAACTAACCGCTTTTAGTCGTCTATTAGCCAACCTTGGCTTACAGAAAAATCAATTTGCTCAGTAGCATAGGTCCATAATTGCGGCGCTAAACCTTGTAGATACTGATTGCGCTGAACGACTTGTGACTTTTTAACCTGATGCCGAGCCCAACTTCCGCCTTCGTTCTTGACGTTTTGCAGTAAGGGTAAAACACGATCGATGGCTTTGGCGAAACGCGCATCGGCGGTTTGTGCTTCTTCAAACTCAGACCACAATTGCTTCATCGACTGAAACTGCTTGGCTGGCAATAAGCCAAAAATACGATTTGCGGCGGCTATTTCTTTATCTTCTTGCTGATCCAGCAAGCTTTGCTCGGCGAACGCGAAGGTATCACCGGCATCAATTTCAACAATGTCATGGATCAACAACATGCTAACAACACGGGAGATATCCACTTCTTCCTCGGCATATTGATGCAGTACTTGCGCCGTCAAAGCGATATGCCAACTGTGCTCGGCGCTATTCTCAAAACGATTGTTATCGACTTTGACTAAGGCTTGTCGATACACCGCCTTAAGACGATCGAGTTCAAGAATAAAATCTAATTGCTGGGTGAGTTGTTGCATTACCACTCCACTATAAGAAAGCTGATGCCTAAATAATACGCGGCATGAGCATCGCCCCCAAATAAAAAGCCAATAATACTGCTATTAATATTTGCAAACCGTAAAGATCAACAAACTCTAGTACTGTTAATTAACAACTTTTTTACCAACATTATGTATTTTCATAAATCCTCATCCCTGCCGTGCCTAGTCGAATTACTTTAGTATGGGTAAATAACGATATGAAACTCGATTTTGGCTACTACTCATTATGCATAGCCCAACCTTGTATTTACCAAACGAGGAACAATGACGGGTCAATAACAAAGGTTTTTACCCCTACTAAATTATCCATACTAAAACTCAAATTAATTATTCAAAGGATGCAACATGCGTAACTCATTATTCACTCCCTTGCTTTATGTCACCTTAGGCTTATCAGCATTAGGTTGTACCCCAGCCGTCGATAACCAACAAACGGTCAATACACCGCAGGCGGCTCAAACAAAAGTAAAAGGATTAGCTGAGAAATACTCTGAACACTTTTTAATTGGTGCAGCGGCCGATGAAGGCTCTTATATTACTCATGCAGCGTTACTTAAAAATCATTTCAGTAGCATGACTACAGAGAATGAAATGAAGTTTGAATCGTTACAGCTTGAACAGGGCAAATTTACCTTCGATACCGCTGACAAAATGGTAGCCTCTGCGAAAAGTAATAATATGGCCATGCGTGGGCATGCTCTGGTATGGCACCGACAAACACCGGATTGGGTATTTTTTAATGAAGATGGCAGTTATCGCAGTAAAGAAGATGTCTTAGCAACGATGAAAACCCATATCGATAGCGTTGTTGGCCATTTTAAAGGCAAGGTCGATGCGTGGGATGTGGTTAATGAAGCCATCATGGACGACGGTAGCTTACGCACAGAAGCACAAGAAAGAGATGATCAAAAAAGTCATTGGTACGGCGCTGTTGGTGAGGATTATATTGCTGCCGCTTTTGAATATGCCCATGCCGCAGACCCACAAGCTAAACTTTTCTATAACGATTACTACAACTATATCCCCGCCCGTCGCGATGCTATTTATCAATTAGTAAAAGGACTGCTTGAGGCTGGCGTACCGATACATGGCGTTGGCTTACAGGCGCATATTAATACCACCCCCTCCTCGAACCCAGAGCATCAGTCTTCTTATCAAAGTATCGATAATCTGGAAAAATCCATCCAACTATATGCGTCTCTGGGGCTAGAGGTGCAAATCACCGAGCTGGATGTGTCTTTGTATATTGGTGGCAATAAGTATGAAAAAAGCGACTTTTATACCGCCGATACTATTCCTGCTGAATTAGACCAACAACAAGCCCAACGCTTTAAAGAACTCTTCACCATGCTGCGCCGCAATAGCGACGCCATTAGTAGCGTAACTTTTTGGGGTATTGCCGATGACAATACGTGGTTATCGGAATTTGATTCCGGCCGCGCCGACTTCCCCATGCTGTTCGATGTTAATCATCAACCCAAATCGGCCTTCGATGCGGTGATGGATTTTTAAACTTAAACTAATAAAGAGGCATGACAGCAGCTACCGAGTTTTGTTAACGTTGACGCTTCGCTGCCCAGTTAACAAAGGTAAATTTATATGACCAGAACAGCTGTAATGTTAGTCCTTGTTACTTTAATCAGCGCCTGCTCCAGCAACAACTGGCGCACAGCGAGTCGTGAATCGGCTGGCATAGCGCCATTACCCGCACAAGAAAAAAGCGCGGTTATTGAGGTCTATGCTGCCGATGCCTACAGTTGGCGCGGTTGGTTTGCGGTACATTCTTGGATTGCGGTTAAAGCAGAGAATGCTGAAGAATATACCGTCTATGAAGTGGTCGGCTGGCGTGTTCGTCGCGGCTTACCCGCATTAAATGAATATAAAACCCCAATCCCAGATCGCTATTGGTACGGATCCAAACCCGAAAAATTATTGTCGATAACAGGTAGTAAAGCAGCTGACTTAATTCCACAAATTGTCGCTGCAGTTAATCGCTACCCTTGGGCCAACGAATACACCTTATTCCCAGGCCCCAACAGCAATACCTTTCCGGCTTGGGTTGGATTACAGGTACCTGAGTTAGGTTTAGAATTACCCTTTAGCGCCATTGGCAGTGGTTACGCCGACTGAGTTTAATTCAGGATACACCAATTAAATATAACGCCGGTGTTCGGCTAAATACCCCAGTAATAGGAACACCGCAACCACTGTTATCCCGCGATATAGCCCGGGGATCATTAAGATGAGTTGTTTTACAAAAGGCGTAACAAAGACGATTAACAGACCGTACCCAAAAGCACATACCAACACAAAAATAGTGGTACGAATAACAAAATGATAAGGGCTGATTAAGCGCTTAATGTGTTTGTTCAGTACATCGCCATAGACCACTAGCACCGTGGCTAAAATGGTTAATGCTATTTCGCCCATATAGGGCTGCAACCAAACACTTAGTTGCCTTAAACAGGATTGAACTACTTCCATTAATACTCACTAGAGACCAAGCATACACAATCTTTTAGACACCGATTGGTTATTCTAAAAAACGCTATTGTATTGAATTTCACTTGAAAATACAGCGGTGCTTTAGCAATCTTACCGCAAAATTAACGGCTCACTATCAGGGTCACCCTCTTGCATATTAGTCACCTTATACACTTGCCCTGCCTTATCATAGGTTGTCCATTCCCCAACCTGACGACCATCCTTAAAATGCCCCGAACGCAATAATGTGCCATCTTTTCGATACCATTGCCAAAAGCCAGTGGCGATATCATTAAGCACCTGACCTTTAGCCCAAAGGGAGCCGTCTTTATGATAAGTGACAAAATCGCTCGCTTGCATGGCTAGTTTTTCATCACTACTTGCTGGGGCTGATTATCTTTAAGATGAATATACTGCATCACGCCGCCGCCCTGCTTGGTGTTTTTGTCACCTTGCTGCTCGTCCCAAATAATAAACGCCATAATGAAAAACTCACCGGCTTTGATATTGTTAAAAGTGAATACGCCATTGTCATCGCATTTACCGATAATTTCCATCTCATGGTAGGCCTTAGTATCTGGAGTAAACGAAGGTGGACTTTGTGATAACAATATTTGCCCTTGCAGGGTACTACCGTAGGTTTTAAAAATACGCTCACTGGAATATGGCGCCACCGGCAGTAATTCTATTTGAAAACCCGCACAACTTTTGTATTCGCCGTTTTCTAATTTGATAAAAGCTTTGCCGGTTAATGATGCATTACCTTCACCACGTATCCATTGCACTTCTTCTATTTTAAATCGGCTGTCGAGTTCAATGACCTCAGCTTTAGCTAGGTTTGACACGCTCAATAAACCCAATCCAAAAACCATCCAACTCGCACAAGCCCAAAAACTAAAACGTTTAACCACCATTCATTCCTTTTTATAGTTTTTTTACATCAATGTTAGGTCATGGATTTTCGCTAATTCACTAATTGTAAGCTGTAACACCTTGGTCATTTACTAGCATAAAAACAGAATTAACCGTGTGGCTTAAACGGGCTTTTGTTGAGTCCCCTCTCCCGGGGTAATAAATAGCATGATAGTGGGCTGGCTAATTCTAGCTGTGTGCCATACCCCTTTGGGCACCAGCATATAATCGCCAGTGGCGCGCAAAGTATGGCTTTGTTCTGCGCCATTTAACTGTAAAACCAGTTCGGCTTCACCGCTGAGTAACATCACCACTTCATCGCCATTAGGGTGCATTTCCCATGTAGGCCAGTCTGCTTCAAAGTTAAAACTCGCGATAAGTTCGCAACCTTTAAAGCCGTTAAAGTTTGTATCCAAATCAGCAAACAGTTGTGGATTGAACTCGACAGGGGTTGCTTGTTTATCGGCATCAAGCACCACAAAGTCTTGTTGAATATTAAGCACGGGTTTAGACATGGAGATCCTCTTTATCTGCAAAATAACCCACTAATTTTATGACAACCTTAGCATCTAGCAGTACAATCGCGGCAGTTTTTAATGCTATGACCTTTGAAATCAATCTGGTGTCTTCTTTAACTTATTTATCTGCCTACGCCCCTCATCTGCAACAACAGATTGCCGAGCTATTGGAGCAAAATCGTTTAGGGGATTACTTACGTGAAAAGTATCCACAGACCCATGATGTCGCCAATGATGGTGATTTACGTGAGTACGTATTAGCCCTTAAAAATCGCTACATGAAAAATGCAGCACCACTGAGTAAAGTCGTTTATGACAAAAAAATTCATGTGGTCAATAATGCGTTAGGGTTACATACCTACGTCGCACGCGTACAAGGCAGTAAACTTAAAAGCAAAAATGAAATGCGCATTAGTCATTTATTCAAACGCGCACCTGAAGCATTTTTAAGCATGATCGTGGTACATGAGCTCGCACACTTTAAAGAAAAACAGCACAACAAGGCGTTTTATCAATTATGTCGCCATATGTTACCGGACTACCATCAATTGGAATTTGACGTCCGAGTTTACCTTACTCAGCTGGAACATAGTGGTGAAGTCTATGTTTAAGCTAATACCACACTGAGACCGCAATGGATTATCAATTTTTTCATCAAGCCGATGGCTTACCAAAGGCTGAATTTAGTATGGGCACCGAAGCCCTAGGCCGATGGTTTACCGAAGAGTTAGCTACCGATCAGCAGAAAATCACTCAACTATTAACGGCGATCGAACAACTAGAACAACAGCAGATAAAAGACTATGAACTTATTGGCAATGAATTCTCGTTACGTTTAAATCAAGATGAAATCGAGATATTCGCCAATAGTACCCAAGCGCTGGAGACAGAGATCCTCGCCGAGGATATTTATCTCTATGAACAAGAATCATCCTGCGGCTGTGGCTTAGAAGATTTCTTGCAGGTATTGTTGTCGTGGCAGCAATTCGTACAACCTTAAAATAGAGGCCAATACACATGCTACAAAGTCATTTAGTTTATGGGTTTGACTCCCCACCGGTAGCCAACCGCTTTATCAATACCCTGAAAAACTGGCCCAAGGCCGAGGTTAGCGCCAAGCTGTACCGCGGTTCAAGCAATGTTATGGTCAGTTATTATTTTGACGGCAAAGGCTTCGACACCACTGCCTCGGAGTTGGATGACTTAGCCGACCGCTTTGATGGTAAAGAAATACCGGATCGTTAACTTTTGGATAATAATGCTGAGCTTCCAAAATAAAACCTAGTACCTCTAGCCCACTTTAACTTTCAAAAATAACATCGATTAGTCGCCAGCCTAGGCTGGCTTGAGAACTAACCAAGATATCCTCCCGCAAATTCCAGTCCTTTGATTAATGATCCACATTATCGAATTTTTATCCATGCCTGCCACTAGTGTATTTTTTCACCACACTCGTTTATGTAAATGAATTGTTATTTTTTAACATCTAATAACATTCAACAACACACCCACTACATTAGTTTGAAGGCAACAAATCCACACCAATAAATACGCCTTCTGTCACATTCCTAAGGAAAATATAATGAAAAAAGTAATAGCAACATTGTGCCTTTTACTTGGTTTCACTACACAGGCGCAAGAGGTACAGCTGGAAGATAGCACCTCTTTTTACCCCCGAATGATAAGATTAGCTCACAATGGAGCGGCAAACGACACCCTTATTGCCAGCTTCGATGTAATAGGTGCAGGTCATTTCTATAAAAGCACTGATGACGGTAATAGCTGGACACAAATTTCCAGCATGACCGAAGGCTCCTTTCCCAACACTTGCTGCAGTGAATTGTACGAAGTACCGCAAAATTTAGGCAGTACTAGCGCGGGTACATTATTTTGGGCGGTGTCAGCACACAATGGTGCACCACCTGCCAGCAGAGAAATAAAAATATACAAAAGTACCGACCAAGGACAAACATGGAGCTACTTCTCCTCCCCCGTTAGCGGCAGTACGGGGCTTTGGGAAGCGGAATTTATCATTGATGACTATGGTCGTTTAGTCATGTATTACGCCAGCGAAGAACATAAAGGCGCTGGCTATAATCAAGTTATCGCCCACAAAATATCCACTGACGGCGGCGCATCTTGGGGCAGCGAAATAATCGATATTGGCATGAGTGATACCGTACAACGCCCTGGCATGCCAACCATTACTCAATTACCCAATAGCGATTATGTCATGGCCTTTGAAATTTGTGGCGCTACCCACAATTGTGATGCTTTCTATAAAACCTCTAGCGACGGTTTATATTGGGGACCGACTTCAGACACAGGCGTAAAGATTCAATCGGTTTCAGGCAATCACTTCTCTCATGCGCCGACTATTACCTGGTTTGATAATGGCACAGCCAATGGTGAATTGGTGGTGGGCGCGCAAGTCCTACGTAATGGGGCTAACGTTAACGTAGCCAACAATGGTAAGACTTACATGGTTAACGGCAATAATGCGTCAGGGCTCTGGGTAGAACGCGCATCGCCACTGTTTGTACCCAGCGATGGCACTAACCCTTGTAATAGCTACAGTCCACAATTCATGCAAAGTCTCACTGGGTCAGACATTATTCAAATGACCAATAAAGAATGTCGTATGTATGTTGGCAAAGGTACCTTTAATCAGCCTATTGCCGATGGTACATATCGCTTAGTCGCTAAACATAGCGGTAAAGTTTTAGACGTTAACGGTTGCTCAACCATCGAAGGGGCGAATGTACAACAATGGCCTTGGGTCGGTGGTGATTGCCAACGCTGGGATCTAGAATATTTAGGTGCGGGCGACTACAAAATCATCTCACAATTAAGTGGTAAAGCACTGGATATCAGCGGCTGCTCAACTAGCGATGGCGGTAATGTACAGCAATGGACCTACTCCGGTAATGATTGTCAAAAATGGCAAATTGAACCCGTAGGTGAAGGTTTCTATAAATTAATTTCAAAACACAGTGGTAAGTCCCTTGATATCGACGGCTGTTCGACCGCTGATGGACAAAATGCTCAACAATGGCAGTGGTTGGGTGGTGATTGTCAACGTTGGTCAATTGAACCTGTGAGCCCAAATTCAATAGCTACCGGTAACTACAGCGTAACCTCTAAAAATAGTAATAAAGTGCTTGATGTGTCAGGTTGTTCTGGTAGTGCTGGCGCTAATGTACAACAGTGGCCTTGGAATGGTGCAGACTGCCAAAGATGGTCGATTGCACCTACGTCCGACGGTTTTTACGAGATCATCTCAAATCAAAGTGGTTTAGCTTTAGATGTTGATGGTTGCTTGGCCATAGATGGTCAAAATGTCCAACAATGGAGTACATCAGGAGCGGATTGCCAACGATGGGGTTTTGAAGAAATCGAAACTGGGTTTTACAAAATATTCTCCAAAAATGGTGGCAAGGTATTAGATGTTTCGGCCTGTTCCACTGATGATGGTGCTAATGTGCAAACATGGCAATGGGTTGGTGGCGATTGCCAGCGCTGGTCAATCTCGCCGTTGTAACTTAAACATCTGTTATGCACATTGATGGATACCTACACCATCAATGTGCAATTACCCCACCTTATCTTCACTTGTTTACCTATCACCTTTAATCCATCACACAGCTAGCCAGTTAAAGCATTTTTTCAATAAGCAAAACCATAACGTTTCCATGATAACGATTTGCCCCACGTTAACTTGAAAAAGCTTTTCCTGAAGGACAGTAGATATTATGGGATTAACGCTATTCGATGGGGTAAATATAGAAAAGAGGATAATGCTGCAGGGTTAAATGATGTTGGTATTGGGGGCCTTAATGCATCAGAAACAGCGATGCTATATACACATTGCCATAACAGAGGGTGACCCCTTCGCTATGGCAACATGAATTATTATCTACTAACGCTGGATTTTGCCTTTAACAATATACACACCATTAGGATTAGTGTTATCTCCGGTGTTAATGGAGCTAGTTGCGATAATCGTTTCATCATCCAATACCGTCAGGCCACTCCATAACACTTCGCCGTCTTCTTTAACAAAGTCAGTGGAGAATGGCGTCGTCGGATAAGCAAAGTTTCTAGCCTGCTCATCACCTAAATACACTCTTAAATAGGCCAGTGTGCCTTTGCGGCATTGAGCACTTTGCACCGACAAAATGGTTTCGCCAGAAGGAAATTGTGCGATATACGGAGCTCCGGCATAAATCCCATTATCCAACTGCGCATCAACATGTAATGCATGTTGACGATGCTCACTTTCAGCATTAATAACGCCCGTTAGCCAATTGTCATCTAGCGATGTACGGATGGTGACCGGTTTAAATTCACCAGCGATACCGTTATCTTCAATACTGAACACTATTTCACTTTGATCATTAAGTACTATGGGTACCGGCATGCCATCTCGGCTATTGGGGCGATAGGAAATAGTCTCTACATCTCCCCAGCTGATGCCATTATCAAATGAACGCTGCATACTTATTTCTTGATCATGGCTGCTACCGCCATAAGGAAATTCATTGGCAAAATACAGTTGTAACTCACCAGAGGGAAGTTGTAAGAAAACAGGCTCCCATACGCCTTGATCAAAGGTATTGGCTGCTGAAAATATTAATTCTTCGGGCTGCCAAGTCTGACCTTTATCATAAGAAATACTGGTTTTTATCTGAAAGGTTTCTGCACCATGTTCTTGTGTAGGCCGCGCATTCCAAGCATAAATCCAAGTTCCGTCGTTTAATTCAATAAATTCAGCATTGGTATAACCGTACTTATCACCGCCACTGGCAACAGTAAACTGCTCACCCCATGTTGTGCCGTCATCATCACTTAATTGATACACCACAGCAGGGCCATCGCTATACACTATGATAAGTTGGCCATCAGCTAACTTCTTCACTCGTGAATAAACACCACTGGAAATAAACTGAATGCTGTCCTGATCCCAACTAATAGACTTACTAGGATGAGTAGGTGCGTTATCAAAAGTGTCAATTTCGCATTGTTGTTGTACGGTCAGGGTATTTGGGGGAGTTGGTTGCTCAACAACGGGCGTTGCGCCTCCGCTGCTGCCACAAGCACTCAAAAGTGAAATCGCGCTAAGGGTAGCGCCTGCCACCAGTGTTCGCTTAAAAATGTTAGTTTTCATTGTATTGCCTTAGATTAATTAAAGTCATTGTGAATAGCATTACTTCACACTAAAACGATAAACCGATTGAGTTTGATAGGTATCGCCAGGCTTGAGTAACGTACTCGGAAACTGTGGCTGATTAGGTGAGTCTGGAAAATGCTGTGGCTCTAAGGCCAAACCCTCACGATGTAATATGGGCTTAGCATTTTTACCCGACACGCTACCATCCATAAAATTACCAGAGTAAAACTGAATGGCTGGCTCTTGGGTTAATATTTCTAACAAGCGACCACTTTGAGGGTCATACAAACTGACTTGATTTTTCAAACTGCCATCGTAATCACTGAAGACCCAGTTATGATCAAACCCACCAAATTCAGTATCCATACCACCACCTTTAAGTAGCTGAGGATCACTGACTCGAATATCCTTAGCCACCAATTTCGCTTGAGTAAAATCAAAAGGAGTATTAGCCACATCCTGCAAGGCTCCCGTTGGAATAAGTAAATCATCCACTGGAGTTATTTTATTGGCCGCGATCATAAGTTCATGGCCTTCAATTGAACGTTTACGATCCCCAGACAGATTGAAGTAAGTGTGCAGTGTTAGGTTAACCGGCGTTGTTTTATCGGTTGTCGCTGCATAGGCCACAGCAAATTCATTTTGCTGGTTTAAGGTATAACGTACCTTGATATTCAGGTTTCCAGGATAACCTTCCTCACCATCAACCGATAAGTAGCTTAGCTCAACACCATTACTGATGATCTTTGATTGCCACAGCCGTTTATGCAGCCCCAACTTACCACCGTGTAACTGGTTAATATCTTTATTAGGCCCACCGTCATTTTTGGTTACTTGATATACTTGGCCATCAATTTCAAATTGAGCACCCGCAATACGATTCCCGAAACGCCCAACAACAGGCCCCGAATAACAGCAATCGTTGTAATATTCTTGCCAACTGTTGTAGCCAACCAACACATCCTCAATCTTGCCTAACTTGTCGGCCACCAGTATTGATTGAACGTAGGCTCCCCAGTTAGATACCTTAACTTGCATACCTGCATTATTGGTCAAAGTGTATAGGTAAACCGGTTGGTTATTCGCTTCTCCCCACAGCACTGCACTCACTTTAGTTTCTGCAGCACTGGCATGCACATCAGTGGCATCATTCTCACAACCGGACATGCCATGTACCACAACCAGTAAACCAAGTATTTTTATAAATTTTTTCATCTAACAGCCTCACCCTATTCAACATTAAATTTTATTGTAAGACGCAAGCCACCATGGCAGAGCGTTTAAGCACTGCCACTAGACTTGGCCCCTATGTCTTATTAATGGCTAACAACACCACTTGGAAGCGGTTGTGGAGTTACTGTTGGTCCCCACGTTTGCAAAATATCTGGGCCATTTTCTTGAGGAACAAAACGAATTCGATCAATAGCAATTTTACGAGGTTCGGTTTGATTCAAACTGTAATGTTGGTGATAGACCACAAACATTTCTTGACCGTCTGGTGATTTGGCTAAGCTGTGGTGGGCTGTACCATGCGAAAAGGTAGTCGATTTCATGATCGGGTTATGTTGATACTTTTTCCATGGCCCTAACGGATGCTCGGCCACGGCATAACCAATAGAGTAATGGGGGCTTTCAAAATGGCTGCCGGAATAGGTCATGTAATATAGACCCTTGTGCTTAATCACCACTGGCCCTTCTGCAACATTGGCCATATCGGTTTCCCATGATTCTACTGGCGCTATGAGATGGGTCATAGTGTCCGTTTTAACCGTGTGCATATCATCATTCAGCTCCGCGCCCCATATGTGATTGCCATTATCAAAACCGACATAATAGAAATACTGCTTGCCGTTATCATCTTTAAAAACATGGGCATCAATTTTGATCGAGTCTGGCTGCATCGGCACCTGTTTTTGCTGTACAAAAGGCCCAAGTGGCGAAGTTGCAGTAGCAACGGCGATACGCTCATCCACTGCGTAATACATATAAAAGGTGCCATTTTTTTCAACAACATCCGGAGCCCAGTGACGGGACGTTCCCCAAGAGTCAGCATTCTTCAATGCAAAACCACGATCTTGCCAATTCACCAGATCCTTAGAGGTGTAGAGACGGATCCCTCTTTTCATCATCGGGAAATCAGGCGTGTAAGTACAATAAGCATAGTAAGTACTCTCAAATTGCAGCAATCCCGGATCGGCACAATTGAGTTGTACGGGGTTGGTATAAGTCAGTTGTTGAATAGGCTGATTGTATTGGGAGATATGGATATTTTTTATATGTCCCCCCGTTCCTTGGGCATAAAAACCTAATCCACCGGCACTAAATTGATTATCGATTGCATCGTATTGGGGAAAAGAGTCCGCATGGATTAGCTGGTCATCTACGTACAGCACGAAATGATTATTCTGCACCTGTAGCTTTAAGTTATACCAATGTTTAGCCGACACAGCGGCCCCTTTTTGGGTAATCACTTTGTTCGTGGTTTGTAAGTAAACGTGCTGTTGGCCATCGATGCCAGTGCTGTAACCACTGCTGGCATCATTGATATTATGTCGAAATCGAATACCCAAGTTACTGTCTAAATCTGACAACTTCACTTGCGCTTCTAACTGAAACGATGCTTGTTCAAAATCGAGATTATACACCGCTTCATCCTGGCCACTGATAACCTTACTGGATTGCAGTTGTTGGCCATCAACCTCTAGGGATTCTATTTTTAGTTCTGCAGATATTGCTGGCAGCGCACTGGCGCCTGCACATAATAGGCAAGTCGTTAACCAATTTTTTATTATTTGTCGGTGATGCATTGTATTTACCTTTGTATTTTTTATAGGGGTATTTGAGCAGTTATTTTTAACAACATAATTGCTCATTATTCTGTTAGTTCTATTCAGAAGCGCTTAAACCAGCCTGCTGATGTAGACGCTTTAGTTCCTTAACTGCAATTTTTTCGACCTTACGGTCATAGGTTAACAAGCCATTGATTTCCGTTTCCACATCGGTGGTTTGTGTGTAAACACCAGCAGCGATACCTTGAGATTTAAGTTTGGATAGGTTTTCTATGGATTGCCGATAGCGGCCACGAAATTCGTCTATGGATTCGGGCATATTGCCATATATCATTTTTTCTCGGTCTGGTGCCCAAACATGCCCTTCAACCGGCCAACCATGTCCGCCGAATTCGCCAACCACTTTGATATAGTCGTTAAAATTTTCCTCGTTTAGCAAAAATTTAGGCTCGGGATAATGATGAGCATCGGCAATATCACCGATTGGGAAAAAATTTCCACCACTGGCGATATTCAAATAGCGGGTATTATCGTATTGCTGGACGAACTCACCAACTTGCAGGGTGTTGTGCTGACCCCAACGCTCATTAAAGGTTGTCCACACCGCAATGCTCGGATGATTGTACAAAGTATCAATCATATGGCGTAATTCAGACATATATTGTTGATGAGCCCACAGTGGCCAATGCGCCTCTAATTCATCGGCAATATTAGTGTCAATAGGTTGCGATGCTTGCTGCCATTTGGGCCATTCTTGTTTACCACCATCGGTATCTGCGCCACCGGATACTTGGTCTTGCCAAATTAAAAAACCTTTTCGATCGGCATGGTAATAATAACGTCTTGGTTCAACCTTTTTGTGCTTACGGATCATGTTAAAGCCAGCACTTTTTAGAAAGTCCATTTCGTACTCAATGGCAGCATCACTTGGCGGGGTTAATAGACCATCTGGCCACCAGCCTTGATCTAACGGCCCCCAATGAAAGACTTCTTCACCATTTAAAGTAAACTTCCAATGTCCTTCGGCATCTTGGCGTTTTGCTAAGGTTCTAAAACCAATATAGGAACTGATCTTATCAAGCACGTCACCATCTGAGTTTAAGAGGCTAATACTTAAGTCATACAGCGCAGGATTATCAGGTGACCATAACTGCGCATTGGCCACCGTTAATTTATGTTTAGTTGCTAAGTTTTTATAACTACCGACCAACTGTCCTTGATAACTAATGTCGGTTTTCAAGGTAACTAAAGCTGCATTATCGCCCAATAGCTTGGCGTTAATTTGTAACTCTCCTTGAGCATTCGCCGTCATCCTTAATTCATCAATGTAGGTTTCGGCGACATTTTCTAACCATACGGTTTGCCAAATACCCGATACTGGTGTGTACCAAATCCCCTGATTATTCTGGGTTTGTTTACCACGTAGTTGATACCTATCAGCGGCATCGGTATCGTCAATGACACGTACGGTTAATATATTTTTTCCGGTTTTAGCCGCCTTAGTTACATCAAATTTAAAGGGTAAATTACCGCCTTGGTTAGTCCCAATAAAAACGTCGTTCAGCCAAATTTTGCAAGCGTAATCAACGGCCTCAAAATGTAACAGTTGTTTTTGCTTGGGCTGTTTGGATAGCTCAAATTCTTTTTGATACCACAACGCCTGTTGTTTTAAGCGCTTACCCACACCCGACAATGGACTCTCAATGGCAAACGGCACCAAAATGTTCCCTTGCCATTGTTGTGGCTCTGCCGCTTTTCTATCCACAACCGCGTATTGCCATAAACCGTTTAGGTTCAACCATTGTTGACGCTGCAACTGCGGACGTGGATAGGATTGCCAAGCATTTTCCGGTGTGATTTTTTCACCCCATCGAGTCAACATGGTATTAGCACTCGGTGACCAATCATATTTTTTATTAAGATCAGCATTGGCTGCGCTATAGGCTTGAGCGGTTAACCCCAGACCAAAAAAAACAACAGCCGACCACTTAATTAATTTCATTTTTCCACCTTAAACTCTGCCCTAATTAACCTTGTCGCGGGAGCAGCAAATATTTCAATGCTGGTTCTTGTCAATACCAAACTTTTTGACCAATTGCTTATATTCATCTTTCGCAATCACTATCATGCTGCCATGACGCAACTGCGCTGGAATTGAATATTTGTCCCAATCAGCAAAGAAGGTATAACCGGAAATTTGATACCAAGGTCCAGTTAAGCTATCGGCAACAGATAAGCCGTAGGAAATTCCAGGATATTGCTCATAATACATATACCAAACCTTGCCATCTGGTGATGGAATGAGCATAGGGGCTTCACGGAAATTAGGGCTAATAGGACGACTCAGGTTGGAATAAGGGCCAAGTAGTGAGTCCGAACTAGCAATGCGTATGGTTTTCCCTGTGGGCCAATCCAGTGTTGGGTAGGTTTCATCCTTAATGACTGCCCAATACTTTCCTTCGGCCTGACGCAAGAACACATCGATGGTGCCAATATCCCAATCAAACAGCATATTCGGTGTTGTAGAAAACGTTTTTAGGTCTTTCGAAGTGACATAAAGCGTCCTTTGGCTCGCCCAATAGCGTTCTGTATCCTCTGGGGTTTCTTCGAGATGGGGCGTATGCCAGGTCATCACAAATTGCGCGGAAGGCTTGTCGTAAAATAACTTAGGAGCGCCGATTCTAGCTAGCGCCTGAGAATAATTTGGCGTTGCATTGAGTTGAGGACGATATACAGCATGCTTTTGCCAACTGATGAGATCATCCGACACCCAAATATTAATGTCCGCGGCAGCATCGCTTGTATTACCGGCAATAAAGTACCGACCGTTTGGTCCTTTAACAATATCAGGATGTCCTTGATATTCATCAAATACACGCTGGCTGTTGTTTAAACGCTGCCAATGCAGACCATCTAAGCTCACCGAGTAATATAATCGACCATAATCTTCGTGAGTCATATGGGCAAATAGATAAGCCTGATTAACCGGCTCTTCACCTTTCTGGACCTGCCCAGGAGGATTAGGCTGGCTGGCTTCAACACCCAAACTGAGCAGTAACAAGCTCAGTAAAATTCTAATTTTAATCTTCATAGTACAATCAACTATTATTCATTAATGATGAAAAGTGACCACCACTATTGGCGATCACCAACAAGCACTCAGCAGGATTTCTACTGAGTGCATTTAGGGTTTAGAACTTGGCGCGAAGACTCACACCAAAGGTTCTTTCATCATCACGAACATCATGAGGTAATGCTGTGGTGCCAAAGTAGCTGTAGTATTTTGAACCGGTCAGGTTAGTACCATCAACACTAACACTGAGGTTTTCGTTAATGTCATAGCCAATGGAAAAATCTAAACGACCATTCCCTTTAACTTTATTAAATACCGGTTCACTGCCCTCGGGACGTAATGCGCCACCGATGAGAAACTCGCTATAACCAGAGCGGTGGGTATACACCAAACGTCCGGTAACACCCTCATTCTCGTATAGTAAACCAAGGTTATAGCTGTACTTAGATACACCTAACAGTGGTTGACCTTGTAGTGCATCCCCTTCGGTTTTGATTTCACTATCCGCTAGGGTGAAGTTAGCCATAAAGCCAAGGCCGTTGACAAATTCTGGCATATCATCAGACAAGGTATCGAGGAAAACTTGCCCCGATATTTCAATCCCTTGCAACGACGCATCAGCAGCATTGCGTGGTCTTGAAATATTATATTCAACCCCATCAATCACTTCTGGTGATACTTGCACAAGAGTTCGGTCTTTCAACGTACGATAATATACTGCCGCGGCCACATAGCTGGTGGGTGCAAAGTAATATTCTATGGTCGTATCAAAAGCGGTAGATTTTTGCGGTTTTAGGTCTGGATTACCACCACCGCCATTTGGACGGATATTCGCATTAAGCGGTACTTCATAGGTTAGCCCCGGATTCAAATCACCAAACGAAGGTTGGGAAATGGTTTTAGCCGCGGTAAAGCGCCACTGCAACTCATCACTTAACTCCAATCTTGCGCTGAAATTAGGTAATAAATGGGTGTCACTCGTCTCGTTAGTAACAGTAGTCGGTACCGACGTTGGATTAGGATTTGCATCCGTTGGAGCAGGGCGAACTAAGCCAGTACCGGTTAAGTCTCGATTATTTCGCGAAACACGTACACCCACTAAACCATCAAGGTAATAACCCGCAACTTGTGTATCGTATTTACCTTGCACATAAGCGGAGAGTGTCTGCTCGGTTGCATCGTAATTTCTTTCTGGTGCAAAATCAGGATCACCACTTGGTGCGCCATAAATAGCTCTTAGCTCATCGGTGTTATCAAGTAAAAAGTCACGATTAGGCGCCATCCAATTCATACCGCCATTAATGTAATCAATGTTACTCGGTGATTGCACCAAGAAATCAGCGGGCAAGCCAACTGAATCCACCAACGTTACCCGATTTCCACCCGGCGCGCCTGGACCACCTGCCGCATTGGCTCTGAAAACTGACTCTCTATCCGCATAACGCACGCCAAATTGCAGCTCATCAAAAAGCCCATCATCAAGGAAATAAGTAACATTACTTTCTAGAGCTAATTGCGAACCAACGGCATCGTTAATATCTTGAAACAAACTATTAGCTAGCCTAAAGTCGCTGCTATCGCTTAATGGATCACCTGGCATCATTGTGGTGCCGTATCCACCAGCATCAACAGCCACATCAACCTTGTCAATCTGCTTACCGATATCAACGATAATAGTACGATTTTGAGTGTGCGAACGCTGATAAGATAGATCAAAATCTACAGCAAAATTTTCTTTATTGTAGCGTGCACCGGCAGCGAGTAAATATTGATCCGTACCACTATCTTTTGCCTGAGTACTGGTTAACCCCGGTACATTATTAAACGTGGCCGACTTACCGATACATAATGATTGTAGTGAGTCATCTAGCCCACCGCCAAATCCAGCACCTTGAACACGGTAGTTATCACAGTTATCTGTTTTTTCAACGTTAGTGATACTTGAAGCGGCAAAAACATCAGAGAAAATATAGGCTGTTTCCCAACGGGATTTATACTCGGTATACAAACCATCTGCATATAACTCTAAACCAGAAGGCATTCTCCACTGAAACGCCATATTCACTTGCGGACGCTGATAATCACCAAATTGATTTAATCCACCAACACAAGTTGGCAAAATAACACCGGCACCGCCTGCCGGGCCATTGCTGCCTGAACGAGGATCACAGTTAAACGAAATCGGTCTATCAAAATTGATATCCGAATAGGACACATTCAGCAATGCTCCCATTTTATCGCCATCAGCAGTTAGCCAATTATTTGATACAAGAGCGCCAGTGGTATAACTAAACGCGTCTTCATTACTACCGTTAAACACTCGCGTATTAATAGAGGTTGTTAGACCTTCTTTAAAATTAAGCGGTTTATGCAGCTTTAGATTGATAACGCCGGCAACACCACCTTCTATAAGATTAGCGGAACTGGATTTATAGACATCTGCCCCAGATAAAGCTTCAGCGGGAAGATCTTGAAACGAGAAACCACGGCCTACTCCAGTGAATATTTCACGACCGTCTAAGGTGGTAATAATATCGCCAATACCACGTATTAACGGACTCACCACTTCATTGTTGTCGCCCATAAATACCTGCACGCCAGGAACACGTTGTAATGCTGCTGCAGTAGTATTATCGGGGAATTTGCCGATGTCGTCTGAAACAATAGATTCAACAACCAAATCGGAATTTTTCTTTATGTCGGCAGCCAGCCCCATACTATTGCGCAGACCGGTTACGACGATGACTTCAGAATCTTCGTCTTGTTGTGCTGTCTCTTGTGCCATAGTGACACTTGAACTCAATGCGGTGAGCATGGCTAAGGTAAGTGCTTTGTATTTAAATTGTGTATTAATCAGGTTCATAATTTATCTCTGTTATAGATAACTTCCCGGGCATCTTGTTAAACGCCTCATACCGATGAAGGCGATAACAACTGCTTTTTAACTATGTGAACGACCTTCTTATCATTGCAAGGCGTGCATAATTACAAGCTTGGGTTGTTAATTAATATTATGTTTTTGTGATAGTTATGTAATAGAGATTTCACATCTCTATTACATAAACGAATGGTGAGAAAAAAAGCACTAGTGCTTTTAAAAGAATTTATTGATTCATTGACAGGACAATCTGTCCTTGGGAATTTTGTACTTTATTAATATTAAAATTAGCTTCCAACGCAAGTAAAAACTGATCTAGTTTACCTTGTTCATAACGACCAATTACCCGCAAGTTCTTAATAGAATCTCCCTGCAAATGAATTGGCTGCTCTAAATAACGATTCACTTTTTCAATGGCCTTGTACATAGGCTCACCAGAAAATATCAATGCCCCTTTTAACCATGATAAATTGATATTAATTTGTGCCGACACATCTTCTACTAGCAAATCTGCTTTTCGAATTGGATTACCTTTAATGAAGGACACTTTCTGGCCTGCTGACAACAATAATGCATCAGATCGATTGAGGGATTGCTGACTAAAATTAATCTTTTGTTTTAACAATTCATCATGAGCTAGTAGGACTTTACCTTCCGAAACAATCAATTCAACATCATGTTGATTAACATATTGCACATTGAAAGCCGTTCCCACCGCCTGAATGATATTATCGCCAACAATAATGTTTAACGGACGATTGGGTTCGTGGGCAACTTCTATGTGTAATTCACCTTGCGACAAGATGATATTTCGATATTCATCATCAAACTCAATACTTGCTTGAGTATCGGTGTTCAGCGTCAGCACCGATCCGTCTGGCAATATATATTGTTTAAATTCTCCAACTTGCGTTGCATAGCTACTTTTCGTTAACAGCGGACTTGCAACGTCAGCAGTCACAGGTGTGGGCTGCCAGTAATTAATGCTTACGTAACCCGCAAATAAAACGCAGATAAACAACGATGCTGCAATAGCATAAAACGATCTATTGCCTGCTTGGGGTTTTATACTGTCATAGGGCAATATATCGGCTAGTTGAGACAATACTTCCAACTCATCCCACAACTTAGCTTGCTCTAAGAAAATACTTTCATTATCGGCCGACTTCGCCAACCACTGTTTTAGTTCGAGCAAACGTGTTTGCTCCATCCCTGCATCTAACTCTACCAGCCACTCCACAGCTTCATCGTAAATACGATTGAATTGCGCGTCTTCACGTCGTGGCATTTGAATAATATTTGAATTCATCTTTACCACCCTACTTTGTTATCTGTTGACTTAACGAACTCGGCTGAACTTCAACCTGTTGGCTAAGTGACTTAAACTGCTTCATGCCTACCACTAGGTGATTGGATACCGTGCTGACACTAATATTTAACTTCTGTGCAATTTCTTTTTGACTGAAACCATAAACCTTTCTCAAGACGAAAACTTTTCGACATTGCTTCGGCATTGCCCTGACAATTTCACAAAAATGGCCAAATCGTTCATGGGTCACACTTAGGTCATAAGTACTGTCCGCGTCATCGATAAAGGTTTCAATCTCTTCGCCCACTTTATCTGTGAGTTTGACGTCTGCTCGCTTTAAATGATCTAACGACAAATTTCGAGCAATGGTATACACAAAAGAACGATTATAATTTTCAGCCTTTTGGTCTTCTAATGAACATAAACGCACATAGATATCCTGCACAATATCTTCAACCTCAGATGGCGGAACAATACGAGATACATAACCTTTAATGCTGTTATGTAACGCGTAAATTGATTCTACAAAACTGGTGTTTTTTGGCATTTATGCACTCTCAAAAACGACTCTCATTATTAATAACGATTAACAACACAATTTACACTACTGCATTGATGAATTAATTGCTTTACTCACCACACTTTACGCAGCCCCAACTGGTAACTAATACCACCATGTTCTAAGTGGGTTATGCGACTACGGACATCCGCATACTCAAGGTGAGGAGTGTTCGATATATTATAAGCTTCAGCAAAAAGTTCAAAAGTAGGGGTAAAATTGAAACTAAGACGCGCATCCAACTGCCCATAGGCATCCGTGTGTTCAGGGATCCCTCCGGTACGTATCCCTTGACGAGAATGCAAAAACGAACTGCGCCAACTGTAGGCTAGCAGTGCCCTAAATGCTTCATTGGCATAGGCTAAGTTCCAATTAAAAGATTGTTCAGACAAGCCTTCAATCACACTTTGTGGCTCTTTGACAGAATCTAAACGTATGGGATCTGCATTCATCTGATTGTTCAGTATGCGCGTGTAGTTAGCTTCAAAGGTTAAACCTTGGCAAAAATCACAAAATGTATCGAAGCTTAATCGGCCCGATAGCTCAGCGCCCAATATAGTTCCGCCATCAATATTTTCATTACGATTAACAATTTCAACAATGTGCTCACGTCGTGCTAGCACCGCATCACTCACTTCACCTTGGAAAGCCCGTTCAAAAGTACTCGTTGAAATATAGGTATCAATATTTTTATAGAAGAATGCAACGGAGAAGGCATTGCCAGAGTCGGCATAATATTCCACTGAAAAATCATATTGTGTTGCTGAGTAAGGTTTTAAATCGGGATTACCTTCGAATAACAATACGCTACCGCTGTCATCCGACGTGAACTTTTGATTGACCCCAATATATTCAATTTGCGGAAAGCTAATCACCTGTGCAGCGGCTAATTTGATGATAAAGCCATTCAAAAAATCAAAGTTAACATTACCACTTAATAAAAAGTGCTCATCATGATTTTCAGATTGTGTAGCTTCTGCCTGACTATATTCAAGCTTTAAACGCAGTTCATTCTGGCTACTGTTGGGATCTAAAGCGATACGCTGGATATGTTGTAAATAACCATCGGCAATATTCGTCAGCGATAAATATCGCAGCCCAAGATTACCATTCCAATCAAAAAACTGCTGTTCACCACTAAAATTCAACTTGGAATAGAGGGATATGCTGCGTTCAGTATTACTGTAAGACGCAGATGGGTCGAACACCGTTTCGTGCCACTTTTTGTCCGAGGTAATAATGCCATTTTTCTCCATAATGGCCTGAATGGTGCTGTTATAATAATTAATATTGGTCAGCTTTAACCATCTCTTAGGGCGATCTCCAAGCTGGTCATCTAAGAAGTTGGGGTACAACACCACTTGAAACAATTCATCAGGTAAATCAACTAGGCCACCGCAAGGGGCACACTGATAATCGTCATTCCACTTGTATTGTTGATTACTTTTTTCCCGCTGGAAAATAGATATGCCAACATTAAGTTCACTCATTACACCATCATCAAAAAGATAACGACTATCAACTTTTAACTCATTGACGTTGTCTTCTAATTCATCTTCGCGCTTACCATTCCAATGGGCTCTAATTAAACTGGGATCACTGAAGGGAATATTGGTTGTCGATGAAAGAACACCGTCATTTGTAAAATCTAAGTTGATAAAACTACCGTCTTCATTACCTACGTAATGAGGAATTAGTGCATTGAGCATTTCATAGGCTTTGGCCCTTGAATGAGAAAGGTCAAAATTAATCCACCAATCTGCCAACATAAACTTGAAGTTATAACCAACGGCTAAGGTATCGATATCTTCTATTTGTTCTTCAAAAACGGCATCGATATTAGAATTAAAAATAGTCGCACTAATGAGACTATTATTTTGGTCCACTACCACATCTTTGAAATTAGGCGATTGCCCTGGGTACTGTACACCAGATGAAAAAGAATCACGGTCCAACTTTGCATAGATGACGTCGAGCGTATGTAGCCCTGTTTGCTGGGTTTTCCATTGTAAAACTGAATTAATCGAAGAGCGTTGCTTTTCGCCCGTTTGCACATCATTTATCATTCTTAACGGCCGACGAATAACAGTCGGCGTTACGATTTCACCGGCGGTGTCCAATACCGGTAATTGAAGATTCTCTGGCAATATATTCGATTGCGCTAAGCGTTGTGTTGTATATCTATCAATTCGATACTCGGATTGTTCATTAAGAAAACCCAGCATAAAGCCAATGTTTCTATCCTCGGGAACATAACTAAACAACGCAGAATAATGGTAACCCAAGTCAGGTTTAAGCTTACTGGTGTTAAGGGAAAAAGTTGAGTCTGCATGAAACCCACTAAAGTCGAATGGTTTAGCCGTACGGATGTCGATATTGGCACCGATGCTGCCAGCAGTGAGATCCGCAGGGGCTGATTTAACAATATTGATGTTGTTCACAAAATCGCTAGGTAATAACCTAAAGTCGAAATTACGATTGGGTTTGCTGGATGCAATGGTTCTGCCGTTCACGGTAGTAACATTATAGTGGGGGCCAAAGCCTCTTACTGACACCTCGCCGCCTTCGCCAACATTACGATTAATTGACACGCCGCTGGAGCGCTGCAAACTCTCGGCTAAATTTTTCTTGGGTTGATTGGCTAACTGTTTAGTACTGATCCGCTCTTGTAAATCTTTAGACATGCGTTTAATTTGCAAGTGATTGGGTAGCTCCCCCTCTAACGCAGTAACCTCTACCACTTCCATTTTATCGGCAACCACTTCAGGTTCGACTATAGGCTTTTCTACTATCACATGCTCGGCTTTGACCATCGACAAACGGCCGGATTTATCTAACTCAACATTAAGCGCTGAGCCCATAAGCAAGATTTCAAGGGCTTGCTGAATAGAATATTGCCCGACAACAGGATTGGTTTTAACGCCGACAACAACGTCATAAGACATAAAAAATGACAAGTTTGACTGCTCTGCAAACTGCAACAAAGAAATCTCAGCTCGTCTATCTTTTATGTTGAATTCAACGACCTGATGCTGCCAGCTAGTAGCATAAGAATATTGGCAACAGCAAAGTAAAGCCACTACAGAAAAAGTTCGAATTAAGGTCATTGTCTAACTTGAGGCTTAATGATTGCAAAGCTCTTTAATTGCAAATCCTTATGTACTAATAAAATTAAGATGGTTTTAAATTCCCTCAACCATTGCAACGCCCAATGCGCTTTTTGTTTAAGCCACATATTATTAGCGAGCCTTTTTCCAAGCTTAATTAATAAAAATACTCTTCGTGACATTCAACATACTCTTTGGTCACCAAAGCCGACAGGGGTTACTAATCAATGTCCGCACCATCAAGAAAATTCCTTCAATAAATATGAACTTGTTGATAACCACTCCCCTATTCAGCGGCGTACTATATAGCCTAGTTTTACTTACACCAAATTAGTCTTTTAAAAATTCCTCAGCACGGTTTGGCGTAAGCATTTCCCAGAGCGAAGCAACTACCCACCCAGGAGCAAAAATATCATTATAAAAACCTTTACCAAAATGCCCATAATCCCAATTAGTATGCTGTACTACCTCTGGGTAATAACCTTCCTTACCGATGTTAAACATATGCCCCTGACGTGGTAACAGTTGGCTTTTCATTGAAGATTCAATAACGTTCGCAAAATCGACTAAGCGCTTGTCATTGTTGAGCTTACTTAACCAGCGCAATACGTCCAGATAGCCAAAAATGAAAACATCCACATGATTGTTTTCGACAGAAACATTACCCCATCCTCGAGTTTTAAAACCGACATCACCTAACATTTGTCCTTTAGCAAAAGGCACATCCCAAGTGTAATACCATGACATCACAAAATAATTAGCGGTGTCTGCCAGCGCAATATAAGACTGTTGCTCTTTACCTTGAGTGACCAATGCTAAATAGTAAAATGCAGTGGCGGTGTAAAAACTCGCTTCTTTATCGACGCTATTGGCATCTAAGGTTGACGAAAAGTAATCGGATTGACTGACGATCTCTGTTTCCAAATACGTGGCGATACGACGAGCGACATCCAAATAATCTTCATTTTTGAAATATTTATGGGCCATCACATAGGCTAATACGGCCGAGGCACTGCTGCCACCTGAAGGGTCTTGGATCTTCGATAACGGTGAAAATTTACGTGGAAAACTTCCATCATCTCTTTGTAACGACATCAATTTAGTCAGCAATGTTTGGATTTTTAACTCCCAATCTACTTCGCTAACTCCTTTACGGCGTTGATAGTCCAAAAACAGTAAGGCGGCATAAATACCTTCCGATTGTCGGCGAATGGATAAGGTGTTCTCTAGATCAGGATTGTGATGCACAAAGTTGGTACTTTCCCGTAAAAATCCTTGTGCATTAAACCCATGGTTAAAATAAGAATCAAAAACGGAATAACCCATTTTAACTAGCGTGGCATCATTAACTTGTTCGCCGTACTGCAGGGCGTTAAATGCATTCAGCAACACCCGTCCTATAAAGCCAACTTCCATAATATTTAGTTTTTCTGGTTCGGCGGTTTTCAAATGAACCCCTGAAAAACCGATTAATTCATTGTCGTTGATATAACTTTGTTTATAGAATTTTGATAGCGTGCTTTTTACTTCTGCTGTAGGTAATACATTAGCAACAATTTGCGGCTTTAACTTATCAAAACTGTATTGCCAACTTTGTTTAACAAACTGCGCAAAATCGGCCGCCTTAGTTTGCTGTAATTGATAGTTCAAGATAATGGTCTGGCCTTTGGCCAAAGTAACAAATGCCATGGATTTTGGCGCCAAGGTTAACTTACGCACATAAGTCTTGGGTGTTTCGGTATAGGGATAACCAAATTGTAAATATACCCCTTTGTCATTCTGACCAAAGCCAAGACTGCCGAGGTCAGTTTCACTGTTTAGTAGCATCTCACCATGGCCTGGAACGGCAAGGGACTCTTTGCGAATATCATCCTGACGCAGGATGCTTAACCCTTGTTGCGAAGCGACATCATAAACCGCAGTGATCGGCGTGCTTAAGCGATCTTCCCTAAAGCTCCAACTATCGGCTTCTTTGATGGATGGCGCGCCGGCCGAAGAGCGTTGATTTTTTTTATACCAAAGTCCCGGTAACAAAAATTCACTGTTAACGTATTCATAAGAGGTTTGATAAAAGTTCTGTATATTAAAATTCAGCTGTTCTTTGGCCACAATCTGAAAGGTATAATGATTAGCTTTGTTCTCAACGGTGATATCCACATTGCTAAGGTTCCGATTAACTAATTGCCACTTATTCTTTTTAACCAATTGCCAATTCAATTGATATTTTTTGGCAGGGTTACCGGCCGATTTAAGATGTAAAAAACTATCGATAGCCTGCGCAGATACCCCACAACTTACCAATAACAATGCAAAACAACTAAAAAAACACTTCATTTATCAACCCAAATTATTTATCAAATACTAGAAAAACCACACCGTGATTTATCTCACCATTTATAATTAACGATTCAGCTCACAATTTGCACTAGTCGATTGAGTAAATAATCGTGAAATCTTTCATCATCTAACTCGCATGAGAATCTTAGCGTTACATCTACAAAAATTTAACAACCGTAAAAACAAAATTGGCTATAGGGGTTTTCCAGCATAAACGCTAGATTGGGGCAACGATAAAACTCAACGACGAGATCGCCCCATGCCATCAAGTAACAAGCTTGCCCCTTTTCAGCCGCATTTTAGAAAAACCACCCTTGCGTTATTTTTGGCGCTCCTTTGCGGTTGTAACCAAGCAGAGACTACAGAAAATACGCCAGCACAAAGTGCTATAGGCACCGTTGAAAACAGCGGTGCGAGTTGTTCCGTGAATGAATTGGCGCCCTATGAGGCGTTAGCGGATATTAGCGAATTACCCGATCCGTTTTTAGGATTGAACGGCGAACGCATTACTCATCAACAACAATGGCGCTGTCGTCGTGCTGAAATCGCCGCGCAGTTCCAACATTATGAGCTCGGCGTAAAGCCGCCAAAACCTGAATCCGTTAATGCCTCAATTAAAGACAATGTGCTGACTATAGAGGTAGAGCATGAAGGCAAACACATTGCCTTTGATGCACCGATAATTTACCCCAGCACCGGCAGTGCGCCTTACCCATTAATGATTGGCGTTGGCCGCTCTTCCCTCAATCAAGAGGCATTAGATAAACTAGGTATTGCGCTGGTTAATTTCCCTAATAACGATGTTGGCGAACAGCAAAATGGCAGTTCTCGCGGTAAAGGTAAATTTTTTGAATTATATGGCAGCGATCATAGCGCTAGTGCTTTAACAGCATGGGCATGGGGTATTAGCCGGTTAATTGATGGGCTGGCACAAGTACCTGAAGCAAAAATAGATAATGCCCATATTGGCGTAACCGGCTGCTCTCGCAATGGTAAAGGCGCAATAGTTGCGGGGGCCTTTGATGAACGTATCGCCCTGACTATTCCGCAGGAATCCGGTTCCGGCGGAGCCGCCAGTTGGCGTGTATCCGAAGCCCAACAAGTTGATGGCCAAAATGTACAAACTCTCAAGCAAATTGTGACTGAGAACGTATGGTTAACTGAGTCTTTTAAACAATTTAGCTATACAGTCGACAAAGTGCCAGTTGATCACCATGAACTCATGGCAATGGTCGCCCCCCGTGGCTTATTAGTTATCGAAAACACCTCAATGGAATGGCTAGGTAATGTTAGCGCGCAAACTACCGCCGTTGTCGCCCAGCATATCTATCAGGCGTTAGGGGCTGGCGATAATATGGGCGCATCCCAAGTAGGCGGTCATAACCATTGCCAATACCCCGATGCACAACTTCCTGAGCTTAATGCCTATTTGCAAAAATTCTTATTAGGTAATGACAGCATTAACACCCAAGTAATGCATAGCGATGGGGACTTTAAGATTGATTTAGATCGCTGGATGCCATGGGAATCGACCTACCTTAAATAAACTATTAGCTCTATCGTAAGGCGGAGATGAGAGCTTGCCGGTTTTTGTAAAAACCGGCAAGCTAAGATAATTCTAAAGAACAACAGTGGCGCAGCGCAGTTGATTCATAGTTTGCCATTCAAATAGCAAAAAGCCCACTTTAAGTGGGCTTTTTTATTAAATTACTTAAGCAAGCTTTAAGCCTTCGGCTGGCTCAAACTCATATTTATCTAAAGTAGTTTCTAAGGCGGCAACCCCACCCGGTAAATTCAATTTTTGCCCCAAAGAATTAAAGCTAGAACCCAATGCGTGCAAGGTACGAAACAAGTTATGGGCACGACATTGCTCACCCATTTGTCCAATACGCACAATGTTAGGTCCGAAAGAGCCGGATATTTCCACTCGATGGCGGTTAGACATATGTTTTAACAACGCTTTAGAGTCTACCGATGTCGGCATGGTAATACCTACCACAGAATTTAAACGTGATGCTGGCTCAACGTACAACTTTAAGCCCATGGCTTCAATACCGGCTTGCAATGCTTGAGAACAACGCAGGTGACGCTCAAAACGCACCGATAAGGTCTCATTACAAATCAAACGTAGTGCTTCATGAATAGCCAAAATACCCGACACTGGTGCCGTGTAGTGATAAGATTTTTTGTACCAAAATTGATCGGCTAGCTTGGCATCTAAACACCAATGGCGTAATTGATCCTTACGCGCCAGAATTAAATCCCAAGCCCGCTCTGAAAAGCCTACCAAGGACACGCCGGGAATACAGGACAAGCCTTTTTGACCGCCGGTAATTACCGCATCAATTCCCCACTCATCCATATCTAACGGCATGGTGCTCAAAGTACACACGGCATCGACCACTATTAAGCAGTCATAACGTTTTGCTACTGCGGCAATTTCCGCTAGATCAGTATTGCATGTGGTATTAGAGGTTTCCCCTTGAACAATAGTTAACACCTGCGGACGATGTTGTTTAATACTTTCTTCCACTTGTTGCACCGTGGCCGATTGGCCATCGACTATATGCAAACGTTCAACATTGGCTTGCATACGCTCGGACATCTCTGCCAAACGGGAACTAAAAAAGCCATTGATGACACTCACCACTTTACTGCCGGGAACCACTAGGTTGGCAATTGCCATTTCCATCGCCGCCGAACCGGGACCTGCCACACCTAAAATATGCCCGCTATTGGTTTGAAACACATAGCCCGACATGATTTTCACTTGTTCAATAATTTGCGCCATAGTGTCACCCAAATGATTGATCACTATGCCATTCGCCGCCGCGACCCGTGCCGGAATCGGTACTGGACCGGCCCCCATCATCAGCAACGGTTCATCGGGAAGAATACTGTCTAGTGGCACAATCTTTTTTGGTACCTGAATACGCACAATGTTTCCTTAATATTGAGGGTGACTCAGCAGTTTCAGTTCAGCCACACCGGAGAGTGAGATAATTTTTCAATGAACCCGCAATGTAAAGCCGCACAAAGCGTTATGCAATAGTAGAGTTGATATCTAAGGATAAAAAATTAGCAATTGCTTGATCACAGAACAATATGACACTATATTGACATCACTTTGATATCACATATGCATTAAGGATTTTATTATGGTTAGCGAAAAACAAGGGTTTTCATTAAACGGTTATTTGGCTTTTTTTCTGGTGCTACCGGGTTTACAAATTCTGTTAGCTTATTTGTTTTTGACGGGAACCATGCAAGTCATTACCGGTATTACCTCGTTGTTAGTGCTAGTTTGTTGGGCTGGATTTTTTATGGTGCAGCCAAATCAAGGCAAGGTCATGACCTTGTTTGGCAGTTACGTGGGTACCGAAAAGCGCAATGGCTTACGTTGGACTATTCCACTTTTTATGCGTAAAGCGGTGTCACTGAGAATGCGCAACTTCGAAAGTGGTAAAATTAAGGTCAACGACAACTTAGGTAACCCCATAGAAATTGCAACTATTGTCGTCTGGGCGGTAACTGATACCGCAGAAGCGATGTTTGAAGTAGATGATTTCGAAAGTTTTGTGAATATTCAAAGCGAATCGGCACTACGCAATATGGCCAGCAGCTATGCTTATGATCCCCAAGATGAAGATGGCGTAGCACTACGTAGTCACCCACAACAAATTTCTGATGCGTTACAGCGTGAAATTCAAGATCGCTTAGGCAAAGCCGGTGTTACCGTACACGAAGCGCGTATTAGCCATTTAGCCTATGCGCCAGAAATTGCCCATGCAATGTTGCAACGTCAGCAAGCTACGGCGATTATTGCCGCGCGAACCAAAATTGTTGAAGGTGCGGTGGGCATGGTAGAACTAGCGTTAGATAAACTCAAAGAAAAAGGAGTAGTAGATTTAGACGAAGAACGCAAAGCCGCCATGGTCAGTAATTTGTTGGTGGTACTGTGTGGCGACAAAGCAACGCAACCTATAGTCAATACTGGTAGTTTGTACTAATCGCAAATAAGGGATATCAGCATGCAATGGGAATATAAAGTCGTTGAGCTTAATACCCAACCTAAGAGCTTTATCAACAATCAGCCAAACTTACTGCCAATGAAGCCATGCTAAATGATCTGGGTCGTAATGGCTGGGAATTAGTAGAATGTAAGCTACCTGCCGCCAGCGGCATATTTAAAGTCACTGGTGGCGCCATTTTCAAGCGAGCTAAATAACCAGTCACACTGAGGAGTTATTTTGTCAAAAAAAGCGTATCCATTACGAATAAATGCCGATGTACTGGCGGCCATGCAGCGCTGGGCGGACGATGATATTCGTAGCCTTAATGCGCAAATTGAATACGTGTTACGGGATGCTTTAGTAAAACAAGGGCGGGTGAAACTGACACAAAAAGTAGTAACGGAAATTGAAAATTTGAAGTAACTGGCTACCCACATGCTATTTCAGATCCGGCTCCCTGCATTCAGTAATTCGGGCTGTGACATAATCCCCATCAATGTCTGCGCACTCTAGCGCGATATTTCACTAGCTCATTGGTCAGTCTTTTTATAATTTAATGGTTCTGTTGTGCAGTTATTTTTTGTTGCACTACACTTATGCATATGATTTTTGTAGTTTATTTTTACACTTCAAAATTGGCTCACCGTTTTTATGAGCAGTGAAGTAACGACACTTTAATGAATGCAGGGAATAGATAAAATCATGGTGAGCAATGGCTAATCAACAATTTGAAGCAAAATTAAAAGAACTTCGGCAGCTATTTATATTAACGTTACCTGAAAAGCTAGATGAAATTTTTGCGTTGTGGAATAGTTTATCCCATACATGGAACTTGGACGACTGTAAAAAATGTGCTTTTGAATTACACAGCCTAAAAGGCTCTAGTGGCACTTTAGGTTACACTGACATCAGTAATGCTTTTAGTGATTGTGAAAAAGTGTTGAAAGACTTGTCTGTAAACGAAAAAGGGCCAAATCAGGACAATATGGCCCTGCTCGAACAAGCCTTTATTCAATTAACCCAAAGCCAAGAAGCCTTGTTAAATAACAATCAGCAACCACAAGAGGTCAGCATATCCGACCAACGAATTGCTAAAAACCTACAACCAACTTTGCGTGCCAATGAAGTCAATATTGTTGTGATCGACGACGAAACTTCAGCAGGCCAATTAATGCAGAAACTACTGGCCGAGTTCAGCTTTAATGTCCGTTATTTTCAATCCTTATCCCAAGCAAAACCTAACATTGAAGAATCACCACCGCATATTGTAATGCTTGACCTGATGATGCCTGAATGTTCCGTGGAACATGTGTTTGACTACGCTAAAGAGCTTGAAGCTAAAGATATTAAAACGTTTATAGTTACCGCTCACAATAACTTTGAAACCCGCTTAAGTGCGGTGCGAGCCAATGTCACTGATTATGTAGTCAAACCATACCAAATCACCGGACTAGTGGCTAAAATTCGCCATGCTTTACAAATGGATTTAGTGCGTCCCTCAAAAATATGCTTAGTGGATGATCAGCAGTCTGTGGCTAGTTATTTCAAATCCACTTTAGAAGCTTATGGCATGGATGTGATGGTAGTGGTGGATCCCAAAGAATTATTAAAGGCACTGGAAGAGTTCGAGCCTGACATATTCCTTTTAGACTTATTTATGCCAGAAGTGAATGGTTTTGAGCTGGCGAAAATCATTCGTCATTTAGAGAAATATAACTCGATCCCCATCGTATTTTTAACCTCTGAGAACACCATTGAAACCAAGATCGATATACTTGAAATTGGCTGTGACGATGTTTTACCAAAAAACATGCCCCCCGATATGCTAGTCAAACAAATCACTAGTCGGTTAATGCGCGGGAAATCTTTGCGCTACTTAACCAGCCGCGATAGTTTGACCGGTTTATTAAATCATGGGCAAATTATGGAAGCCGCACAAAATTCCGTGCTACAAGGTAATCGTCGCGGCGTACCTGCGATTGTAGCGATGGTGGATTTAGACTACTTCAAAAAAGTCAACGATACCTATGGTCACTCTGCGGGAGATAAAGTGTTGATGGGCCTAGGGCAATTATTATTACAACACGTGCGCCAGACCGATTATGTTGGCCGTTATGGTGGTGAAGAGTTTATGTTAGTGTTTCCTGATGCAAACTTAGATGTGGTAAAACTAAAAATTGACCACATTCGCGAAGCCTTGCAGTCAATAAACTTCAAGCACGAAAATAAAAGCTTCAATGTCACCTTTAGTGCAGGTATCGCCAGCTCAAATGACTACAAAGACCTAAAAGACATCGTCATAGGGGCAGATAAAGCCTTATATGAAGCAAAAAGACTGGGACGAAATAATACCCAATTGGCGCAGAAATCGGCTAACTAGAATACAATCTCCCTCCTACAGTCGCGAGCCGGCTTGAGTTTGTTGTAGATGAGATAACACCGCTGATGCCACATTATCGAGGTCGACTATTTTATCAACACCACCGCATTTAATCGCTTCTTTGGGCATGCCAAATACCACGCAACTTTCTTCACTTTGAGCAATGGTGTAAGCACCTTGTTTGTGTAATTCAAACATCCCTTGCGCGCCATCCTTGCCCATGCCGGTTAAAATAACCGCCACAGAATTCTTACCAGACCATTTTGCCAAGGACAAAAACATCATATCAACAGAAGGTTTATGACCACTCATACGCCCAGCATCCGAGAGCTGTAATCGATAATCCGCGCCACTTTTAATCACTTCTAAATGATGGGTGCCTGGGGCCAAATAAGCGGTTCCTGGCAGCAGCCGTTCACCCCCATGTGCCTCTTGAACATTAATTTTGCACAACGTATTTAACCTATTTGCAAAGGTAGTAGTGAAGCCCGGTGGCATATGTTGAGTAATAACCACGGCGGGTGAATTGGCAGGCAAGTTCATTAATACGGTTTTAATGGCTTCGGTGCCGCCAGTAGAGGCACCAATGGCAATAATACGTTCGGTTCCTTGTAAATTTAACGGTTTAATATGAGGAGCAATCACGCGTTTCTTAAGTGCTCGTACTTTGGCCTGCGCTGCCAGTCGAATTTTATCAATAATCAGCGTACGGTAGTCTTCTATACCTTGTGCCACACCTAATTTAGGTTTAGCAATATAGTCAACGGCCCCTAACTCCAGTGCTTTTAAGGTAGCCTCTGCGCCTTTTTCGGTTAATGTGGAGATCATCACCACCGGTGTTGGTCTAGCCTTCATTAATTTTTCTAAAAAGGTTAAGCCGTCTACTTTAGGCATTTCAATATCAAGGGTGATGACATCCGGTGTATATAGATTAACCATATCCCTAGCGACATAGGCATCGGGGGCGGCACCCACTACCTCAAGGCTTGGTTCAGAATTAATGATTTCGGTTAATAAACTGCGGATCAATGCCGAATCATCGACAATAAGTACTTTTATGTTCATTTATTCAATTAATCCCTCAAAACAAGTCAACATCGCCGCTAGCCTTAGTCTGGCGGATGCGCATGCGATATTCGCTTTCACGATCCATGATAGTGCTGTTATGCAGCGATTTAATTTTTCTGACTAATACTTTGCCTGTATTAGGGAAAAAATATACCTTACGCGGATACTGATCTAACAAGTCACTGGCCAATATGGGAATGTGCTCAGCGTTTAAATAATCAACCACAAACTCCGCATTACGTTCCCCCACGCTATTAAGAGTGAGTCCTCTTAACACATTACCACCACCAAATATTTTGGCTTCCAAGCTGTTTTTACTCGCGCCCAATTTAAACATTTGATTAATCAATAACTCCATGGCAAACACACCATAGCGGGCTGATTCTGATACCGACGAGATAGCCGCAGAATCATCATTGGGTAGCAAAAAATGATTCATACCGCCAATTTTCAACTTAGGATCTCGTAAGCACACTGAGACGCAAGAGCCTAACACCGTCACAATCAGGGTATCGTCCGTGGTGGCATAATATTCACCGGGCAATATTTTCACTGCATCACAAGCAAAGTGACGATCAAAATAGCGATTAGGTGAAAAACCAGCGGAATTAGACCCAGAAGAAATTAGACTCATTTCCCCTCCTTTACTGGCTTATACACAGTTTTACCAATAGGCTTCACTATATGTCCAGCTGTACCAAAGGTTTCCGAGTGGCCTGCTATGTATAAACCTGATTGCGGCATGAGTTCAACCATCCTTGCTAAAATCCTAATTTGCGTTGGTTTATCAAAATAGATCATCACATTACGACAAAATATGATATCAATGGGCGCCCTTAAGCCCCATTGCTGATGGGTTAGATTAATCTGCCGAAATTCCACCATTTTCTTGAGTTCAGGCACCACCCGCACCTTGCCTGCATTACTGCCAACCCCGCGATGGAAAAAACGTTTTCGTTGCTCATGGGATAATCCCTGAATGTTTTCCAGCGTATAAATCCCAGCTTGGGCTTTTTGCAAAACCGTACTATCGACATCCGAGGCAATAATTTCTACCGGCGGGTCAAAACGTCCAAACGTTTCTGCCACAGTCATGGCGATGGAATAGGGTTCCTCACCAGAGCTACTCGCAGCGCACCAAATTTTTACCGGCGCCGACGCCCGCAATAAGAAGTCAGACAAAATAGGAAAGTGATGATGCTCACGAAAAAACGAGGTTAAATTGGTGGTGAGTGCATTAATAAACGACTGTTCCTCCTCTGGCGTGCGTTTTAAAAACAGCAAGTATTCGGCGAAGGTCGCTATTTTTAATGCTCTTAGCCTCCGTGCTAGGCGGCTATACACCATCGAGTCTTTACTTTCAGCCAGCTGAATACCCGTTTTCTGATACAAAATTTTACGTATCTTATCGAACTCAGCTCGGCCAAAAGTAAATTCTTTACCTTCTCCAATAGTAGCCACTTAGCAACCTCTAGCTAAAAACTCTCCCACTCATCTTCTTCTGGTGATGCCGTTTTCACGCGCTTGGTGGGTTTCTTAAGCATTTTTTCAACAGGCGCTTGAGTTAACATTTTGGCTGCTGGAGCGGGTTTAACATTAGCATCAACTAGAGCGGCATCATCGAGAATAAACATCGCTACGCGACTCGATAACTGCTGCGCTTGCGATTGCAGGCTTTCGGCAGCAGCAGCAGCCTCTTCCACTAATGCCGCGTTTTGTTGAGTGACTTCATCCATTTGTATCACCGCTTTACCAACTTCATCAATACCCGTTGCCTGCTCGGCTGAAGCGGCGGCAATTTCCGACATAATGTCGTTAACACGTTTAATCGACGTCACCACATTTTGCATGGTTTCGCCGGAACGATTAACTAAGCTATTACCATTTTCAATTTTAGATACTGAGTCTGAAATCAACTCTTTAATATCTTTTGCGGCATTGGCAGAGCGTTGTGCCAAGGTTCTCACTTCAGAGGCTACCACCGCAAATCCACGCCCTTGCTCTCCCGCTCTGGCTGCTTCGACGGCAGCATTTAATGCCAAGATATTCGTTTGAAAAGCAATACCATCTATCACGCCAATAATATCGGCAATTTTTTGTGATGACTCATTAATAGACGTCATGGTTTCGACTACTTTCTGAATTAATTCTCCGCCTTCAATAGCGACGGTAGATGCTTCGGAGGCGAGTCCGTTGGCTTGATTAGCATTTTCTGCATTCAAGCGAACGGTTCCTGTAATTTCCTCCATGCTCGATGCTGTTTCTTCCAAGCTTGAGGCTTGTTGTTCGGTTCGACTGGATAGATCAGCATTGCCTTGGGCAATTTCACTGGAAGCACTGGTAATGGTACTTACCGCTTGATTAATTTGTAGAATAATTCGACTTAAATTCTCAATAAAATCTGTGATTGCTTCACCAAGCTCTTTGAATTCTCCATCAAATTCTTGTTCAATCTTAGTGGTTAAGTCGCCTTCAGCTAAACGTAATAGTACCCGTTTAATTTCATTCACCGCACGTTTGCGTGAGGTAATATCAGTAGCATATTTAACCACTTTATATGCCTTGCCATTGAGGTCCATAATGGGGTTGTATGATGCTTGGATCCACACCTCACTGCCACCATTGCCAATGCGCAAAAATTCACCGCTAGAGAACTGGCCATGATTAAGCTGTTCCCAGAAGGCGCGATATTCTTGACTACTGCGGTATGCCGCCTCAACAAACAGACTGTGATGTTTACCTTTAATCTCCGCTAACGTATATCCCATGGTCGATAAGAAATTTTCATTAGCGTCAGTAATAACACCATCCATAGTAAATTCGATAACCGCTTGAGACTTACTAATAGCGGCAATTTGCCCAGAGAAATTAGCATTCTGTAATTTTTGCTCAGTCACCTCGGTGGCATATTTAACCACTTTGAATGGTTTACCATTCATATCCAATATGGGGTTATAGGAAGCTTGGATCCAGATTTCTTTGCCACCTTTACCGATACGCTTATATTCACCAGAAGCATACTCCCCCGCATTCAGACGTTCCCAAAACAAACGATAGTCGTTACTATTTTTATACTCCGACTCTACAAAAATACTGTGATGTTGTCCCTTTACTTCGTCTAAGGAATACCCCATAACCCCTAAGAAATTGTCATTGGCCGATACAATTGAGCCATCCATATCAAACTCAATTACTGCCTGTGACTTACCAATAGCATCAATTTGTCCCGAGAAATCGGCATTCTGTAATTTCTGACTGGTAATATCAGTGGCATATTTAACCACTTTATAAGGTTGACCTGATTTATCAAAAATGGGGTTATAAGAGGCTTGGATCCATACCTCTTTGCCACCTTTACCCAAACGTTTATATTCATCTGCCTGATATTCCCCATCTTTCAGGCTGCGCCAGAATTGACGATAAGCTTCACTGTCTTTAACACTGGCTTCAACGAAAATACTGTGATGTTTGCCCTGCACCTCTTCTAGGCTATAACCCATCGCATTTAGAAAATTATCGTTGGCGGTTAAAATAATACCCTCCAAATCAAATTCAATCACTGCTTGCGAGCGACTAATGGCATCGACTTGACCACTTATTTTATCTGAGGCAGCAATGCTTTCTTTGACATAAACGCTCGCTCGTCCCAATGCGGCTAAGACGCTTTTTTCATCTGTGTCTTGTGGCACATTCACATTGGCATTGCCAGCAGCAATAGAGGAGGCTATGTCGGCTAGATCGGCGGGGTCAGCTCCTAAGCTATTCAAAATTTTACGAGAAAAAATCCACGAAGAGGCCAGCACAGCAAAAATCGCCATAAAAGCCAATATATTGAACCACAGCTGATAACCCGCTACTGTCGATTCTCCAGAGTTAGCGCTGTCAGCGGCATAAACGGAGGTTGTGGTAACCAATTTTTCGATAACCTGTTTATGATCTTCAAAATATTCACGGGCTTTGACTTTATAACTCTGTAATACATCGGCATTACCGCGACGAACGGCGGGTAAGACCTCATCTTCGACCACAGCAATGAGTTTATGGGTTACTTTACTCAAGTCATTTTGGATAACATTATTTAGCTGGGGGGTTAAATCCTGTGTACTTAACCAGCGTTTTTCACGCTCTAAATAATCGCTGATCAGTGTTTTTATATCGGCCACCAACCTATCGTCAGTAGTCACCGTTTGCCCTAACATTTCAATTTTCATCATCATTTCCACCAAATACATGGGTGGCGGTAGAATGTCGGCAGTTAATTCGTTGGCGTGAATAATTTTCTTGTAACTATCGCTGCCAACACCGGTATTACTACTATTGAGATAACCAATGAAGGACAACAGCAACACTGCTATGGTAGCAATCGCAGTCATCACGCCAAGCTGTTTTTTCAGAGTCATTTTCATGAATAAAGCCCTTTCCAATTTATTGCCTGAGATAAGGGAGTATGAGTCCCTGTTCAACTAACTTTATGCTGTATTAATGTCATGATGCTGCAGGAGTTATGGTTCCATTCGCGCAACTAATACAGCTTCACTTTCTAATCCTGATTGTCTTTTTCGGCATTCTCGCTATCAAAAACACCTAATTCGTCACTGGTGATGAGTCGCTCAATGTTCACTAAAATAACCATATGTTCTTCTATAGGAGCTAAGCCGATAAGGTATTGATGATCAAAAGCCACGCCAAATTCAGGAGCGGGGCGAATGTCATCATCCGTTAAGCGGATTACATCGGAGACACCATCCACAACAATACCAACAATACGGTCAGAGACATTCAACATGATCACAATAGTAAATTCAGTATAGGTTGCTTCTCCTACCGCAAATTTAATTCTTAGATCCACTATAGGTACAATATCACCACGAAGGTTGATGACCCCCTTAATAAAAGGCGGCGCATTGGCTATTCTAGTAACTTCTTCATAACCTCGAATTTCTTTAACAGACATAATATCCAATGCGTAATGCTCGCTACCTAACACGAAACTCAAAAACTCTCGTGAATCGGCATGAGCATGGATATCTTGAGCCTGACTGGCGGTTAAACTTGTCATTCTATTTTGCCTCTGGCGTTAAGGTTTTTACATTAGCGGCTAAAGATTCCACATCCAGAATCAATGCGACGCCACCATCGCCCATAATGGTTGCCCCTGCGACACCGGCAACTCGTTTGTAATGCTGTTCTAAGCTTTTGATCACGACCTGTTGTTGACCTACTAAACCATCTACCAATAAACCAAAACGTTTTTTGCTGCTTTCTATCAAGACAATAATGCCCTTGGTGGGGTCGGTAATAGCGTTATCCAGCTCCATGGTTTTATACAGATCAATCACTGGCCAATACTGCTCTCTAATCCATAGTAATTTATCGTTAGAGATCATTTTTATTTGATCGGCGGCGGGCTGTATCGATTCAATGATATTCACCAATGGCACAACAAACACCTGATCACTGACCTCAACGCACATACCATCAACAATCGCTAACGTCAGTGGTAGATGAATATGAAACTCAGAACCAAAACCTTGGTTAGACTCAATATCAATACGCCCACCTATTGCCTCGATATTACGTCTGACCACATCCATACCGACACCTCGCCCCGACACATCGGTGACTTCATCTGCGGTGGAAAATCCTGGCTCGAAGATCAACTTCCACACCTGCTCGTCAGGCATATTGATATCTGGCATCAGACCGTTTTCAATAGCTTTGTCAAGAATTTTTTGACGATTAAGCCCAGCCCCATCATCCATAATACTGATCACAATGCTGCTGCCTTTTTGCTGCGCCCGTAAAATAACCGTACCTTCTTCTGGCTTACCTACCTCGAGACGCTTCTCAATAGTTTCAATACCGTGATCTACGCTGTTACGCACTAAGTGAGTCAGTGGGTCGACCATTTTTTCAATAAGACCTTTATCAATCTCGGTATTGCCACCTTCAATTTGTAAGTCGACTTTTTTGCCTAATTTGGTTGAAAGATCTCTTACTACCCGCGGGAATCGATTAAAAGTGACACTGATAGGTAGCATGCGCATCGACATTACCGACTCTTGAATTTCACGGGTATTACGTTGCAATTCGGTTAACGCTGTTTGTAATTTTTCTTCAACCTCCCCGTGAATTTCAGAACCAATCATGGCTAACATCGATTGGGTAATCACTAACTCGCCAACAAGATTAACCAAGGAATCTATTTTTCCCGTATCCACTCTAATAGAAGTCGATTCGTTCGAACTCGTTTTGGCTGCCGCTTTTACTTTACTAATGGGCTTAATATTATCTGCGGTAGCGGGTGGTTTTGATTGGCCCTGCGAAGATGCTGGCGGTGTTGTTGGCAATGCATCAGCGTTGGCATTACTGTTGATTGACTCAATAGGTTCAAAAAAGCCGAAGCCTTCTTCTTCAACCGTTACGGGTGACGATGCCTCGGCTTCCGCTAGAGGCTCGAAAAAACCAAAACCATCGTCTTCTTCTGACTGTTGAGTATCATCCTCATCATCAAAAAAACCAAAGCCTTGTTCATCTTCTGATGAAGGAACTACCGCTGATTTACTGTCTTCTTGGGTTAATACCGCTTCTAATTTCTGAATACTTTGATCCAGCACCGCTTGATCCACATCTTGCTTATTACGATAGCAATCAAGTGTAGTTTTTAAAGTGTCGACGGTTTGCAGGAACAAATCTACAATAGGCGTGGTTAATTCTAATGTGTCCTGACGAGCCCTATCTAGCAGATTTTCCATCACATGAGTGACGCCGGTAAGGGCATCAAAACCGAATATACCGCTACCGCCTTTAATTGAATGTGCAGCTCTAAAAATACTGTTCAGTTGTTCAGGATCTGGCTCATCAAGATTCAATTCCATCAATTGATGCTCCATTTCATCCAAATGCTCCTGACTTTCGTCGAAGAACACTCCGTGAAACTGTTCCATATCAATTGACATATCGGTATCCTATTTTTACTAACCCAAGACTTTTTTTACAATTTCGATCAGTTTATTAGGATCAAATGGCTTAACCATCCAACCAGTCGCACCGGCGGCACGTCCTTGAGCTTTCATGGCATCGCCCGATTCTGTGGTCAGTACAATAATCGGTACCGTTTTGTAAGTGGCCAATGAACGTAAGGATTTGATCAAGGTTAAGCCATCCATCCTTGGCATATTCTGGTCGGTCAACACAAAGTCATAACGATGAATTTTACACATATCAAAGGCTTCCTGGCCGTCCTTTGCTGTAGTGACATTATGGGAGGTCGCTTTTAGCGTGACTTCGACCATCTGTCTAATAGAAGGTGAATCATCGACAATTAAAATATTTTTACTCATAATTTACTCATTTAATAATGACTGATGTTTGATTATATTTGGCGCTATAGTGTATATGCTGTGACAGGCTATTGATCAAATTCAACCCTCGACCCGACAAATTTGTAATGTGCTGCTGCGGGATCATTTCTGGATCATATCCAGTACCACTATCGCTAATTTTAAATTCAACTTGCGCACTTTGATTGTCATAGTCCATTTCTAATCGAATGCTATCCTTAGCATTTAATTGTTGTAAACGCTGGTTACGGGCATCTAAAAATTTAATAAAACCATTTTCTTCTGATTTAAGCGTAGAGGGTATTCTTAGCACACCATGATCAATCGCGTTGGTGATTAACTCGGCACACACCGTATAAGACTTTCGTCGTAATTCCATTGGCATATGAAATTGAGCCATTACTTTATCCAAGCACGGCATCACATCGAAATGTTGTAGCTGCGATCCCTGCATTTGTAAGTGTAATTGCATCTGTCCCGGCATGGTTTTTAATTTCACGTCATTGTGCTCCTCATTACTGAGAAGCGTGTTCATGTCGACGTGACAGACTGAAACGTCGTCGCTTTGTACCCCATCCCCGAGAAATTGAGTGAATGCATTTTCAATGCTACTGATGAAATGCTGGGGCTGACTTTGCTCCAAAATGTCATACAACCGTTGCTTGCCAAAAGTGCTACCGTTATTCGTCATTTGTTCCAACAAACCGTCACTGCATAGCAACAAATGTCCCCCTTGACTCACATCAATTGACTGCAAACTAACGTCTATGTCGGTGCCACCAACAATGCCTAATGGCAAATTTGTAGATGGATTGGCTGCGTAAAGTGTCCCACGGTTATCCAACATCAACACATCCGGCATCCCACCATTCCAGATTCTCAACTGCCGATTATGCTTGTTAATCTCAATAAAAATGGCCGCGACAAAGCGATCATCAGGAAGACTTTCGTTCAATTTCTGATTAAGTTCATAAATAATGCTGGGCAGCTCTAGGCCTTTTTCCACCATGGCATAAAAAGCGGATACTAACGGTAAAATACTAATGGCTGCCGCCAAACCGTGACCTGTGGCATCCATCAGAATAATGTAGGTATTTCCCGTGGGTGGTTGACTGACAAGTAAGGTATCACCATTAAAAGCCGTTGATGATTTCATTAACGATTGAACGAGGCCGTTATACTGCTTACCATTATTAGCCATGTGCTCATACAGATGTCTGGCTAAAGCCTCTTCATGATGTTTTTCATCCAACAATGCTTGCAGCATATTGGCTTGTTGCGCCACTTCCTTTTGCAGTTGATCGGTAGTATATAAACGTTTTATTTTTAACCACAACAACTCTAAATTTAACGGTTTTAACAGGTAATCATCAATACCACGTTCAAAACATTGGCGCATGGTGTCTTGATCATCATCGGCAGTCACCATCATTACCGGCATGGTCAGCCCTAAATGCTCAAGATATGACATTAACTCGATACCCATCTCATCCTTCAACATATAGTCCAATAGGATTAAGTTTGGACGCTGATGCAGTAAATAGTCTTTCGCCTCAGCTAATGTCAGCACCGAATCTGCCTTCACTCCTTTGCTAGTTAAGAATGAGTGCATCTGTTGATTGAAAATATCATCATCATCAACAATTAATAATTGAAAATCCTTCAATCCCGCCATGATCAGACGTTACTCAAACTCATATAACTTCTGAAAATTTGCCATTTTAAGGATCTCGGCTGCAGTACTTTGCGCGGATTTAACGGCCACAACAATGTGTAACTCCTTAGCGCGTTTTTGTAATAACACCATCATCCCCAATGCAGAACTATCCAAATAGCGTACTCGGCTGAAATCCAACACGATTTTTCCCACTGCTTCGGCCTCTTCAAAAATACTCTGGTACTGTTGTGAGAAGGTTCGGTTATAACTAAAATCGAAACGCTCCGGCAACGAAATGGTCTTCACTTCTTTGGTTACTGACATTGCTCTATTCCCTTATGTAGTCCCTTAAAACAATTCAATCTCGCCCGCTTGCATCGATGATGATGAAACCGGATTATGTTGTTGTTTTTTGCCGTCGCGAATCTGATGTAAGTGCGTACGTAACTCTGCTACCAGCAACTGCGAGCTTTCCGTTTCAATAGCGGTTAAATTTTCATAGATAAACGTTAATAACTCTTCGGTATAGGCGATGTTTTGGCCATTAATATCACCGAACTGTAATCCTCGAATAGAATTATTCAGTGCCGTTTCCAACGCTTTGGCGACTCCCTCAAGTTCATGAGTTACCACTGCATCCGTTTCGGCTTTAGTAATAATATTTTCCAAAGCTATATGAATTTCTTTTTTTGCTTCAATAACATAAGTCACATCCTGAGAAGCGGCCTCGCCGACTTTCTCGGTCAATTCTGCTATCTCATTGCCAATATGCTTTAACTGATTTTGAATAGACTCGCTGAACTTGGCCGAGCGCGTCGATAAGTTACGGACTTCATCGGCCACCACGGCAAATCCACGGCCAGATTCGCCTGCTCGGGCCGCCTCAATCGCAGCATTTAATGCTAGCAAATTAGTTTGTGATGAAATTGAATCGATATCACTCATCGCTTTCATTACATTGGGCATTAATTCTGAAATATTATTTACTTTTTCCAGCAACTCCATCAGTTGCGCTGACATATCTACCGTTGTTTTGATAAATCGATCTAAAGTTCCATCCGTACTCATAGCGAACTCACGCATTTTTACGCTATGTAAACTTTCTTTATCTGTCCCTTCATCTTCTTTAACCAAGTTTTCAATACATTGACTTTGACGTACAACCAAATCTTGCAACTCTATGAATGATTCGCTCAAGGTTTCAATGGCATCAGTCTGGGTGGATAGCACATGTTGTAAATTAGTAGCACATTCGGCAATGGTAGGTGTAATTTCATCCATCACAGCATGTAAATTAGAGCGATTCTCTTGCGGGTCTTGTTCTAAAATAACGGATTCTGTCGTGGGGGAACGGTTGAGGCGGTAACTACAACTAATAAACACTGACACGCAACCGACTAAAATAGCGAGATAAGACCAAAGTAGCGAATTAATGACAAAACTAATAATGACACCAGCGATAATAATTAACCACTGAGTGACTGTAAAATTGAAATCGAAGTTACGTAATTCCATCGGCGTCATTCCCACAATAAAAATTTACCCCATTAATTTGCAATGCCATGTCATACCATCCATTTCAATTTATTCTTGTAAAAGTTCGATTCACCGATTAAGTCACTGATTTTAATTAACAATAATTAAGACACATATTGAAAGTACAGTGTAGTAGTACTAATTCTTTAATATCAATGTTTTTTAAGGATTTGTCGATTTAATTTGCAATAATGCTGTTATATGGATTTTAAATAATGCTAGATGCAAGTTATCTTACCTATAATTGCTTGTTACTTTTTAAATTAGGAACACTTCATGACAACGGAATTGCTGCCCTTTCAACAACTTGAGAAATTAACTCAACAACATCCTGACATTATTTTTTTGCGTCAGCCTGTTAATGACGTTTGGCAAGAACTCAGTTATCAAGATGTGCTGAATCAAGTGAGGAAAATAGCCAACTCGTTACTAGCAATGGGGTTAGCTGTCGATGACAAAGTAGCTATTTTTAGTAAAAATTGTAGCCAGTGGTTAATTGCCGATTGGGCTATCGGCCTTGCTGGCGGTATTAGTGTGCCACTCTACCCCGCAGCGGATAACGATAGCATTGAGTACGTCATGCAGCATAGTGGCGCCAAAATAGTATTTGTGGGTAAACTGGATAACGCCGAACAGTATCAAGATTGCTTTGCTGATGGGATTACAAAAATTGGCTTGCCTTACGACACCATTAGGGTTGATAAAACTTGGGCGGACATGTTAACCATGCAACCCGACGAAACCAGCATGCCCACACGTAATCTTGATGATGTAATGACCATCATCTATACATCAGGCAGTACCGGTCAACCCAAAGGGGTGGTGTTAACCTATAAAAGTTATATTAGTGGCTGTTATAATTATGCCGACAACATTCACCATGCCGTCCCACTTTCATCTGAACGATACCTTTCTTACCTACCGCTGGCACATATTACCGAACGAGTTTTAGGTCAAGGTCTGAGTTTATACATCGACAAAGTTAACGCGCGGCTGCAAATATCCTTTGTGGAATCCCTAGCGACCTTTGCCGACAATTTACGCGACGTAGCACCCACCATTTTTGTATCTGTACCGCGTTTATGGCAAAAGTTTCAATCTGGTGTATTGGCCAAAGTGCCACAAACAAAATTATCATTGTTGCTGCACATCCCCTTTATTAAGGATTTGATAAAAAACAAAATCAAAAAGGGTCTAGGCTTTCAACATACTCGGATTTTTGCCAGTGGTTCGGCCCCTATCGCCCCTAGTTTATTAAGTTGGTATGAAACGTTGGATATCAATATTGCTCAAGGCTGGGGCATGTCCGAAACCAATGCTGCTGGCACCACCCAATTGCCCTATCGTAGTGATAAACGCAATACCATAGGCAAAGCCTTAGACGGTGCCACTATTCGTATTGGCGACGACAATGAAATTCAAATTAAAGGGGATTTTTTACTAAAAGAATATTATTTGGAGCCGGAAAAAACCAAGGCAGCGTTTACAGATGATGGTTATTTCAAAACCGGCGATCAAGGCAAAATGGATGATGAAGGATACATTCAAATTATCGGCCGCATTAAAGATATTTTCAAAACCTCCAAGGGTAAATATGTTGTTCCCGCCCCCATTGAAGCCGTATTAGCCAAATGTACCTTACTGGAACAAATCTGTGTGGTCGGTAATAACCTCAAACAACCCGTAGTATTAGCAGTACTCAGTGAAAGTGCAGAAAACATTCCTAAAGAGAAAATCTCTCGCACATTAGAGGCATTGTTGGATGAAGTTAATCAGGATCTCGACAAACATGAAAAACTCGACGGCATGTGGATTTTAAATACCCCATGGACGCCAGAGAACGAATTAATGACGCCCACCTTAAAAATTCGCCGACAGCATATCGAAAAGCATCTACAAGCAATTTATGAGCAGCCTTTAAATCAAAGAATTAGTTGGCAGTAATATCAGTCTTAAGCTGAGTTTGAATGCTGATGGCACGAAGGGACTTGTTGGCGACAACAAGTCATTGACAGCCTTTCAAAAAACACTACTCTATGCGATCTTTTCAGTGACCAATATGTAAACTATGAGTGCAGCGAGCCTTCAAGCAAAATTTTTAGATATTCGTTCCAACAAACTTTTTGAAATCTTTGTGGTGTCGGTGATTATTTTCTCGGCACTGTTGGTAGGCGCAAAAACCTATGAAATGGGTAGTGGCGTACAGCAACTAACCACCATTTTAGACTGGGTTATCAGTGCATTTTTCTTAACCGAAATTATTATTCGCTTCGTGGCCGAACCCAACAAAGGCCAATTCTTCAAACACTTCTGGAATATCTTCGACACCTTGATCGTACTCGTGAGTTTGATCCCGGCTGACAATGCGGATCTGGCGGTAATAGGCCGTTTGGTAAGAGTATTTAGGGTGCTGCGGATGATCTCCATCATTCCGGAGTTACGCATATTGTTGGTGTCATTGGTCAAAGCATTGCCGCAGCTTGGTTATGTGATGCTACTTATGTTCATCATCTTTTATATTTACGCTGCCGTTGGTAGTACCTTATTTGAAAGCATTAATCCCGTACTATGGGGCGACATCACCATTTCGTTGCTGACGTTATTTCGCGTGATGACTTTCGAAGACTGGACCGATGTGATGTACGAAACCATGGAAGTCTATTCGTTAAGTTGGATCTATTACTTAACCTTTATTTTCTTCACTGCATTTGCTTTTTTAAACATGGTCATTGGCATAGTGGTCAATGTCATGGAGCAGGAAAATGCCAAGGCCCGTGCTGAAAATAGTGAATTACAAGGTGAGCCAACATTGCAGGAAATTTATGCGAAATTGCAATCCTTACAGCAATCTATTGATTCGATTAAAAAGTAGGCGTTAGCAACAACAAAGGGCATTAACCTTGGATTAATGCCCTTTGTGAAAGGTAGTAGCATATGTGGGGAGTCACTCGATGAAATGGGTGCCCCATCCATCAAAATGTACATTGTGCTTAGCCGCAATGGCTAATAACACATCGGTATCTTGATTAATGCTCTCCAGTTTCAGCTGCCGATCGACCGTAGCATCAAAACATAAAATAGTGCCACCATCATCGAGGATCAATTCTTCGGCATCACCCACTTCAAAACCAGCTTTAAAAGCGTCAACGGCAGCTTTTTCTAGACGGTCAAAGTCATCACTGGCAAAGTGATATTCAATGTTATACGTCGCATCAGGATTACTGCCGTCAGTCAGTAAGGCTTCAACCGTTTCCGTATTAAATTCGTACCATTCCTGTGTTTCAGTCGTCATTGTGATTTCCTCTATCGAGCTGTTTTACTTCTTCATCTAATTGGGTAATTCGAGTTTGCATTTGTTGATGAAAATAGCTTGCCCACTCTTTCGTGGTCTTACTGTCATCCATCTGTATCGGCGCTAATACATCCACCAGCAAGGTACCATTGTTCCAACGGTTTAATTTTACTTTCTGGTGCAAACTACTGGCACAAATCATCACCACTGGCTCTTTAGTCAGTTGCGCTAATTTGAATGCGCCACTTTTAAAAGGTAATAACCCTTGACCATTGCTACGAGTGCCTTCAGGAAACATCCACACCGATAATTTACGTTCACGAATTTTACGCGCCGCAATATCCAGTGTGCCACGAGCCTTATTGCTATTTTTGCGATCAATCAGAATATTGCCCGACAACCAATACACCAGCCCAAACAAAGGGATCCAAATCAGACTTTTTTTACCAATGGTCACTGTGCCAGGCATCGCTGCACCACAAATAGTAAAAATATCGAATGAATTCTGATGGTTGCCGATAAACACATAGGGACCTTTATTTTTTAATGCTTCATCGCTACGAAAAATAACCTTCAGCCCAAAGAGTCTGGCGGTTGAACTATACAGTTTACCGGCAGCATAAACGTTATCTCGATGAAAAGGTCTCGCAATACAGACTATCACTAAGACTATATTGACCAAAATAAAGTACAGACATATAAGGGGAAGTCGGATTAAAGCAACCACAGTACAACTCACTAAAAAAACAAGCCGATTAGTATAGCGTCTTTTATTGCCAAGGCTATTCCAATCAAGAAAAAAATTCAGCATAAAATTACTAATAGATCAGCTAGAATAAATATAACTACAGATGGAAATCAACGTCATATGCAAATTTTTCGACATGAAGATATAGAGGCAGATGTACTCGAAGATTTGCTCGAAGAAATCAACGAGCTCTATGAAGCCAGTGAACAAATACTGATTGAACTAGAACTTGCACCTGCAGATAAAGAACTGCAACGTGCACTATTTCGCTCGGTGCACACCATTAAAGGTGATTTGGGCTTAGTCAATTTTTCACCGATGATCCCTATTCTGCAAGGAGTTGAAGATTTACTCGATTACTTGCGCAACAGTCAAATAACCTATACCAGTACCATGAGTGATCTGGTGCTATTGACTATGGACAGAGTTAAAATATTTGTTGAGGGTTGTATTAAACAAGGACAAGCCGAGTATGACGCTGAACTACACCAATTATTAGCTAAGCAAATTTCGAGGATCACCCCGCAGAATATTGCCGAGCATGAACAATTACTCGCTGAGTCGGTATTGTTGTTAGATCCCTCATTAGATGCAACCCCAGAACACCAACCTAAATCGGTAAAACAACAAGAAAAAGACGCACTACATGTACTTGATAAACACCTAAGTATCGAGCCTCAACAACAAGCGGACATTCACTTTTTTAGGGAGTTAATGGTTCCTGTGGAAAAGCGTTCTAAGTACTGGCAAGGCCGCTGTGATCGCATTGCCAAACTCGCGTTGTTTATTAACCGCTTAGCCGACAGCCCCATTGATGCCAAGCAACTCGCTGTCGCTTGTTATGTTCATGATTTCGGTATGGCTTTTATACCCATGGACATCTTACATAAAATTGATCCACTTAATGAGCAAGAGTTTAACTTAATGCGCTCCCATGTTTTCAAAAGTTCTAAGCTGTTAGAACATTTAAATGAATGGAATGAAGCGCGCAAAATTGTAATGCAGCACCATGAACGCCTTGATGGATCTGGCTACCCCATGGGACTGAAAGAAAAAGATATTTGTGAAGGCGCCAAACTGCTCGCCATTATCGATACCTTTGATGCCCTGACCCATACCCGCGCCCACGAAACCCACCGTATACGTCCGAAAAAGCGCGCGGTAATAGAAATTAATAAAGTGCCTGAAGGGCAATTTTGTCCAAAGTGGATGAAATTCTTCAATCAAACCATGAGCAAGCTATTAAGTCGCTAGCCGGAACTCCGGCTAGCTTATGTCGTCAGACTTGTGCTCTAGGTTTTCTTCAATCGCTGGCGCGTCACTTTTACCCGACAACTCAACTTCAATACCATCAACGCGCTGCAAGCCTCGTGGCAGTTTATTCCCACGTCGACCACGTTCACCTTGATAATGGCTTAGATCACTAGCGGTTAAACTCATGCCCCGTTTACCGGCGATAACTTTAACGCTCGCGCCTTCCGGCACAACAGCGATGGCAGTGACGTATTCCTCGCGAGATTTCGCTTTTGCCGAAGGAATACTAATAATCTTATTGCCCTTACCTTTGCCCAAGCTCGGCAAGTCACGCAATGGGAACATTAGCATTCGGCCCTCATTGGATATGGCCAAACACATGTCCGTTTGTAGATCATGAACTATTTTCGGCGCAATCACTTTAGCTGCGGTGGGTAAACTCAAATAGGCTTTACCATTTTTGTTTTTACTCACCATATCGACGTAGGTACCGACAAAGCCATATCCGGCATCGGAGACCATTAAATACTTTTGTTCATCCTTACCCATCAGAATATGTTCAACGGTTTCACCGCCAACAATATTAAAACGTCCGGTTAAAGGTTCTCCTTGGCTACGTGCGGAAGGTAATGAATGGGCATCACAACTAAAGGTTCGCCCTGACGAGTCAAAAAATACCACTTGTTGATTACTGCGCCCCACGGCACTGCAAAGATAGCTGTCGCCGGCTTTATAACTCAAGCCTTGTACGTCTATATCATGACCTTTAGCACAACGCGCCCAACCTTTTTGAGAAATCACCACAGTGACAGCTTCGGATGGTACTAGTTGTTTTTCTGATAGCGCTTTGGCTTCGCCGCGCTCGACAATGGGCGAGCGGCGGTCATCGCCATAGGTTTCAGCATCGGCGAGAATTTCTTTTTTGATCAATGTTTTTAAGCGCTGATCCGAACCGAGTAACTGCTGTAATTTATCTCGTTCAGCGCTCAGTTCATCTTGCTCACCACGAATTTTGAACTCTTCCAATTTCGCCAAATGGCGTAATTTTAATTCAAGAATGGCTTCAGCCTGAATATCGGTTAAATCAAAACGCTGAATTAATTCTTGTTTGGGTTTTTCTTCGGTACGAATGATGTGAATGATTTCATCAATATTCAAAAAGGCGATTAATAAACCTTCAAGAATATGCAGTCGCGCTAAGACTTTGTCTAAACGATATTGTAAACGTCTTACAACAATGTCTTTACGATAGACCAACCATTCCTTAAGAATAGTATGTAAGTCCTTCACCTTGGGGCGCGCATCCAACCCAATCATGTTTAAGTTAACACGATAGTTTTTCTCTAAATCCGTAGTCGCAAATAAATGCTGCATCAACGGCTCAATATCAACACGATTGGAACGTGGCGTGATAATCAATCTTGTTGGGTTTTCATGATCCGATTCATCTCGTAAATCGCTAACCATGGGTAATTTTTTGGCCTGCATTTGCGCAGCAATTTGTTCTAAAATTTTACCGCCAGAGGCTTGGTGAGGTAGAGCTGTAACAACAATATCGCCATTTTCTTCGCCATACACCGCACGCATTTTGATGGAGCCACGACCGGTCTCGTAAATTTTCTTAATATCCGCCTTTGGGGTAATAATTTCCGCTTCGGTGGGATAATCCGGCCCTTGAATCAATTCCAGTAAATCATCTAACTCAACTTTGCTGTTATCCAGCAATAACGCGCAGGCATTTGCCAGTTCACGCACGTTATGGGGAGGAATGTCCGTAGCCATACCCACGGCAATACCGGTAATGCCATTAAGCAGAATATGCGGTAAACGCGCTGGTAATACTTTAGGCTCGTCTAAGGTGCCATCGAAATTAGGGGTCCAGTCCACCGTGCCTTGGCTGGCTTCTGCCAACAACACTTCACTGAATTTTGATAATCGAGATTCCGTATAACGCATGGCCGCGAAAGATTTAGGATCATCCGGGGCTCCCCAGTTTCCTTGACCATCCACCAACGGATAACGATAAGAAAAGGGTTGCGCCATTAACACCATAGCTTCATAACAGGCCGAGTCACCATGGGGGTGAAACTTACCCAGTACGTCACCGACGGTTCTGGCGGACTTTTTATACTTAGCGTTGGCGCTTAAGCCTAATTCTGACATAGCGTAAATAATACGCCGCTGTACTGGTTTTAAACCGTCACCAATATGGGGTAACGCGCGATCCATGATGACGTACATGGAATAATTTAGATAGGCGTCTTCGGTAAAACGGCTTAACGCCAGTTGTTCAATGCCGTCGGAACTGATACTAATTTCTTGGCTCATAAATCATTATTTTTTTAGTTGTGATAGCGGTCGCCACCTTGCATGGCGGCCTGTGAGTTTGCGGTTTTTCTACTCTTTTTGATAGGTTACCCTATAAATTACGTTAGCGAAATCATCAGATATCAGGATGCTACCATCCTTCAACTCCAAAAAGGCCACTGGCCGTCCAGATACCGCTTCTTCGGCTTGTAACCAGCCACTAATAAAGGGTTTATGCTCGACGACTTTATCCCCCTCTAAACGGGCGATAGAAACCTGATAACCGACTTTTTTACTGCGATTCCAAGAACCATGTTCGGCTATTAATAACTGCCCTTTTAAATGGCTAAACATTTCTCCACGATAAAAGTGGATACCTAGGGGGGCAGAATGGGCCTGAATATTTAAAGCTGGAGCTTGATAATCTTTAACTTGCTTACCTTCACCAAATTCGGGGTCAACAATATCGTCACCATGAAAATACGGGTAACCGAAATGTTGCCCATTCTCGCTAACGTGGTTAATTTCACAAGGTGGAATATCATCACCTAGCATGTCGCGGCCATTGTCGGAAAACCATAAATCGCCACTTTTAGGATCCCAGTCAAAACCAACAGAATTACGCACACCTTGGGCAACGGTTTGTCGTTTTCCTGTGGCTAAATCGTATTTGAAAATGCGGCTGTGATTTTCATCTGGCTGACAAATATTACAAGGGGCGCCAACAGGCACATATAATGCACCATTAGCGTCAAAATCAAGATACTTCCAGCCGTGATGACGCTCTGTGGGCAAATCACCAATAACGACTTCGGCTTTGGGGGGATTATCTAAATGAGCTTCAATATTACTCAGTTTAATCACTTGATGGACTTCGCCTATATATAGATCACCATCACGATAGGCCAACCCAGAGGGCATATTCAGATCCTTAGCAATTTCAATCACTTTATCAGCGATAAAGTCACCATCACTATCGACCACGGCACTGACTACACCGGCATCCCGACTGCCAACAAAAACAGTACCGTTGTCACCAAGGGCCATTTGCCGTGCATTCTTCACGCCTTCAGCATATAAGCTAATGCTCATACCCTTGTCCAAGGTCAATGAGTCCAATGGCGATGCCATAGTTTGTCCGCTACTAAGTATTAAACCAGCGGTGATCAGAGGTAGTAAAAATGTCTTATTATTCACGATTATTTGTCCTTTAAAGCGATACCGTCAACATAACATTGCTACTAAGGCACCAGCAATGTTTTAATATACTTATTAACTGGTTATAATTTCCCCAACTTGAGTGCATTGATGAAGCGCTACTGGCGACTCTTATTTTGCTTATTGCTGATGATGGCTCCCCAAGCCTTCGGCCAATCGGCTGTGCAATTAACCAATACCGATGAAACAATCCGTCTAACCCGTTATATAAAAGTGCTACATGAACCCGCCGGTCGTCTAGACATTGAAGACGTGATTGCACGCAAAAAAGATTTCGAGTGGCCTATTGGCAGCAATCCTAATTATGGTTTTAGCAAATCCGGCCTGTGGCTTACGGTGTCGGTCAGTAATGTAACCTCAGTACGTAATTGGGCAATGGATATTGCCTCCGCGCAAAACGATAGCATTGATTTTTACTTAGTTCATGGCAATACCGTTCTCAAACATGTACGTGCCGGCAAAATAGATAACACCCAAGTTTTCCGGTTCCCCACTCTTGAAGTAGAGCTTCTCGATGCCACCCCAGTGGATTTTTATATTCGCGTACAAACCTCTGATGTCACCCGCATTGTACCTGTGGATATACAAAGCCACGCCCAACATTCACAAAATATAATGCTGGACACCGTCTTCTGGGGAATGTTTTATGGCGGCTTACTAATGTTGGCCATCTACAATTTAGTGTTTTATGTAAAAACTAAGGTCACCTCAACCCTCGCCTATATCTTTTATTTAGCCGCCGTCATGCTTTGGCAATTTGTCTGGGGCGGGCATTTGCAATTGTTGTTTTCCGGCGAGTTTATCAACTGGCTAAGTGTCCATACCGGATTATTATTCCTGTTGGTTGGCTCCTGCGCCGCCATATTCACTATTACCTTTTTGAATGCACAAGTCACCGCACCACGTAGTCTCATTGTTATTCAGGTTATCCTGTTCTGTTTTGCTTTACTGTCGATACTGATATTTGCTGATGTTTTTGAACCCAAGTTCGTCAGCTCACTAGTGTATGGATTGAGTAGTATCGCCATTTCGTCTTATTTGATAGCCGGTTTCGAAAGTTATGCACATCCCTATTCGCCCGCCCGCTATTTTATCTTCGCTTGGAGCATTGTACTCACCAGCGCGCTAGTGGGCATGTTAAGCCTACTCGGCATATTTCCGACCAACGTGTTTACTGCCTATTGCTTCCACGTCGGCGTGATGTGTGAAGCGGCACTGTTCTCCATTGCTATTATGGACAAAAGTCGCCATGAAATGGAAAGCGAAATAGCCTCCTATACCAGAGAAATGCGTCATAACCTTGAGTTGATAGAAGAGCAGAATGTACATCTCGACATCGCCCGTAAAGATGCGGTTAAAGCCAGTAAGGTCAAGTCGCAATTTTTGGCGAATATGAGCCACGAAATTCGAACGCCGTTAAACGCCATTTTAGGCTTTAGTAAAGAACTACAGAGCTCCCATATTGATAGCGCGAAGCAAGAGCAGGCGCAAATCATCAATGTGGCCGCCAACAATTTGCTGGGCATTATTAATGACATTCTTGATCTGTCAAAAATCGAAGCCGGCAAACTAGAAGTACATAATGAACCTTTCTCAGCTAATCAATTACTGGATGAACTCATTGGCCTGATGAGTAAAACGGCTCAAGACAAAAACTTGATTTTCATTTATGAACCTTGTCGATTACCAGATAAGCTCATTGGTGATGCGGCTCGCATTAGGCAAGTGCTAACCAATTTACTTGGTAATGCCATTAAATTTACCTCCAGTGGCCACGTTAAGTTAATCGTAACGTGTAAAAAAGACCGCAGCTCAATGTGGTTATACTTTACCGTTGAAGATACCGGTATTGGTATTAGCAGCAATAAACAAAAAGCGCTATTTAGTGCATTTAGTCAGGTGGATGACGCCTTAAATAGGCAATTTCAAGGCACCGGATTAGGGCTAGTCATCAGCCAACAATTAACTCAAATGATGCATGGTGAAGTCACCCTTGAAAGTGACATTGGTAAAGGTAGTCGTTTTACCGCCAGTATTCGCACGCAAATTCTTACCGACAAGCAAACGGCTCATGAACAAATACGTTGGCGCAATAAACGTATAAAAATGATTGAACCTTATCAACCAGCGATGGCGGCCGCGAAGAAGTTATTCAAACAGTTAGATGCCATAGTGGTGGAAGATGATTTTGCCGCCCCCATCGACTTTTTGTTTGTCAGTTGTGAACGCACTCCTTCACAAGAGCTCATCGCAGAAGTTAAAGATACCGATGCTCACAATAAATATTTACTGCATCCGAGCCGCCTAAAAACCGACACCATCGAAGATTATCACGACATTTTTGACGGCAACATTGAGAAACCGTTGTTGGCCTCAAAACTGGAACGGTTATTCACGCACTCACAGTTGAGCCCCGATGATAAAGTACACAAATTATTATCCACTATGCCACCCATCAAGATTTTGGCGGTGGATGATATGGAGCTCAATTTACGTCTGATCAGCACCTGGCTAAAACCGTCACCTATTTTATTATCCTCGAGTCTCAGTGGTCAGGATGCCTTCACTCGCTGTGAAAAAGAAGAATTCGATCTCATCCTGATGGATGTACAAATGCCAAATATGGACGGCCTACAGGCATCGCAACTCATTCGACAAACAGAGTTGAACAGTGGCACGCCGATAGTTGCGGTCACCGCGCACGCTTTTAAAGAAGAGCAAGAACGTCTATTAGCCTCAGGAATGGACGATTACTTACCTAAGCCCATCGACTTAACCGCGCTAATTGAGTTAATACAGCGCTGGTGTCACATCCCTGAACAACCGCAACCTCAAACCATAGATTGGCAATCAGCATTAGAACAAAGTAATGAAAATCCACAGCTGGCCAATGACATGCTTGAGGCATTTATTCAACAACTGCCTGACCTGCAGCAAGAAATAAACAAACACGCAGCGCAAAGTGACATTGACGGATTAAAATCATCAATTCATAAACTGCATGGTGTATGTTGTTATACAGGGGTGCCGAAGTTACAAGAAATTTGCCACGATATTGAAGTCGCTCTAAAACAATCACAAACAGTATTGGCGCTGGATAAGATCCCCGCATTCAATAATGAATGCCATAGCGTGATTGAACTGGGACGTCAACAACTCACTAAAGATGCCACATAGTTAAACGGAATGTGGGCGGTCAATTTAGGTTAACACTAAAAATACCACCATTGTAGGCAAGCCCACATTAACAACGTCCATATCACTGCCGCGCGGATCTGCCGACAACGGACACAGTCTGTATGCCACCATTTCCGCCAACCTAATAACACTTTTTCGGGTTCTGGCATGCGCTAACCTATAAACTCGTGATATAAACAACCATACTAACAATAACATAACAGCGCATTAAATTGCCTATAAGGTCAATGTTGCTTATACAGCAAAATGTGCATTGTCAGAGACAAACCATGACCGAAAAATTACAACCGCATTTTACCCGTATTATCGAGCTACTCGGTGAAGATCCACAACGTGAAGGTTTAGTGGACACCCCCAAACGCGCCGCAAAAGCCATGGAGTTTCTGACCAGTGGTTATGCACAAAAATTAGATGACGTCGTCAATGGTGCCGTGTTTGAATCCAATACCGATGAAATGGTGGTGATACGCGGTATTGAATTATATTCCTTGTGTGAACACCATCTTTTGCCCTTCATCGGCCATTGTCATATCGCCTATATTCCCAATGGTAAGGTCTTGGGATTATCCAAGTTTGCTCGAATAGTGGATATGTTTTCTCGACGTTTTCAAATTCAAGAAAACCTCACTAAACAAATTGCCGATGCAGTATTAGACGTAACTAACGCTAAGGGTGTTGGCGTTATCGTTGAAGCCAAACATATGTGTATGATGATGCGTGGCGTGCAAAAACAAGATTCCTCCATGCTCAGTTCAGTCATGCTTGGCGCCATGCGCAACTCACAAGCAAGTAGAGACGAATTTTTACGTTTGATTGGCAAGTAATTGCTGCAACCCCGTCGGTGGCTCCTTTGCCACCGATAATCCCTTTATCTGCGTTTTCCTATCTCCTTTTTCGAAAAACTAACACTCCCTATTGCAATCTAACAATCACACATTTATGATATGTTATATTATCACATTATGTGAACTATTTGTTACTCTGGAGTTTTTCTAAATGCACCTAAAAATCACCTCATTACTGTGCCTGACACTACCGCTATCGTCATTGGCAGCCGAAACCACTAGCCAAAAAGATGAACACGATATTGAAAACATGATCGTAACCGCATCTGTTTTAAAACGCACCGCATTACAATCAGCGACGCCCATCAGTGTACTCAGCGGTGAAGAACTGGATAACAATGTAGCAGCTACTTTAGGGGATACCTTAAAAAACACCCCTGGTGTGCATAGTTCCTATTACGGCCCCGTAGCAGCAAGCCCGATTATAAGAGGCCTGAATGGACCAAGAATTAAGATCGTACAAAATGGTCTAGATAGTGGCGATGCATCTAGGGTCGGTCCCGACCACGCAGTGAGTACCGAAGCCTCAACCGCCACACAAATAGAAGTGCTACGTGGCCCAGCAACGTTACTTTATGGCAGTGGTGCCATTGGTGGCGTGGTGAATGTGGTCGATAATCGTTTACCGCAAGTTAAACAGACTGACCTCAGCGCAGAATATATTGCTGTTTATGACAATGTCGCCAATCAAAAAAATCACAGCATTGACCTTAATTCCGGTAGCGGCAACGTCGCTTGGCATTTTGATGCTTTTGACCGCCAAAGTAGTGATTACAGTATTCCGCATAATCCTCATGCTGAAGATGATGCGGATCACCATCAAGAAGCCGCCGATGAGCATGCCGCTCATCAAGACAGTGACAATAAAATAGCCAACAGCGCCATTGACGCTAGCGGATTTACCTTCGGTATCGGCTGGATTGGTGATGATGTTACCGCAGCCATCTCATTCGGAAAATTAGACAACCTCTACGGCATTCCCGGGCACCAACATGATGACGAACATCATGAAGAAGAGCACGAGGAAGAAGAGCATGCTGCTGAAGAAGAAGCTGAAAAAGTTTTTGCCCATCTAAAACAAGACCGTTATCAAGCGCTAGTTGATTGGACAAATATCGACGGGCTGTTCCATAGCGTGCATTGGCATAGCGGCGTTAATGATTATCAACATCAAGAGATCGAAGACCAGCAAATTGGCACAACCTTTAACAATAAAGCCTTTGAGAGTCGCCTTTGGGCAGAGCATAACGCACTGGCGGGTTGGCAAGGCGTCATAGGCTTACACTTAAATCGCAGTGATTTTTCCGCCATCGGCGAAGAAGCATTTACGCCCCCGACCGATACAAAAAATATTGCGTTATTTATATTGGAAGAGAAAAAACAACATAACCTATTATGGCAATTAGGTGCGCGTATTGAACACATTTCGATTGCGGTAGATAACCAGCACTATCAACAATTGCAACATGAACCCCATGAAGAAGATGACTACGCCGATGCCAGCAACTTTACTTTCGCAGAACAGAGTTATGATGCCCTAAGTGCATCTGCTGGCATGGTATGGAATGTGGCTAGCCATCAAGATATTGCACTTAATTTTGCCCATTCTGAACGTGCGCCTTCTGCCTCTGAATTATTCTCATATGGTCCACATCTTGGTGCGGGTACTTTCGAGATAGGTGCAGGTTTTATTATCGATAAAGAGCAAGACGAATATCATTTAGAGCAGCGCCAACAGAGTTTAAATAAGGAAGTCTCACAAAATATTGACCTCAGTTATCGTCACCATGCGGATGACTGGAGCCTGACAGCAAACCTGTTTTACAACAAAATTAATCACTACTTATTTCAGCGTGATACCGGTTTAGTCATTGAAGATGGACATCTACACAGTGCAGATGATCATGAAGATCCAGTTGATGAAGCTGATGAACATGAGCACGGCAGCGACTTGCCGGTATACATTTTTGAACAGCAACACGCCAAGCTTATGGGTTTTGAATTAGAAGTAGACTGGCACTTAAATCAATTTTGGCGTCTAGATACTTTTGTCGACTACACCCGCGCCACATTGGATGATGGTAGTTATGTACCTAGGATCCCCCCGCTTAGAGTGGGTAGCGAATTACACTTTGAAAATCATAATTGGCATGCTGAACTCGGTGTCAGTCATTATACCAAGCAATCTAATATTGCTACCTATGAAACAGCGACCCCGGCTTACACGCTAGTATCAGCCAGTGTTAATTATTACCTTAATACTGATACAGTTGATTTAACGTTTTTTGTGAAGGGACAAAATTTAATGGATGAATACGCCACTGTGCATTCTTCATTTATTAAAGATATTGCACCATTACCCGGCCGTGGAATTAGCATTGGTATAAAAGCACAGATTTAGACAAAGCATATGCAGTAACAAAAACTAGCGGAGCACTTTCACTCCGCTAGTTTTGCTTTAAGCGGTTAACCTAGCAATAGCTTGTTCTAAGTGGTTACGTGGGCAACCGTAGTTAATACGAAAAAATTGCTTCTCGCCAAAATCAGCTCCCGGCGAAGGCCCAACCCCACGTGCTTCACACCATGCTTGCGGACTAGCCACATCCAGCTCACTGCCATCCACCCACAATAAAAAAGTCGCTTGTGGGCTAAGGGCATTTAAACCGTCAATTTTATTGATTTGTTCAAGCAAGTATTCACGGTTAGCGCGCAAATAACTGAGCTGTTGTTGATGCCAATCATCACACAAGGTAAAAGCCGCTTCAGTGGCAACTAAACCCAGAACATTAACCCAAGGTACAATGCCCATTGCCGCTTGGCTAAACTGACGACGCAAAGTGGCATCCGGGATAATCGCAAAAGATGCGCCTAAACCAGCCACGTTAAAGGTTTTACTGGCAGCCATTAAAGTAATCGACTTATCTTGCAACCCTGGCACTTTACCCGCAGGGATATGCTTTATTTGTTCATCTAAAATCAGGTCGCAATGAATTTCATCACTGCACAGCAATACATTGTGGCGTTGGCAAATATCGGCAATTCGCAGCAGTTCAGCTTCACTAAATACGCTACCCACTGGGTTCATGGGATTACACACAATAAACAACTTACAAAGTGGATCGGCGGCTTGTTTTTCCAGCTCATCAAAATCAATATTCCAACGACCGTTATCAATCACCGTGGGGATATCCACTCGCTGCAAACCATTCAATGCTGGTGCGGCTAGCAGTGGCGGATAATTAGGCGTTTGAATCAACACTTTATCACCGGGTTGGCAATAAGCTTTACACACCACGTTAAATGCTGGAACGACCCCCGGTGTCCACACCAACCATTCGGGCTGAATCTGCCAGCCATATTGGCGATTCAACCAACGGCTCACCGCTTCATTGGCAGGCGTATATTGCGCAGGTAAGGTATAGCCCAAAACACCATGTTCAACGCGTTGTTGTAGGGCATCTAAAATAGGTTGAGCGCAACGAAATTCTGTATCGGCAACCCACATAGGTAAAATATCCTTACCTTTGTATTTTTCCCATTTGAAAGAGAATGTATCTTGCCTGACTGGTACTTGTTCAAACAGCATTGTCGCTCCTTATATTCGCTTGGTTAACGTCATACTTTGATAAAAATAATGCCATTAAAAAAGGCGCTAATGGCGCCTTATTTAACAATCTAACTGCGGGCGCGATTACATGGCGTAAATCATCACCATACTAATAATTAAACCGGTCACACCAAAAAAACCGTACTCAACTTTACTTTTTATGGCCTCTTCTGCCACTGGATTACCAATAAAGCCCATTATTAAACTGGTGAATCCGAGTACAAACGCCACCAACGCCGCACCGAACAATATTGCTTCAAGCCAATTACCCATAGGATGTTCCTCAATCTCGACATACTTAAATCTAACTAGGTCTTTATTATGCACTAAAAAATTCATTCAGGCAGTGAGCGAGATCAATTTATCCACATAAGTATTATGTCTTTTTTGACTAACTGTTGGCTAATCTGACTAAAGGGAATCGCAAAATAATTATCAAACACTTAATAAAAACAAATAACTAATTGTTTTTAAAGGATTAAGTTTATTGGCAGGAGTTTTGCTATATGCACTAGGTATAGATAAATCACTCTAACCAATATTGAACAGCACTACTTTAATAAGGAATCTAGATTATGCGCTCACTCATTCTTATCGCATCTATCGTTAGCACCAACCTTTATGCCCACGAATGCAACATCAACTTTGATGGTGATCTGAAACTCAAAAATAACGAAGTCACCTTGAAGCTAAAAAATAATGAATCTGTATTTATGAACGGTACGGGCTTATGGGTAGATGGTCAGGAAGTAGTCCTTGATCAACATCAAGCTGAGCTGGTCAATCGTTATTATAAAGGCTATATCACTATGGCCCCACAAGTGGCAAAACTCGCCTTAGATGCCGTTGATATGGCCAACACCGGCGTTACCTTAGCTTTTACAGAGTTACTCGGTGAAGATGATGAACTAACCCAAGACATCGCCCATGAATTTGAATTTTTACGCCGTAAGCTTAAAGATAACTTTTATGCCGATAATGGCTCTATCCAAATTGACTCTCGTCAATTCAACGGCGATAAGTTTTTAGGTGAAGAGTTTGAAAGTGAATTTGAACAACGCATTGAAAGTATTATGGAACGCTCAATGGGCACATTATTAGTCACCCTAGGCACGCAAATGCTAGTCGGTGGATTTGATGACTTTGAACAACGTATGGATGAGTTTGGTCAAACCATTGAACAACGTATGGAATTCCAAGGTGAAGAAATGGAACAGCGTGCAGACAAGATGTGTTACGACTTAACCAATCTGGACAACATAGAGAGTCAAATTAATAAAGCGATACCCGAGCTGGCTAAGTTGAACATTATTGAAGCAGAAAACAACCGCCATTCAATGTAGTCGATTTTCTCGGACATTAAAAAAGCCAGCGATACGCTGGCTTTTTTAGTTAAGGTTCACTAACTAGCCAATAAAATTATAACCAAAGTACTTCAACGCCACCGTATTGACGAACACCAAAAACAAAATAACCGGTATAAACGTGCCCACCGAAAAATTCACATAGCGTTCAAATATACTGCCTTTGTAATTGTCGTCACCGGTTTCCAGCTCTTTATTCAGATTGGCTTTCTTCCAGCGATATATCACAAAGATACAAATTAGTAAGCCATTGAGGGGCAATATGGTTTCATAAAACACATCAATGATCACATCAAATACGGATTTAGATTGCCCGGCATAGGATGTAAAAGAGGTCGTCCAATCAAACATACCAAATGAGGTCGAAGCCAAGATGGTCAAGGTTCCCAATATCAGCCCTAGAAATCCTAAAGATTTTTTACGACTCAAGCCGGTTGAATCCATAATGGCGGCATTCGGTACCTCAATAATAGATACCAGTGAAGTAATAGCAGCGAAGAACACCAATAAAAAGAATATTGCTGCGACCGCACTGGCTCCCGTATAACCAATACTGGCTTGTAGTGCTAAGAAAATCTTAGGTAAAAATGAAAATATTAAGCCAATAGAAGAATCGCTCAAATCAGCGGTGTTGGTATTGGGATTAAATGAAAATATTGCCGGTAACACCATTAGACCCGCGACAAAGGCGACACTGGTATCGGTCAATGCCACCAATTTTGCCGAACTGGGAATAGGATTGTTATTGCCCAAATAAGAGCCATAAGTAATTAAAATACCCATACCTAAGGACAATGAGAAAAAAGCTTGGGACAGTGCTGCATTCACCACCGCTCCGGTGATTTTGCTAAAATCAGGGATCAAATAATACTGCACACCGGCAAATGCATTATCCAAGGTCAATACAAATACCACTAACGCCAGCAGCATAATAAACAACGACGGCATTAATATTTTCGCGGCCTTTTCAATGCCTTCTCTTACTCCGCCTTGCAGAATTAAGAAGACTATACCGGCCACTAAAGCCATATATATGAAAATATCGGTGCTATTGATAAAGCTACCGAAGGTCTCTGGTTGGGCTAACAAGGTCAGATCACCAGCAATAATTTTAACCAGATAGCCCAACAACCATACGGTGATCACCGTATAAAAAATACCAATCATAAAAGGGGTTAACACCGCTAACCAACCAGAAACGGCCCAATGGGGCTCGTTAGGGGCTAGCGTTTTGTATGCGCCAAAGGGGTCTTTTTTAGTGCGTCGTCCTACTGACATTTCCGCCAACATAACCGGTAAACACACCATTAACACGAAAATAGCATAAATGAGTAAAAAAGCGCCTCCGCCATTTTTGGTCGCCGCCACCGGAAAACCAACCATATTACCTATACCCACAGCCGAACCAGCTGCGGCAAGAATAAACCCTATACGGGAACCAAATTGCTCGCGAGGTGCACTCATTTACTATCCTTTTATGCGGGCCTTTTGTTTAACTAAAAACAAAGACCCATTTATTTTTTTATGATGTTATCAAGCAAAGACGGCAAAGTCTTATGAGACGTTATAAAAGCGATATCCGCTAACGTCAACAAATCTGTATAGTTTTAAATCCGCTTTACTTTGGGAATGAGGTTACAGCGTGCCCACACCACCTTATAATAGCTTCAACCCCCCCCCTTTCTCGGGTCAATTAAATAAAATAAGGAATGGCAGCTCATGGCTTCACAAACAACCACTCTGGCAGGTGGCTGCTTCTGGTGTATCGAATCCGCTTTCAATCAAGTTGAAGGGGTTATCTCTGCTTATTCTGGCTATGCGGGCGGACAAACAGAAAACCCCAGTTATGAACAGGTATGTGCTGGCAATACTGGCCATACGGAAGTGGTGCAAATTACCTTTGATGATGAACAGATCAGCTTTCGCGATATATTAGAAATTTTCTTTGCCCTACACAATCCGACTCAGTTAAATCGACAAGGTAACGACACCGGCACACAATACCGTAATGGCATTTTTTATCATGATGAGCAACAGCGCCAACAAGCTGAAGCTATTGTGGTTGAAATCGAAGAATTGAAAATTTGGCCCGACCCATTGGTTACCGAAATCACCGCCATCAATAACTACTATCAAGCGGAAGACTATCATCAGGATTACTTCAACAATAATCCTCAGAACCAATATTGCAATATGGTGGTCGCGCCCAAGCTAGCTAAGTTTAAGCAAAAATTTGCCAGCAAATTAAAAACTAGCTAGTCGAGCTAAATCAAACCTGCTTTAGCTCAAAACTAAAGCAGGTACCGCGCCCAAGTTCACTTTGTACTTGTAAGTCCGAATCCAACAACGCCATTAACTTGCGACTGATCGCCAAGCCTAAACCTGCATGCAGGGTTTTATCATCCTTGGTGTTGGTTGCCTGATAACGAGCATCAAAAATAAACGCGATTTCTTTTTCGCTGATCCCCACGCCGGTATCGCGTAAATCAATTCTAATTTTGTTATCGGCGGCGGACGATACTCCAATTTGAATAGTGCCACCTTGTGGCGTGTGACGAATGGCATTTTCTATCAGGTTGGTTAATACCCGTTCTAATTTACCAATATCGGCAAACACTTGATAATCAAATTGACTGGGATTAATGGCCATGGTGATGTCTTTGGATTGCGCTTTTAAGGCGAATTTAGCCACCACATCATGTAATAACTCACCTAAGGGGAATGGCTCTTGGTTGAGTGTAACCTGCCCCCCTTCCAGATAAGCTAATTCAAAAATTTGATCAATCAGGCGTTTTAAATTGCCCGCATTCTTTAAGGAAATATCGATAAAACGTCGGCGTTCGTCGTCATCTAAGGTGTCAGCGTTAATCGCCAAGGTTTCTATATAGCCATGTAGATTAGCTAACGGTGTGCGTAGGTCATGGGATAAATCCGCCAACAACACCCGGCGCTGACTATCAAGCTGTTGCAACTGGCTGTATTGCCCCTGAATATGCAGCAACATTTGTTGAAATGCACTGCCTAATAGCTGTACCTCATTGTTGCCTTTGCTTTGCCAGTCTGCCAAATCACTAACATCAATATCAAAGCCCGCCGCTTTGACTTTTTCTACATCCGCCATTAAGCGGCGCAAAGGTGAAGTAAAAAAACGGAACATCACTAACAAAGCGATAAGTAAAAAGACCATGGCGGCAATACCAAACAACGCCAAGTTTTTCGCAAACTGGTTATTTTGAATGCCCGCCAAAATGGAATCGTAAACTTCGCCACCGATGATCATATACAGATAACCTTGTATAACTTCACCTTGATAAACCGGCGCTGCGGAAAATATTTTTTGTCGCTGTTGATCCCTAGGATCATCTCCCAGAATAGGTAATTCTTTGGATTGATTAATCAGCGCCAATATTGGTTGAAGATCAATTCGATCGCGCTTAACTTTACCCGGCTCAGCCGAGTACGCCAGAATATGGCCATTGGTATCCACATAATAAAACTCAAAACTAGGCCCTAGGATCATCAGGGTATGGAACAAATTTTCTAACGCATCATGATCATACCCTCCTTCTTGTAATAAAGGATTGTCTTGTACTAAATGCTCGGCCAAACCTAAATGTAATTGCTGCTCCGCTTGTAATTTGGTGTTGGTATGTAAGTGATCACTGCCCCAAATAAACGCGGATAACAGTAAAATAAACACAACAACTAGGCTGACTGCCAAACGTTGATATAAGGAAAACTTCATAATGCGACACCCTGAGGATTGAGTTTATAACCGACTCCCCACACTGTTTGTACAATTTTAGGGGTGGTGGCGTTGAGCTCTACTTTCGAGCGCAAACGGTTGATATGAGAATTAACCGTATGCTCGTAACCACTATGGTGATAACCCCACACCGCCTCTAATAACTGGCTACGGGTAAAAACTTGATTAGGATGACTAGCGAGATAATGCAACAATTCGAATTCGGTGGCGGTGAGATCCAGCACTTTATCGGCCAATGACACCTGATGAATTTGCAGATCAATAGTCAATTTACCTATCTGTAAGGACTGATCGTTATGAGTGACTTGCTCAGAACTAAGCTGTTGCACCACACGAGCTTTACGCAATTGAGAGCGTACCCGTGCTTGTAGTTCACGCACGCTAAACGGCTTAGTCATATAGTCGTCTGCGCCTAATTCCAAACCCAGTACTCTATCGGTCTCAGAGATTTTAGCGGTTAACATTAAAATTGCTTGCTGGGGTTTGCTGTCACGGATCAGCCGACAAATATCCAGCCCACTCATACCGGGCAACATCACGTCTAGCATGAGTAAATCCCATGGCTGTTCCTGTGCTTGTTTAAACGCCTCGTTACCATCGGCAACATGCTCGGTATGAATACCCAATTCTTGTAAATTGACCCGGATTAAATCAGCGATGTCCTGATCATCTTCAACAATGAGTACCCTATCGAGCATGATGCTTCCTTATATGATGACAATATTTAACCTGGTTATTCAGTTCTGGTGATCACAACTTTCATCGCCGGATTATCGAAGCGATGGGCTTGCGTTAACACCGAAGTCGACAAACCATCATCCATACTGACAATGCCGGGGTGCATCGCGACATAATTCACATCGTCACGTATTTCAGAAAATCCTTCGCCACCATCGGCAGGACCAACTATGCTACCCATTGCTTCAGTATTGGCTTCTGTGCCAGCATCATAAACAAAACCCACGCCTGACCAGCTGCCACCAATGGCAAGTTCGCCGAGCGCTAATCCATTAAGACCGGTAAAGCCATCATTTGTATTCGCTAACATCGATGCGATAGTTAAATTAGCATCGTCCACGTCCTCAATAGTGATAGAAACGGTTTCTGAATTCCCAGGCATAATGAGCCCCGTTCCAGACGCGGATACCATTGCATCCGCCATCGCAATTAATTGACTGTTATCGCCACTTTCGGCAAGCATTTCTAATTCTGGAGACGCCATTTCGCCAATAGCCCAAAAGCCATCATTTTGGTGCAAAATTACGGCTAATGGAGAAAGTGGATGAGCGTGAGTGAGATTGGTTACCGTAACATCGTAACTTATCATCACCGGATCCGGATCAGGCGGCATCATCGTCATCGGTTCGTCGTCATCAGAACAGGCGCTTAACCCTAAACTGGCCAATATCAATAATGTCGACAATTTCTTAGCTGACATAAACATACGCTGCTCCTTAATTAACGGTGACGGTCACTTTAGCCACGGGGTTCAACCAACGATGAACGGTGTTATTCAAATCTGATTTACCGCCGTCCATCATGTCGTCACCCAAATTACCGCGATGCACATGGATCATCATGTTGGTTTCCATATCAGTGACTCCGGTAGCGTTCATGCCCTGTTTGCCAGCAGGATCTTTTGGAATACCAGCAGCTCCTGGGGCACCACCACCGGTTATCATTTCATCGTTTGCTTCAGTACCGGCATCGTAGCCATTAAGATAAAAATGATAGGTGCCTGCTTCACTAGGAATTTCCCAGCTATCTAGGCCAACAAATCCATCATTAGTAGGCAATAGCATCGCCATTAAAGACAAATGAGTATTAGCACTGTCAGTTGAAAGTGAGGTCATTACCGTGGTCGAAGGCGCTAACATTCCCTCGGCAGGATTAGCCGATGAATTCGCAGACATGCCATCAGCAATTGACATTAAGCCAGATATATCACCCCCTTCAGCCATGGCTTGCAGTTCACCACTGGCCATTTCACCTAACTTATAAAAGCTCGCGTCGCTTGGGTGAGCGCTAATCAACAGCGGTGTAAAATAAATACCTTGGGTAAGGTTTTGAACCGTAATATCCAGTTCGGCGGCGTGACTTAATGAACTAACTGCCAGTGCAACAGCGCCTAATGTAGCGATGGTTTTCATACTATTTCCTTTTAATTAATGAAGAGTTCGGAATTAGCATGAAGGTTAAATGTCCCGAAATTATCACGAAGACATAACGAAACTATCAAATTAAATAGAAGAGCTGAAAATCTAGATCAAAGAGGAGTCGAAATAACCACCTAGGCCAAGAGTAAAAATCCACAAGCCCCATAAACTGTGTTCTACCGCCACTAAAATAGTAGAGCGTGATTGTGCATAGGTTTTACAGAAAACATAACCGGCCACAGTAGAGAGCAATATGGCTAACCAATTAGCATAAAAAATATGCGCAAAACCAAAACACAGACTACTTAACCATACCCGATGCTTTTTGCGTGGAATAATGGTTTTGTAACGATGAAACAAAAAGGTACGAAAGATTAATTCTTGTGGTAGAGCCGAAAACAACGGATACACAACTAACAACGCCAACCAGCTATAAGGCCTATTAGAAGGCAAATAAAAAATCTGGTTAGGCTCAAACCAATAAAACAACACCGTGGTAAACAACATTAAGGAAAAAAACAGTAACAACACCGGCCGCAACCATTTTTTAAAACCGGGACGATTCCAGAAACGAAAACGCTTAAATGTGTGATCGCGCATTAACACCACCACACAAAGCCCGGCAAAGACCACCATCATCGGCAGTAACAGCAAGCTAATATGGTAGCGCAGCTGAAACAAAATCAACGGCCCTGCCAAAAATAACAAAGCTAACTCAAGCCAACGCCAGTACTTAACTTTAGTCCCTACACCCTGTTGCAAATCGTTTCTTCACCTTCTGATTAGCTGCTGCTCACTGTTGTCTCAGCCATTATTAGCAATCGATAAGGTTACCAAGCGTAATGTGTCATTTAGATGACAAACGGTATTTCTGAGCGAAGCAAATATCACGACTACACCCCTTTGAAAAAATTTAGTTGAATAAATATAAAATTACTTGCACCCTTACTACAAATGGTACATTGAATTCAAAAGAACTAAGGAATTTAATTTTGCAAATATCCATCAACATTGACGACCCGGTGCCGCTGTTTAGTCAGCTAATGACTCAAATTAAAGCAGCTGTGGTAGATGGCCACCTCAACGCAGGTGATGCCTTGCCGTCTATTCGCCAGTTGGCTACCGATTTACAGGTAAACAATAAAACGGTAGCCAAGGCTTATCAGCTATTAGAGCGGGATTCGATTATTCAAACTAAAGGCTACCGGGGAACTTATATCCACCCTTGTGCCAAAGAAAACTGTGGTGTTGATTTGAGTGAAGAAATTACTCGTACGTTAACTAACACCATTGCTGAACTGAAAGACGCCGGAGCCACCGACTCTGAGATCCGCATTGCTTTTGGCAATGTGATGAACAACCGAATTTAAACCGAGGACATAACCATGCCAGACAATATTTTATTTTACTTATTATTTAGCACACAGTTGATATTACTGTCGTATTACTACCCTTCTAAGATAATCAAACGCATTCGCTTGGTACATCAACTTTGTCCAAGAGAAACCCACCCCCGTTTGTATTCTCAAGCCAACGTTAACTATGACAAAGGCTTACAAAAGTACCGTTTAGCAAACGCTATTATTTTAGTCCTAGGTGTCGTGCTAATGTTTTTTGTGGGCTATTGGGATTCACAATCCGTAGGTAAAACAGGGGAAGCATTTCCAATATTTTTTGGGTTGTTTCAATTTATGCCGTTTTTCTTTATGGAATTCTTAGGCTTTAAAGAACTGCGCAACATGCGCAACAATGACCAGCGTAAGATTAAAAAAGCGGACCTAAAACCACGTTTATTCAGCCAGTACGCCCCGATGAATTTAGTCGGTCTCACTATCGCTAGTTATCTGCTTTGTATTGGCTTTGAATTATACATTGCCGATTCAGTTTGGCAGATGAAGACCTTGACCATTATCATTACGTTAACTCTGTGTAACCTCCTGTATATGGGTATTATTTTCTGGCATTTACACGGCAATAAACTCGACCCCTATCAAAGCAGTGATGATCGACGCCGTCAGACTAAAATCATAATTAAATCCTTATTGATAACCAGCATTGCCACCAGTGTTTATTTTACCGGCACCGCAGCACTACAACATTTTCAGTTGGAGCGTTTTGAAATAACCCTTAACTGCTTTTATATGCTGATTATTGCTGTGGTAGGTGTGGGCTTCTTGTTGAAAGAAATACGTGTTGAAGAGATTAATTTTGATGTCTACAAAGCAGACTATAAAGCTTAGTAGAAGTACGATCTGGAGTTAACATTTAAAAGTCGATGACTGAAGAGTCTACCTTGCTTGGGTAGGAGGTAGACTCTTCATGCTCAGTGCAAAATAGTTAAGCAACCATTAATACAATAAGCTATAGATCTTGCGGCGATACTGACTGGCTAAGGGATCACCAGCCGGAAGAGCGTTAATCGTATCCATGGCGAACTTACGCGCATCGCCAAAACTTAAATCTTTGACTAATACCTCAAACAGCAATGCCAAGGCTTCTTCAACACGCTTAGCTTGTTGCAACTGCACCGCCAACTTAACCTTTATCTCCATATCCTCTGGTGAGGCTTCAAGCTGCTGCTGTAAAGCTTGAATTTCTGGAGTATCGGCAGCTTGTTCCGCCAGCTCAATTTGCCCCATAATACTTTGATATTGGGAATCTTGATCAACTAAACCAACGGTCTCCATTAAAGCTTTAGCTTGAGCAATATGCCCTTGCTGAATATAGGCTGTGGCTAAAACAAATTTTGTATCCGCACGTTCATTGTTTAAATCAAAAGCTTGTTTGGCGAGTAGTGCAGCTTGCTCAAAATCACTTTCAGCTAAGGCTTGTTGAGCTTGAGCTAACAAACCTTCTTCAGGTTTAGGTAAGTGCTTATTCAACAACTCACGAATTTCAGCATCACCGCCACCACCGGTAAAACCATCCACCGGCTGGCCATCTTTCACTAACATCACCGTCGGTAAACTACGAATACCAAACTGCTGTGCGATTTGCTGCTCAGCTTGGCAATCTAAACGCACAAACTGCAACTCATTGGCATATTCATTAGCGATAATTTGCAACTGTGTACTTAATTCATCGGCGGCTTCATTACCCGGCGCCCAGAACTCAATCATTATTAGTTTGGTTTTAGAGTCATCCCGCATGATCTGCGTGAAGTTCTCTACGGTCATATCCATAACATTATTTTGCATCGTAATTTTGGCCTAACTTAGTGTTCTGATAGAAAGCTAACTTGGGGCATTTGAGGATTTAACAAGGCAAAAAGCAATTAATTTATGCTTTCTTAGGCGCACAACGCAAGTTAGACGTACCGCTCATACAGATAAGGTGAAATTGGTAGACACGCTAGCTGCAGGTGCTCGTGCTCGCAAGGGCGTGGGAGTTCAAGTCTCCTCATCTACCAAAGTTATTCAACACAGTACTCCTACTTAAAGTATCACTTAGCCCCATTTAATCAGGAATAACATTCTGCGGTTAACTATTACGACCTTCTGTTATATTGATCAGCGTGATTTATCAGAAAAACTCGGCTGGGTGCGAGTGTCATTGCACCCCACATCTACTAATGACGAAGCCCAGTTTATTGTTAAGGCTATTAAGTTGCTGGTTGAAAACCTTGACCAATGGCAACAACAATACCGCTTCGATCCCATGGCTGGTGATTTTAAACCTCTAGTTCCCGCACCGGTATTACCCAACCTCAATGAGTTTGTGGCATGCCCTAATAAAGGTTTTTTTCATAAATTACTTGGTTAAAATAGTTTCCGTGTTAGCGCGAAATTACATTATGATGACTTCATATCGTTGATGTATAAGACTAATTAACTAAGGTAAACACCATGCAAAAAACCATTGCGCTGGTAGCGCATGATCATAAAAAAAGTGACTTAATTGATTGGGCAACAAGCCATAAGGCCAAATTGGAAAAACACCGTTTGGTGGCTACCGGCACCACCGGTGGTTTAGTGGAAAAAGCCCTGAACTTACCCGTATTTAAATATAAAAGCGGGCCATTAGGTGGCGACCAGCAAATTGGTGCGTTGATTTCCGAAGGCGGTTTAGATGCGTTGGTGTTTTTCTGGGATCCACTTAATCCTGCCCCTCACGACCCTGACGTTAAAGCGTTACTACGCTTGTGCTCGGTATGGAATATTCCTGTTGCCTGTAATCGTGCTAGTGCCGATTTAATGTTTGGTGTTGAATCATTGTGTGATGATGATTATCAACGGGACATGCCAAACTACTAATTTTTAGCCTAAATCACTTCAACTAAAAACGCGCCTTCTTTAAAAAGTTAGGCGCGTTTTTTTACGTATCTTTAACCTGATTTTGTTTATGCAACGCTATTTAAAACGTACAAAACTAATGGTTTCGAAGTGGTAAGTCGACGGGAATAAGTCCAACAACTCCACGGTTTCCATGGTGAAAGGAGTAGACAAATTCGCTAAATCCCGCGCCATGGTCGCGGCATTGCAACTCACATAAACCAGTAACTTAGGCTTATATTTTTTAACCCACTGTGACAACGCCGAAAAGCCTTTTCGTGGTGGATCAACAATCAAGGCATCAAAGTGCTTGTCTTTACATTTGGACTGAAATTTCTTTAACGCATCCTCGGCAAATAGATCTAACGGGAAAAAATTATCCCTATGATTGTCAGCGGAATAATCCACCATAATGCGTTTAACCTGCCCATCCGCACACATGTCCTCAGTCAAGTTGCCATCACCGGCAAACAAATCTAACACCGACTCCACTGCCTCACGCTGGATATACTCGGTCACTCTAGCGCACAACTGCTCATTCATTGCAGCAAAGACTTGGGTGAAACCACCATGGGCATAGCGTTCATTCCACTCAACATTGACAACTTCATTTTTTAAGTACAACTCACAATGACCCTGACGTGATCTACCTTTGCTCCAAGAACGGTCTTGATAGAGCGCCGTTAATGCCGGTTTAATCTCCTGCTGGATAATTTGGCAGTGGGGTATTTCAACAATCTTATCGGTCATCCCATCGACCAAACCAATGCTGTTGCCGCGATAATGCAGTTGGATGCGGTTGCGATAGCCATCACGTTTCGGGGCGGCAATAACCTGTATATCCTCTTCACTAACCGCCAGTTTTGCCAACAATTTAGCTAAGGCTTGTTTTTTATAGCCCAGCTCACTGTGGTAATCGGTATGTAAATAATGACAGCCTGGGCACTGATCATAATGCTCACAACTGGCAGGAATACGGTTTAAAGCCGGCTCTTCCACTTGTTTTAGCTGCGCAAAACTTACCCCTTTTTTAGAACTAACTACCTGTGCGGTGAGGGTTTCACCGGGTAAGGTTTTGCCAATAAAAGTTACCGCTGAATTTTGTTTTGCCACCCCCTGCCCTAAAGGGTCCATATGCTCAATATGGTACGACAGGGTTTTCGACATGGGCTGTTTAGTCGCTTTGCGACCCGCCGGTTTATGAAAACGTTTGGGTTTGGCTGATTTGCTTGCTTTTAACATTCACGCACATTCTTAAATAGAGATTGCGCCTATATTAACATTAAGGCTAATCAGAAACATATTGGCGCTCACCCGCCACCCAGGTTTGCAGTACTTTGGTTTTGCATAATTGCTTAGGGTCCATAGTGAAAATATCTTCATCTAACACAATAAAACCTGCCCATTTGCCTGTTTCTAATGTACCAATAATATCTTCCTGATAAGCGCTGTAAGCGGCATCAATAGTAAAAGCTTTAAAGGCTTGTTGAATCGTTAAGGCTTCTTCAGCGCGCCAGCCACCATCAGGTTGATCATCCTGACTTTGGCGTGTTACCGCCGCATGTAAACCAAACATCGGGTTGGCATTTAGCACAAGCGAGGTTTATGCTGATTGCAGCCACCCACTGACAAAGACACCTATGCCATTATATAGCCTTAAAATCAGCCACCAGTTAAAACACATCTCACATCTGCTATTCACCGTCTGCATGTTGCTATCTTGGCCTGCAACAAGCGCCAACGAAGTAGTGGATCAAACTGAGTCGATTGCAAACAAGAAGCAAGACGTGCAGGACACGATTCACCTCACTATGCACACCTCTGCTGGCGACATCAGCATAGAGTTGTACGCCAAACAGGCACCTGTCACCACCGCAAACTTCATCCGCTACGTGATGGCGGGTGGCTTTAATCATGGTGAAATTTATCGGGTGGTTCGAGAAGATAATGATAATGGCGCCCCCAAAATCACCGTTATCCAAGGCGGTGCTAATCCAGATTTTAATGACTTCCCCCCTATTGCCTTAGAGACCACCAAAGACACCGGCATACTCCATAAAGATGGCACTATTTCCATGGCGCGAGGTGAACCGAACACGGCAACTTCGGCCTTCTTTATTTGTGTTGGCGACCAGCCAGCATTAGATTTTGGAAACTTTCGTAACCCCGACGGCCAGGGTTTTGGCGCATTTGGTCGAGTGATTCAGGGAATGGGTATAGTGCGAAATATCAGCGCAATGCGCGATACCAAGGAAGTAGAAGATAGCTACATGCAAGGACAAATATTACGCGAACCGGTGAAAATAAATAACATCACCCAGCCATAATGTTAGTGGCTTTAGTTGCTCGCCAATAACTTGAGTAATAACGTGCTGCCTTCGGCCGAATAGTGCGCCGATGCAGTATTAACAAAGCCATGTTGATATTCACTGTGCACACAATCCACCGTCTTTTTAGCTAATAAGCTGGCAATAACGGCCTCCACATCAAAATGAAATTCTTGTTGCGGAAAGTACAAGTGTGTAGCGCATTGTGGTGCTAAATCCAAATAATGCCGAATTTGCCCCGGATAAAACCCAATAAATTTATCAACCATACTCGTTGGTTGACTAATAGCTCGCCATACTGCTGATGCGCCAGCGCTAAAGCCAATTACTGTGGTTGGTTGAGTTAGTTTACTGAAATGGTGCTGAACAAGGTCTAGGTAATAATCGTGGCCCGCATGTTGAGTAAAATACTCATAGGCCTGTTGATCATCGGCGAAATCGAATTTAGCACCGGCATAGGGATCTAGAATCTGTACTTGGCGGCCCTGAGATTTGCACAACGAAATATAGGGGTTGAGATGACCGTTGTTACCGAAGATATCGGTGACAAACAGCATGTTTGTCACCTTGTTTTGATTGCTCACTTTTCTGCTGAACTGAGGTTACTTATGCTTACTACCACTGATGCCATACCAAGCAATATAGAGATAACAAACAATAGGAACAATAAAGCTGAATTGTATGCCCTGAACATCCGCGACGAGCCCTTGCAATAATGGCACTATTGCCCCACCCACTATGGCAACGCACAACAAGCCTGAACCTATGCTGGCAAGATTGCCCAGCTTCTCAATGGCTAAACTGAAAATAGTCGGGAACATAATCGAGTTAAATAAACCTACGGCTAAAATACTCCACATGGCGGTTTGCCCAGAGGTATTCATTGCCACAACCACTAAAATCATCACCATTACCGCATTAAACATTAACACGATACGAGGAGATATTTTGGTCATTACCGCCGCGCCAACAAAACGCCCGATCATGGCTCCGCCCCAGTAATAACTCACCAAACCCGCAGCGTCTTTTTCGGCTAGACCACCAATACTTGGGTCAGCAAAAAAGTTAACTAAGAAACTGCCAATGGCCACTTCACCACCGACGTACATGAAAATAGCAATCACACCAAACAACAAATGAGAATGGCTTAAGGCTTCTTTAATACCGCCCTGCACTTGATTTTCAACGACTTCATCTTCAATAACAGGTAACGACAATTTAGAGAAAATGATGGCTAATATGAATAACGCTGTGGCCAGCATAATGTAAGGTAACTGCACCGATTCTGATTGTTCCGTTTTATAAGCAGCGAGTTGCTCTACGGTCATGGCCGAAATATCCGCACTGGTATAATGCACTGCCGAGAAAATCAAAAATGCACCAAACCAAGGGGCAATGGTGGTACCTAAAGAATTGAAAGCCTGAGTTAACGACAAACGACTTGAAGCTGTGCGTACCGGCCCCAAACGGGTAACAAAGGGGTTAGCGGATACTTGCAGCACGGTAATACCCGCAGCTAATACAAACAGCGCCAGTAAAAACAAACCATAGGTTTGCATGGCAGCGGCAGGATAAAACATCAAACAACCTAAACCAGCAATGGTTAATCCGGTAACAATGCCCCGTTGATAACCGACCTTTTTAACAAAACTACCCGCAGGGTAAGACACCACCGCATAGGCACCAAAGAAGGCAAAGTTAACTGCCATGGCTTGAAAATAATTTAAATCAAATACCGCTTTTAAGTGCGGGATAAGAATATCGTTGAGGCAAGTAATAAAGCCCCACATAAAAAACAAACTCGTTAAAATAGCGAGCGGTATGGTGTAATTCTGTTGATCATTATGATCAACAACTGTGCTGGTATTTTCCATAAAAAACTCTTTTTATTGTGGTGTGTTGACAATATTGAGTGAATTAAGCCTGCAATTCACCCTACTGTTTATTATTTTTTATTGACGAGCCATTGCTGCAACACTTGTTCACAATGAGCAAAAATGGCATCTGGGCTAGCATCGATACTGATTTCAGTAACGTCCTCTTCGGCATCAGGAGATTGCAAACCGTCAAACTGACTTTGCAACAAACTGGCCGGCATATAGTGATCTTCACGGGCATTCATACGTTGCAAAATTAACTCTTGTGACCCATTTAAAAATAGAAAATGCGTAGCAAAAGGTAACTCTCGAAATGACTGACGATGTGCTGCACGCAATCCTGAATAAGACAATACACAAGATTGTTGTTGTAGTGCTTGCTGCGTGAGGTGATCACACAACCGCGCTATCCAAGGCAAACGGTCTTCATCGGTTAACGGAATACCCGCCTGCATTTTTTGTTTAGCGTCATCAGAATGAAAATCATCCGCTTCCACATACAAAAATGCATAACGTTCGGCCAGTTTTTCAGCCATGGTAGTTTTGCCGCTGCCAGAAACGCCCATTGCGATCACTAAGCAAGGATGTGTCATTTGACTCATCAATACTGCCAAGTCCATGTTATCACTCCAATTGTAAAAATTGTTAAAAAAAAGTGTCACTACATTATAACTATGCTAGGGTTCCTGCAACCGTTTTCAGCCTTATGTATCAACACTTTAAGGTAGGAATCAGACACCGTTGAAGATAAATTTATATAAATTGAGGATTATGTTATGAGGCTCATTTTTCGCCCCATAAAGCGCACATTTTTTTACGCTTTTTTAGTCAGTCTTTTTTGCTTACCGGCTTTGGCAGCAACGCCTAGCGAAGCAAAAATTGAACAATTGCTTAGTAAAATGACCATCACTGAAAAAATTGGCCAAACGAATTTACGTGGCCGTTCCAGTCGCGCCACTGGGCCCTTACCCGAAGCACTAAAACAAACCGTTATTGACGGCAAGGTCGGTGCTTTTTTAAACGTCATGAAGCCCCATGAGCGTGATGAATTACAACGCATCGCCGTTGAAGAATCGCGTTTAGGCATTCCATTATTATTTGGCCGAGATGTTATTCATGGTTTTAAAACTATCTTCCCTATCCCTCTTGGATTAGCCGCCAGCTGGCAGCCTGAATTGGCTGAAAGCGGCGCGCGTGTTTCTGCCATTGAAGCTACAGAGTTGGGAGTTAATTGGACTTTTGCGCCAATGATGGATATTGCCCGTGATCCGCGCTGGGGACGCATTGCTGAATCCTTTGGTGAAGATCCGGTGCTAACCTCGATCTTCTCTGTAGCCATGGTTAAAGGTTTTCAAACCGATGATTTAAGTAACCCAACCGCTATGGCGGCGACGGCTAAACACTTAGTGGGTTACGGCGCTGTAGAAGGTGGACGGGATTACAACACCTCACTGATCCCCGAAGGCGAATTGCGTGATGTGTATTTAAAACCCTTTAAAGCCGCTGCCGATGCCGGAGTCGCATCAATGATGACCTCCTTTAATGAAATCAACGGTGTGCCCGCTACTGGTAATAAACTTATTTTAAAAGATGTGCTGCGCGGTGAATGGCAATATGACGGCATGGTCGTCAGTGACTGGGATTCAGTTATCGAGATGATAGCCCATGGTTTTGCTGCCGATAAAAAACATGCCGCATTACGTGCTGCCGATGCCGGTTTAGATATGGAAATGACCAGCGACACCTATGAGCTGTATCTTGAAGAGATCATTGCCGAAGGTAAGTTAGACATTAAGCAATTAGATGATTTAGTACGTAACGTATTACGTTTAAAATATCGTTTAAATTTGTTTGAATCCCCTCATCGTCGTGAAGTAAAAGAGTCCTCTATTTTATCCGCTGAACATCGCCAAAAAGCCAAAGAGGCGGCACTACAGTCGGCAATATTGCTGAAAAACAACAACAGTTTACCCATGCCTAAAAAAGGCACGGTGGCACTAATTGGCCCCTTGGCTCATGCCGCTCATGAACAAATGGGCACCTGGGTTTTTGATGGTCGCGCCAAAAACAACATCACTGTACTGGATGCCCTGCAACAAGAATTAGGCAATGAGAATGTTATTTTTGCCGAAGGCTTAGCCTATAGTCGCGTAATGAATCATGATGGTTTTACGGCGGCAATCGCGGCGGCCAAAAAAGCCGACCGCATAGTGTTTGTAGGCGGTGAAGAAGCCATTTTATCTGGTGAAGCCCATAGCCGTGCCGACATCAGTTTACCCGGCTCTCAAGAGGCCTTAATTAAAGAGCTCGCTAAACTCAACAAACCGCTTATTTTAGTTATTATGGCAGGTCGCCCTATTACCATGGGTAACATTATTGATTATGTGGATGCGGTGCTATTTAACTTCCATCCCGGTACTATGGCAGGCCCTGCTATTAGCGATTTGCTATTAGGCAAGGTTTCCCCTTCCGGTCGCTTACCGGTTACTTGGCCCAAATCTGGGGCGCAAGCACCTATTTACTACAATCATAAAAATACTGGCCGTCCGGCGAATGATAAAGACTTTGTCGGCATTAACGATATTCCAGTACAAGCGTGGCAAAGCTCACTGGGTAATGACTCACACTATTTGGACTTAGGTTTTCGTCCAGCCTACCCTTTCGGTTATGGCTTAACTTACAGTCAATTCAGCTATGCCGATTTAAAATTAGATCAATCACAAATCAAGATCGGCGGCAGCATTAAAGCCAGTGCAATTATTAAAAATACCGGCAAGCGTGAGGCCAGCGAAGTGGTGCAATTTTATATCCAAGATGTAGTCGGTGACGTTACCCGTCCGGTACGTGAACTTAAGAACTGGCAGAAAATCACCCTTAAACCCGGTGAAAGTCGCACTGTCACTTTTGAACTGCAAACCGATGAATTGAGCTTCCATAATATTGCTATGCAAGAAGTCGTGGAAGCCGGTGACTTTAATCTATGGATAGCGCCCAATGCCGATAGTGGTTTAAAAGGACATTTTGAACTAATCGAGTAGTATTAATTCCGATATTTCCCCCGTTTCCAGATTGGTTATGGGGGATAATTCTTTATTTTGGCGAATCTTTATTCTCCACCTCCTTACAAACAGCAATAAAAAGGTGAACTATTACCAAATTCAGCTATGTTTAAGTTTATGACTCCAGCATTATTTCAATCATTCTTTTGACTAGGCTATGAATTCTATATCATTGACTGCCAATAAAAATTTCCAAGTATTCATTTTTTTTAGCATTTTAATTGCACCAACCCACGGACAAGAAGATGCACTTTTCACTCTCTCCTTAGAAGAGCTATTAGCCGTTCCGGTCAAGAGCACCTCTTTTTTTGATGAAACCTTATTGACTACCAGTTACAGCGTTACACCTATATCCCGTAACGACTGGCAACACATGGCAGTGAGGAATGTGGGTGATGTACTCAATCATATGCCTGCGACTATTGCCCCACTAGGCTTTGGTCAGTCTCGTGTTGCTGCAATTAGAGGTTACTTTGGCTTTAATTCTGCCCGCGGTACTGCCGTGCGATTTGATGGAGTGCCATTAAATCGACTTCGGGAAGGAAATGGTTTGATGTCAATAGATGGTATTGATATCAACCTTTTGCAATCGGTGGAAATGATCCGCGGCCCTGGATCATCCTTGCATGGTAATGATGCCTTTCACGGAGTCGTTAGTTTACAAAGCAGAGTGATGTTAAACAGTGGTACCGAGTTACAACTTGAATCTGGGCAATTGGACCATACTGCGCTATCGGTCAATCATCATTTACAACTTAATGATCATGGTCTTAGTCTCGGTATGGCCTTTCGGCAAATAGGTGATGCAGAGCAACCTTATACCTATAGGGATAACGGACAGTTAATACCAAGCTCTCGTGCCAATAAACGTACTAATAAAAACCTACTCGCTAAATATCAATATAAAGCATCGAGCGATCTCAACGCCCATGTAACATTTTTATATGTTGATTTTGATGCAGAACAACTACCAGGGATCGGTGACCAAGCTTCTCTTGGTTCACAAAAAGCCAAAGACTGGAGTAATTATACTGACACAATGGCACTGCTTAAAACAGCGGTTAACTACCAGCTTTCGGCACAACGCTCAGTTGCCCTTGATGTCTATCACTGGCGTTATCATGATGACTATAATGCCGACTTTCGTGAAATTAGTAGTATTGGAATTCTAGAGGAATCTGAACGTAAAGAGCTGCATACGGGGTTAAAGCTAACCCACAAATACATAGTGTCGGATACAAGCCAATGGGCTGTGGGTTATGAATATCAAGCTTTGAAATTGGATTCACTAATCAATACGGTCACCCCAATATCGCAACTTACCCCCATAATAACGGAGGACGCTGCCGGTGCTGGCTATGAGCGTACACTTCACAGTTTTTTGGTAGACGGGCGTCAATCTCTGAATGAAAAGGGTCTGCAGTTGTTGTATGGATTGCGTATCGATCATTACAATGATTTGGGCACTCAATGGAGCCCTCGTATTGGCTTACGTCAATCCATCTCCAATAATCAGTCGTTGCATCTAATATATGGAGAAGCCTTTCGTGCCCCCACATTACTTGAATATTTTGGAGGAAGCCAAATACGCGAAAATCCTAGCCTACAACCGGAAATATTAAAAAATATAGAACTAAAATACCAAATTGAAATACCACACTGGTTGCATACACTCAGTATCTATCGTAATCACTGGTATGAAGGTATTATCGCCAGCGTAGAACCCCAACCTGACCAGCCGTTGATGGCCCAGTTTCAAAACAGTGGTGACAACGAAGCTATTGGTATTGAAATAGAAAGTAAAGGCCACTGGCGATGGTTGGAAATCAGCACCGCAGTTTCACATCACCGCAGTAAAAACTTAGACGATGACCTCGAGTATGATGTATTTCCAAAATGGATGGCTTCAATAAATATTGGGTACCATGGTGATAACTGGTCAGTATTCAGCAATAACCGCTATTTTAGACGAAGCAGAACATCATTTCGCTCACCGGCCCAAAACTCTGTTACTTATTTTGGCTCCGATCTAGTATTCAGCTGGAAACTTCAAGAAAAAATAAAGTTAAGCTTAAATGTCAAAAACATTTTCGACCATCAAAACAGCTTTCCATCATCCACAGGCCATGCCGATGGGCTGATTGATGAAGCCCGTAGTATATCGACCACCTTACACTGGCAGTTTTAAGCCGCAGTAACAAAATTGACAAAGACATCATAACAACAACCGCATTGTTTCAATTTAGTCATATTGGTTTAACTATCGCTTATAGCCTTTACTTTATTTCACTATGCTCATGACGGCCATTTTTAAGTTGATATACTGCGGAAACTTTACTTTTAAGAGAGCATTATTGTGTTAAATCGTTTTTCACTTAACCTCAGTTTAACTGCCGCAGCATTGGTAATAATCAGTGCCTGTACCACCACGACACAAGCGACTTTAGATAAACAAGTTGGTTTAAAAGAGGCTTACGCAGGTAAGTTTCTTATAGGTGCCACCATGAACGGTACGATGGTGGCCAATAACAACGATCCCAAAACTAAAATCGTTAAACAGCACTTCAATGCGGCAACCATGGATAACGCCTTTAAATGGGAACGATTTAACCCAGAACCTGGTATCTACAGTCTCGATGCTCCTCATAATTTTGCCAAGTTCACTAACGACAACAACATCACTGCAATTGGTCACGTGCTTTTCTGGCACAGCCAAACTCCAGATTGGGTGTTTAAAGATGCGCAAGGAAACTTATTAAGCCGCGACGCACTATTGCAAAGGATGCGTGAGCGCGCGCAGTTTATGGCTCGTCATTTTGGTGATCAGATCAAAATTTGGGATGTAGTCAACGAAGCCATTGAAGATGATGGTAGCTGGCGTAAATCCTTATACAATCAAATTATCGGCGACGATTTTATTGAACAGGCCTTTATTATTGCCAATGAAGAATTACCCGCTGGCTCAACCAAAATCTACAACGATTATGGTATGACCCGTCCCGGTCGTGTGGCGACTGTGATCAAAATGGTCAATGATTTTAAAGCTCGTGGAGTGCCTATTGATGCTATTGGTGTTCAGGGTCATTGGTCGATGGACGAACCTACAATAGCTGACATTGATAGTAACTTAAGTGCCTTAGCTGCCACTGGCTTACCCCTACATGTAACGGAATTGGATATTGATTACTTAGGCAGAGAACATTTCTTTAGCGCCAATGTTGATCTTAAAAAACTAGTGGCAACACCTGAGAATAATCCTTACCCCGATGGTAACTTCCCCACCGATGCCGATATAAAACTAGGCAAACGTTATGCGGATATTTTTAACCTGTTTCTTAAACATCATCAGAATATTGACCGCGTTACTTTTTGGGGAGTCACTGATGCTGATTCTTGGTTAAACGGCTGGCCCGTCGCTGGGCGTACCAACTACCCATTATTATTTAATAGCGATGCCAGCCCTAAAGCCGCATTACAAATGGTGATTGATGTTGGTTTACAACACTAACTGTAAATTCTAAGGGGTTGTAAGAGCAGCCCTTTTTATTTGAATTTTTAGCTGAAAAACTATTTATATTGGCGAAAAAATGGATTCGACACCAATATCTATAACGTTTACGGCATATTTATCTGGTCTGATTATCATCTTAGTTTTTGATTTTATCGGCATTGTCATGTATGAATGTTAACCACAACAGGGCAGTATCAATTTAGATTAATAAATAACCATTGAGGACAACACATGGCTATCGAAGTCACGTTTACTTTAAGCGACACGGATTTAGAACATTTCAGAAAATTGATGAAAGCGGCACACGAAAAAGCCGATAAATTATCAGCCGATGATATTCGCAAAACTACCGAAGCGACTATTGCTTCAATGAGCGCACAAGACATTCCAGAATTTGTCACCGAACGCGTAGCCAAGCTCAAAGAGCTGGTTGATATGCTAGACGATGAGCAATGGCAACTGCCAGAAGAAAGTCGTCAAGAGGTGTTGACCTCACTTTCTTATTTCTGTGAACCCGATGACTTAATCCCAGACCATATTCCCGGACTAGGTTATTTAGACGATGCCATCATGATCGAGTTGGTGGTTAACGATTTAGCGGATGAGATTGCGACTTACAGACAATTCTGTGAGTTCCGTAAGCAACAAAACATTAGTCCTAGCGCTGATGTATCCAATGATACCGGCGTAACCAGTAAACGCCATGAACTACATAGCAGATTGCGTGAACGCAGAAATGAACGTCGTTCTCGTCGTGTGTTTAGCCGTATTTTCTAAGTGCGCCTAAACCTAATATAAAGCCCCTAATGGGGCTTTATATACACTTCTCATCGCTGATGACATCACCGTATATGCCCACTACATTGACTTTCTCGAATCGAAATCGCTATGGCGGTTATCATATCAATGCCAAGAACAATGTCATTGTTGTAACCTTTACCGGTGCATTTAATCAAGATCTTAGTCTCAAGTACTTACAACACATTAAACAAATTGCCGCAATCAAATCGCAGCAGCCTTGGGCCTTATCTGCCAATTTTATTGATTACCAAGCACTGACACCCGATGCTGAAAAAGTATTGCGACAAACCTATATCGTTTGCTTGCAAAGCAATTGTATAGCCGATGCTTACTGTATTGACTCACTTGTAGGGTTGGCACAAATTAAAAAAGTGCGTATTGACGCCAATATTCAAGACCCCATTGAAAAATGCTTATTTATTGATGAGCCATCCGCAACTAAGTATTTACAGAAAATAATTGGTAGTGCTGCTGTCCTATTGGACAACAATGGTACAGCACAGTAGTATTTGATCCTCACTTCACTGCGGATTTCTGTTAATGAAAATACTGTTTCTCGTCTGTCTGCTATGTTCTTCAAACGCTGTTTTTGCCAATGTCATTCCATTAATTAGCACTGATAACGTGCTGCAAGTAGATCCTCAGAAAACGCTCATTTTAGATGTTCGCAGCCCCGATGAATTTGCTGAAGGCCATGTACCCGGTGCGATCAATATTCCCCACAATGAAATTACACAACAGCTGGAGCTCATTAAATCGTTTAAGCAAGAATCTATTGTGTTGTATTGCCGCTCTGGTCGACGCGCTGGGATTGCGGCTAGCACACTAATTGAACATGGCGTAACTCAACTGCAGCATATGGATGGCGATATGCTTCAATGGCAAGCGCAACAGTTGCCCATTGAAAAATAGTGTTAATAACACCTTTCTTGAATGGCTAGTTTTGTCCCATTGTTAAAAGAGAATCTATGACCATTACCCTAACAACCCCTGCAATGCTGTTTCCGGCTATTTCGTTATTACTCTTAGCCTATACCAATCGTTTTCTGACACTCGCCAGTATCATCCGTAATTTTGGTTCTGAAAAAATGGATGAAAGTGATCACAAGCAAATCAACAACCTGCGTAAACGCATTCAACTAATCAAACGCATGCAAGAGGCTGGCGCCGCGAGTTTTTTTCTATGTGTATTGGCCATGCTAGCGATTTACCTTGAATATCAAATTGTCGGTGGCTGGATATTTGCTGGTAGTTTAGTGTTACTACTGTATTCACTGTGGATGTCGGTATGGGAAAGTCGCATCTCCGTTGAAGCACTGGATGTACATTTACAGAACTTCAATATCGATTACACAAAACGTAAATAAGCCAAGTTTAGCCCAACCTTTAGCACCGTAGTATTATGGCTAGTCCCTTGAGTTAAAGGGTTTTGCCCATTGGGAAGGAATCAAGAACCGCGTTATCTTTAGTTATGCCTTCAGGTTACATTAGATTTGCTGAAGCTAATGCTTTTACATCACAGTCCCTTTTCCAGCATTGTTTTAATTTTTAAGGCTTTTTCAAAGTGATCTAGTTGGTGTATCTGGATCCACCAAGTCGCCATCTCCATTAATAGCGCAGGTTGATCATTCTTGTTGGCAAAAAAAGCGTAGAAAGACAAACCAACATTGTCGCCTTTAGCTGCAATTTTTTGACTACAAATATCGATAAATTTGGCTCGAAAAGTCACATCCATGGTTATCTAATTCCCTTAATTTAGGTAGTTTAACTCTTGCTGCTAATACGCCACTAGCTTAATTTATTTGTCACCAACAATGTATCAATACCCAAGGAGCAATAGTCCAAAATTAGCGGTTTTTCAAAAAATTAACTTTGCTTACTTTACGAATTATTTGTATATTGCCTCGGTCTTTAGGGCTTAAGAGTCAATATGTTTAAAGCTATTCACAAGGTTTTCATTACCACGATCATGCTCCTTGCTTTTGTTAGCCAGGTGTTTGCGTCTGCGTCTATGCCTTGTGAAATGCCCCAAAGCGCCAATCAACAAAATGCTACACCCCATCACAATATGGTGATGTCAGCGACAGACCAACAAATGATGCAACATGATATGCTCAAGCAACAAGCCGACTGCTGTGATGTAGATTGTCACTGTCCCGCAAGCGCTTGTACCTCAATGACTTTAGTCAATGGCATACCATTATTGCTTAAGCTAGATTTATCAATAATAAAAATCCAGCATATTAATGGTCTTGTTCCCCAAGCCCATCGCAAATCACTCTACCGCCCACCCATATTTGCCTAATACAGGATCAGTGCGTCTAAATTTCAAGCGCACACTTATTTACTAATTTTCCTTTATTAATCTGTATTGACGCTAAGTCGTCAACAGACAGGATCCAGAATTTCTGGAGGCAAAAAATGCTATTAAAATATACTAAAACAACGCTGTTATTATTTTTACTGTTGCCCATGCAACTAGTACAAGCCAATGAGGTGGTTTCGTTAACACAAGCCATTAACCAAGCTCAACAAAATGACCCTTGGTTACAAGGCAACAAATTTCAACAACAATCCTTACAAGCACAAAGCATTGCTGCCGGTAGCTTGCCCGACCCAAACGTATCTATCGGCCTGATGAATATGCCTATGGATTCATGGGATTTTAATCAAGAAGCAATGACGCAAATGAAAGTGGGCGTGACGCAGATGCTACCCCGTGGCGATTCGCTTGCGATACAACAAGCGCAATTACAAACACAAGCAGCACAAATGCCATTATTGCGCCAAGATCGTAACGCTAAAATGCAAAGTATTGTCAGCCAATTATGGCTAGATGCTTATCTGGCACAAAAGTCGATTAAGCTCATCAATAAGGACAAAGCGTTGTTTGTACAAATGGTGGATATTGCCAAAGCCAACTACGCCTCCGCGTTAGGTAAAACCAGACAACAAGACGTGATCCGTGCACAGTTAGAGCTTATCCAGCTCGATGATAGATTATTCGCCGAGCAGCAAAAACAGGAGTCAGCGTTAGCCAAACTTAACCAATGGTTGCAACCAAATTACGCTGCTCAAGCACATTCTTCTCAACCATTATCGCCTTCCAGTGCCCTATCAGTGAGTGAAGAACTGCCAAACATTGTACTGCCTACCATCATATCAGCGACGAATTCATCGAAGTCGTCCCATCAACTGCTGCAACAAGTGAGTCATCACCCACTGATACAATCTATCGAACTGAAATATCAAGCTGCTACACAAGGAGTTGAGCTGGCCAAACAGAAGTACAAACCACAATGGGGAGTCAATGCCAGTTATGCCTATCGTGGCGATGCCGACAATGGCATGAATCGTTCAGACTTTTTCTCCATTGGACTATCGTTTGATGTACCGCTATTTACTAAAAACAAACAAGATAAACAGGTTGAGGCTAGCTTTGCCCAAGCCGAAGTGATCAAAACCGAAAAATTGCTGCTACTTCGAAACATGCTGGCGCAAATAGATAACGAGCAACGCCAGTTACAGCGTTTATCCGACCGCCAAAGCTTGTATGCCGAACAACTACTTGATCAAATACACGAGCAAGCCGAAGCCTCATTAACCGCTTACACCAACGATGACGGCGATTTTTCTGAGGTTGTCAGAGCGAGGATTGCAGAACTGAATGCGCGCATATCAGCGTTGCAAATTGATATTGACGTTCTAAAAACCAGCGCACGCTTAAATTACTACTTGGTTGGCACATCCGCGACCACCCTAGAAAATGTTGGAGAATGAACATGCCACTAAATAAAACAACAACACTCGCCGTCACTCTGGCCATTGGCGTTGCCTTAGGTGTCACTGCCTCGTACTTTTTCGCCCCTAAGCCGGAATCAATACAAACGACAACCACTGAGACTAAAAAAACACCGTTATATTGGGTAGCACCAATGGATAATAATTACCGCCGCGATGAGCCGGGACAATCCCCGATGGGCATGGATCTGGTACCTGTATATGAAGACAATGCAGCAGACGACTTCGGGCCCGGTGCTGTAAAAATAGCCCCCCATGTTATTAATAATTTAGGGGTAAGAACCGCAAAAGTGACTAGCCAAACTATGAATACCAGCATTTCCACAGTGGGATATGTTCAGTATGACGAAGACTACTTGGTGCATATTCACCCAAGGGTAGAAGGCTGGATAGATAAGTTATACGTTAAAGCCGCAGGCAATCCTGTGCAAAAAGACGCACCACTTTACCAACTTTACTCACCGCAATTAGTGAATGCTCAAGAAGAATTCCTCATCGCCTTAAAACGCAATAACCAAGCCCTAGTGACTGCGGCTAAAGAGCGTTTAGCCGCACTGCAACTGTCGGCAGGTTTTATAAAGGAGCTGGAGAAAAATAAAGTGGTAAAACAATCTGTCACCTTCTATGCGCCCCAGTCTGGTGTGGTTGATGGGCTAAAGGTCCGAGAAGGTTTTTATGTCAAACCCGGTACCACATTAATGAGCATAGGCAAACCTGAACAAGTGTGGGTAGAGGCTGAGATATTCGAACGTGACACCGCGTTGATCCAGTCCGGTCTACCGGTATCCATGACATTAGATTACCTACCCAGCAGACAATGGACAGGGGTAGTCGAGTACGTTTATCCGGCGCTGGATGCGAAAACCCGCACGTTGCGAGTGCGCCTTAAATTCGACAATGCAGATTTAGCACTAAAACCTAATATGTTTGCCCAAGTTTCTATTCTCGCGGATAGCCTTGATAACGCCATTATTGTTCCCAAAGAATCGGTGATCCGCACCGGCAAACAAGACCGCGTTGTTTTAGCATTAGGTGATGGTCAGTTTAAATCTATCGAAGTCAAAATTGGCCGGGTCGATAATGGCCAAATTGAGATCATTAAAGGCTTAACCACCGAAGATGTGGTGGTGACCTCTGCACAGTTTCTCATTGATTCTGAATCCAGTAAGAGCTCTGATTTTAAACGTATGAGTCATGACTCTACGGCCAGTTCAGTATCTTCAGCAACGGTGAATGGTGTGATTAATCACATAGATAGGCAGTCCCGTATCCTAAACATCAGTCGAGATGCCATTGAAAAATGGCAACGCCCCGCTGCGACCATGGACTTTTTGTTAGCTGATGGTATTGATATTCATGCTCTCAATCCGGCGCAAGCTATTAACTTTACCTTTGAAGTCAGAGACGAACTGGTGATCACCGCCATTGAGCCAGTAAAACCGGCATCTGATAACGCCCATTCAAACCACTAGGGAGACGATAATGATCAAGGCAATAATTCAATGGTCGATCAATAATCGCCTGCTGGTGCTGTTAAGTACCCTCATCCTTATTGGCGCTGGCTTGTATTCCGTTAAAAATACCGCGGTGGATGCCTTACCGGATTTATCCGATGTACAGGTTATTATCAAAACCAGTTACCCCGGACAAGCGCCACAGGTGGTGCAAGACCAAGTGACCTATCCGCTTACTACGGCAATGTTATCGGTACCGGGGGCGGTAACCGTACGTGGCTATTCGTTTTTTGGTGACTCTTTTGTGTACGTTATATTTAACGAGAAAACCGATTTATACTGGGCCCGTAGCCGGGTGCTTGAATATTTAAGTCAGGTAGCGCCGTCGTTACCGGCTAATGCTCGACCACAATTAGGGCCAGATGCCACCGGCGTAGGTTGGGTATATTTGTACTCACTGATTGATCGGACCGGCAACTTGGATATTAGCCAGTTACGTAGCCTGCAAGATTGGTTCTTAAAATACGAATTACAAACCGTGCCCGGCGTTTCTGAAGTGGCAGCCATTGGCGGCATGGTGAAACAATATCAGGTGCAAGTAGACCCAGATAAACTGCGCGCTTACAACATTCCCCTGAGTTTGATCCAAATTGCCATACAGCAAGGTAATCAAGAAACCGGCGCTTCGGTGGTAGAAATGGCCGAAGCCGAATATATGGTCACCGCTACCGGCTACATTAAAAACGTCAAGGACATTGAGTCAATCCCCCTTGGTTTAAACGCCAAAGGCACACCATTAACCATTGCCGATGTGGCACAGGTAAATATCGGCCCACAAATGCGCCGTGGTATTGCTGAACTCAATGGCGAGGGAGAAGTGGTTGGCGGTGTGGTCGTCATGCGTTTTGGTGAAAATGCCCAACAAACGATTGAAGCTGTCAAAGCCAAATTAGAGAAATTAAAGCAAGGCCTGCCGGAAGGCGTGGAGATAGTCACTGTATATGACCGCTCTGAATTGATTAACAACGCGGTGGAAAATTTGTGGCTTAAGTTACTCGAAGAATTTGCCGTGGTTGCTTTGGTGTGCGTGATCTTTTTGTTTCATATTCGCTCTTCACTGGTGGCTATTATCAGTTTACCCGTGGGCATTCTTACGGCTTTTATTATCATGCATCTGCAAGGTATTAACGCCAATATCATGTCCCTCGGGGGTATTGCTATCGCCATCGGCGCGATGATCGATGGTGCCATTGTGATGATTGAAAACATGCATAAGCATATGGAGAAAACCCCACTAACCAAAGACAACCGCTGGCAAATTGTCGCGCAATCGGCCACGGAAGTCGGACCGGCGTTGTTCTTTAGTCTGCTCATTATTACGGTTTCTTTTGTACCGGTATTCACTTTAGAAGCGCAAGAAGGGCGAATGTTCGCACCACTGGCTTTCACTAAAACTTATGCCATGGCTGCATCGGCAGCACTAGCAATAACCTTGGTGCCGGTACTCATGGGCTATTTCATCAGGGGCAAGGTGTTAGCCGAACATAAAAATCCTCTCAATCGCCTACTCACTGCAGCCTATTTGCCAGTGTTAAAATCTGTACTTAAAAACCCTAAAACCACCCTTATGGCCGCATTGCTGGTTACCCTCGTCGGTTTTTGGCCAATCAATAAAATTGGTAGTGAATTTATTCCGCCATTAGATGAGGGCGATATCATGTATATGCCCACCACCTACCCCGGTATTTCTATTGGCAAAGCCCGGGAGTTGTTACAACAAACTGACCGCTTAATTAAAACCGTGCCAGAGGTGCAAACCGTGTTTGGTAAAATGGGGCGTGCAGAAACCGCTACCGATCCGGCACCACTGACGATGATCGAAACCTTCATTCACTTTAAGCCTCGCTCCCAATGGCGAGAAGGCGTAACCCCCGAAAGCTTAAGGAAGGAGCTGGATAGTTTATTGCAGCTCCCCGGTGTCACTAACGCTTGGGTAATGCCCATCAAAACCCGTATTGATATGTTGGCCACCGGCATTAAAACCCCAGTAGGCATTAAAATCGCTGGGCCGGATTTGAATGTCATCCAAGACATAGGCCTACAGCTTGAGAAAATCATGATTGATGTTGCTGGTACAACTTCGGTTTATTCCGAACGTGTCGCCGGTGGCCGATATTTAAAAGTGGATATTCAACGACAAAAAGCCGCACGCTACGGCTTGAACATTGCCGATGTACAGCAAGTTGTGGCATCGGCTATCGGCGGCATGAATGTCACCCAAACCGTTGAGGGCTTGGAGCGCTATCCGGTTAATTTACGCTACCCGCAAGATTATCGTGATTCACCAGAGAAGCTTTCCCGCTTGCCCATTGTTACCCCTAACGGCATGCGTATCGCGCTGTCGGATGTGGCCAATGTACATATTGAAGACGGCCCTCCGGGGATTAAAAGTGAAAATGCCAGAATCAACGGCTGGGTGTTTGTGGACATCGACAACGTGGATATCGGTAGCTACGTTGAAAATGCTCAACAACGAGTTAAACAACAACTTAATTTACCCACCGGCTATTCCATTACTTGGTCAGGTCAATATGAGTATATGCAACGGGCCAAAGAGAAACTCAAGTACGTTATTCCGCTGACATTCGCGATCATTGTGGTGTTGCTGTTTCTTAATTTCGGTAATCTAACCGAAGTCGCCATGATTATGGGTACCCTGCCCTTAGCCATGATCGGCAGTATTTGGCTCATGTATTTACAAGGCTATAATTTTTCGGTGGCGGTAGGAGTAGGTTTTATTGCCTTGGCGGGAGTCGCGGTCGAGATCAGCGTCATCATGTTGGTATATTTGAATCAAGCCTATGATGCCATGATCACGGAATGCCAGACTGACAAAAGAACACCAAATAGTAACGCATTAGCCCAAGCGGTTATGAACGGTGCAGGCATGCGCGTACGGCCAGTAATGATGACCGCAGCAGCGATCATTCTTGGCTTATTACCCATACTCTATGGCAGCGGTACCGGCTCTGAAGTGATGAGCCGCATTGCAGCCCCTATGGTAGGCGGTATGGCGAGCGCAGTGGTATTAACTCTAGTCGTGTTACCGGCAATGTTTTACTTGATAAAACGACGAAAACTACCTTAGTAACCGCTAAATAGGTCACCGCTGAGCTCAAGTCGGCTTAGCTGTGGCCTACTAGTTTCCAGTTGTAATTCATTTTTTTAAATAATAATTAAGCTTGTCAGCCATTAGTTTTTACACGTATGATTATTTCATAATGACTAAACGACACCCTATCCATTTGAATTTTCACTTGTTCCGCCGCTTATTGTCATCCTTGCTGATGTTAGTGATGCTTTTCAATAGCACCGCTTCCGTGCTGGCTGCGGCGTGGATAACCGATGATGCACAGCAATATGCCGGTGAAGACAAAATTCTTATCTGTACTGGTAGTAGTTTTAAATGGATTTCCGAATCAGCTTTTTTTGAATCAAACCAATTGGTATTTGTCGATGCCCCTGCCGATGCACCGGCAGAATTACAACAAATAGATTGCTCCTATAAATACCTATCAGATCTGTATACCGACTTACCCAACATGCTTGATAGCTCGATAGATCATATTGCTTATCAAGCCCTTAATAGTCGTTTGGCACAACGCCCTTATACTGCATTTGCCTATCAATCTGCACACTCCAGAGCACCACCACTTCTATAAATCAATCTAGTACCACTCAAAACAGCAGTGATCCTTAACCAGTCATTGTTTTGCCTAATTTGATTAATAGAAGTAAACAATATGAAAAACGTATTTCCAGCAGTCGCGAGCCTATTCGCGCTGTGCGCTAGTGCTCATCTGGCTGCGGCACCTGAACCAACACAAACACCTAACAACGGTACATCCAATATTTTGGTTGAGCGGCAAATCGAATCCATTACCGTATTGGGAAAAGCCAATACCGATGGCGCGCAGTTAGGCGGCACCGACCTGAAAGCCTTAGCGATGAATTCCCATGTGGTCGGTCGTGCGGAAATGCAACGCCTACAATTTGTCGACCCTGATGAGTTTTTGGACCGGATCCCCGGCGAAACCCAAGTGCGTAATTTACGTATTCCCAATGGTAGTAAGAGCTATACCATTCCCATGTTAGACGGTATTCCTCTTGAAAATCCTTATCAGGGCGCAACCCAACGCCTTGACCGCACGAATACCTTTGATATCCAGCGGGTAGAAATCATTAAAGGCCCAGCGTCGGCGTTGTATCCAAATAATGCCTTTGGCGGTGTGGTCAATGTGATTAGCCGTGATGCGCCGTTAACCCCGGAAACCAAACTTTCAATTGAAGCCGGTGATTTTAATCGTTTACGCGCAAACCTAAGTACTGGCGGCACAGTCAAAGACCTTGGTTACTTTTTTGATATTAACTCGCGCAATCTTGATGGATTACGCCAAGAGTCAGTCAACAATAGACAACAAATGAGTGCTAAAGGAATTTACCAACTCAGCGACCTCAGTAAAATCGTCGCCCGTTTTGAATATTTAGATGAATATAACGTGGCCCGAGGGGATCTAACCTCAGAACAAATTGCTGAGGATAAAACCCAGGCCGGGAGTTTAAGTTCTTCCACCGATCTTCAGCAAAGTACCCAATCGTTAAAGTTCGAGCACCTGCTTGATTCAGGGTTTCTGGAAGTCAATTTAGTCCGCCGTGAAAAAGATACTATTGGTGCATCGCGTTTTAGTGGTCCCCAAGATGAAAATGACCTCAGCTACCATGCCAAACTCAGTTATCGTCATGATTTTAACCAATCGAATTTAATTAGCGGTTTCAGCCACTACCGCGGTACCCAAGATACCAAACAATATAACCGTGAAGACTTAGCACTATCCGGCCCATTTACGACCTTTGAAAATCAACTCAGTATCGCTGCCTACTTTATGCAATATCAGTTTGACGCAACCGAAAAATTGCACATCACCACTGGCGCACGCTATGAAGATATTCAGCTCGAATCCAGCCTATATAGCCAACAAGGCACGTTTTCTGATATCGCCCCTAAATTGGGTATTACCTACGACCTCAATTCTGAACATTTATTATGGTTAGGAATTTCTGCAGGGTTTTATGCACCAAGTAGCAGTGATTTATTTGATGCCGAAGAGGGCAACCCTAATCTGCAACCGGAAGAAGCGACCAATATTGAACTGGGACTACGGGGTTCGAGCAAGGCTTTAGGCGGTGAATGGCATTACGATACCTCGGTGTACCACAATGAAATAACGCATTATTTAGTCACGCAGGAATTGATAAAGGCCAACGGTGATGAGTACTTACAAACCACCAATGCAGGTCAGGTCAAAATAAAGGGGCTTGAATCGGTTATTGAATACTTACCTGATAACGCCAACTGGCGAGTGGGTTTAACCCATACCTATGCTGACAATACCTATGACAGTTTTATACAAAGTACCGCAGGCGCGGATGATGACCTTACCGGAAAAGTATTACAGCGTTCACCCAAACATCACCTCAATGCTCGCCTTGCATGGTTACCCACCGAGCAACTTACGCTGGAATTAGAAGGGGATTTTTACAGTTTTTACTACGCCGACATTGTTAATTCACCAGCATCCAAATTCACCCGCGGTGACCGTCTTAACTTACGAGTCAATTATCAAATGGATAACTGGCGCTTATGGCTACATGGTCTGAATCTTACCGACACCATGGAAGATAGAGCCACTTATAGTCGAGGTGAAATGAAGTTCAGAACCGTCGATGGCCGTACCTTTTACGCTGGCATGTCCTATACCTTCTAAGGAGCTACAGCATGTTTACTAAAAATAATTTACTCAACTCATGGTTATGGAAATGGCATGTAATTGCAGGGTTAATCACCCTGCCCTTTATGCTGCTGTTAGCGATTACTGGCACGATTTATTTGTTCAAAGACAACCTTAATCAGCAGCTATATCAACAACAAATGTTTAATCAAAGTAACCCAACACAGCTATCACGCCTGCCCTTAAGCCAGCAACTTACTGTCGCTCAGCAGGCAGCAGATCAAAAAATAGTGGCCGTTACCCTGCCAACTGCTGCAACTCAAAATACGACCTTTAAAATCGCCGGTAAAGGCCGCGCGAGTCAGTTACTTTATGTAAACCCTTACACTGCAGAAGTGAAAGGCGAGGTTATACAACAGCAAACCTTGATGTATACCGTACGTAAACTCCACGGTGAAATATTGCTCGGCCAAGCCGGCACCTTGATTGTTGAGCTGGTCGCCAGTTGGTTTATTGTATTGATTTTAACTGGGCTATATATTTGGTGGCCAAAACAAGGCAGTGGCGCTGCTGGCTTCTTCACGATTCGATTTTCAGCGGGCAAGCGTGTGTTTTGGCGTGATTTACATGCGGTTATCGGTTTTTGGTTATCGGCCTTTATGCTAATGATTTTAGCTGGCGGTATGCCATGGACCGATGTATTTGGCAGTCAATTAAAATGGGTACAGCAACAAACCCAAACCGGCTTTCCAATGCATTGGATGCAGAGCAAAGGCTTAACCTCCACTGTTGCATTCAACTCTACCCCACCCCCTTTAAATATTGACACAGTGGCTGATATTGCTCAGCAACAGCAGCTTGATGGTGTTGTTACCATCCGCCTTCCTGAAAATGCTGTAGGCGTTTATAGCATTAGCAACCGTGCCTTACTATTACGAGATCAGAAAGTGATACATATCGACCAATACAGCGGTGAGATAATTAAATCCTTGAGCTGGAATGAGGTCGGCGTGCTAATGGATCTACGTCAAATATTTATGCGATTACACCAAGGAGAATATGGCTTGATAAACTGGTTAGTCTTGCTCAGCGTGGCATTGCTCTTCAGCCTGACCACCATAGCCGGTTTAACCTCTTATTTACTGCGAAAGCCTAGTAACAATTGGGGGTTCCCTAAGGTACCCGCACGCTTTAAGGCCGATAAAATACTGATTATTGGGATTATCATTTTAGGGGCCGTATTCCCGCTATTTGGTGCGAGTTTAATACTGTTATCACTGTGGAGTTACTGGAAATCGACTCGAAAACGAATAGCCTAACGACTTAGTTCACTGTAATGATCTTTGGCGATAGGCAGAAATAATTCTGCTATCGCCTGAATTCCATGATGATAACTGGCGTATAGCGTCCTTTTGAGACCAAGTTCAGATAAAGGTTTAACGACCATCTGCCCTTGCTTTACATGCTTGTTCACCAGCCAATCCGGTAATGCACTTACCCCTAAACCCGCCGCCACCATTTGCAAAATAACATGGCTATTTTCCACCTTACGCCATTGGGCTGGCTGGCAATTTGCAGGTTGTAAAAAACGTTTGAACACATCTAAACGCTGATGCTCCACTGGATAAGTTATTAACGTAGCGCCATTAAGATCTTGCGGTTGTATAAAAGCCTTTTGGGTCAATATGTCATTGCTGGCCATGGCCAATACCACTTCGAAGTCGCCAATGACTTGCAGCTCCATGCCCTCTTCGGCATGTGGCTCATCCGTAAAGATAATCGAATGTTCACGTAACGCACTAGGCACCGCAAATAAACTATCGCCAATCAAATCGGTTTCGATCTGTGGCTGTTGTTGCTGAAACTCGGCTATTGCGGGTAATAACCAATCAAAGCAAGCATGACACTCAATACCAATGGCTAGTTTCTGTGGCTTAAATAAAGACGGTTTTAGTTTCGTTTCCGCTTGTTGAATTTGCGGTAACACCGATTCTGCCAAAGACAATAACACTTCGCCTTTAGCGGTAAATTCAATAGGTGAGGTTTTACGTTTAAATACTGGCCCCCCGACTCGGCTTTCCAACTCTTTTAACTGATGGGATAACGCCGACTGACTGGTAAACAAATGTTCAGCCGCCGCCACAACAGAACCAGCCTGTTGCAATTTGAGTATGGTTTTTAAATGTTTAACTTCAATCATGATGAATTTTTTTCATATTAATGTTGAAAATCTTGCGCTTGAGACTGCCTGCCGTTCCGACGATTATAAACATCTAAACTTCTAGACGTCTATAGAAAGGACTACTGTTATGCGAATACATAATCTGGGATTTCCCCGAATCGGCCTTAACCGTGAACTAAAATTTTCCCTTGAGCAATACTGGCGCGCCGATATCAGCGCTGAGGAGTTATCCCAGTCGTGTAAAATCCTACGTGCCGAACACTGGCAACTCCAGCAACAAGCTGGTATTGAATTGCTGCCGGTAGGTGATTTTGCTCATTATGACCATGTACTCAACACCAGTTTATATTTAGGAATTGTGCCAGCTCGTTTTCAACAACACTCGTTAACTAATTTAGATGTCGAATTTAACATGGCTCGTGGTCAAGCGCCCGGCAGCTGTGGCTGCGCCGCTAGCGATATGACGAAATGGTTTGATACTAACTACCACTACATTGTGCCGGAATTCGCTGAGCAACTAGATATCAAGGTCAATATCAGTAACCTGATTGAACAAATCCAAGAAGCCCGTGCCATTCAAAAAGACATCAAACCGGTATTACTCGGTCCATTAAGTTATTTATGGTTAGGCACCGCCACTGGCACCAATGACGACAGGCTCCGTTTATTACCAAGCTTGCTTGAGGGCTATCAACAGATTTTTGATGAACTCAATCAGCACAACGTCAACTGGTTACAACTGGATGAACCAATATTAGGTTTAGAACTAAATAACGCCTGGCTAGATGCTTTCAAACAGGCTTATCAAACGCTTAAAAAGGGTAACCTTAAATTATTACTTACCAGTTATTTTGCCAGTATCGAACAACAGCTAGCACTGGTTGCTACATTACCCTTTAACGGTGTGCATTTAGATATTCTATCGGAAACCTGTAATGTAGATTACGCCATCAACACCTTGCCCAAGCATTGGGTGATTTCTTTAGGGGTGATTAACGGTCGTAATATTTGGCGCACCGACTTAACCGCGTTATATCAACAATTAGAACCCATCTATGAAAAACTGGCGGCACGCTTATGGCTAGCGCCAAGTTGCTCGTTGTTACATACACCGGTAGATTTAGATCAGGAACAGCAACTCGATAACGAACTCAAAAGCTGGCTGGCATTCGCCAAGCAAAAGTGCCAAGAATTGGCACTACTTAAAAAGGCACTGACCACGGGGGAGCTTGCCGAGATTAATGCCTATTCGTTACCGGTAAAACAGCGAGCGCACTCATTACGGATTAACGACCAACAAGTGCAATCGCGACAACAACAATTGCAGGATGAACATCGTCAACGTTCTCTGCCATTTACTCAACGTAAATCATTACAAGCCTCTCATCTAAAATTGCCACTGTTCCCCACCACCACTATTGGTTCGTTTCCACAAACCCAGTCTATACGTAGCATACGTAGCCAGTGGAAACGCCAAGAACTATCTGATGCGGATTACAATCAGGCGATTAAAAAACACATTAAAGACAATATTGATAAACAACTGGCCATTGATTTAGATGTACTGGTGCACGGAGAGCCTGAACGTAATGATATGGTCGAGTATTTTGGTGAATTACTCAGTGGTATTGCTGTGACTCAACAGGCATGGGTGCAAAGTTATGGCTCCCGCTGTGTTAAGCCCCCGATAATCTTTGGCGATGTCAGTCGTCCAGACGTGATGACTCTGGATTGGATTCAATACGCCCAATCCCTCACCAGTAAACCGGTCAAAGGCATGCTTACTGGTCCCGTAACCATTTTATGCTGGTCTTTTGTACGTGATGACTTGCCATTGCCACTAGTCGCTGAGCAAGTCGCGTTGGCTATTAGTGATGAAATTGATGACTTAGTCGCCAATAACATTAATATTATTCAAGTGGATGAGCCTGCCATTCGCGAAGGCATGCCACTCAAGCAAAGCCAATGGCAACACTATTTAGAGTGGGCAACACGTGCCTTTAGATTATCTTGCGCAACGGCGCCGGCTCAAGTACAGATCCACAGCCATATGTGTTATTCAGAATTTAACGATATTTTACAGGCGATTATTGATTTAGATGCAGATGTACTGACCATTGAAACCTCACGTTCCAATATGGCCGTACTCAATGCTTTTGATGATATTCAATATCCTAACGATTTAGGCCCCGGTGTGTATGATATCCATTCACCGAATATTCCTAACCAGCAGTGGATTATTGATTTACTTAATAAAGCTCGCCAGCACATTGATGATGACCGCTTGTGGGTCAACCCTGATTGCGGCTTAAAAACCAGAGGTTGGGAAGAAACCACTATTGCCTTGGATAATATGGTTAAAGCGGCGAAAACATTACGAGCAGCGGTATAAGGTTAATTAATCTGAGTTCTAATTAAATTAGTCACATAAAAAAGCCGGGATACAATCCCGGCTTTTCAATTTCAAAATAAACTTAGAAAATATTAAGCTACATTCAAAGTAGGAATAATATTCTTCTGGGCTTCTTCTTCAGCTTGCTTGAACGAATCCATACGATCGAAGTTCAGATAACGGAACACGTCCGCGCTCATGGATTCAATCTTACTAGCGTACTGCATATATTCTTCCGCTGTAGGTAAGTGACCTACAATAGCGCCAACCGCTGCTAATTCAGCAGAAGTGAGATATACATTAGCACCATCGCCTAAACGGTTAGGGAAGTTACGCGTAGAAGTCGACAATACCGTAGCACCGGGCTCCACACGTGCTTGGTTACCCATACACAAAGAACAACCGGACATTTCAGTACGTACACCGGCTTTAGCGTAGATATTGTAATAACCTTCTTCTTTCAGCTGTGCTTCGTCCATTTTTGTCGGTGGCGACATCCACAAACGAGTAGGTAACGTACCTTCGTATTGCTCAAGTAATTTACCGGCAGCGCGGAAGTGACCGATGTTGGTCATACAAGAACCAATGAAGACTTCGTCAACTTTATCACCAGCAACTTCAGATAAGGTTTTGGCATCATCTGGGTCATTCGGACAACAAACGATTGGCTCTTTGATCTCCGACATGTCGATTTCGATGATTTCTTTATATTCGGCATCGGCATCGGCAGTCATTAACTGCGGATTAGCTAACCACTCTTCCATTTTCAACGCACGGCGCTGAAGGGTACGCGGATCGCCATAACCTTCGTTGATCATCCAACGTAGCATGGTGATGTTCGAGCGTAAGTATTCGCTAATAGATTCTTCCGATAACTTCACCGTACAACCAGCAGCAGAACGCTCTGCGGATGCATCTGACAATTCAAAGGCTTGCTCTACAGTTAGGTTTTCAACCCCTTCAATTTCTAGGATTTGACCAGAGAAGGCATTGACCTTACCTTTTTTAACAACAGTCAATAAGCCCGCTTTAATCGCATATAAAGGAATTGCATGAACTAAGTCACGTAAGGTGATACCAGGCTGCATTTCACCTTTAAAGCGCACCAAAATTGACTCAGGCATATCTAACGGCATAACACCGGTAGCAGCAGCAAATGCCACCAAACCAGAACCAGCAGGGAATGAAATACCTAGAGGGAAACGAGTATGTGAGTCACCACCGGTACCAACGGTATCGGGTAACAACATACGGTTTAACCAACTATGGATAATACCGTCACCGGGACGCAAGCTCACACCACCACGGTTCATAATGAAATCAGGCAATGTATGCTGTGTTTCAACATCCACCGGCTTAGGGTAAGCCGCTGTATGACAGAATGACTGCATGGTTAAATCGGCAGAGAAACCTAAACAAGCTAAATCTTTCAATTCATCACGGGTCATTGGACCGGTTGTATCTTGGGATCCTACTGTGGTCATTTTCGGCTCACAATAAGTACCTGGGCGAATACCTTCAACACCACAAGCTTTACCAACCATTTTCTGGGCAAGGGTATAACCTTTACCCGTATCAGCAGGTTGGTCAGGTTTGCGGAATAAATCCGACGCACCTAAACCTAAAGACTCACGCGCTTTGTCGGTTAAACCACGACCGATAATTAAATTAATACGGCCACCGGCACGCACTTCGTCTAACAATACATCTGACTTATAGGCGTATTCGGCTATCACATCACCACTGTCGGCATTTTTGATCACACCTTCAAACGGTAAAATTTCAATCACATCACCCATGTTCATTTGTTCAACATCGGCTTCAAATACCAAGGCACCTGCATCTTCCATAGTGTTGTAGAAAATCGGCGCCACTTTAGAGCCAATACAAATACCACCACCACGTTTGTTAGGTACACCCGGTAAATCATCACCGAAAAACCATAACACTGAGTTAGTGGCAGATTTACGTGAAGAACCAGTACCAACCACATCACCCACAAAAGCAACAGGATGACCCTTGGCTTTCATTTCTTCGATTTGCGCTAATGGACCAACTTCGCCGTGTTTTTCAGGTGTTAAGCCGTCACGGGTCATTTTATAAGCGGCGCGAGCATGTAATGGGATATCAGGACGGGACCATGCATCTGGCGCAGGAGATAAGTCATCGGTGTTGGTTTCACCGGTAACTTTAAATACCGTTGCGGTGATTTTTTCAGGAATATCAGGACGTGCAGTAAACCACTCGCCTTCGGCCCAGCTTTCTAACACTTCTTGTGCGTATTTATTTCCAGCACGAGCTTTTTCTTCCACATCATGGAAGGCATCGAACATTAGCAATGTGTGCTTCAGTTCTTCAGCGGCTAATTCGGCCAATTCAGCATTATCTAAGGCTTCAACTAAGGTAATAATGTTGTAACCACCGTGCATGTTGCCGAGCAATTGAATGGCAGCATCGTTTGAAATTAACGGTGAAGTGGCTTCTCCATTCACGATGGCGCTAAGAAAACCGGCTTTTACATAAGCCGCTTCATCAACACCGGGAGGAACTCGCTCGGAAAGTAACTCAACTAAGAATTCTTCTTCACCCGCAGGTGGATTTTTTAATAGTTCAACTAAACCGGCTACTTGGTCTGCATTTAGCGGTTTCGGTGGAACACCTTCTTCGGCACGTTCTGCAACGTGTTGGCGATAAGCTTCTAACACTATATTGTCCTCTTGGTTGACAACAAAAGTTCTGAATTAAGTCTTTTAGTATATACCTAAACCAGCAAATATCAGTGATTTAGGGAACGAGATAAGAACGCCCAATTATAATGGCGCTATAGGAAAATTAACAACGATCAATGGTTTAGTTTATTTATAGCCATTATAGATTTGAGTGATGTTGGTGAAATTTTAATAAATATAATAAATGATAGTAGTTCTCATCTAGCAAAATAGGCCTTTTTACAATTATTTTGCTTACCCCCTAAGGGATCATAAATAACTCCGGATTCATTAATACCAAAATATTGTAAGCCTCTAAACGTGAATATTGAGTGGCTTCGACAACATCCGAATCCACCAAGTTGAAATTTTTGATAATTTCAGGATTAAGAATATGGGTGAGCGAAAACTTATTGGTGTGCACCACCGACAAGGCAATACGAATTGCAGCATTCAAGATGGCGGTGTCTTTACAATCCATGGCCGCGGTTAAATCATTTTGATCGGCAATAGGGCGATATAAGTTTTCGGGTAAATTCCATAATTTAAGAATTTCACTACCTATATCCGCATAGGTAAAACCTAGCACTTTCTTTTGTTGCACCCAAGGCAAGGTTTTAATATCGTATTGCTCGCATTTACTCGCCAACTCGGGATGCCTTACCGCTACTGCTAACTCACCAAAGTTATGCAGTAAGCCCAATAGAAAATAACGTTCTACATCTTTAATTTTGGCCTGCGCCGCTAATTGCTTAGCAATTAAACTGCAATACACACTTTGTTGCCAGAAGCGTTCTAAATCAATGGCATTATTTTCAAAATGCTTAAATGCCGAGGTGGCTGTTTCGGTCATCACCAAGCTATAAATGGCTTGGCCACCAATAACATGCACGGCTTTGCTGATAGTATTAGTCGTTGAAGGAAAATTATAAATCGCGCTATTGGCCAATTTTAACAGTTTGATACTCAACGATGGATCAAGAGATATCACCGCAGCAATATCATCTATGGTCGAGCGATCATCATTAAGTAATTCCTTTATACGCGTACAAGCGTCTGGGAGCGAAAATGATTCCGTTACACTTTTGGCATAATCAATAGCTTGCATGCAGATTCCATATTCAATTCTAGATTGTTAATCCTAGACTATTTCTAGAATAGACGATAAACAAAAAAACTTCTAATTTACAGATTTTATTAACCTTTTTGCGTTTTATAGCTATTCGCAAATAATCAATGTTAAGCAATTGTTAAGTGGATATCGCCTCTGTTAGGCTGCTGACTGTTTATTTAATCACAGGCTAACATCATGCGTTTCATTACTTTTATTGCACTTATACTTACTAGTGTTATTACTCACGCCGGTCAAACTTTAAGTTCTGCCGCCCTTTCTTGGCCACAGGCCAACTCAACACAAAATGCTGATAGCTGGCAGCAAAAACTGTTAACCGGTAGCGGTAAAGATATACAAAAGTTGCATCTTACTGCCCAATCATTAGCGGCACATTCTAGCTTTGATAATCTCAAAAATACTAGCGGTGAAACATTACTTATAGTTAAAAGTGGCACACTTAGCATAAAACTCAATAGTCAGTTACAACAGGTAAGTGATGGTAGTGTGATGGTCTTTAACAAAACGGATAAAGTGCAGTTAGCCAATACCACTGCCCAGCCTGTAACTTACTATCTTTTTGAGTATGCGCAAAAACCGAATGCAACCGCACACAATGCCTTTGTCATCAATTGGAATGACGTAAAATTCAATGCTTCTGATATCGGCGGTCGTCGGGATTTTTTTAATCAACCCACTTCGGCATTCGATTCCTTTGAAATGCATGTTTCCACATTAAATGAAGGCTTAACCAACCACGCGTTACACACCCACGGTGCGGAAGAATTCGTTGTTATGATGAAAGGCGAAGTGGTTATGCAAATTGGCGACAAGAACGTATCTGCTAAAGCCGGAGATGTGGTATTTCTAGAGTCAATGGTGCCGCATTCTCTTAATAATACTGGGGCAGGTGAAACGCAATACTTTGCCTTTCAATTTTGGAATAAGGCGCCATGATAAGGCGGCTATTATCTAAAGCAACAATTTGCACACTCAGTATTACGCTATTGATTAGTGGCACACTGTTCGCGGATACCCATAAGTTACAATTAAAAGATGATTCACAGAGTCTTATTTTTCAGTTAGGGGATAAACCACTACTGGCATACCATTATGGAATGGCGAAAGTCCCAGAAGGTATTGACCCCATATTTTCGCGCAGTGGCTTTATCCATCCCTTATGGTCGCCAAACGGCCATGCACTTACTCAAATTCAGCCCTCAGACCATTACCACCATTATGGTATCTGGAATCCATGGACCAAAATTGAATATCAAGGACAAACCTTAGATTTTTGGAATCTGGGTGAAGGGCAAGGTACGGTTAAATTTGAGCGTATCCTCAACAAAACAGTATCGGCGGAATATGCACAACTGACGGCCTTGCATCAACATTTGCAATTTCTGCCGGACGGAGTGCAAAAGCCAATTTTGAATGAACAACAACGCATTCGTATTTATACGCCAACAGAAGCCGATAAATATATTGTTGATATTGCCATCCGATTAACAGCTGTCGATGCTAATGTCACCTTAAAGCAACACCGTTATGGCGGCTTTAGCTGGAGAGCAACCGAGCTATGGAATGAAAGCAATAGCCGCGTATTAACCTCGGAAGGTAAAACCCGAGCAAATGCCGACAACAGTAGCGGTCGCTGGTTTTTGATCGATGGGGAATTACAAAACGATTACGCTGGTATGTTAGTCATGTCACATCCAAGTAACGTGCATCATCCTGAGCCTTTACGTATCTGGCCACTAGGCTACAACGAACAAGGCCAAGTATTTGCTAACTTTGCCACCACAAAAAATCAAGACTGGGTAATAAAGCTCGGTGAAGTCTATTATCTAAATTATCGCTTAGTGGTATACAACCAGCAGTTAAGCGATAAACAAGCGGAGTCTTATTGGCAAGATTTCGCCTCCGTGAAAGCGTTAAATAAATAATGTCTAATCAGAATTAACAAGGAACGGTAATGAAAACCCTCGCTTACTTTTTAATTGCTGGATTACTTAGCGCTTGTACACAGCAATCACTCAATTCCTCGCCTGCAGAGGTAACCGAAGTCGTCATTCCGGGAACCCAAACTGATACCCTGCAATCAACTATTGTCGATCAGCAATACAAATTACTGATTAATTTTCCCGCTAGTTATCATCAGTCAGATAAGCAATATCCCGTGGTTTTCTTACTGGATGCGCAATGGGATTTCCCATTAGTCAGCTCCATTTATGGGGAACAGTATTTCGATGGTTTTGTACCCGAAGTTATTATTGTGGGAATTACTTGGGGCGGTAAAGATCCCGATCCGAATATTCTTCGTCGTCGTGATTTTACCCCCACCGATATTAATCAAATAGGTATGGCTGGTGGTGCAGACAAGTTTCTACAATTTATTCAAAGTGAATTAGTGCCTTATGTAGAAACTCATTATCGAGCCAACGATAATCGCACTCTGATGGGTAGTTCCTTAGGAGGATTATTTACCCTGTATGCGATGTTTCAACAGCCACAATTATTCAACAATTATATCCCCAGCAGTCCAGCGGTAACTTGGGATAACAATTCGCTTTCCCAATACAGTGAAGGGTTCAAGCAGCGCGCAGCAGAGCACACTATGCGCTTGTTTATGCCCGTTGCTGAGTTAGAAGGTCTGTATCAGCCTGTGCTTAATTTTGCCGCGTTTTTACAAACTCAAAATTATCCTAACCTGACCTGGAAAAATCATGTAGTCGCAGGTGCCGGACATTCAGGAGTCAAAGCCGATGGCAATACCCGCGGGCTTCAATATGTATTTCAAAAGCCCAATATTGCGCTAACCGATACCCAATTACAGGCAGCTAGCGGTACTTATCAAGACAGCCAACATCAACATGCCTTTGAGTTAATGGTCGAAGAAGGCAAGATAATGGCGGTTTTCCCCGATGCTAATAATGTACTTAAATTAGCCGCGGCCGACGCCACACACTTTTATCAAATTGGACAATTCTTTCAACTCGATTTAGTGCAAAATACAGCAATGGAAATTACCGGCGCACAGATACATCGATACGGACAAACATCAACTTACACCAAAGTCCCCTAGTCGTATTGAGCTATAAATAAAATTTGGAAAGCCCTAGATAATGAATAAATTTAGACTATTAAACGCTACGATACTTCTGATACTCACACTTAGTGGATGCCAAAGCACGGAGGATACTCCTGTAGCAATCGCTAAAGAGAATGCCCCGATGATGTATCAGTTAAACGATACCCATTCGTCCCGTTTTCTGGTGACATCACGGGATGCCTTTAAAGCGTTTAATAAAGTCATGCTATTTAAAATGAATGTTGAGCGGATGGTTATTCCTCCCACCAACGACAATAAAATAAATCGCAGTTGGTACAGTGCTGAAGCGGAAGATGTATTTGAGATTGCAGAAACCTTCGATAAGATGGCTAAAGATGTCTTTTCAGACCCAAAAATACTGCAAAGTACCCATATCGGCAATGACGACGTATTAGCAGTAGAATTTCGACTGATGCAATTTAACCCCACCGCCAGTCGTCACGGCAGTATGGATGATGACACTATTGTCGATACCAGCTATAACAGTTTTGGCATCGCCAGTATTCAAGCCGTTTTAGCGCACTCACAAACCGGTGAGCTTATTGCCGTTATTGAAGATAAAATCAATTTATCCACCATTATTGCAGGCAGCTATGCCTTCTCTCGCAATACCAAACAGAATCAGATGCTGGCATGGCGCCGTGCGTTTAAAAACTGGTTACAACATTTACACCAAGATTTGCAAAAATTACGGAGTGAGGCTTTAACAAAGAGTTAAATTAACCTGAACCAGGAATAAATTACTCATCCCATAACGATTGTTGGGGATTGATGGATTGTACAATGCCTTTTTTGTTTTTCGTTTGGCTTGCACGGCGTTTACGCACTGCGCAAGCTTTGATGATTGTACGTTTTACGCCATCTTCTAATTTCGTCCAATGCAAGCGCTCGTCGCGACTGCGAAAACAGCCAAGACAGTTGCCATTAGGCCCAGACTGGCAAACACCAATACAGGGGCTTTGGATTTCGAAGATTTCAATTTGTTGCATACAAATTCTCAAACAAGCCTGACTGCTTTATGCTGTGTCAGCGCTTCCTTTCATAATAACGCATAATACTGAGCTTAAGAAATTAGCCATAAATACTAAAAATTAAGTAACCTCAGTTCGGAATAAAAAATGTCGAACTGATGTTAATTAAAATGGAGCAATAAAAAAGGGCCAGTTGGCTAATGCCAGTCAGTTAAGCTGACTGGCATTTTTCTGTTTGTGGGGGTATCGACTTGCTTTGGGCTTTATCCATCTTGGGTAAGCTCTTTCCTCCCTACGTGGTGGTAGCTGGTAAAATCCC
>JAUHQD010000006.1 GCA_030418115.1 Alteromonadaceae bacterium BrNp21-10 | reverse complement strand
AGTGAGGCATTACAATACAAAACGTGGACACAGCTATAACAACTATATGACGCCAATAGCAACTGAAATGGCGGCTTAGAAAACACAACTCCTATTCGTGTACAGATTTAGTTGACCACTACAGTTTTTCACGCCCCGTCCCGTGGGCGCGAGCCCCTTTCTTGAGGATAAGAAAGGGACGAAAGAATCCTCGCTCCGCTAACTTGCTTAATCTTGAAAAAATGAAAATGGTTTTATCAAACCAGCGTGATTCTACTTCCCTGTAGAATGCACGCTTTGGCTGAACTTCCTGTTCAGCCATTTGAACCATTACCATTTTTACAAGGCAAGTTAAGTCGCAATTGCCGAACTGACAGTCTCAAATATCCGGAAATTTGACCAAATAAAATTTGCAGAGTAACGTAAATTGAATCAACTAGGAGAAAGGGATTTTCCCAGAACGAATACGAAGTTAATTTGAAACCCGAATGTGTATTCTGTGGAAGTCCTCTACAGAATAAAAATAAAGAACATGTATTTCCTCAATAACCATTGAGAATTACTGGTTTCGATAAAAATAGGTGGGAAAATGAGAAGTTATGATAAAAGCGTGCTGAGCTAAGAATACTCGGCCCAAATGGAAACAGTGTGCGTAAGGAAGTCTTAGATCAACGCTATAAAAGATTCATAGGAGAATAACGGCGCAGTAAATATCCTCGCGTGACATGAAGCCACGTGAAAAATATCAAGGACGACAGCTGGCTAAGCCAATAACCCATCTAGTGACCACCTTAACACCATGCCCAAACTAGACCAATGCAGCCAAGTGGAATTGGCATAAAAACCTCCCCAACACCAGGTAAATAAGGGCATACACGAAGTATTAAAACCTAAAAACAAGTTTCAATAATGAAAACCAATTTTCGCAATAGTGATGTCAATTTGAATTTCTGTACAAGAAGTTAATTGTATTATTATAATTTAGTATCATAAAGTTAGTCCGCGAAAATTGAAAACAAATTCTAAAGTGCATTTTAATTAAAGGAGATTATTGTTATGTCGAAGAAAATAAAATTAACGGTTTTTAATGGAGTCTTAGCACTCTTTATCATTTTCCAAACACCTGTATTTGCTCAAGATGGAAAAATGTATCCGATTGAGGCGCCTGATGAACCGAACGCTATTCCGTTAGGTACCGGAGGCGTAGATAACCAACCAGCAACAGAATCGTGGTTCCGCCAGTGGGGCGACCCAATGGCTCGCAACATCACCACAGCGACGTTAACACCATTTTTGGCAAACCCTAAAATAGCCAATGGTACTAGTGTTATCGTTGCACCTGGCGGTGGCTTTATGTGGCTTTCAATGGGAAATGAAGGATGGGAAGTGGCCCAAGCACTTGCCGACCGTGGTATCAACGCCTTTGTCCTTAAATATCGATTACAGCCAACACCAGCAACATTAGAAGGTTTTGACAATATAATGAATCGACGTTTTGATGATGCGGCGAAAAGTGCAGATTCAGAAGCAGCACCAAAACGTGAACGCCCTCGTTGGGACCTTTCGAATCAACTTGAAGATGCGGAAGCCGCTTACGCGATGATGCTCGACCGCGCCGAAGAATGGGGTGTGAATAAAGACAAAATAGGCATGATTGGTTTCTCCGCAGGTGCAGGGCTAACCATGGCCACAACACTGCAATCAAAAAAGGTTAAGTTATCTTTTATCGGTCAGATATATGGCGGTATGAACGCAGTGGAATTACCTGAGAATCCGCCTGCCATGTTTATGGCCGTTGCCACCGATGATTTCTTATTTAACGGCGAATTTGGTGTGATTAAATCTTGGTATGATGCAAAAGTCCCGGTTGAATTACACTTATATCAAAACGGTGGCCATGGTTTCGGATTAGGCAATCCAGATCGCACCAGTAACACATGGTTCGATGCTTTTATACATTGGCTAGATGTAAATAAATTCATCACACCAATCAACTAAAAACTAAAACAAATAGAGTTTAAATAAAAAGTAATCGGGGCAGCAGAGCTATCGTAAGTTAGCGTCGTTGCCCCTTTTTTAACGAAAAAACATTAAATGGCAATTAGTGCTGACAAGTTACAAACCAACTAAGTTCTGCGCCACCACTACCGTTGAACCGCCAATCCATTGTGCTACTATAGTGATACATTTTCCTTTCTAAGTTGAATTAAATATGAAGGTAGAACTCGTTACTACGCTAAAACGCCAAGCAACCAAAATACTAGCAGACCTTCATTCTTCAAAAGAACCAGTGCTAATTACTGAACATGGACAGCCCTCTGCCTATTTAGTTGATGTTGAAGATTATGAATTCATGCAACGACGGATGGCGATACTCGAAGGGGTTGCGAGAGGCGAACAAGCGATTGAAAATGGAAGTACATTTTCGAATCAAGAAGCCAAAGAGAAAATGAGTCAATGGCTGAAATAATATGGACTGCCCCCGCGCTTAACGATTTAAACGAAATAGCAGAATATATTGCAGTAAGTAATTTAACTGCTGCCAAAAATTTGATGCAAAAAGTCTTTGATAAAATAACTAGGCTAGAAAATCACCCAGAATCGGGCAAGATCCCACTTGAATTGCAAAACTTTAACTATAGAGAAATCATCGTTAATCCTTGTCGTATTTTCTATAAGATTGACAATAATCAGGTGTACATACTGCATGTTATGCGCAACGAACGTGACCTTCGAAAATTTCTTTTACAAGGTTAAGTACTGAAAACAAGTGTTTTAACTAAGGCAATATCAATGGCAATAAGTGAGTTTGAAATAAAAAGGTGTGAACGCGAGTTAGCAAAATTTATGGCTGCTAAGCGCCCGCCCGTGCACATTAGGAAAGAACTTGATTTTGGTTATCGTATTGAAGACCAAAGTGTTGAACTATACGAAATACGTCCAGAGTGGCGAAATCCAGAAAATATAATGCATCTTCCATTTGCCAAAACCACCTATATCAAAACTAAGAAGGTGTGGAAAATATATTGGCAACGCCAAGATTTAAAATGGCATCGCTATGAGCCCACCCCTGAAGTGAAATACTTTGAAGAATTTCTGGCTATCGTCAGTGAGGATGAAAATGCGTGCTTCTTCGGCTAGTACGTTACATAGCAAGAGACAATGGCATCAAGCCAATCTCCACTTATGTTTCCCACCTTCACAACTATCAACTTCCAATTCAAACCGACTACTATCCAAGCCATAGGCTACAATTTGCATTATTTGTAGGCTTCTAGTAATTTGCTACGCACTAATAATAACAATAAAGGATCCAGCCATGTCGGTTGAAAATATATATAAAGTCGTTTTATACCCTTTTATCAATGAATCCATTGCCAGCCTCAAAGCCATGACCAATTTAACGGGCACCGCCGGTGAACCTTTTATGGACAAGGTTGAAGATTTTCGTTTTAAAGGTTACGCCGTATGTTCGGATGTTACCGGTAACTTGGATGGTGTTATTATGATGCATCACTATCCTGAAACGGCCATCGCCATTGGTAATACAGTTTGTCAGAGCATGTTTGACGAAAAGTATGAATATACCGAAATTAATGAAGAATTAAGCAATGCCCTTGCCGAATGGGGCAACACTATTGTTGGTCGCTCCACGGATATGCACAGTCGTTATAACCTCAAGTATGGTTTTTCTAGCCCCTATTTTGTCAACGATATGGCTGACATGGATAAATATTTGGTCGGGGTCAAAGAAATAGTCACCGTACCTATTACCATTGAAGGCGTAGGCCGTTACTACTTCAACTTACTGGTACGTGAAGTCGAATATCAAGCTAGCGACATTAAGCGTGAAGAAAGCACTGGTATCAAAAATACCCATACCAATACCTTACCCTTGGACGCGAAGGTATTGGTAGTCGATGACAGTGCTTTGATCCGTAAGGCAGTAAAACGCTTTTTACATAATCTGGGATATACCAATGTAATCGAAGCCAACGATGGTCGCGCAGCAGTAGAGATGGTTGCTTCTGAAGCACCAGATTTCATGTTTATGGATGTGGTAATGGAAGACATGAACGGTGACGAAGCCCTTGCTGAAATCCGTAAATCGGGTTCACAAGTACCGATTGTCATGCTCTCTTCAGTAACCGATCAAAAGTTAGTTAGCGAATGTCAGGAACAAGGTATATCAGGCTTTATTTTCAAACCCATCCACGCCAACAGCGGTGCAGAAATAATCGCCCAGTATCTAAAAATAGCCTAAACCGATTTTCCGAGTCAGGCAATCCATTAACCTGTAATCTTGTAGCCAAGCAAGCTTGGCTACATTTCCTAGTTATTCAAGACCTACAGGTCGGCTACTGCGACTTAACTTTCCCGAATTTAATGCCCATTCGTCGAATGGCAAAACAGGACGTTTTGCCAAGGCGCGTGCTTTGCAAGGATGCTACCTCGCGCCGGTTCGATTTAAGAATGGTTATTAAATTCGGAATCAGAAAGTTGCCGGAGCGAAAGGACTTTTCGGGTATTTGGGTCCGTCCAAATACCCTCGCGTGGCATGGAGCCACGTGAAAAAGGTCATGGACGACAGTTGGCGAAGCCAATAGATAAGCTGCTTGGCGCAGCCAATAACTACTCCAACAACCGTATCGATATCGCCGCTGCTGACGTCCTATTATCCACTCCCAACTTCTTAAATATTTGCTCTAAATGCTTATTCACTGTGCGTGGGCTCATTTCCAATATTTGCGAAATTTCCCAACTGGTTTTGCCATAAGAAACCCAATACAACACTTCCGATTCGCGTTTGGTTATAGGCAGCTTTTGCTGCAGGTGCTCGGCGGTCTTTTGCTGCTTAGCTTCTGCTACCCGGAGTAAATGTTTTTCTTGCTGTAAGCGTACGTAGGACACATTCAAGGGTTGCTCAAAGCAATCAATCAATAGGTTGATGGAGGTATCCCCCATCAACCAAGGCACTAACTTTGTGGCAATACTGGCCCAAGGGCTGAAATCGTCACCGGCAATATTATCAATCAGTTTATGCACATAAGGCGTTGCCCAAGACAGGCGCCCTTGTTCGCTCACACAAAAAACATTGCTACCGGCATGGTCCAGCGCATCTTGGGCGCTAAGTGCCAGTTTGGCGGTTTCAATATGAGATTTTATGCGGGCAATCACTTCGTCGGGTGAAATAGGTTTAGTTACATAATCAATGGCACCCGCTTCAAAGCCACGTACTACATCTTCAACATCGGTCAGGCCGGTCATGAAAATAATCGGCGTATTCGGCAAGTGTTGCTTGAGCTTCTGGCAGGTTTCAAAGCCGTCCATTTGCGGCATCATGGCATCCAGCAACACCACATCTGGCTGCACTTTTTCAACAATGGCCAACGCTTGCAAGCCATCAAGGGCCACCAACGCGGTATAACCTTGCTGATTCAGCGCCACATTCAACATGCCTAAAGACTCGGGAGAATCATCCACCACTAATACTACGTCGCTGATCTTAGTGCTCATGACATAGCTCCTGTAGATATTGAATAATTTTCGGGAAATGACATAACTCTAAGTACTCACTTATTTGCGAATGTACATTGGCTGGCAACTGATATTGCTCGGCAATTTCATTAAATTTATCTTTAAACCCTGACAGGTAGCCAATTTCAGCTAAGGCGATCAAGGCTTGATATTGTTCAGTACCGGCGGCGTCTTTGTTAGGTGAAGCCACCAACTCTTGCTGTTCGCTGGCCGCTGGTGGTTGCGAATACTGCCAATGAATGCCCAGCAACTCGCCTATTTTTCCTAGTAGCGCATCAAGATTCACTGGTTTGGCAATATAACCATTATGGAACCCTTCTGCCGCCAAATTCGACTCCGCATCACGGGCATTGGCCGACACCATCAACACCGGCATGCCATAATTGGCTTCGCGCAATTGTTTAACCATCTGCCAGCCATCGATATTCGGCATACGCACATCCAAAATAATTAAATCCACCTGTGACTGTATTAGCTGACTAAAGCCGGTATCTGCATCTTCGGCGGCCAATACATCAAAACCAAGGGGGGTTAATAAATCCGTCATCAGTTGGCGTTGATTAAGATCATCATCCACCACCAGCACCGATTGTCGCTGACCTTCATAGCCAATCACCCGCAACTGGGTGTATTCGGGAGCATTTTTATTATTGCTGAGGGGCACCAACATCAAACGTAAATTAAAAGTTGAGCCTTTGCCTAGGGTACTGGTCATTGAAATCTCGCCGCCCATTAATTCGGTTAGTGAGCGGGAAATAGTCAGCCCAAGCCCCGTGCCACCAATAGCCTGAGTGTGAGCATTGCGGATTTGTTCAAAGGGTTTAAAAATCAGTTCTTGATCCGCTTCGGAAATGCCGACGCCGGTATCGATAATGCTAAAGTTCGCCACTTGATTACGATAACTGACTTCCAAGGTCACCGAGCCTTTCTCGGTGTATTTAATGGCATTGGAAATGAGGTTAATCAATATCTGCCGAAAACGTTGTTTGTCGGTGGCCACGTAGTCTGGCAGATAATGACTCGGCGCATAATGGAAGCTGATATTTTTCTGCGCGGCGATCATTTGGAACATGTCCACTAACTGCTGCAAAATGGCTTTGAGATTTATTTCATCCCGCTGCAAAGTCACCCTGCCCGCTTCGATTTTGGAGATTTCTAATAGCCCTTCAATTAAATCAGCCAAATGCTCGCCATTGCGCCTAACGATGCCCAAGGTTTTGCGCTGCTTACCGGGGATTTCATCGTCCTGACTCATCAGCTGCGCATAACCCAGCATTACATTTAATGGTGTACGTAGCTCATGACTTAAGCCTGCTAAATAACGACTTTTAGCTTCATTAGCAGATTCAGCGACCACTTTGGCATCTTGTAATGCTAACGAAGTCTTCTCATGGGCATTGACCTCTTTAGCCAGCGTGTAAGTCAGCGAGCGTAATTCTTTGAGCGCCGATTTATTGCCGTTGCGCGCCAATATAAATAACCAACTCACCACGCCAATAATAATCAGCAGTAAGAAGAATATTTTTACTAAGGTAACCGCAAACACCTGCTTAACGGCTTCATCATCTACCGGTACTTGCAGATAGATTAAAAACAAAATCCCAGCACCAGTCAGGCTCATGCCTAAGGTAACCGCAATAAATTGCGCCAGCGGCGTGGTCATAATGCGTAATAATTTGGTAGTTAAAAAACGATGGAAAAAATGATGGGACTGACTGGATAACGTCGCGCTAGGTCGACACTGATCACCACAGCGCACATCCAACGAACAACACAAAGAACAGATGGATTTTTGATAGGCCGGACAATAGGTCATATCTTCATGTTCGAATTCATTTTCACAAATATGACAGCGGTTGATCCCCGTTATTATCGGCTGATGATTATTAACTAAATAGAATTTCCCCTTAGTCATGTAACCAATCAGTGGCACCGTGATAAACGGCAATCCACAAGCAATAAATGATGCCAGCGCCTTCGTGGTGTCGCCGTACCAGCCAAAATGCGCGGTAAAACCCACAAAGCTGGCAATCAGCATTGAGCCCACGCCCACTGGGTTAATGTCGTATAAATGCGAGCGTTTAAATTCAATATGTTTGGGGCTAATGCCTAATGGCTTGTTAATAATTAAATCTGCCACTACCGAGCTTAACCACGCTAGCACTAATACCGAATACACCGACAACATGCGCTCGATGGTTTGATATATGCCCAGTTCCATCAACAGCAACGCGATGGCCACATTAAACACCATCCACACCACGCGGCCGGGATGATTATGGGTCACCCGCGAGAAAAAGTTCGACCACGCCAATGAGCCCGCATAGGCATTGGCGACATTAATTTTCAACTGGGAAATAAACACAAAGGTACAGGCAACAATCACGCTAAGCGTGGGGTTCTCAAACACGTAACTAAAAGCGAGGTTATACATATGCGCCGGGTCATCGGCCAAATCCAGTGACACCCCTTGTTGCAACGCAAAATACGCGAGGAATGAACCGAGAAATAATTTCAGCGCACCAAAAATAATCCAACCGGGTCCGGCGGTAATCAATGCTACCCACCAACGCCACTGGCCATGCTGTGGTTTTTCAGGCAAAAAACGTAAAAAATCCACCTGCTCGCCAATTTGTGCCACTAAGGATAACAACACCGCCGATGCCGCACCGAATAGCAAGATATTAAACGAGCCACCAGCCTCACCGCTCTCACCGGTAAAATCTAACCATTCCTGCATATTGCTATCGGGGTGGCTAAACACATAAAACAGCGGGATAAGCTGTAACACCAACCAAATGGGCTGGGTCCACACCTGAAAGCGGCTGATATAGGCAATACCGTGGGTCACTAGGGGCAACACCACCAAGGCGCTGACCACATAACCAATATACAAAGGTAATCCAAATAAAATTTGCAGCGCCATCGACATAATGGCCGCTTCTAAGGCGAAGAAAATAAAGGTAAACGAGGCGTAAATCAGCGAGGCAATGGTAGAGCCAATATAGCCAAAGCCGCTGCCACGGCTGAGCAAGTCGATATCCACACCATATTTGGCGGCGTAATAACTAATCGGCACACCGGTAAGAAAAATGACGCCGATAACCGCAAATATGGCCCACGCGGAATTCACAAAACCGAAGTTTAGAGTAATAGCCCCGCCAATAGCTTCGAGCACCAAAAACGACACTATGCCCAGCGCCGTACCGGCAATACGGTTTAACGACCAAACACGGGCGCGCTTGGCGGTGAAGCGTAAGGCAAAATCTTCCATCATCTCGTTAGCAACGAGCTTGTTGTAGGTTCGCCTAGTGGGTAGAATTTTCTCGTTTGACTGCATTCGATTCTATTGTTGTGTGTCACTACGCCGAGGTCGTTGCGGCGTTACTAGTATTTTAATATTTACGCGCGCGATCATCCTACACAAACTTTTCGCCACCGCCTATGCGTAAATTTACGTAGTCCATTGCGCGCTTTTACGAATGTTATCTATTGCCCACAAACCACATACTCATCCCAGCTGCAAAAAGGCGATTAAGAGTTATCAATCAAAAAGATAACCAAACACATTTATTAATCTTTTACTTATCGGGACAAACATAATGAAACTACTTACTAGATTAACTCCTGTAGCAGCGACAATGATGCTAGCAATGGGTGCGGTATCTACCGCAAGTGCAGATGAAGCAACTACTGGCCTAAGTTACAGTGGCTTTATCGACATGTCTTACCTTTCGGTTGATGTTGATGGTGCTGGCTCTTCCCACGATTCTGGCATTGATCAAGTTGAGATAGACCTTAGCTATGATTTTGGTAACAAATTAAAAGCCTTTGTCGATGTTGAATATCAAAACGCCGCTGAAGGCGTAGACGTTGAACAAGCCTATATTACTTATGCGGTATCAGACAATTTAAGCATTAAAGCGGGTCGCTTCTTAAGCTACTCAGGTTGGGAAACCGAAGAACCAACGGGTTTATTCCAATACTCAGGTGCTGGTTATGCCCAGTACTTCTACGGATATTATCAACAAGGCGTTTCAGCTCTTTACAGTGGTGACAAATTCGCCGTTGCTCTTTCTGTAGTAAATGATTTGGCTGGCCCACAATCAACTGACACAGAGCAACCTGGTTTTGAAACCATGGTCGCCCTCATGCCTACTGAAAATTTCACTATTAAAGGTTTCTATTCAAAAGATGGCGACACCACCCTAATCAACACTTGGGCCGCCTATTCTGCCGATGCATTAACCTTAGCCGTCGAATATAACACCGCAGACGATAGCGCCTTCGTTGGCAGTGAAGCCAGCGGATACCTGTTGATGGCCAACTATACTTTTGAATCTTTCGGCTTAACCGTGCGTTATCACGACTATGAAGTTGAAGACTCCATGGGCGCTAGTTTTGAAGATGCCAGCGGTATCACCATTTCACCTAGCTTCTCAGTAAACGACAACTTATTGATGGTCTTTGAATACCGTATGGACGAAATCAATGACGTAGACGTTGATTACCTTGCCGTTGAAGCCCTAATCACTTTCTAAAACGACTTTCTGAGCTGGCGTTAACCCGTCAGCTTTTAGTTGAACTCATTAAAGGAAATAATCATGAATTTTAAAAAACTCATTATTGCCAGTTCAATCGTTGCTACTGGCTTAGTGTCACAAATGGCACTTGCCGCTGACACCATCAAGGTCGGTGTTTTACATTCACTATCAGGCACTATGGCTATCAGTGAAACCACCCTTAAAGATACTGTGCTGATGATGATCGAAGAGCAGAACAAAAAAGGCGGTTTATTAGGTAAGAAACTAGAAGCTGTGGTAGTTGATCCTGCGTCAAACTGGCCACTATTTGCCGAGAAAACCCGTGAATTGTTAGCTAAAGAAAAAGTAGACGTTATCTTCGGTTGCTGGACGTCGGTTTCACGTAAATCAGCTTTACCCGTATTAGAAGAGCTAAACGGTTTAATGTTCTACCCAGTACAGTACGAAGGCGAAGAATCGTCTAAAAACGTGTTCTACACCGGTGCTGCGCCAAACCAACAAGCCATTCCAGCTGTTGATTACTTAATGAATGATATTGGTGCTACCCGTTGGGTATTAGCCGGTACCGATTATGTTTATCCACGTACCACCAATAAAATTCTTGAAGCCTACCTTATTGCTAAAGGCGTAAAGAAAGAAGACATCATGATCAACTACACCCCATTCGGACATTCTGATTGGCAAGGTATTGTTTCTGATATTAAAAAATTCGGTTCTGCGGGTAAGAAAACCGCGGTGGTTTCTACCATCAATGGTGATGCCAACATTCCTTTCTACAAAGAATTGGGCAACCAAGGTATTTCAGCTGAAGACATTCCAGTTGTAGCCTTCTCAGTCGGTGAAGAAGAACTATCTGGTTTTGATACTAAGCCATTAGTAGGTCATTTAGCCGCTTGGAACTACTTCCAAAGTGTTGAATCTGACGCCAACGATGCCTTCATCGCCAAATGGAAAGCCTATATCGGTGATGACAAGCGCGTAACTAATGACCCAATGGAAGCCACTTATATTGGTTTTGAAATGTGGGCTAAAGCCGTTGAGAAAGTCGGTACCACTGATGTTGATGCCGTTGAACAAGCTTTGATTGGTGTTGCCGTGCCTAACCTTACTGGTGGTACAGCGGTGATGAACTCTAACCATCACTTATCTAAGCCAGTGCTAATTGGTGAAATCCAAGAAGACGGTCAGTTTGAAGTAGTTTGGTCAACACCAGATACGGTTATTGGTGATGCATGGTCAGATTTCTTACCTAGCTCTAAAAGCCTCATTTCAGATTGGACTGCCCCAGTAAGCTGCGGCAACTTTGATGTGAATACGGCTAAGTGTTCAGGTCAAAACTTCTAAACCCTTGAGTTAACCCAAGTTTAACTCATCGAGCAGGCACGTTGGTTCCATCACAATGTGCCTGCTTATTCGCTTTACTCGACTTATAAAGTCGCCGAAAAATTGGCTGATACCACACTGGCCAATCCGAAGTTTTATTAAAAGGACAACGCGATGTTGCGATTCTTCTCTGTGCTTTTCAGTTGCCTGTTGTGTTGGCAAGCCTTGGCTGAAACGGCCCCTTCTACGCCAAACACAGATCCGTCGCTAGCCAAACTGGTTAAGCAGCTACCCAAAACCAAGTTACAAAAAATGGCCCCCTTGGTAGAAAAAATTTCCCAAACCAATCACCCCAAAACCCGCGACTTACTGCAATATTTAATGGACGGTGAGTTGTACTATATTAAATCTGGACGCGCCGTAGTACGTGCCCAAGCCGGTGACAACGGTCAATATTTACTGACCGACGTGCTAGGTGAAAAAACCTATGAGCCCCTAGCCAAATCGAAAATTTCCAAAGTAAAAACCAACAACCGTTTGCGCGGCACCATTCGCAGTTTAATAGCGCAAATAGAGCTAACCAGCCCAGATAAAGTCGTGCGCCTTGAAGCGGTTAAGCAATTACTCGACAACCCCAACGATGAAGGTTTTGCCAGCATCGAAACCTTAGTCAGTACTGAACAAGATAAAGACGTACTGAACCTAATGCGCATTACCTTGCAGTTAAGACAATTAGAAATAGGCGACCATTCACAAAAAATGGCCGCCATTGAATCCTTAAAAGACAGCCTAGAGCCCGAAGTAAAAAATACCTTTGTTAGCCAGTTAAATGCCTTACCTGAAAAACCTCAGGACGCTGACACCAAAGCATTAAAAGCCAGGTTGCAAAAAGCTATTCAGAATGTGCAGGATAAGCGCGACGTTTACGCCGTAGTAGAAAACATCTTCTTTGGTTTAAGTTTAGGATCAGTACTGTTGCTCGCCGCCATTGGCCTGGCGATTACCTTCGGGGTAATGGGCGTGATTAACATGGCCCATGGCGAAATGATCATGCTCGGCGCTTACACCACCTATGTGGTGCAGCTAGTCTTCCCTCACTTAATTGAATACTCATTATTGATTGCGGTACCTGCGGCGTTTTTAGTCTCTGGCACTGTGGGGATTATTATTGAGCGCTGCGTTATTCGCTTTCTCAAAGGTCGCCCGCTAGAAACTCTGCTGGCCACCTTTGGTATCAGCCTAATTTTACAACAACTGGTTAGAACCGTGTTTTCACCGCTGAATCGCCAAGTCGCCGCCCCCGAATGGATGAGCGGATCATGGCAGATTAACCCTATTTTCTCGCTGACCTTTAACCGTTTGTACATCATTTTGTTCTCGTTAATGGTGTTTTTCGCGTTACTGATGATTTTGAAAAAGTCCTCATTAGGGCTGCATGTTCGCGCCGTATCGCAAAACCGTGATATGGCCCGCGCACTCAGTATTAAAAGTGATTGGGTGGATGCCATTACCTTTGGTTTAGGATCGGGGATTGCGGGTGTGGCTGGTGTGGTGTTAAGCCAGCTAACTAACGTAGGGCCGAATTTGGGTCAGGCTTACATTATTGATTCATTCTTAGTAGTGGTATTTGGTGGTGTGGGTAACTTATGGGGCACCTTAGTGGCCGCCATGTCATTAGGCTCCATCAATAAATTCCTTGAGCCGATTACCGGATCGGTGCTGGCAAATATTATCGTATTAGTCGGGTTAGTGTTATTTATCCAAAAACGTCCCAAAGGGCTGTTTCCACAAAAAGGCAGGGCGGCAGACTAATGACTTCATCAACTGCAAAACCAATGAGCAAGTTCAGTAACCTTCACATTGTTATTGGCCTGCTATTACTCTCAACCGTTTACGTGACGATTTGTAACCTGATGTTTGCCGAAGGTTCGGCCATGCATGTCAGTGATTACACCGTCAGCCTTTTCGGAAAATATCTTTGCTACGCCCTGTTGGCACTGGCTGTTGATTTAGTCTGGGGCTACTGCGGTATTCTCAGCTTAGGTCACGGTGCCTTTTTTACCTTAGGTGGCTACGCCATGGGCATGTACCTAATGCGCCAAATTGGTGATCGCGGCGTTTATGGTAACCCTGATTTACCGGATTTTATGGTATTCCTTAATTGGACAGAAATGCCGTGGTATTGGGGCGGTTCCGATTCCATTTTGTGGATGGTGGTGATGGTATTTGTCGGCCCCGGTTTACTCGCCTATGTGTTTGGCTCTTTAGCCTTCCGTTCACGAGTCAGCGGTGTGTATCTATCCATAATGACCCAAGCCGTAACCTATGCATTGATGCTGGCGTTCTTCCGCAATGAAATGGGCTTTGGTGGTAACAATGGTTTAACCGACTTTAAAGAAATTTTAGGTTTCTCATTACAAGAGCCACACACCAAATTAGGTTTATTTGTTGCCACCGCCGTTGCCCTTTGCATCGGTTATGTGGTCTGCCATTTTATTGTTAACTCAAAGATGGGCCGCGTGGTCACTGCTATTCGCGATGCCGAAAGTCGAGTGCGTTTTGTTGGCTATAAACCGGAAAGCTACAAAGTGTGGATCTACGTGGTATCCGCCATGCTTGCTGGTGTCGCCGGTGCGTTATACGTACCGCAAGTGGGTATTATTAACCCCGGTGAATTCTCACCATTGAATTCCATCGAGATGGTCATTTGGGTAGCGGTCGGTGGTCGTAATTCTCTTTACGGGGCGTTGATTGGCGCCATAGTCGTCAGCTATGCCAAAACCCGTTTTACCGCCATTATGCCCGAGGCTTGGTTATTCGCCCTTGGTGGCCTGTTCGTTTTAGTGACCTTATTACTACCTAAAGGCATTGCCGGTTTATTACCTAGCATAATTGAAAAAGTGAAAGCGCTGACCGCCACACTGATTGGTAACAAGCCGCCAACGGCAACTGAGAAACAAGCGTCGGAGGTGAAATCATGATCGTCGATAAAAGCGGTAGTCCGCTATCCGCCACCGAAAATATTTCACCGGACACTCGTCATGGGGTCATTCTATATGTGGAAGATGTCAGTGTTAGCTTTGATGGTTTCAAAGCCCTAAACGACCTTAACCTCTACATTAACGACGGTGAACTACGTTGTTTGATTGGTGCCAACGGCGCCGGTAAAACCACCTTAATGGATGTCATCACCGGTAAAATTCGCCCCGACAAAGGTAAGGTTAGCTTTGGCCAACAAGTAGATTTGTTGCAACTGGACGAATCTGAAATTGCCTTGGCCGGCATTGGTCGTAAGTTCCAAAAGCCCACGGTGTTTGAACACCTTAGCGTGTATGAAAATATCGAGCTCAGCCTCACCGGCGATAAAGGTATTTGGGCATCGTTATTCGGCAAGTTAACCGGCGAACAACAAGATCGCATTGCCGAAATTTTATATACCATCGACCTAATCAAAGAATGCCACTACCCTGCTGGGCGTTTGTCTCACGGGCAAAAGCAATGGTTAGAAATTGGCATGTTGCTGGCCGCCAATCCCAGAGTATTGTTAGTGGATGAGCCAGTAGCCGGTATGACGGGCCAAGAAACCGAACGCACCGCGGAACTACTTACCTCATTAGCGGGTAAGCATTCGGTAGTAGTCGTTGAGCATGATATGGCCTTTGTACGTTCTATTGCTAAAAAGGTAACGGTATTGCATCAAGGCTCGGTATTAGCCGAAGGCACCATGTCAGAAATTCAATCTAACCCTGAAGTGATCCAAGTGTATTTGGGTGAGGAGCAAGGCTGATGATAGAACTTACATCGGTAGATCAACAATATGGTGGTACGCAGATCCTGTGGGATCTCAACCTGCATATCAAAAAAGGTTCGCGGACTTGCATTATGGGCCGTAACGGCGTGGGTAAAACTACCCTACTTAAAGCCATTATGGGATTGCTGCCCATTAGTGCTGGTAGCATGACCATCGACGGTAAAGATGTGGCCAAAAGTAGTGTTGAAGCCCGCCCAGAAATGGGCATTGGCTATGTACCCCAAGGTCGACATATTTTTCCCCAGTTAACCGTGGAAGAAAACTTAAAGATCAGTCTTAACTGCACGCGCCAAACCAGCAAAACCATACCCGAACATGTATATGATTTGTTTCCGGTACTCAAGGAAATGTTACATCGTCGCGGTGGTGATTTATCCGGCGGCCAACAGCAGCAACTGGCTATTGGCCGCGCTTTGGTGTTGAATCCCGACGTGCTGATTTTGGACGAACCTAACGAAGGTATTCAACCTAATATCGTGCAGCTTATTCGCGACGTACTATTAAAGCTGAATAAAGAACAAGGCATGACCATTATTCTGGTTGAACAAAAGCTGCCTTTTGCTCGTGCAGTAGGCGAAGAATTTGTATTAATGGAAAAAGGCCATGTTATGTCGTCCGGTCCCATGGCAAACTTAAGCGATGAGCTGGTCAGTCAATATTTAGCGGTATAACCGCGTTGTTGATTCAATAGATAACCCAAAGCATGACAACAAACCTTGCCACCACATTAAAGAGACAATGGTTAGCCCACTTAGGGCTGACCTTAAGCTTTTCTGCACACGGCACCCAACTAGTACGCACCAAACGCAATGGGCCGTTATCGGTACAAAAAGCGTTTTACCCTGAAGGCCGCGACTGCGCCCATGTGTATTTATTGCATCCGCCTGCGGGGATTGTCTCTGGTGATGAATTACAGGTAGAGATTGAACTCACCCCAAAGGCTCATGCCTTAATCACCACACCGGGTGCTAATCGTTTTTATCGCGCCAGAGATGATCACAATATCGGCGCCCCCGAGCAACGACAAACCACCCGTTTACAAGTAGCCCGCGCGGCAAAGTGTGAGCACTTTCCGCTGGAAACCATCGTTTATGAAGGCGCAGCGGCAATCAATAAAGTCGATGTACATTTGCATTCCGATAGCGTTTACTTGGGTTGGGATATCAGCTGTTTAGGTTTACCCAGCGCCCAGCAACCTTTTGAGCTAGGGCGTTTTAGCCAGCTCACGCAAATTTACTGTGATGACAAAATAATCTATCACGATAGAGTCGCAATCAATCCGAATAATCAGTTACAACAGCACAGCGCGGGATTAGCCGGTAATAGCGTGTTTGCCACTTTTGTGGCGTATGCGCCAGTCGATATCGTAACTGATACTCAGCGCCAAGAATTAATTGAGACCCTACGACACAGCATTCAAGAACAAAACGCTGAGCAGTTAATTAGCGTGACCCACATTAAACAATTGCTGATCATCCGCTATTTAGGGCAGCATGCAGAGCAATGCAAACACTTGTTTATTTTACTGTGGCAGCAATTACGGCCGCTGTATTTACAAAAAGATGGCATCCAGCCGAGAATTTGGCATACCTAACAGGCGTCATTTCGCCTTAAAGACGAGCAAATAGAACGATGGATTTATTACCAAGAGAAAAAGACAAATTACTGTTATTCACCGCGGCATTACTGGCGGAGCGCCGTTTACAGCGTGGGGTTAAACTCAATTACCCTGAAGCCATGGCCTATATTTCCATGGAAATCGTCGAAGGCGCGCGCGATGGTAAAACCGTAGCAGAAATGATGGATTATGGCCGTACCTTGCTTAGCCGTGATCAAGTAATGGATGGCGTTGCCGAGCTGATTGCTGAAGTGCAAGTTGAAGCCACCTTCCCCGACGGAACCAAACTGGTTACCGTACATAACCCCATCGTTTAAGGAGCGCTTATGATCCCCGGTGAAATTAAAACCGATCACGGCGAGCGCCAGCTTAATGTGGGCAGAGAAACTATTCAGGTAACCGTTGCCAATAGCGGAGATCGCCCTATTCAAGTGGGCTCCCATTACCATTTTTATGAAGTCAACGCTGCGCTGCAGTTTGATCGCGAGGCCTGCAAAGGTTTTCGTTTAGATATTACCTCGGGTACCGCGGTGCGCTTTGAGCCCGGTCAAGAGCGCGAAGTGACGCTAGTGGCCTATGCAGGAAAACGCAAAGTATACGGCTTTCGCGGCCATGTTCAGGGAGACTTATAGTTATGGCGTCTATTGATACTCATGCCTACGCGCATATGTTTGGCCCCACCGTTGGCGATCGCGTGCGTTTAGCCGACACCGATTTATGGCTGGAAGTAGAAAAAGATTTCACCGAATACGGCGAAGAAGTTAAGTTCGGCGGCGGTAAAGTGATCCGTGATGGCATGGGACAATCTCAAGCCTCCTGCGCCGATACCGTCGACTTAGTTATCACCAATGCCTTGATCCTCGATCACTGGGGTATTGTCAAAGCCGATGTGGGTATTAAAAACGGCCGCATTGCGATTATTGGCAAAGCCGGTAACCCGGATATTCAAGACAGTATTGATATCGAAGTGGGCCCCGGCACCGAAGTCATTGCTGGTGAAGGTCAAATCCTGACCGCCGGTGGTATTGACGCCCACATCCATTTTATTTGCCCACAACAAATTGAAGAAGCGTTGATGTCGGGGGTTACCACCATGATTGGCGGCGGCACCGGCCCAGCCACCGGTACTAACGCCACCACTTGTACTCCGGGGCCATGGAACATTCACAAAATGTTGCAAGCCACTAACGATTTCCCCATGAACTTTGGCTTTTTAGGCAAGGGCAACGCCAGTTTGCCCCAAGCCTTAGAAGAGCAAATCGAAGCCGGTGTCTGTGGTTTAAAACTGCATGAAGATTGGGGCACTACGCCCGCGGCCATTGATTGCTGTTTATCCGTAGCCGAACGTTATGATGTGCAAGTAGCGATTCATACCGACACCCTCAACGAGTCGGGTTTTGTCGAAGATACTATTGGTGCTTTTAAAGGCCGTACGATTCACACTTACCACACCGAAGGTGCCGGTGGTGGCCATTCGCCGGATATTATCCGCGCGTGTGGCGAGGCCAATGTATTGCCCTCCTCCACTAACCCCACCAGACCCTATACGGTGAATACCATTGATGAACATTTGGATATGCTGATGGTTTGCCATCACCTCGATCCGAGTATTCCTGAAGATGTGGCTTTTGCCGATTCGCGTATTCGTAAAGAAAGTATTGCCGCGGAAGATATTATGCATGACTTAGGCGCAATCAGTATGATTGCCTCGGATTCACAGGCCATGGGCCGGGTCGGTGAAATGATTACCCGCACCTGGCAAACCGCCCATAAAATGAAACAACAACGTGGGCCGTTAGCCCCAGATACCGAACGTAACGACAACTTTCGTCTAAAACGTTATGTGGCTAAATACACTATTAATCCGGCCATTAGCCATGGTATTAGCCATGAAGTGGGCTCTATCGAAGTAGGAAAGCTAGCAGATTTAGTGTTGTGGAAACCGGCGTTTTTTGGGATTAAACCGTCGATGATTATTAAAGGTGGTTTTATTGCTGCAGCACCTATGGGTGATGCCAATGCGTCTATCCCGACGCCGCAACCGGTATATTATCGCCCAATGTTTGGCTCGTTCGGTACCGCAGCAGCCAATACCGCCATGACCTTTATGTCGCAAGCTTCCATTGATAAAAACGTGCCCGAACAAATCGGCATGACGCGCTTAGTGGGCGTATGTAAAAACACCCGCAACATTGGCAAAGACGACATGATCCATAATAGTTGGCAGCCAAAAATTGAAGTGGATGCGCAAACCTATGAAGTGCGTGCTAATGGCGAATTACTCACTTGCGAACCAGCTGAATCATTGCCGTTGGCACAGTTGTATTGTTTATTTTAATTGTTCTGCATAGAACACTTTTATGCTGCATTGTTTTCGTTTTTTTGGTGAGTCACATATTCATTGCCGTTGGCACAGTAGTATTGTTTATTTTAATTGTTCTGCATAGAAGCATTCTATTTTGAACAATGTATAAATTAGAAATTGAAATTGAAATTGAAAAAATAGGATTTTAATCAAAGATGTTACAAGCCTATACACGCTTAAGTCACACTCATGATCCCATTGATGGTTCTATCACTTTGGATCAAGACACCCGTAAAAAGGCGCGCATAAAAACCAGTACCGACCAAGGGTTGGATATTGGTATTTTTATGGAGCGCGGTCATCCGCTATTCATCGGTGAAGTACTCAAAACCGAGTGCGGATTGTTAATTGAGGTTAAAGGTTTAGCAGAGCCAGTCAGCACGGCTATTGCCACCGATTGGTTAACCTTCGCCAAGGTCTGTTATCACTTAGGTAACCGCCATACCTCGCTGCAAGTGGGCGAATTATGGGTACGTTATAAACCCGATCATGTGCTGGATGAACTAGCCGAAAAGTACGGGCTAATCATTGATCACAGCCCAGCGATTTTTGAACCGGAAAATGGAGCCTATGGTGGCCACGGTCATTCCCATTCACATGACTGATAGCCAACAGCCGCTAAAGCTGAGCCGCTTATTGCAGCTGTGTAGCGCCAACTTACCGGTGGGCGGTTTCTCGTTTTCACAAGGCTTAGAATACGCCGTGGAAATGGGCTGGATCAATAACGCCGCCAGTACCGAAAGTTGGGTGGCGATGAATTTATCGGTGGCCATTGCCCACAACGATTTAGCCATACTCAAGCATTTACATCGCTCTTTAACCTTAAAGGATGGTGAGGCCTTCCAGCGCTGGAACGAGCAAATACTAGCCAGCCGCGAAAGTTATGAACTGCATATGGCCGATGTCGCCATGGGCAAAGCGTTGATGCGCCTGTTGGATCAATTAGATGCAGCGGACATGACAGTTTATTCATTATTCTGGCAGCGACAGGAAATCAGCTTTGTTAGTGCCTTTGCCATTGCCGCACAGGTATTTGGATTAGATGTGTTATCCGCACAAAGTGGCTATTGCTGGACCTATTTAGATAACCAAATAGCCGCTGCCACCAAATTAGTACCGCTAGGGCAAACCCAGTCACAAAACTTATTATTTAACTTATCCGAGCAAGTAGAGCTAGCTATACAAACGGCGAATGCCTTAGAAGATGACGAGATTGGTGCCAGCATGCCGCACTTGGCAATGGCCAGTGCCTGGCACGAAACCCAATACACTAGGTTGTTTCGATCATGACTGCGTTGCAGACTGGCTCCTTTGAACTTAACAAATTTAGAATGATTAACAGAAGTGGTAACCCATGAAAAATAAACAAATTTTACGAATTGGCGTCGGCGGCCCAGTGGGCTCAGGCAAAACCGCATTACTCAGAGAGTTATGCCTAGCACTGCGTGATAAATACAATATGGCGGTGGTCACCAATGACATCTACACCCGCGAAGATGCTGAATTCTTAACTCGCCATGGTGCATTAGCCAGCGACCGTATCTTAGGCGTAGAAACCGGCGGCTGCCCGCATACGGCCATTCGCGAAGATGCCTCCATGAACCTAGCCGCCATTGATGAACTACAAGAACGCCATCCGAACTTGGACTTTGTACTGGTAGAAAGCGGCGGCGATAACCTTAGCGCCACCTTTAGCCCAGAGTTATCCGACTTAACCTTATATGTGATTGATGTCTCTGCAGGCGATAAAATCCCCCGCAAAGGCGGCCCCGGTATTACAAAGTCCGATTTACTGATCATCAATAAAATCGATGTCGCTGAACTGGTTGGCGCCTCATTAGAGGTGATGGACAGAGATGCCAAAAAAATGCGTGGCGATAAGCCATTTGTGTTTAGCAATATGAAAACCAAACAAGGGCTGGATGACATCATTAGCTTTATCGAAAGCGAAGGCATGTTGCAGGTTTAAGCACTAAATTAATTTTAAAAATCATTATTTAATATTTAAAAGGACACATTATGAAAATCATCACATTACTAGTTACATTGTTGGTTAGCGCTAGTGCATTCGCCCACGAAGACCATCATCTAGGCGAAGACCATCTTGGTTACCATATTGCCTTTTATGCCCTGTTGGCATTGGTGGTGTTTAAAGGGTATGGGTGGTGGAAAGCCAAGAAGGCTAAGCGTAAAGAGGATTAGGCTGCGCCAGTTAGTTGATTTAGACGTTCGTCCTGAGCGGTGTCGAAGGCTCGATAACTATTGGCTTACCGCCGCTGTAGTTTATTTGTATTTACTCAGTTTATCGCTGCGCGAATCAGGCACTTTTACTATTTGTTAGCTTGGGCGTCGCAGCGGCGACAACGCCCAAGGGGACTTTTCGCCGAAGTCCCCTTGGAACCCCACGGCGCCCTTGCCAGTTTACAACGTAAATGACTTATTCAGGCTAGCCGCTACCACAACAAATCCACATCCCTTCTGTCGTTGTTTTCTCGACATCCCTGTCTCGAATAGCAGCCAGCTATTCTGAATAAGCCATTTACAAACTAGAAAGGGTAAACGCCAAGCTTCGCTTGGCTTAAAAATATCTAAAAGACGCAACGCCTGCTCTGACTTTTTCGATTATTAACTGATGATTCTAACTGCTTGTTTTTAGGGTCGCTTAGCGCTAACTTAAGAAATTGAATAGAAACTAAACATTAAGAAAACAGGAGAATCTGGATGAGTAAAGCAGGTACCAAAATGGTTTTTACCACTATTTCAATATTGATTACACTACTCCTAGTTTCCGGATGCCAGTCAATAGCCTCCACCCGAATCTATAACACACCTAAACTGGTCAAGCAGTATTCATCGGTTGAAGTTGATGAGTATAAAGGAGGTAAAATTATAAACGGTCCAAAGCAGTACATGGATACGATGTCTAATAGTGGAACCTACTTTATGATACGCGATCTGGTCACTCGCGATAATGAAACCATCCAACTTTATGTTCAAATTCTTCTAAATGACTGGGCATTTTTCAATAGTGCATATTGGGAAAATGGCAATAAAGCAACTTTTATAGAAATTGATTCCACAACAGGATCTGGAATGTCTGGATCTTATGTTTTAGAAACTTTTGGGGTTGAAATTCCGGAATCATTACTAAAGAAAAAGTATGATTCCGCTCAGGATTTAAAAGTGATGATATATGGAAAGCGAGCCAACAGAGAGATTGTTATCCAGAATGCATATATCAAAGGATTCTACGACTATATGACAGAGAATAAATAGAAAGTGATGATTAACCTGAGACTGTAGTGGTCAACTTTCCCGTATTTAATGGCCATTCGTCGAATGGCACAACAGGACGTTGTGCCAAGGCGTGCACTTTGCAGGGACGCTGCATCACGCCGGTTCGATATTAGAATGGGCATTCAATTCGGAAATAGACAAAAGTTTAGGGAAAACTTTTGAACAGCTTTAGCTGGCTCGAAGAGTGAAGTACAGGATGTACTTCATAACGTTGCCGTCGCAAAGGCCTTTTTCGCCTATTTTTTGGCCGTAAAAAATAGGCTTGGCCGCCAAGGAGGGCGGACGAAAAAAGCTAGGGATAGCGGTTGGCGCAGCCAATATAAGAGTCGGTGTAAACAATAAAAATAGCTACTGCCTTTGCAGGTAAGACAAACGAAGTACGCTAATAAAGTTGACCATCCTTCGACAAGCTCAGGACGAACGGGGATAGCTCGTTGGCGCTGCCAATAAAAAACATGGACTCCGGCTTTTAGCCTGCCGGAATGACGGAAAAGCTCCAATACAATCATCCATCCTTCGACAAGCTCAGGACGAACGGGAATAAATAGAGTCATATACACATAAAATGCTTAGCCATCGTCGCTATTAGAAGGCGTATTGTTAAATACGCTCAACCGACCACTGCACTGCAATTAACGCTATGGTCAAAGATCCTGCCGGCATCAGCCATTGTTGATACCAGTTAAATTTTCTAATGGCGATTAATACCGGCAATGCGATAGCTAAGATAGCTAGTTGTCCAATTTCTACCCCAATGTTAAATGCCAGTACACTTAATAGTTGATGACGACTGGATAGCCCCAGTTCACCGAGTACACTCGCAAACCCCATTCCATGTAATAAACCAAAGGCAAACGTCACCCAACCTAGGCGAATGATCAGTGGCCAAATATTATTCAAGGCAGCGAATAAAACAGAAATCGCTATCCCCAGTTCAACCCAACGACTATTAGGCGAGATTAACTCCATTGCAGTGGCGGTTAAGGTGATGGAATGCGCCAGCGTAAAAGCGGTAACAATCCAAGCTGTATTTTTAAAAATATGCAGTTTCGATGACATGCCTTGCCACTTTTTTTCCTTTCTAACCAATACACAGGTGAGCAACAGGGCAATTAAAAATAAAATATGATCTAAACCCAGCCAAATATGTATTACCCCTTGGTACACATATTCAACGAAGGTTTGATAATAGCTGCTTTGATTAAAATCAAAATGTTGTAATTGCTTAGCTTGGCTAAAAACTCTACTAGCACTGTAACTTGCTTTAGCGCTTGAATAATTGATGGCAACGATAGCCTTATGGTTAGCATCGTTAGCAAAAAAAGCCCGATAACTGATATCAATGGCACTGCTCGCTGGGCAATTAATCACCACAGGAATATCAACATATGGTTGATTGAAATGGGAATCGAGTTTTAGCTGTCCTCGGTTATTAAGGCTACACGCCTGCCCTGCTTGATTCACCCCAATGGCGAATTGCAAAAATTGATAAATGGCGGTCTTTTTCGCAGTAATTTCTTGCCAGCTGATTTCGCCATCTTGGTTTAAATCAAAGGCTATTTGTTGCTCCAAGTCTGAAATTTCGACCTGCCAAGAACCACTCATTGATAAGGCACTTTGATCCGCCGCATCTAAGGTTAAATAACTGGTACTGAATTGGTGGGCTGCACATGAAAAACTGAACGATAAAGACACTAATAAGACGCTAATGGCAGAGTGTAGTTTATTCATTGTGTTAGCTCCAAAGAGCTATTGTTAGCCCGCTTGAGTAAGATCTCATCACTTTGCAATTTCGCTTGCTGCCAATTGATATTGGCCCAATAACGGGCTTTATTACTATTGTTTTCAATGGTTAGGTAATACCACGCTAAGTCACTCGCATGGAAAGTGTCCTGGCGTAATTCTCGCAATTGCACGCGCTGTGCTATCAGGGTTTGCCAGTGGTTACTGTGAGAATTTATATCCAGTTTTTCTGCTTGAGCTAGTTTGAGTAATAGCGCATCTTCTAGGTTGTTAGACTCTAATATCATCGCCCCTAACGTAGTAGTTACAATGGCATAATGACCTAAAGCAAGTTGCGCATCAGCCCATAACACCACCAAGCTAACGGGAGCCTTGGTTAACTCAATGCCCGTTAAATGTGCCAGTGATTTTGCTGGCTCGCCTAATCGCAATGCCATTTCTGCCAGTACATGGCGAGTCGCCTGATTGGGTTGGCGGCGCTGGGTAATTTTGAGTAATCCTTGATAACTTTGCGCTAGCTGTCCTGCTTGGCTTTGCACATCTAAACTGCAGGTACTGATAGTGACAATACTTGCGTGGCCAATTAGGGCTAGGCATTGCTGCTTTGCTTGGTCGAACTGCCCTTTAACCATAAGCATATTGGCCTTAAGCAAACGTGCATTCACATGGTTAGATTGTGTAGATAAGACTTCACTGATTATCGTTAACGCTTGGTCAAACTTATGTTCCCTTTGTAATACCCACGCATATAAATAGCCCATATTGGGACTTTGGGTTTTACTATATTTAGCGCTTAATTGGCTTTTTAACAGACCTTGATTGATTTCCGTTTTACCAACAAATTGACTATCTAATACCAGCGCGGTTAATTCTTCTGTAGTGAGTTCGGCCAATGTTTTTGAGTTTGATTTAGCCACAACATAATCTGCACTAGGAATAAAAGCCTCAGCGGATAACAACGGGCTGAATAAAAATGTACTCAGTAACAACAATGGGGATAGTAGCCAGTACTTCATTATCGAATCCTTAAAAAAGACCATCCATGGTCCATAAAAAGTTAAATCCGTTTGCTGTTAATTAACCGTTAGTTAGCTATGAGTAAATCGTCGAAATTAGCTTCTGAGCCGCTATTGATAAAAACTTTACCGTTAACGCTCAATGGCGTATCTGTGGGCTCCTGACCGTAGGCTTCGCGACCAGCTGTGGCAAAATCCACAACCAGTTCTTCAATGATGATACTCACAGTGGCAGTTACCTGCGGATTCACACCATCACTAACAGCAAATTCAAAGCTATCGGAACCGGTTGTTTCAGGGTTAGGCGTATAGGTGTAGCTACCATCAACATTCACCACAACCATTCCCAACATGGCGTCAGTCACTAAGCTATAGTTCAGGCTATCGCCGTCACTATCGCTAGCCATTAGCCTGTCTGAAACAACCACTTCTGTTTGCGTTGTTACCATGGCATCTGTTGCCGTTGGCGCATTATTTACCATCGGCATTACTGTTTCATCGTTGCTGTCATTACAAGCGCTGAGCGCAAACGCTGCAATGATGAAACCGACATGAGTGAGTTTAAAATTTCTCATGATAATCCTCCTTATTTAGAGCCAGCGAGTGGTGTAGCAAGGTAAGGAAAGGCTGCATCCATCATTGAGGCGTTAACCGGTGCACCATCAGTAAAAGGTACATTACCGACACTCGCATCATCCGTGGTACACAAACCTAGGTCGGTCTCAACGCCATTGACTGGGATGGGATAACATAAACGTCCCATTACCACACGAAGGGCAATATCAACAACGTCATCGCCGGGACGACGACCATTAGGAAAGCCCGCTAAATCATTACCGGCAACACCAAATGCGGATTGCTCAGTTTGTATGGTTGCTGGAATACCCGTATTCAGACGCAGCATTTCTGCACCGGTTACTGTTGCTAACTGATTAACACCGGGGAAACCGGTTAAAAATGCAGTAACTAAATCATTACGCGGGAAATTAGTTGGGGCAAGCGTCTCAATATTAGCGCCAAGGGTAGTATTAACCGCATCCTTAAACAGAATGTTAAGCAACTCTGGTAGTGATGGGTGAGTAACATAGTCAATAAACTGTCCGTCATCTTTGGGATGGGACGTAGAGAAGGTATCTTTGTCTTTTAGACCAATAACCAGCTCATTAACTAAAGGATTACCAAGGCGGGATACTTGAGTTAGTGCACCACCGTTGACTGCATTTTGGGCAAATTTTGCGTTAGGATTTAAAATACGCGCTTGCGGTAAACTGGCTGTAGTCCAACTTCCTATCGTGCCGTTACCATCACCGGTAATACAACTTTTAGGGACTTCAAGTGCAATAGCTGTCACGTTTTTATCCGCTAGGTCATCGTTATCAACCGATTGGGTGATACCACCAGGGAATCCACCCCCATCACCAGCTCCCGGAGCACTGTCGCCTTCAACGGGTACATAATTTACTAAATCAAAGGTTTTACCTAAATTAACCACAAAGGGGTCTTTACGTTGGCCAACAAAGACGTTGGCCATGGCGCTACATCCGGGTATGGAAACCTGATAAACAAACTGATCGGCATAGTCTTGGTAACTGTCCATTGATGCAAAGGTTTTGTTACCTATATAGTCCAACGGTTTGTGAAATTCATTGCCGCCGGTCATGACGTTAGTCAACATGGTTTGTGAACCAGTGCGCTGCGAGCCGGTAATCATGCTCATGGTATAGGCTTCGCTAAAATTCACGGCGGAGTTATCACCGGCAACAACACCACCGACATTTTTTAATGGTACGGCAACGGTGCGTTGATTATCTGCTGGGCCGACAGCCAGAGCGACACCCTGATTATTGTTTGCCAGCATACTTTTAAAATTAAATGTGAAGGTAATATCTTCGACAGCATCACCATCGTTATCAATATGAATACTGTAGGTAGCATCAGGATCCATAGCAAAATAGTTTGGCCCACCGTAACCGTCCTGCAATGGGATGTAGTTGGCAATCAAGGTAACGTAATCATCACGACCGGCTTCATAGCTGTTAAATGCATAGAAGTCTGTCGAGTCTAAGGTTGGAAAACGGCTAATATTGGGTGCTTCACGATGGCTAGAAGCGTAGCTTGGCAAACTAACTAGAGTACCAAATGCTAGTGCAATTAAAGATGGAGTAAATGCTTTCATAACTGTGTCCTTTATTTTTTAGTAGATTCATAAAGGAAACGCGGCAGATGCGAGATTGGATGCAAATAAACTGAAATTAATTAATTAAAAGTTGAATATATTTTTAACTAGTTGATTTTTAGACATAAAAAAGCCGAACAATGGTCCGGCTTTTTTGGTTTTTATAGTAAAACGAGTTCAGTTGTATACAGAACTTCGGTTGGGGAGCCTGTCGGCGAACCTCCTAATGGTTCTAAACTCACCGCCAGTAACGCAATATCCTGAGGTTTGAATCGGCTATTCCTAAGTAGCTCTTTATTACCCGACTTAGGTAATAAGCCCAATGATATAGGCGCATCTTGACCTTTTAAAATCATCCACAATTCGTAGTCTCTATCGGTGCGCGGATCCAGACTAGAACTTGCTTTAATGGCTAAGTTATCGTCGGTGACATCAATAAACCATAATGCTGCCTCAGATTGATTTTTAAATAATGCAATTTGTTTTACATCACTAGTAGGTGCTTGGGGTTGCCAAACAAGAAAGGCTAAAACCACACAAGCTGCTGTTGCAATTAATGACCATGCTTGCCACATAGTTTGCTTTGGCTTAGTTGGTTTAGCGTGAAGAGAAACGACATTTGGGTCTATTCTCGCCGATATCCTTTGCCAGACATGCTCATCCGGTGGCACCGATTTAATGGAACTGGCTAAACTATTTAGGTACTGCTCCCACATCCACATTGCCTCACGGGCTCGGGTAGAGGTTAGCGTCAGTCTAGAAAAACGATTACGCGCAGCGCCTTTTAGTGTACCCAACACATATTCAGCAGCAAGCATGTCGATAAGTTGTTGATTTTCATAATTCATAACGTTAAGCACCTTTGCAATTGTTGTAAACCTCGTCTGATCCAGCTTTTAACTGTGCCAAGAGGCGACGCAATATGATCAACTAGCTCTTGATGAGTGAGCCCTTTGTAATAAGCTAAATGAATTACCTGTTTTTGCTGAGGTTCGAGCTGTTCGATGCAATCAACTAGCTTACTTTTATCTTCATAGGTGACATCTATGTCATTAAGATCAAACTCATCATGTTCTTCGGTTAAGCTTTGTTCATTGCGAACTTTGCTATGACGAAGCATATCCAGGCTGCGATAACGGACAATGCTGATCATCCAAGAAATCACTACCCCCTTAGAGGCATGATAACTACTGGCGTTATGCCAGATCTTAACAAAAGCATCTTGCAGCGCTTCTTCCGCGTGTGCACGGTTACCAAGCATTTTTAAACTAATGGCAAATAACTTGCCGCTAGTTGCTTGATAAAGATCCGCAAAAGCTTGTTTATTTCCTTGTGCCGTAGCACTAAGTAAAGGCAACAATTCGTCGTGTTCCATAAGAGTCCTGTTGTTATATTGATATAAATGTAACGATCAATTGATCATTTTGGATGCATGAAATGTTGAAAAAATAGAAAATTACTGTTTTAAATAAAACATGGGAGTATTGAATAGACTATCAGCTAAGCGCCTATTGGTACATTTCAGTTAAGCTTTGCATTTTTAATGGGTATTAAGAAGACTTGACCAACGACGCTGTTTAATGGCTGCGACAACCCCAGAGTCCTAAACGAACGGGGATACCTAGTGTAACCAATGATTCTCAGGTTACCGTTGCCAACGCAATTCATAATTACAATCCACTCGAGAGAAGGCTGTTTTGCACATTCTTCTTTTGTACTAACCCTGTGCAAAACAACCACATCACATGAATAGATTAATCTTTATTAAATAAGCCTTTAAGCTTGTCTTTGGCTTTATCAACTAGCTCATCTTTTTTCTCATCGAGTTTTTCTTTGGCTTTTCTCTTCGCCTCTGCGACTAATCGTTTTTTTGCTTCGGCTTTAGCAGTCGCGATAACGTTATCCAGCATGGCATTAACTACTGCAACACCGACTTGGTCGGCTGGCATGCCTTTTGGTTGGCCAATAGGGCCTGCGTTGAAGGTGGGTAAGGTCACTTCATAGGCTTTTTTGTCGATATCCAATTCACCGGTAGGCAGTTTTTCAAAATTGAACTTAAGACGGACTTTACTGACCGTGACGTTTTCAACTATCACCAGCGGATTCGCGCCATTTTTAGGGGCCGGTTGGTCTTTAGTTTTGGGCAAGTTCGCTTGTAAGTTGTTTTTTAACGCAATCAGATTGCCCTTGCCGGCGGCATCGACTTCATAAAGAAAAACCGGCGCATTGATGCTAACAGTCTGTACCACATAGGGCTCACTTAGAACCTCGCCTAAATCCAGGGTGATAGAATCGACACTGAATGCATCTTCATCGCTGAAACCTTGGGGATTTTTAACCTGCAGCGCACTGAGGGTCATTCGTCCATCCGTCAGAGCTAAGTCAACTTTAGCCAACGACACTGAGGTGCCAAGGTATTTACTCCCCTGCTGCTCGATTTGCGCACGAATAAAATCCCCAGCGCCACTTAACATATACCAAGCTCCGCCAGCGATAAGTAGTACTAACACAGCTAAAAATATCAGACCTTTTTTCATCACATTCTCTTTAAATAATTTAACTAATAGCATTAGTGTAACAGAACATTTGAATACTCTGTGGCATGCACTTTGAATGTTGCTGAAATAACACTAATGACCGCTGTTGCTTATCCTGAGTTCGGATTATATATATCAGTTAGGTTGTTTTTGTGTCACTTTATCATTCGTTAAATTAGCTGGATAAAACTGATGTTGAAAAAAGTATTGCTGATCATGGCCCAAGGTTTGGTTGCCATTATTCCGATTATGTTAACGGTGTATGCACTGTATTGGGTGGTAGCATCTATTGAATTGGCCATTACGCCGATTATTCCTGATGCATACTATTTTCCAGGGCTTGGTTTAGTGGCCTGTTTGGCGCTACTGTTTGTGGCTGGGCTGATGGTCAACGCCTACTTTATTCAGGCTTTTCTTAATTGGGGCGGCAGCTTATTTGAGAAAATACCGCTAGTAAAAACCCTTTATGGGGCAATTCAAGATGCGGTTAACTTAATCAACGTCGGCCAAAAACAAAAAATGCAAAGTGTGGTCTCTGTTGAGATGACAGAGCATATTCACCTGATCGGCTTTGTGACCAATCATGATGGCGCCAATAGTCTATTTGAAGATGAAAATAAATTGGCGGTGTATATTCCTTTTAGCTACCAAATTGGCGGTTATACCCTGTACATTGACAAAGAGAAAGTAAGCCCGTTAGACATTGATGTTGAGACGGCGATGCGTATTTCATTAACCGGCGGCTCTTCAAACTCAAGCAAGGTCAAATAAAAGAGAAATTGAATACGCAGCCAAGGCCAGTAATGTGACTATTGAGATTTTACCAAGGCCTTGGCACTGATAAATTCCTGCGCTGCGCCAGATAGACATCGACCTGACACATAATTTTTGCCCGCAGAATGATAGAGCAACCAGCCTAGAGTGGTTTGCTCTATTTTACTCACGTCATCCCACGCAATGTTAGTTTCAACATAATACGATTTACTACTGACGCCATCCTCGTTTATTTCTAACGTCAGTTCGGTATTAGCCGCTTTACTGATCATTTGCCGTGCCAACCACCAAGGCTTTCGAAAACGTATACTCAGTGCTTCCAGCGCTCCCAGAGCCACCACAAACCAAGCTACATAGGGATCAACTCCTGTGAACATGAGAATAGCCATGCCAAACAGCGCTAATAAAATAGATACTCTGTAGCCTTTTTTAGCATTATCTACCGCAGCAGATGCGTCAAAGGTTTCGCTGTAATGGCTTTTGTCTAGAATGTACGTGGTTGAATATAAGAATGGCGTGGTCATTGAATCTTATGGGCGAATTAAAAACGCCAGTGTATCGGCAAGTTAGTTGAATTGACAGGCCGGTTACAGAAGTGACGGCTTAATCAGGCAGCCAAATAACCTGCTGCCAACCCCAATTAATCGGCTATGGAATGAAAATCACCAGAATGGACTCGGTCAGCATCTTTAAAAGACCATAACGGGATCAGCCCCTGTGCCAACATTTTGTTGGCACCCGTTTCTGACAATAATATTTCAGCACAAGGTTTAACAACAGTACGCCCCCCATCCTCATAATAATGAATGGGCAAATCGTCGGTATTCTTAACGTTGGCATACTGCATGGACCAACCGCTTTTAATAAATGCACGAGCCATCTGTTCGGCCTTAAGGAAGGCTGCATTACCCCATAGATAATCGTCGTGCTGCGGAGGTTGTGACATTTCTTCAAAAGCAAACAGTTTCACCGGTGCGGTTTTACTGCCATAGGGTTCGCGCAGAATAAATCGCGGTAACGCCAAACTAATGTGCTTTGCCACTGGGGACTTGCGTAACATTGCCCAAGCGGCTTCGACTGCGGGGGAAATTGTGGTCAGCCATTTATTGGCATTTGCTGTTTCGGAAAAGCCATTACAACCCACCAGATTTTCATCTGCAGCGGCCATAAATTGCGCACCGGCTTGTTGGGCGATAAAGCCCAACTGCGATAACGTCAGAATATCATCAATGTCAGCACCAAAACGGTAATCACCGACGATCAAGCTCCAATCGATATCGCCCATGGCAGTATCGCAAAACTGTTTGTATAACTGTGATTGGCTGGCATCGGCCACATTTAGATCCGCAGCCACTTCTTCAGCACTAACATCCAGCAAGTAAAGCTTGAGTGATTTATCAGTGGCAATGCGCTTGACCATAAATTGCACTGCACGCCATGTAGCTTCCAGCGCCTGTAACTGCGGGTGATGTAATAAACGTCGCATTTGCAATGTAATTTCTTCATCGATAGCAGCAAGCATTTCACTCTGACGCGGGTCGCGAGATTTCACTCCTCGCTTATTAGTAAATAGACTACCGATGAAATCATCAACCTTGGATTGACTGGCCTTTTCTGCTTGTGTAGAGCTGTTCGTTATCTCATCATTTCCGCTAGGACGGTTTTGAGTTTCTTGCATAATTGAATCCAAGAAACTGCCGCCAGATGCTTCTTCACTAAATTGTGCCTGTGGTTTAGGTTCGTCAATCGGCTCGACTGCCACTTTTAGTGGTTCGGTTTGCTTTTGGTCAAAGCCTCCCAACTCCTCCACTGCCTGTTTAAAGGTTTGCGGATTATTTAAACGCGCACGCAGATCCCGAAGCTGACTAAACACGGCAACATTTTTATAAAGCTGGTCTGGATGGAAATCTTTTAATGAAGAGAATGCTACCTCTACGCTGTTATTGCTGTCGGAGTCCAAGCAAAGCGTTAATTGCAGGGCCATTGAGGCGAAAACGTCATCATAATTATAACGGTCGATTGCGATAAAATGCCGATCGTCAATGTTGGTATTTACACCAGCACCTTGCCTGCCACTAAAGTTACCCAGCATGGCGATAGCAAAATGTTCGCGGCTTTGCTCGGGCGCATTGCCAGCTGTCGATTCGGATTGGGTATTAAAGCTGGTTGATATGGCAATTGGCGGCTTTTTCGAATCAGACATAAACGTATCCCTTTTGTTTTTATTAGCGGCTCAAGTTAACCAGCATACCGATAAATGTTATTAATAACATGGGTTAATCGGCTTTTGCTAAGTATTACAATAGCCAAATTCAGTCCCCTATTAATCGTCCCGGGTCAGCACTTCGAGTAATTCAATTTCAAAAATCAGGTTGCTGTTGGGTGGAATGATATTGCCGATTTGGCGTTCACCATAAGCCAGTTCCGCAGGTACATGCAGTTTGCGTTTACCACCGACTTTCATGCCTACAATGCCTAAAACCCATCCCTGAATGACCTTTTTGTTACTCAGCACCGTTTGAAAAGCGTGGCCTTTGCTATGGGAAGAGTCAAACTCAGTGCCGTCTTCTAACCAACCGCGATAATGGGCGGTGATCAACGCCCCGCGTTCCGCCGCTTTACCGGTACCTTCCACTAGGTCTTCAATGTTAACTTGTGCTTCCATGTTACTTTCCCTACTTGAGCCTGTTAATCCTGATAATCTAGCACGGTTTTTAAAGGTTGTAGATAAGCCTCAAAATGCTTCCATTGCTGTAAACCTGTGGTGTATATCGGCTGACGAACCTGCTCTGAACTGGGGGTTTTAATGGTTCTTTGGGTTTGGTGAAAATCCACACAATTTTGCTCAAACGGCAAACCGCAAAAATCCAACATGCGTCTTACTTGCCCAGCTAAATCTTGCACTACGTCTTCATGTTGTACTCGCAATACGAAACCGGGGAGCACCTCATCCCAGTGGGCCATTAAGCGTTCATAATCTCGGTAATAACGGCCAATATCATCCAAGCTATAACTGAAGTCTTGGCCTTCGGCAAATAGCTGTTTAAAGCCACTAAAGCAACAAGACATAGGATGACGACGGGCATCGATAATTTTAGCCGTGGGTAAAATCAAACGAATGAGACCAATGTGCAAAAAGTTATTCGGCATCTTGTCGATAAAAAACGCGCCGGTGCCACGATAGACCTGAGTGTCTTTAATAAATTGCTGACCAAAACGTTGGAAGAAGTCGGTGTCCAATTCCCACAGATTAGCGGGGTATTTAACCTCGGCTTCACTGCCCCGCCCTCTTAAGCGCATAGCCAAACCAAGAATATTATGCAGCTCCATGGTGCCATCAACCATGGAATGTGAGGCTAGAATTTGTTCCAGCAAGGTTGAACCCGCACGAGGTAAACCGACGATAAAAATCGGCGCGGGATCATCTAAACCAAACTGGCCTCGTTGGCTAAATAAGTCAGCAGTACAGTGTTTTATTTGGGCGTCAATTTGCTTGGCGGTATTGTCCGCTGAATAAGCTAGTTGTTGCTGTTTGAGCTGGTTACCACGCTGGTAATAGTCAAAAGACTGAGCGTAATCTTTATCATCTTCAAAAGCTTTGCCAGCAGCAAAGCACAGTTGAATGCGATCTTCCTGTTGCGTGCCGGGCTGTGCTTCCAATTGTTGAATCTGTTCCAGCTCTGTAGCGCTGAATTTATAAGTTTTAGTATTAGCTAAACTCCAGTAAGCATCGCCAAAATCCGCTTTGATTTGATAACTACGTTGATATGCCGCGATGGCTGCATCAAACTGACCAGCAGCCTTGTATGCATGGCCCAACTGTAATTGCACACCGGCACGATAGGGTTGACGATTGAGCACCTGTTGGTAGCAATCTATGCCCTGTGCGGTATTACCCAACCCCACTTGAATATTGCCCATGGAAATTAAATAGGCTGGATTTTCCGGCTCACTAGCCAATAAAACTTCGGCTTGTTGCAATGCCGGTTTATATTTACCCAAGCGCACCAATAAGGCTAAATATTCTGCCCGAGCACGTTGATGCTCAGGTTGGAGTTCCACACAACTTTCCAATAAGAATTCGGCATCGTCATAGATACGTAACTGAATACCAATTTCCGCCAGTAACGACATGGCATCCACATGGTGTTGATTGGCTTGCAAAAATTGTCGGCAAAGTTGTTCGGCTTGATGCAATTTGCCTTCGTACATCATATCCCGCGCACCTAAAATGGCGGGGGGTAACTGTTGCAAGTATTCCACTTGTTGCTGTGCTATGCGCGCGGCTGCTACATCTGCATATTGTTGATGCAGTGACACTAAAGCTTTCCAGCTACCTAACAGTGCCGAATTGAGACTAATCGCTTGTTCAAACGCCTGTGCGGCATCGGCATCACGTTGCAAGGCTTGCAATATATATCCTTGCTCCTGATAAGCACGACTATGGCTACTATTAAGTTGCACAAGTTGGCTAACTTCGGTTAATGCTTGTTCTAATTGACCTGCATAACGCCGCGCCACCACTAATAAATATTGCGCTTGCTGGCATTCAGCTACGCCGAGATTTTGTTGAATCAGTTGCTGGCTACTGGTAATGGCAGCGGCAAAGTTAGCCTGCTGAAGCTGTTGCTGAATCTGTTTGCATTGCTGTTGAAAATCGACATCGGAAAGGAATGCTGAGTGGCTGTCGGTCAAGGTAAAGACTCCGGCTGATAACAAAAAGGCAAGCCAATAATGGCTCGCCTTTCATTCTAAACAAATTATACCCAAGTTACTGCAAAACAGAGGTTTAGAGCCACTTGGTTGCGCTATTGTTGGTTAATAGAAATCAACCGACAATCTCATTCCCACTGTACGTGGCCTGTTGGTTACCACTTTAGGAGTGAACTGTTGGTTATCGATATACAACACCGCACTTTCATCGGTTAAGTTATCCACATACAACTCCACTTTCCATTCGTTGTGTTTAACCCCTACCGACACATTCGCGAGTACATAGCTTTCTTGTACATAACGTCCGCCGGCAAAAACTTGGCCATTGCTATCCAGATAATTTACACCCGAATAAACACTGGCTTCGTTTTCAATAGGCAAGCCTGTGCCCGTGCCGTAAATCAATTTACTGGCATCTTCGAGTACGTTTGCACTCATGGACATACCCGCTAGACGATCACCGGTATAGCTTAGGGCACCATTAACAAACCCTTCCCAACCGTTGGCCAACTCAAAGAAATAACGGGCGCGTAAATTCGCCGAGAAATCGGCTGAATAAGGTAGTTTGCTGCCCACTGGCGGCGCAATACCTTGTAGCTCGTCATTGAGTCGAGTTAATTCGCTGTCGATCCAACTAAAGGCACCGTTAATCACTAAATTATCGGTAGCAAGCCAAGTAACATCACCGTCGATACCTCTGATTTCTGCATCGCCAACATTATCCGCAAACACCAAAAAGCTGATATTAGTGGGGTCAAAGCGTGATGTTTGTAAATCTTTGATTTCGGAATAATAGGCGGTGGCATTAACCCGTAAAATACCATCGAGGAAATCGCCTTTCATGCCTATTTCATAATTGGTCAAGGTATCCGTTGTGGAATAAACCGGAATACGGAAACCATCAAAAGCACCTGTCTGGTTGCTGGCTAAACCACCACCCACACGGTTAGTCACTGGTGGTCTAAAACCCTCTGAATAAGTAGCAAACAATAAGACATCATCATTGGCTTTCCAGTCGATAGAGGCTTTTAAAATAACGTCATCAACGGTTAACGTGCCGTCAGCATCAAGCAAATCAGTTTGCAATTGACCACTGTTAATAGCCGCAATGACGGCCTCTGGACTATCATTACTCGGCAGCACATCTTCTAACTCACCTATATCTAGTGAGCCAAATGCCTTCACTCTGCGACTCACGTCTACGGTAGTAGTAGAACCTTTAAATATATCGTCTATTTGATACCAACGTGCACCAAGACTGGCGGTAACAGTATCGCTTAGGTCATATTCAAACTGGCCAAATACCGCGACCTGTTTGATTTGGTGATCGATATCATTAACAAAACTGACTTCAGATGAAAAGGGTCCGCCGTTACTGTTAATACCATCTTGACCTTCTGTAATGATGGCCAGATTCTGGAAGTAAGGTAAATCGGTATTACCTAAACTAAATTTACCCACGGAGGCAACTGTTTGATCATCATAAAATACGCCAGCAGTCACACGCCATGGATTATCTGACGAAGTGTTAAAGCGTAGTTCATGAGTAAGACGCGAAGTTTCGGTTTTTTCTTTATACCACTTGGTAGGATCGGCACAATATTGTTCAGCAGGATCTGGACTGGCGTAATTACAAGCGTAATAAGCTGAGAACAGACCGCCGTTGGTATAACCGGTGTAATCAATAGTGGAATCTATATTTCGATCCAAATAACCACCAGTATAAACCACGTCCAACTTGGCTAGACGACCTTCTAATGTCCAAGTGGTTAATCCAAATTCATCTTGATTATCTTCTGGCACAAAACGGTTTGTGGAACTTTCACCTTCAAGATTAGGATCATAAGAGAACACCCCTTCGGTGTTCAATGTCTGTGCGGTATGCTGAACCAGTAATGACCACTCATCATTAAAGATATGGTGCACACCAAAACGCGCACCGGCATAGCTTGCATCGTTATAGTCATCTTCTACAAGAGTATCGTTTTTAGGCGAGGTTATAGGTGTGTTAGCTGGATCGGCCAACTTGCCACCAGACACACGGTCAATAACGAGAGTACTACCACCATACCCACCATTATCTGAATCATTTAAAATATTATCAATCCAACCACCTTGACGCTGATTGTAGGCAGCAACACGGAAAGCAGTATCATCGGTTAGGGGTAAATTAACGTAAGCCTCAACCGAGTTACTCATTTCACCACCACGGGTAAAACTAACACTGCTATCAAAGCCTGCACTAAAACCACTGTGGTCGGGTTTATTAGTGATAAGACGTACGGTACCTGATTGTGAACTAGCGCCAAATAAGGTGCCTTGTGGACCCGGCAATACTTCGACCCGCTGCATATCGGTAGCGAAAATATCTAAGTTACGGCCCTGCATGGAAACCGGCTGCTCGTCTAAATAAAAAGCCACTGAAGGTTGTAACGCCTGTACCGATGACACGGCGATACTGGTTTGGGTTGTCGCCGCACCACGAATATAAATTTCATTTTGACCAGGGCCAGTACCTTGGAACACAACATTAGGTAAAAACTCAACATAGTCCTGAAAGTTATCTATGCCCAGATTTTCCAAGGCAGCACCGTTTAACGCAGTGACCGAAACCGGAATATCCTGAATAGACTCACTTCGCTTAGTCGCGGTTACCTGAATCGTTTCAATCTTACTTTTTTTACCTTCTGCGGGGACTGGGTCAGCAGCCATGGCGGGCATATTACCTGCCATTGCAAGGAACACGGCGCAGGCAATTTTGCGTTTATGAAACTGTTGGGTTTGTTGTGTAACGATAATTTTCTCCAATTTATCAATGACTACTATTAATTAGCTTTCAAACTATTTTCACTTGAATAACGACTTAAAATAATGAAAGTAATACACAAAAGTAGCAAAACATATGACTTTAAGCAAAGAACACGCATATAACATTTAATTCGTTCACTAATCATTATTATATTTTTTAACAAAATTATTTGAACTTAGTTAATGTATACGAATCAATATACGGTTAATTTAATGCTATGCTAGCCATTCAAATCAGTAACTAAATGAAATGATGCAAACATCCGTAGCCAAACTTAATCCTGCCGTTTTTTATCCCTCAGCCGCCGTCATTTTTATTCTCAGTGCCTTTGCCGTATTTTTGCCAGACACCGCCAAAAATCTGTTTACCAACATTCAAGGCAGCATTGTCGAAAATGCCAGTTGGTTTTATGTGCTCAGTGTGGCGATTATTTTGTTGTCGGTTATTTTTCTGGGCGTATCCCGATATGGCGATATTAAATTAGGCCCGGATCACTCTGTTCCCAAGTACAACCGTGTTACTTGGTTTTCGATGCTGTTCTCAGCGGGCATGGGGATTGGCCTAATGTTTTTTGGGGTAGCCGAACCGGTAATGCATTTCTTATCTCCACCGACAGCTTCACCAGCTAGTCTAGAAGCCGTGCGTGAAGCGATGTTAATGACGTTTTTTCATTGGGGTTTACATGCATGGGCAATTTACGCCGTGGTCGCGCTAATGCTGGCATTTTTCGCTTACCGACATAACTTACCTTTAACCTTACGATCCGCTCTTTATCCACTATTTGGCGATAAGATTTATGGCCCACTTGGCCACGCCGTCGATATATTTGCCGTTATTGGTACTGTATTCGGGGTGGCTACCTCACTGGGTTTTGGCGCTGCACAAGTCAACTCTGGATTGAATTATTTATATGACTTACCGGTTAGCCTCAATATTCAAATTGGGATCATCAGTGTCATAACCCTGATGGCTGTCGTTTCGGTGGCATCTGGCCTAGATAAAGGTATTAAAATCCTCTCCGAACTTAATATGTTGTTAGCCGTTGGGCTAGTCATACTCATGCTGGCGCTAGGCAGCACTGTATTTCTGCTGGAAGCATTTTTGCAAAATACGGGCGCTTATTTATCTGATTTAGTACGTAATACCTTTAATTTATTCGCCTATGAAAAAACCGACTGGATCGGTGGCTGGACCATATTTTATTGGGGCTGGTGGTTAGCTTGGGCGCCCTTTGTCGGTTTGTTTATCGCCAAAATTTCCCGTGGACGTACCATTCGTGAATTTATCGTTGGCGTACTTTTGGTTCCTACGACTTTCACCTTTTTATGGATGACCGTTTTCGGTAACTCGGCCATCGACATGATCTTCAATCAAGGCATGACTGAACTGGGTCAAGCGGTACAACAAGATACGGCATCGGCTCTTTTTCAGTTTCTACAACAATTTCCAATGGCAAATTTATTGTCTGGGATCGCCATATTAATGGTGGTGATCTTTTTTGTGACCTCGGCCGATTCTGGCTCGTTGGTAGTAGATATGCTGTGCTCCAATGGCAAAAACAATACGCCCTTATGGCAACGGATATTCTGGGCATCATTGGCCGGAGTGGTAGCCATTACGTTAATGTTGGCGGGTGGTTTAGAAGCCTTACAAACCATGACGATTGCCAGCGCCCTGCCTTTTACTATTGTGCTCATGCTAGGTCTCACCGGTTTATTTAAAGCCCTACGCATAGATGTGTACAAACGTGACAGCCTTACCGCTGCGGGTGCAGCTCATGGTCTATCCGCCACTAACCAGGATTGGCGTCAGCATTTAAGCAACATTATCGAATTCCCAGAACGCAAACAGGTAGCAAGCTTTTTACAGGAAACTGTCCGACCGGCACTCACAGATGTCGCCAGCGAGATGGAAAAAAAGGGGCTATCTGCAGAAATTAGTGAACCACAAGAGCAAGCCATACTGCTAACAGTAATGCATGGTGATGAAATTGATTTTACCTATGGCGTGTATTGCCAACAGCATTCACAACCGGATTTTGTCGATACCGAAAATAGCAATTATTACCGCGCGGAAGTGTATTTACGCGAAGGCGGCCAAAACTATGACTTAATGGGTTGGACAAAGCTCGAAGTGATTAACGATATTCTTGAGCAATATCAAAAACACCTACATTTTTTACAGTTGTTAAAATAAACACTAGTCTGGAGTATCTAACCAGCACATATTCAAGTACTTAAAAACGGGGCCGAGACCATACTCGCCCTGTTCCTATCCCTGAGATGACAGGCAATCGTTAGCATGAATAGCAACATTCCCATCACTATTTATCCCGAATTCAGGTCATTTATATTTTCTGTTACATATAAAGTTTTAAAAGTAAGAAAAATCTTTGTAATGTAGAGCGTGTTGATCTTTTTACGCTTTTTCAGAACCATTCTTGCCCTAGCGACAAGTTAAACCCAGCCTTTTAGCGTATAACAAATTTAGAAAAATTATCATTACAGGAACACACCATGAAATTGCAATTAACTGTTTTCGCTACGGCTATAGCACTAAGTGCCTGCAGCCCTTCCCCACAAAATACCGATGCAAATGAGACATCCGCGGTTGTTGCTCAAGCACCTGTCGCTTTATCGTCTGGGATCATTAAAGAAAATATGGACTTGTCGGTCAAGCCAGGCGACGACTTCTTTCAATATGTAAATGGAACTTGGTTGGCCAACACCGAAATTCCCGCTGATAAATCAAGTTATGGTAGTTTTTCCATACTCCGTGACGAAGCCCAAGATGATGTCATGGACATTATCCGTTCATCTGCCGAAGGAGATTACGCCATTGGTAGTGATGAACAAAAAGTCGGAGGTCTTTATAGCTCGTATATGAATACGGAACAACGGGATGCTCTGGGATTAACTCCCTTGCAAGGCGAGATGCAGCGCATTGCCGATATTGATAATTATGATCAGCTTGCCGCGTATTTTGCGCGCTCCAGTAAATATGGTTTGGCTACGCCTTTTGTTATTGGCCAATATGTCGATTTTAAAAACCCCGAAACCTATATGATTTATACCTTTCAGGCAGGTTTAGGATTACCGGAACGTGAGTTTTATTTCAAAGAAGACGACGCCAATGTCAAGATCCGCGACGCCTACGTTAAACACATCGCTAAAATGTTTGATCTGGCGGGTCTAGGTAATGGCAAATCTAATGCCGATTTAATCATGAAAATGGAAACAACACTCGCCTCCGAGCATATGAAAAAAGAGCAAACCCGAGATATGGTGGGCCTTTACAACAAAATTATGCAAAAAGACCTGCCAGAATTGATGCCTAACTTTAACTGGGATGTTTTTCTAAAAGAAGCACAATTAAGCGATTTGGATGGATTGGTGGTTACTCAACTTGACTACATGCGCGCCTTGGATGGGATTATTCAGACCACCAGTTTGGACGACTGGAAGGTGTATTTACAATGGGGATTGATCAATGCATCGGCAGGAAGGTTAAACAGCGAACTGGATCAGGCCAATTTTGAATTTTATAGCACTGTGTTAAGAGGTGTTGAAGAGCAGCTGCCACAATGGCGCCGAGCAGTAAATTTAGTTAACGCTAATGTAGGTGAAATAATCGGCAAAGTGTACGTAAAGAAACATTTTCCCCCCGAAGCTAAAGATCGCATGTTGGAGATGGTCAATAATCTGCTCAAAGCTTATGAAACCAGTATTAAAGAGCTGGATTGGATGACTGCTGATACCAAAAAACAAGCACTAGACAAACTATCAAAATTTACCCCCAAAATCGGTTACCCCGATCAATGGCGTGATTATTCACAACTGACAGTTGACCCAAATGATCTGTTCGGCAATTTACAGCGCTCCGAGGAAGTGCAGTATCAGCAAATGCTGGAAAAACAAAAAGGCCCGGTACAGAAACACGAATGGGGTATGAATCCGCAAACGGTTAATGCCTACTATAGCCCCCCTATGAATGAAATAGTGTTCCCAGCAGCTATTCTGCAACCCCCTTTCTTTAATATGCAAGCGGAAGATGCCGTCAACTATGGTGGAATAGGTGCCGTTATTGGTCATGAAATTGGCCATGGCTTTGATGATTCAGGCAGTACATTTGACGGTGATGGTGTACTTAGAAACTGGTGGACTGATATTGATAAATCTGAGTTTGAAACTCGCACATCCAAGTTGATTGCTCAATACAACGATTTTGAAGCATTAGAAGGCTTGAATGTAAACGGTGAATTCACCCTTGGAGAAAACATTGGAGATTTAGGCGGTATCAGCATTGCACTCAAAGCGTATCGCCTTTCCCTGCAAGGAAAAGAAGCACCAGTGATTGACGGATTTAGCGGTGAGCAACGTGTATTCCTTGGCTTTTCGCAAATATGGGCTAACAAATATCGTGATGAGTCTTTGCGAAATCTAATCGAGACCAACCCTCATTCGCCAAGCCCATTTAGGGCAAATGGCTCAGTGAGAAACGTGCCTGAGTTTTATAAGGCATTTGACGTTAAACAAGGTGATAAATTGTATTTAGCCCCAGAAGATCGCGTCAAAATCTGGTAATCGCTTTACCAATTCAACAAGGAGCCGACAAAGGCTCCTTTTTTGTAACTAGCCTAAGTAATCCATTGAAATATAATATAAATGGTATATCTACATTTTCGACAATTCTTATCCCGAGCTGAGGTTAAGTATAAATTTACAATCAAACAGGATAAAGTTAGGGCTGTTATATACGAAGATATTTTGTTTGATAAATACTGAAATGACTCATTTTAACCCTCAAATATTGAACTGACTCAACATGACTCCAAACCATAAAACATCGGAATTCACTGCTCCATTACTTCGGCCAGCAAAGCCAAGTGACGAATCGCTATGGGCTTTTGTTGTTTTACCTAAGGACATTAGCGAAACACTTGCAAGACGGGGAAGAATGACTGTGGCTGCCAGTATTGATGGCCATAACTTCCAAGCCAAACTTGAACCCGATGGTCAGTTGAGTCATTGGTTTGTAATCAATGAAGAGCTACTCAAAACAGCAAACGTTGGAATTGGTGACATTGTTAGGTTTGAAATCACACCTTTACCGCAGGAGCCTGAACCTGAAGTACCTGCGGATTTATATGAAGCGTTAATGGCTCATCCAGAAGCACTAAAAGTTTGGGAAGATACCACCATCTTAGCTAGAGTAGATTGGATCCATTGGGTCACCACCGCCAAACAGACCAAAACCCGAATCAAACGTATCCACGATGCTTGTGACATGCTTAGCTCTGGAAAACGCAGAGTTTGCTGTTTCGATCCATCTGGTTTTTACAGTAAGGCTTTTGGCGCACCCAAAACTGCCGACTAAATTAATGTTAGCAAGCTACGAAGAAATCACCCTTGATTTTCAACGCCACTGCACCGAACATGGTATGCCAAACAATTATCTATCTAACTTTATTCATGCGGGATTAAAAATACCCTAATGCGAAAGGAGACCATTAGCCATGTCTTCCAAGATAATAATGACTAGACAACAGTTCATTAGCTTCAGTGGCATCGTACTTACTGTTATTGGTGGTATTTTCTCGTTAATGTTCTTGGCATCCGTTCAGTTTGAACTCAATCCCACAGTTTGGTTTTCAGCAAGTTATTATTTGCAGTTTATCCCTTTGTATATTGCCAGCACTTTATTGATCAGCGGCATTTTTATTAGTGCGAAATTTTCAAAAGTGAATGTCTATTTAGCAGTATTTGGGCATGCTACTTCAGAAGAAATATTGTTCCATATATTAGGCCTTGCCACCTCACCTTTGCCGCTTTATGCCATGTACATATTCTTGCCTATTTCTTTAGTCGCTTTGTGGGTAGCCTATTTTAACGTTCTTGAAAAAAAATCCATTTCAGTTACCGAGGCGCTGTTTGGCTTTATCTTCAGTACCGCTTTTATTCTATTACCTCGATATTATTAGCGTCTGAATAGGCTGCTGATCGGTGCGTTAAAAATAGGTCGGCGGTGTGTTCCAGCTGACTTTGACTAAAAACTTGAGAGATACGTTCCATGTCGGACAGCATCCAACATTTTGGCTTAAGGCCCTTCAACAATGAGCATCACCAAGGCTTATTCGAACTAATGGTTGATGGTCAGCCCTATTTAGTCACACTGACAGACTACGAGTCTGCGTTTGCTGGCAATATCGCTGGAAGTTACTTACCCGGTTTAAACGTCAACAATTTGAACATCGATTCCACTGGCGCGATTCCTTTTATCTGTACTTGCAGTGAGCCCTCATGCTGGTTTATTGGCGTGGAAATTTTCATTCAAGCCGATACTGAACAAGAATATGTCATCTGGCACCAGTGGTGCAATCCTTACCGAGATGACAAAAGCAAAGCCGCTGAAGGACTGTATTGGGACTATTCGGGTTTGCCGCCACTGGTATTTGACAAAAAGCAGTATGAGGATGAAATAGCTAGAGCCCTATCAAGCCCATAATCAAACAAAATTTGGGCTAAATATTCCGGCTGGCACACATTCACATTTATTCAAACCTGAAAGTATCGAAAGAAATGTCCCGCTCACCATCAATATCTTTCATATAGAAAATACCGAAGATGTCATCCGTTATCATTATTACATCTGGCTCAAATAAGTATCCGTTGTCATAGGCTATTTTAGGGGAAGTTAACTCTGTTTCTGTAACTTGTAACCCTTTAAAAGTTGAACTATCCGGATAAAACAACCAAACCCCAGCGCTATTTTCCACCAATGAAGTCGACGTACTAGAAGAAAAAGAACCACCCACACTGCCGACTCTCGTCCAGTTAGTTGCATCTGATGATTTCAAAACGACAATCGCATTTTCAGCATAAGACAAATAAGACATGTAGAGCTGACCAGACTGACTTTCTAATATATCGACACTGGAATCAAAATTGTCATTATCGGTAATTTGAATGGCATTGGACCATGTTTGTAAATTCCAACTGGTTGTAAGGTAAATTTCAGGCCATTCATTTACTAAATTTTCTCTATAGGTGAATGTAAAAATATACAAGCCTTCACTTGTCTGAAATAACTTTTCGCCATAAATATTCGACGTTTCACAAACTGTAGTCCAGCAATTAAAAAAATTGGTGTTATTCGTTAAGCGCTTGGTCGTCCAGTATGTAGTAGTGTCATCGTTTTCCGATAAATACAGGCAAAAGCCACTTATTGATATAGAGGTACACCATCCGCCAATAGCTAAAGCATTTATATCTGTTTCCATAATAGTGCTTGTTGGAGATTGGGGGATCTTTTTCAATACCTCCCATGTCTTACCATTATTTTTGGAAACACTTGTTTCATACACTACGTCAGAGCCAAATCTGCGATAAGAGACTACGATGTCATTGTTACTACGTCTCACTACACTAGGGGTGTCGGTAGAATCTTGGTAGTTTGTTACAAAGGTATGTTGCGGAACATCGGGAATATACGGACAGTTACTCACAGGACAGCTAACACTATATAAAAACCTGTCAATAAAAAGACTGTCTTCGGCACAGTCACTTACAGCATTTTTGCATTTGGCTGAAATTTCAGTATAAAAATTTCCTGAATAATCTGGAGCAGAGAAACTGACAATCCATTCACCCGTTGTGGCATCGTATGTGGCATCTTCGATGCCATTTTGTGTGTATCTTGTGAGGTACCTGCCCGTACGTTCTATATCAAAGGTATAAAATTTAGCGTAGTTGAGCTCCTGATCATTCAATTCTTTGCCTGTTTTATCGACAAATAAAATTCGTAGTTTAATCGGCTCGCCAATGCTGTAATTATCCTTAATTGCAGATACAAGAATAAGATCAGAATCATCCTCTATCCCATCATTGTCATCGTCCGTATCGGTGTTATCACCTAAACTATCACCGTCAAAATCCCTGTATTCAGAGGCTTCGAGTGGAAACGCGTCGGACTCATCAAGTACATTATCATTATCGTCATCCGGATCCGCGATGTTCCCTATCCCATCACCATCGGTGTCAATATACTCTGTTGAATCCAATGGAAAAGCATCCTCATCATCAGCATAACCGTCATTATCATCATCAGGATCGGCATTATTACCTAAACCATCTAAATCCGAATCTTCGAATTCTGTGGCATCAAGTGGAAACGCGTCAGACTCATCGAGTACACCGTCATTATCGTCATCTGGGTCTGCATTGTTCCCTATACCATCACCATCGGTGTCAAGAAGCTCTGCTGGGTTAAAAGGAAAAGCATCCTCTTCATCTGTGAATCCATCATTATCATCATCAGTATCAGCATTATTACCTATGCCATCGCCATCTGTATCTATGCTTTCCGCAATGTCCAGAGGGAAAATGTCTGATTCGTCAACAACCCCGTCACCATCATCATCTCTATCAGCATTATTTCCAATACCGTCGCCATCAGTGTCGAGGTACTCATTCGCATCAAAGGGAAACATATCAACACTATCGCTGAAACCATCATTGTCGTCATCAGTATCAGCATTATTACCTATGCCATCACCATCTGAATCTACACTTTCTGCAATGTCCAGAGGGAACATGTCCAATTCATCAATAACCCCGTCACCATCATCATCTTTATCAGCATTATTTCCGATACCATCTCTATCAGTGTCCTGTTGTTCATCGCCGTTGAATGGAAAAATATCGCTGTTGTCGCCAGTGCCATCCTTATCTGAATCCAAACTTTCCTCAGAATCGAGAGGAAAATCATCTTGGATGTCTATGACACCATCATTGTCATCATCTTGATCTTGTGCGTTAGCTAGCCCATCGTCGTCCCAATCCGTTAGTGTGATTAGAGCCAATTCATTAATAATGGCAACTGCATCTAAAGCGTCTGAAAACTCAAATTCAGTATTATTTGTTTGTTGACTTTCCGTCAGCATCAAGGTCAGCGTATCTGATACCTTCAGATTGTCCGCTCCAGGTACATTGAGTGATTGCGGTGAATTAACAAATGCAACTAAGGCTTGGGAATCATAAGTTGCTAAATTTGTACCGGAAAAATTAGCATCAATCTTTTCATCAGAAAAATCATTTGCCATATCATCCAATACTTGACCGACAGAAAAGTCGATAGATTGTTGCTGAGTTAGAATTTCGCTGGCTACAGAAATCACTATTTCATTTGCAGTACGAATTTTTAACGCACTGCGCATTTGTTGATCAGTGACGATGCTCTTATCAAACAACGGTACACTGAGCCAAATGTTGATATCTTCGTCAGCATTTATGTTCAGCATGGACTGCAAATTAAGATCAGCCATTTGCATAGCATCGCTGATAGTAACGGACTGCTGAATGTAGTTAATTGCCATACGTGTTGCCATAGTTGACAGTGGTGTGGCATAAAGTTGTTGTTTTGTTGTTAGTCTGGATGCTTCAACCAATGTGACTAATTTGTCCAATACAGGCGCATTACCTGTGGACAAATCCACAGTTGTGTCTAATTGGGTAAACTCCAATAAGTAATAACCACTAATGGCTCCACTCAGTGTTAGCCCCGATATTTTTCCCTCGGCATTGGTCTGTCCTGTCGCCAAAACTTGTCCGCGACCATCCTCAGCAGCATCAAACTGATACACAGCGACATCTGCTTTTGCTAAGGCTCCTTTAATACCCATACCAAGTACCTCTGTTACTATAGGTTGCACAAGAGGAGGTGTGGTTGTTGAAGGCGAAGAGCCGCCACCGCAAGCCATAATAGTGCTGGCGACTGCCGTGAAAAGTAATGAATTACGAGCAATTTTTAGCGTGGGTGAAATTTTCATATGTCCCTATCTATGTATCAACTTACTATCCATTGGCCAGTAGTCTATGTGTTTAGTTAAGTTAGTTCTAGCTTTTAAGCACCTAATTCCTGAGGAATTCACAAATAGCAATCGTCTCAGGTAATGCTAACACAACAGGTTAAATTGTCGTTATGCTGACTAATCCCTCAGCTATTTAAACAGGCACACCACTGTGAAAACGCAATTCATGGTCGGTAGATTGAATAAGCAGGGCTTCGACTTCCCCAATCACTTTTACCCGTTCGCTAATATCGTCCGTGGCAATAGTTTCGGCTAGGGATAAATAATCCTGGAAATGTCGCGCTTCCGAACGCAGTAGCGACACATAGAATTTGTTGAGCTCATCATCCAAATAAGGGGCGAGTTTGGCAAAACGTTCGCAAGAGCGCGCCTCAATGTAAGCACCACAAATCAATTTATCCACTAAAGTGGCGGGCTCATGAGTGCGTACTTGTTGCATTAAACCTTTGGCATATCGAGATGCCGTAAGGTTGCCATAGTCAATACCACGAGCGCGCATGATGTCGCACACTTGCTGAAAATGATGTAGCTCTTCTTTGATCAGCATCACCATTTTATCGATGAGTTCATCACTATGGCTAAAGTTACTTTTCGCCATCAACTTTTTAGTTAACCCTTGTTGGGCGCTGCTAAAATCGCCCTCACCGACTTTGCGATAAACAAAGTCTTCATAGGGCTTTAGCCACGCCAGTAAAGTATCAGCACTGTCTTTATCCACCGCATATTTACGTAACAGCCACATCGCCGTTTGCGCGGCTTTGAGTTCACAGTTGGCGTGATCAATTAATAACACCGCGAGGTTCTCAGGTTTAATAGCTTCATCAATCCAGCTTTGTGGGGTTTCACAATACAGAAATTGATTAATTGGCTTTAATAATTCTTGGGAGCTCATTGTTCAACGATAATTGGATTTAATGACTGTATTTTATCCTTCATCATCGTGATATTGATACATCAGCAGATTATTTATTTCGGATACTTAATTCCCCCAAATACTACCTTCGGCAAAGACGAGGTGGCATCTACAAATAACCACCTCAAGACCAAATGAATTCAATTTGTTGCCGAGTTAGTAGGCACCTGCAGCATAGGTTAATTCGTAACTATGGCTATATATTTCCAGAATGTTACCGAACGGGTCTTCCATGTAAATCATGCGATAAGGCTTTTCTCCGGGATAATAGTAGCGGGGGGCTGGCATACGTTTTTTACCACCGGCTGCCACAATGGCTTCCACCAGTTCTTCCAAATTAGGGTCTTGAACGCAAAAGTGAAACACACCGGTTTTCCAGTACTCAAAGTTATTGTCCGGTTGCTGTTGATTTTTAAACTCAAACAACTCTACGCCAATACGATCACCGGTTGATAAGTGAGCTATTTTAAATTTCTGCCAATTAGCGCCGAAAACATCGGTACACATTTCACCGATCGGGCTGTTATCTTCGGTGATTTCTGTAGGTTCCATAATCAAATACCAACCCAACACTTCGGTATAAAACTTTACCGCCTGCTGTAAATCCGGCACCGAGATGCCAATGTGGGAAAATGTTCTTGGATATGCACTACTCATTTATTTGCTCCTAGTTTGTAATTGATGATGAAATTTTACTCCCGTTAAAAAAGAACATAAAATTATCATTAATTATTATATTGAGTACATTCTGTAATGATAAATCCCATTTGGTTAACAACATTTTGCACCTTGGTTGAGGTTGGCCATTTCACCCAAACCGCTGAAAAACTATTTATGACCCAATCAGGAGTAAGCCAACACATCAAAAAATTAGAGCAGCAGTTGGATACCCCCTTATTAATTCGAGACGGAAAATCATTCTCGTTAACCGACGCGGGTCAGCAACTGTTTAAAAAAGGTCTAGAACTATTAAATGCGAGCGAAGAATTAGAGAAAATAATTAGGCAAGACAACGAACATGTTGGCTGTGTGAAGATCTCCTCGCCGGGTAGTGTGGGGTTGAAACTTTACCCACACTTACTTGATATCCAACAAGCTCACCCGGCCTTAGTCATCGACTATAACTTTGCTCCCAATAAAGACATTGAACGGGATCTCGTCAACCGCAAAATTGATATGGGTTTGATAACCCAGTTGAGTCAAATTGATAGTCTAACGAGTATTAAAATTACCGATGAGCCTTTAGTGTTAATCACCCCAAGGGATATTCAGTCGATAGAATGGCAGACATTAATTGAGCTGGGATTTATTTCACACCCCGATGCAGCTCATCATGGGCAATTACTACTTAGCGAAAACTTTGCTGAATTTGAACATATTGAGCAATTACCCCATAAAGGCTTTTCAAACCAAATTAGTTTAATTCTGACTCCTGTTAGTAAGGGCTTGGGTTTTACCGTGTTACCTTTATACGCGGCTAAAGCCTTCACCGCACAGCACCTAATTAGGGTACACAAACTGCAATCATCAACCTGTGAAAGCCTTTACTTATGCTTTAATCGACGCTCACCGCTGACTAATAGAAGTAAGTTTATTAAATCGGCACTGCTTGCCTTTCTCAGTTGAAACTTGATCCGCATCAATTCCCCTGACGAAGAATACAAAAATTGCAGTATTTTGCTGAATAAAATGACAATCTGAGTACGCAGAGAGCAATATTATCCAGTGACTCTGATTTCAGACGAAACAACCCAGTCGCTTGTTAATCCTCACCTAACATCGGTGAATACTGCTATGGTTATAATCGGTTTTTGTAGTGATTTAATTGAAAGGTAAATAGATGGAATTTAAAGACTATTACGATATCTTGGGGGTCAGAGAAGATGCTGGCCTGAAGGACATCAAAAAAGCCTATCGAAAACTTGCCCTTACCTATCATCCGGATATGAACCCGGATAAAGGCGCTGAAGATAAGTTCAAGGAAGTGGCTGAAGCCTATGAAGTATTAAAAGACACCGAGCGCCGGGCTGAATATGATGAGTTACGACGTCACGGTGGTGCCTCAAATGACGGTTTTGAGCCCCCTCCCGGTTGGCAACAAAGCGCTGGTTTCAATGGTTCATCCAGAGGAGCGTCCGGCCAGGATTTTTCCGATTTTTTTAACTCTGTCTTTGGCGGCGGCTTCAATCAATCCCATCAATCTAGCAGTAATGATGGCTTCTCATTCAAAGGCCAAGATGCCGAGATTGAGGTACCTATATTTTTAGAAGATACCCTAGCCCAACATACTAGAAAAATTGAATACAGTATTCCTGTGTATGAAGGGCAGCAAATCAAGCACATCAATAAAACCCTGAATGTCAAAATTCCTATGGGCGTATCTGACGGCGAGCGCATCCGCCTCAAAGGTCAAGCAGGACCGGGACAAGGAAAAGGGGCAAATGGTGATATTTATCTGCATATAAGACTGGTTCCCCACCCACTTTTCGATGTAGAAGGACACAACCTCATCCTAACGTTGCCAGTTACCCCTTGGGAAGCCGCGCTAGGTGCCAAAGTCACCGTGCCTACATTAACCGGAAAAATCAATTTAACGGTAGCGCCTAATAGTCAAGCAGGACAAAAATTGCGGATCAAAGGTAAAGGTTTGAAGAACAAGACAGTAACCGGTGACTTGCTCGTCGTGTTGAAAATAGTCATGCCGCAAACTAACAATGAAGACACCAACAAATTGTGGCAACAATTGGCCGACACAACCGACTTTAATCCCAGAACAGAATGGAGCAGCTAACATGACTGAAGCGACCTTCCAAATTACCGTTAGGGAATTGTATACCGTTGAATATATCAATCCTGAAGTGGTTACCTCAGTAGTAGAATTTGGCATTGTGCAACCCATTGATGGTAACAATGCCAATGACTGGATCTTTGATACCAACAGTGTCCATTGGCTGAAAAAAGCCATACGCTTATATCTGGATCTTGAAATTGACTGGGTCGCCGTTTGTATGGTCATTGACCTGTTAAGGCAAAAAGATCAGTTACAACGGGAAAATGCCCAACTAACGGCACAATTACAGCGTTTTATTTAAGCACTGTTTGCCGTGAACAATTGCCTTGCCTAGTAGGTTCCATAGCAATATAAACGACATGTTCACGGACAAACTAAAAGGCTAGAAAGCAATACATTGGTTTTGTATTGCTACTTCCGCCTCAATATTTTTATCTGTCCACAATTTGTGGGACAGCACATCAAGAGCAATCGACTCACCGTGAACTAACATAATGCGTGGAGAGCCCTTAAAGTTTGCGACCCACTCCATTAATTCTGCTTGCCCGGCATGAGCTGAAAAACCGCCCAATGTTTCTATATTGGCCTTAACCAAATAATCTTCACCGAAGATCTTAATATGTTTCTGCCCATCAACCAGAATACGCCCCAGCGTACCTTGGGCCTGGAATCCACAAAATATAATAGTATTGCGAGAATCCCAAATACGTTGTTTGAAATGATGACGAATACGCCCGCCAGTACACATACCACTACCGGCAATAATTAACGCACCTTTATTGATTTTATTGATTGCCATTGAATCTTGCGGCGATGCAGTTAGTAACAACTGTGGAATAAAATCTTTTAATACGGAACGAGCTAATGGACTAACTTGGTTAAGCTCTTGTTTATCGAGCTGATTAAACCAGTGGTCATAAACCTTACTTACCTCAATAGCCATGGGGCTATCGAGAATCACCTGCCAATTTTTAAGCTCTCCTTGGTGATATAACTGGCCCAGATAGAACAAGACTTCTTGTGTGCGCCCTACCGCAAAGGCAGGGATCATAATATTGCCACCACGTTGTTCGGTGTCTTTGATAACGGTTCGTAATTGCTCAATGGTATCTTCAATAGGCCGATGGTTGCGGTCACCATAAGTCCCTTCCATCAGTACAATGTCGGCCTTAGTTAATACCGTTGGATCATTCATCAATACCGCACTTTTATTACCCAAATCCCCAGAAAAAACCAACGTTTTAGATTTGCCTTTTTCCTGAATGCAAAATTCTACAATAGCGGAACCGAGTATATGCCCAGCATCATGGAAGGTAACAGTGGCGTTAGCTGCCACATCAAAAATGGCACCATAAGCATGAGGTTGACATAATTTTAAAACCTTCAGCACATCCTTTTCAGTGTAAGCGGGTTCAAGGGGCTTTTTACCCTTGCGAGCTCTGCGACGATTGCTTCTTTCCAAATCACTTAAATAAATATTCACTGAATCCAGCAACATCACTTCCAACAACTCGGCAGTGGCTTGGGTGGCATGAATAACACCGCTAAACCCCTCATGCACCAGTTTAGGTAACATACCACTATGATCCAGATGGGCATGGGATAACACTACGGCCTTGATGCTGGCTGGTGCGAATTCAAAATATTCTTTGGGTAAACGCTTCGCCGCTTTACCGCCTTGATGCATGCCGCAATCAAGCAGAACTCGCCCGAGTTCAGGTGATTCAATCATATGACAAGAACCTGTTACTTCCTGCGCTGCACCTAAAAATTTTACTGTGGCCATGTATTTTCCTGTTAACGTGATCTGTTACGTCACTAAACCATAGCAAAATTAAATGAAGTTGATCTGCGTCAACTATTACCCTGCCGTTAGTCATTTACAGTGCATATCCAATTAAGCAGCAACTGACCAATGGTAAATAAAATGACTAATACCAATTCCACTTCAAATAGCACTCCAAATACTGACCCAATAACCAACCAAAAACATATAGACAAATACAACAAGCTACAGACCTTGAGTAGCCAATTAATTAAAGAAATGCCGGAAGCCATGGCGGGTTTCGGTGCCTTGCATGTCGCAGCGGTGTCCGAAGGCGCGCTAGATACCAAAACCAAAGAACTTATTGCCTTAGGTATTGCAATTACAGTGCGTTGTGATGGTTGTATTGCCTTTCACGTTCATGATGCACTATCTGCCGGAGCCAATCGTCAGGAAATAATCGAATGTATAAGTGTCGCTATTATGATGGGAGGAGGTCCATCCATGGTATATGGATGCGAAGCGCTAGAAGCTCTAAACCAATTTGAAAAACAGCAGGACTTGCCCTTAACCGACCCTAGTTCATAATTAGAGCCTATATTACGACTCTTATCAGGCAGATTGCCTGATAAGACTATGTTGACAAGGACTGTCGATATTCAGCTTCTTCAACCTATTTAACATGCTCTGAGTGACCAGTACCACGCCGTTTTCAGTCACTCTGAACCCACGTTGTTGATCATAGCGGGGATCAAAACCTATTTGCATTCCTGGCGGAATTTTACAATCACTGTCGATAATCGCCCGTTTGATGGAAACGTTACGACCAATCTCTACTCTGGGTAACACCACAGACTCGCTAATATCACTATAAGAATTAACTCTGACATCGGTAAACAGTAACGAGTCGATAATACTCGCACCAGATACAATACAGCCCCCGGATATCATAGAGTTAACCGCATTGCCGCGACGACCATCATCATTGAACACAAATTTAGCCGGTGGCGATTGTTTCTGATAGGTCCAGATTGGCCAGCCGTCATCATAAATATTTAACTTAGGTGACAATGCCACCAAATCCATATTCGCCTGCCAAAATGAATCCAAGGTACCAACATCGCGCCAATAAGGTACACCATTACTATTCTCATCACGATACCGATAAGCAAACACCTTGGCAGTTTTAATCAATGCCGGAATAATATCCTTACCAAGGTCGTGGGACGAATCCGCATTAGCAGCATCTTTTTCCAGCTGCTCCAGCAAGAAATCGGTATTGAAAACATAATTGCCCATCGACGCTAACGTATGTCCTGTTGTATCCCTTAACATACAGGGATAGTCCGGTTTTTCCTTGAAGCAAAGAATACGCCCTTGGTTATTAGCACCCACGACACCAAAGGATCCAGCCGCCTCTTTTAATGGCACTTCAATACATGAAACCGTCAGCTCGGCACCGCTCTCAACATGCTGGGCCAGCATACTGCCGTAATCCATTTTATAAATATGGTCACCACCTAACACCACAACATATTGAGGGCATTGACTACGAATAAACTCAATATTTTGATACAGCGCATCCGCAGTACCTTGATACCAGCTAGATGAACACTGTTGGGACGCCGGTAATAATTCAACATACTCATCCAGATCACGGTTCAGATGACTCCATCCTCGAGATAAGTGACGAATAAGGGAATACGCTTTATATTGCGTGATCACCCCAATCTTACGGATACCCGAATTAATGCAATTGGACAATGGGAAATCAATGACCCTAAACTTACCGCCAAAATGCAGAGCCGGTTTGGCTCTACCTTGAGTTAATTCAAATAAGCGACTTCCCTGCCCACCAGCGAGGATTAATGCCAAAGAATTTTTAGTCATTTGACTGACATTGCGTGTACTTGACATCACCATAATTAATTCCTCCTGATACTCTGCGTTTTAACGCCGGTAGCCATTACACTTTTACCGCCAGTACATCACATTTAACCCCATGTAAAACTGCATTAGCAGTGGATCCTAATAGCAGTTTAAGACCCTGTTGACCATGAGTACCAATAACGATCAGATCTGCTTCAAGCTCTTTTGCTCGGTGATGTATTTCATCGGCAGCATCACCTTCAGGTGTATAAACTTGCGCCAGCGGAACACCCTTTTTAGTAGCAATAACAGACATTTTTTCCAACGCCTGTGCTTTCCAATCTTCCATGGCTTCAGCACCAAAACCATCACTGCCATAAGGCCCGTAATAGCGGAATGGATAAGCCACATAAATAAGGGTGACTTGTTCGGGTTTAGACACCATTTTCAGCGCTCTTTCCATAACCGGTTCATACTCACCATAAGGGTCAATAGCAACTAGTACTTTGTGATAATTACTCATTTTTTTTCTCCATTTTTGACAGATTTGAATACCTTGCCTACTGGTTCATTACAATGGAATTTGGCAGTCGCAAGTTGATCCAAGTCAATTACAACAACAAAGATTAGCGGCGGTGATAACAAGCTAGCGTTGAAATTGATTAGTACAAATATCAGGCTGACAATTGAAGTGACTTTTGGTTAAAGCAAGGCAGTAACCAACAATTAAGAAGGGTGAAACAACATATGTTTAAGTCAAGAACATAGGTGTTTACAACATGGTTTTCGCAAAAATAAAAAGATTGCTGGCCCATGCAATGTTTAGCATTGCTGACAGGTTCAGGAAAGCACTAAACTATAAATCACCTGATGAATGTCTTCAGGGTCGGTCGCTTTGCTCATACCAAGTTCAACAGCCAGATGGGCCATATGATAGTTGTCATTTAATTCCACGGCATACAGTCTAGTAACACCATGTAAACGAGCATAATCAAGTAAATGCTCGGTCAATAACGTATCTAATCCCTTATCCTGCCAGCTATCGGCAATAGTCACCGCCATTTCGTGTAACCCCTTTTCATCGCCTTTGGTATAACGGCTAACGCCAATCTCGGTTTCCTTGCCCTGCTCATTTACAGTAGCAACAAAGGCCATAGATTCTTCACCATCCACATCGCAAAGGTATTGTAGCGCCTTGGCCGATAAGTCATTTATACCGCCCAAAAAACGATAATGTTTGGTTTCGGCTGACAACTGGTGAACAAATTCAGATTCCAATTTTGTATCTTCAGGGCTAATGGGCCGAATATTAATAAGCGTTCCATTCAGATTGCATTCTTGCGGTTTTGGCATGGCGATATTCATGATGTGACCCTTTAAGCGTGTTTTAAATAGCGGGTTTAATTAACCATTAGGATAATACGCAACAAATAATACAAGTTGATCCGAGTCAATTTATTGAGTAAAAAACAAGTGAATTTTTAAAACGAATATCAGCCCTTCTGGCAGACCATATCTCACATCATCACAGTGCATTTCCGCTACTTAAGCAGGGCAACAACTTAGTGCGAAAAAAGCTGCTCATAACATCGAATAGGATCGTATTGGCTGGCATTTCCCGGGGAATAACGGTGGCTAGCACAACCACAAACAGGCAACTGCATTAGGGTTTCTTTTAACAACCAAATATTACTGCTGCCAATCACCAAACTTCTACACAAATCAGCAACCGCAATCATTAAACTATCAGAACCACAGGTCAGTACAATTTGTGGTTGCCTATCATGGTCAGCCAACAGGGTGCTAATAAATTCGGCCGGCGAACCTTGTGCCAGTTGCTCCCCAGTCGCTTCTACAGTCTCATACAGCAATAACTTGCTGCGCCAGTACTCGCGCTCCTTGGATAAAATCTGCATGGTACTGGATTGACTGCCATAGATTACCGTCGTATTGTCTTGCTGACCTTGAGCAATAAGAAAGTCAATCACCGATGCCACCGGCGCCAATCCTGCATCACCGGCCACAATTAACACCTCTGCACCTATTAATTTATCAACGGGCCAACCTCGCCCAAACGGGCCGGCGTAGCCAAGTATCATGCCTTTTTTGAGTTTGTATTGCAGACGTTTATCACCGTTAGCACATAGCAATTTGAAATGGCCATTACGTTGAGGCAACACTGTATAAACAAATTTAGATTGTGCCCCCCCCGGCAAATCCAACTGAAAAAACTGACCAATATTTACCGTATCAACCGGAATAAAGTTAAAGGGCTCTAGGATGTAACTATGAGCATCGCTGCCCTCATTTAGGCAATCAACAACCCGAACTGTTCGTTGAGATAGCTGTAACATTAGGGTTAATCCTCAACATATTGTGCCTTCAGACATGGTTGCTAATCGAGTCGGCTAAGCTACCTAAAAAATGAATTGAGCAATATTGAATTTTGTTGAGGTTAAAATTTTTGTGTAGTCAGCTGGATAAAACATTCCAGCGTGCCATTGAATACCAACAAACTCAGTTATTGCATGACAACATCTTGCAACGAGTTAGACAGGTCAATATTGATCTCCGTCAACAATATTATGCAAGGGCCAATACTTAAGTGGATGAGACAACATTAAATCGACTTAATTGGAACCCCACTCAATCTGAATGATAAACGGAACGTCCCAAATCCTAAGCTTAAAAATCAGCCATATTATCGTCTGTAGTTAGCGTTCAGTAACTTGATCCATATCAACACTTTGCTAGTGGATTACTTAATACTCGACCATAAGATCACGAGCTTTTTTCTAAATTAGACAAAGGGTTAACTGCATGAAAATACCACAGATTAAAAGCACATTTTGGTTATCACTACTAGTTGGATTATTCAGCGTAAATGCACAAGCTGCTAATTTAACCACTGAGCAGGCAATATTAACGGCCCCTCCCATGGTACCGCCCCCCATTAGCAGAAATCACAGTGCCAAAGTTGTAGTTAATCTTGAAACCAGAGAGCAGGTAGGATCACTTGCCGATGGGGTCGATTATGTGTTTTGGTCATTTGGAGAAACCGTTCCAGGCAGTTTCATTCGAGTGCGAAGCGGTGATGAAATTGAATTCCACCTATCTAATCACCCCAGTTCTAAAATGCCACACAATATTGATTTACATGCAGTAACAGGTCCTGGTGGCGGAGCCGTATCTTCCTTTACTGCACCGGGACACACCTCAACGTTTAGCTTTAAAGCGCTTAATCCTGGCTTATATATTTATCACTGCGCTACTGCTCCTGTAGGCATGCATATCGCTAATGGCATGTACGGCCTTATTCTAGTTGAACCGGAAGAAGGCTTAAAAGCAGTTGACCGTGAGTATTACGTTGTACAAGGCGACTTTTATACGAAGGGGGAATATGGCGAAGCTGGCCTACAACCCTTTGATATGGCAAAAGCCATCGATGAAGACGCCGACTACGTAGTCTTTAACGGCTCTGTTGGAAGTACCACCAACGAACATTCTTTAACCGCCAAAGTCGGTGAGACGGTGCGTTTATATGTTGGTAATGGCGGCCCTAATTTGGTTTCTTCTTTTCATGTGATCGGCGAGATATTCGACACCGTATATGTAGAAGGTGGCGCCCTGCAAAATCACAACGTTCAAACCACATTAATTCCAGCAGGCGGTGCGGCAATAGTTGAATTTAAAGTGGATGTGCCGGGTACTTTTATTATTGTGGATCACTCAATTTTTAGAGCTTTTAACAAAGGCGCGTTAGCGATGCTTAAAGTAGAGGGAGCCGAGGACAAAAGCATTTTCTCTGGCAAACAAGCTGACAGGGTCTATTTACCAGAAGGCTCAGCGATTCAATCTTTAAATCAAACTAATACAGTGGTAACTGCTAAAACTAAAAAAGAGCAAATACGCTTTGGTCAACGTGTTTACGAAGCAAATTGTATGGCCTGCCATCAGGCCAATGGTGAAGGGATCCCTTCTGCTTTCCCACCCTTAGCAAAATCTGATTACTTGAATGCCAATCCTCTTTTAGGCGTTGACGCCATTATTAAAGGATTGACAGGTCCAATCAAAGTTAACAATACCAGCTACAACGGCGTTATGCCTGCCATGGCTTTAAATGACCAAGATATTGCCAATGTCATTACCTTTGTACTGAATAACTGGGATAACAAAGGCGGCCAAATTTCTGCCGAGCAAGTAGCTAATCGACGTCACTAATATGATTGGACTATTAATACTGGCACCTCTATTGTTAGTTGGAGCACACAATATGGTGATGCTCCCCGATGGGGATTATCGCCCGCTTTACATGAGTAAAGACAGTCCTCAAACCCATGTTAAGTCTTTTAGTATCGATGTTAAGCCTGTGACCAATCAGCAGTACTTGACGTTTTTGCTGGCTAATCCACGTTGGCAACCACAAGCAGTGCCACAAATATTTGCCGAACCCCAATATTTACAACATTGGCCAAAAAACGGTAACGATAAACAGCCCGATGACGCACAACTAAGTAGCCCGGTGATCAATGTTTCTTGGTTTGCTGCTCAGGCTTACTGCCGTTCTCTAAATAAACGTCTGCCTACCATTGCCGAATGGGAACGTGTGGCCAGCGCAAGTGATACCCAAGCAGATGGTAGTCAGGATAAAGACTATCACCGCCGCATTTTAGAATGGTATAGCCTTCCTAGTAGCGAGCAATTACCTGCAGTAGGTAAAAAACCACCTAATTATTGGGGTGTGCAAGATTTACATGGCTTGATATGGGAATGGACGGAGGACTTTAATTCAGCCTTGGTGAGCGGTGAATCACGGGGCGATAGCAATATAGATCAAAGACTATTTTGTGCAGCGGGAGCCCAAGGTGTAGCCGACCCAAGCGATTACGCCGCTTTTATGCGCTATGGTTTTCGCTCCAGCTTACAGGCCAAATTCACCTTGCCCAATCTAGGGTTTCGATGTGCATCTTCTGAGGAAAAAACCAATGATAAAATTTAATTTGGCTATTTTAGTTAAATTGCTAGCGCTCTTACTATCAGCCTCACCGGTCTACTCGCAAACGGTGCCTCCGGATTCGATATATCAACTCAATAGTACATGGGTAGATCAAGACGGCAACAAACGTTTATTGAGCAGTTTTAGTGGTAAAAAGCAGGTAATGAGTCTTATCTATACTCACTGTATGCATACTTGCCCTACCATTGTATCTACCATGCAAGCCATTGAACATAAACTAAGCGAGGATGAAAAACAGCATGTCGGATTCATCTTGGTCTCATTAACCCCCAGTACAGATACGCCTGCGGTTATGCGCGACTTTGCAAAAGAAAGACAACTGAATTTGGATAACTGGAGTTTATTAACCGGCACCGCTGAAGACGTTCGCAGTTTAGCCATGGTATTAGACATCAAGTTTCAAAACGTCGCAGATAATGAAGTCAATCACTCCAACTTAATCACTGGACTAGATAAGCTAGGTAGGATTCAATTCCAAGAAATTGGCGTAATTAATAACGCCAATACAGCAGTGGAAAAACTCAGCACGTTTTGAATGAGTCAACAGCGACGTTATTGAAAATAAGATTTAATAGTCGAAGGGACAGCCTACAAACCGGTGGCGTTGGGAGTTATAAACCAAAGCATATTTGATTACGGCGCTTTCTGAGCCTTTTTATTGGCGGCTATAGAACAGATGGGATTTTAAATGACCTTGCTACACACTTTGACAGCCTTAATGCCCGTAGCGTCGGTACTACTATTTTTAGTTATTCTGCGCTGGCCTGCCATGAAGGCAATGAGTATCAGTTTAGTCATTACCGCATTAATGACGACCTATATTTGGCACGTGCCCATTATACAAATATCAGCCTCCATACTTGAAGGTTGGATCATCGCCGCATCCATTTTAATTATTGTATTCGGCGCCCTCTTTTTACTCAACACCCTCACTCAAGGGGGCGCAATCACGGTTATACGCGCTGGCTTTATCGGCATTACCCCCGATCGCCGCATTCAACTTATTATTATTGCCTGGTTATTTGGCAGCTTTTTAGAAGGTGCTTCTGGTTTTGGCACACCCGCCGCTATTTGTGCCCCCCTGTTGCTGGCATTAGGTTTTAACCCGTTAGCGGCTGTGGCGTTAGCATTAATTGCTGACTCGTCTTCGGTATCATTTGGTGCGGTTGGCACACCTGTCTTGGTGGGTATAAGCAAAGGTTTAGACAGTGTTACGGCTAGCCAATTACAGCAAATCTCTACGACGGCTATTAGTATTGATATGTTTGTTGGGGTGTTGATTCCGCTAATGTTGGTGAGTATTTTGACGCGCTTCTGGGGGCAAAATAAAAGCTATAAAGAAGGCTTAGCACTGTGGCCTTTTGCGTTATTCTCTGGTTTTGCATTTTTATTTCCCGCTTGGTTGGTTGCCAACATACTTGGCCCTGAGTTCCCTTCTATTATTGGCGGTCTGGTTGGTCTTATCTTGGTTATTAGCGCGGTTAAGTTCAATTTTCTAGTGCCTAAAACAGTCTGGCGATTTCCTCAAGATCAAGGGCAACAAGCAGCAGATAATCCCAATAGAATTATTGCACCAAACAACACCACACTATCTCTTTATATGGCTTGGGCACCTTATGTATTAGTGGCGGTATTATTGGTGTTAACCAGATTGAATTCCCTGCCGTTTAAGGCATTACTAGCGAAGGTGAAGATTGAATTCACTGATATTCTAGGTACTGATATTTCTAATTCCATTAGCCCGTTATATTTGCCCGGTTTTATTTTTGTTATCGTCTGCGTGATCACCTTCTTTTTACATAGCATGACGGCCAAACAAGCACTGACCGCGCTTTCAACCTCGGCAAAAACAGTAATTCCCACCGCGTTAACCTTAGCGACCGCAGTACCTTTGGTAAGAATATTCATCAATTCAAATATTGAAGGGGCCGCCCTTGGCAGTATGCCAAAAGAGCTGGCGGCAACCATGGCGGAATTATTTGGGCAAGCGTGGCCGATGGCCGCCTCGTTTGTTGGCGCATTAGGGGCGTTTATATCAGGGTCTGCGACGTTTTCTAATATGATGTTTGCCGATTTACAGCAAGCTACCGCCCAAAACTTAGGCATAGCCGAACACTTTATTTTAGCCTTACAAATACTTGGCTCTAACGCCGGCAATATGATTTGCGTTGTCAACGTTGTCGCCGCCTGTTCCGTGGTTGGATTAAGCGGTAAAGAAGGCGCGGTAATAAGACTAACCTTAATTCCAATGATCATTTATTGCTCATTGGTCGGCATCGTCGCCACGGTCTGGCTTAGCTTACTATAGATAAGTGATATGGTTTGGGCGTGATTAACGCAGCTAATGCATAATATAACTGCAAAACATAAGCGCTTTTGGGTGGTGTCTTTGTTAGTTGCCACAAAGTAAACAAACTCAATGTTGTACTTTTTGTGATACTCATTAATTTGTTCAACTAAATTAGATATTTGTTCATAGTGTTTATCCCGAGCTGAGGTTAGTTAATTTGCAAGTAATAGAAATTCAAAAGGCTGTTTAGGTGCTGCCCATAATGTGACATTAAGACCACTAATTCCTTTAAGTGATCGAGGTAAAAGTACGGTCTTTATATTTTCTATTGTTATGTCCTTTGCCATATCACAATTCATTTTATAGGCCTTTAATTGGCATTTTGCGGACACAGTGTGATTATTATTTAACTTAAAATTCGCTTGGGTTGCAGTAGTAACCATAGGTACAGAAAAAGAGATGCTCAGTGTTTGATCGTCAGAAAACACTTGCACAATCCGCGGAGCTTCTTGGTAAGAGCTATCGTCAAAGCTAAATGATGGCCCTTGCGGAATATGATTTCCTTCATAGGCTCCAATATCTGGTTTTTCGCCATCATAATCGGATCGCCAGTCACCTAAGGTAATGATTTTACCTTTATCTAAACCTGCAAAGTTTGAGCTAGGACGAAAGTCACCGTTGGCCCCATCGATAAATAAGGGACCTGCTATGGTTACACTATTTTTATCTTGCCCAAGCTCTTCTAAACCATTTTGCAACTGAATATTGCTGAGATTAAAATCGGAAGCATAAGAATCATGCCAGTATTTTTTACGCGCGAGTTTGTCTTCATCATCAAAATAAATGGCGTTATTCCAGCTTTTAAATAAACGTGACGGCCCACCAGAAAAGAGCGGACTACGACTGTACCAACTGTTATTAAATACGAAGAGTGGTTTATTGGGAAATGGCCCACTATCGGTAAACTTGAATATTTTTCCTCCATTATGCTCGGAGCCACCGGGCACTTGGTCAAACCAACCAACATTGCGAAAAACGTACCAATTACCACCTCCTATTTCTGTAAAAGAAAATAGAGCGTGAGCATTTTTTATCTTGTTGTGATGGATCCACCAGTTGTGAGCGTCATCTTCAGGTTCGATTGGATTATCACGAATGTTTTCAAAATAATTACCATAAACTTCAACATTGGCATTTTGCACCGTTTGGGAATATTCGATACCCACCATGCGAAAGCCATTAAAAGCATTACGTATGATGTTGTTTCTAAACACCACACTACCTAATATCTCTTTGCTCGACAACATACCTCCATTGAAATAATCATGTTGCCCATGGTGGCTTTCGGCCCAAGGAATGGTATGCCAAACTTTACCCGTTGGATCTTGATTCCACTCACTATCTTCCAACAATAAGTGATGGCTCTTCATTCCTCTTGCGTAGACTAAAAATCGGGTGTTTTCGCCATATAAATTGGCAAACGTTATATATTGAGAGTTTTTAACGTAAATGGCTGACTTCCAACAATGTTGGAAATGAATATTTTCAACTTGTATCCATGACGATTTATTTATCCATAAACAAAAATTATCGTCACTGGGATTAAATTGGCCGTTAAATAGCGTTTTTTCCCCTAACCCACGAATAATGAGTGGCGCTATTTCCAAAGCCTTTAATTTAACAACGTGATTACCGCTATAGCTCCCCGCAGTTAGTTGAATAATTTGTCCCGATTTAGCATTAGACAATGCATCTTGGAGTGATTTAGTCGGCACAAGCTTATTATTAAATTTAGCCAACCCTCCATGCTGACTAACTAACACTATATGTTGTTCTGAGGCGTAAACAAAACTACTGGTAAGAAATAAAAATACATGAAGTAACATCCTGAATTTCAAAATTAATCCTTAATTGAACTGTTAAATCTGATTCTTATTATATTATTTGCTGTCAGTGCTAAATACTAAACTATTCGACCTGTAAATTTGTTACTTGATATGTAACAACTCACTGAAATGGTTAATGAATTAGTCAACAGACTCATAATTCAAGGTAAGATATAGTGTCCCAATTAAAGAGGGGGAAGGAAAGCCAGCGAGTAAAATCCCGCTAACTATTTGTATGGATATTTATATTGTTTGGGCGTCATTAGCGCAGCGACTATTTATTGGTTCAAAGCCTTTTAATTGCTATTCACCCATAATTTTTAAAGCAATATAAGCTGCCACTATAAAAACTAATGTCACGACTTTATAAGTACTCAAAAAATCAAAATACTTAGCACTGAGTTTTTTGGGGTTTATATCGAACATCTTACTATGCAGAGCAGACACGGTATCGCCCATGAACATAAGTACTAAGGTGGCTACTAAAAGGTAGCCAACATTGATTACCGATGCTCAACCTAACAATTCAGTTAATTGTGAAAGAGTCATCATAACTTTTTCCTCTTATTATTGAATGATTTATGAAGAGGCTACATGATGCACTTGTATGGATAATCTTGTTAAGTTTTTGTCTCCACGCCACTTCCATTACAATACTTGCACGCTTTTCCTGGCGGCAAAAGAAAACGTATTGCAAATGAAAACTCATCTAGTGCCCGTTTAATTTCGTCCTTCTCGTATGCACTTATCGAAGATAATTCCTCTCTATTTTCATTAATTCCTCTGCTCATCAACTTAAGCATTCCAACCAAATTATCTGAATTCATTTCTTCTTGAGTTATCATTTCACTCTCCTAGATTTTTTAGCTCTCCATATACGATACCCATTTCATGAGTTAAGAATGATTTCCCGGTCTTTTTAGTTCCCGGTAAGTCAATTTCACAAATCTTAAAAGCGTCATATAGTGCGATAAAATCATTTGCCATGTGCTGGCGAATTACCATTTTACTACCAATATCGTTAGTCCACATGCTTGTTGCTAACTGCATAGCTGATAATGCATCCATTGCTTGTGGAGTTATTGGATTCAACGGATCTAGCATATGTATATCTTTCCAGGCTGAGTGGAGATCAATAATTGTATGCTTTTGTGCTTGGACTTTCTGTGTGGCAGCCTGACTTTTGGAAACTCTTATTGCCCAAATACTGATGGATAAGCTGCCTAAAGATATTACGATTGCAGCTATGGCTATAATTAATTCGATCCCAGTCACCTCACTCTCCACCTAAAAATACCAATTTAACAAAAGGAATAAACCCCGCATAAGTCCCGAATGCACCTGTTTTATTGTACGTTTTTCAAACAACACTCTGCAAGGTTAATTAAATAAATGAGTTCAATGCACCACTCAGTAGAAGTTTAAAAACAAAGAAAATATTTCACCCACAAGTTATTCCACGCCTAATTCATGCGAATATTGATCTGCGTCAACGGCCTACCTCGATATCACGGCACTATTCCCTTCTTAATAAATTTGTCATCCCCTGCACATGTTCAGGTAGCGGTCTTAGCTAACGGTTTTATAACGGCGGAAGGATGTTTGATGTTAAATAGCACTGATTCAAGCAATGTCGGCAGCGTATCCGCTGTACGTGGCAGTGTGGTCGACATCCGCTTTGCAACCAAATTACCTGCCATATATAACTTGCTGTACAGTCGCGATAAAAAAATTGTACTGGAAGTACAAACCCAGCTTGATGCCCAGCGGGTAAGAACTATTGCTTTAACCCCGACGCAGAATCTGGCCAGAGGAATGTTAGTTGACGATTCCGGTGGCCCACTTATGGCTCCCATAGGGCAAAACATTTTATCGCGTATGTTTGATGTGTTTGGCAACTGCATTGACGATATCCCTAGCGACAGCACGTTTAACTGGCGCACTGTCCACGGGGCGCCACCAGCATTAACCCAACGCTCAACCACAACCGAAATGTTTGCCACCGGCATAAAAATAATTGATGTACTCATGCCACTAGAACGCGGTGGTAAAGCCGGTTTATTTGGCGGCGCAGGCGTGGGTAAAACCGTGTTGCTCACCGAAATCATCCATAACATGATCGGCCACCAGCAAGGCGTGAGTATATTTTGTGGTATTGGCGAGCGTTGTCGTGAAGGTGAAGAATTATATCGGGATATGCAAACCGCTGGCGTGTTGGACAACATGGTAATGCTGTTCGGGCAAATGAACGAACCACCTGGCAGCCGTTTTCGTATTGGTCATGCGGCATTAACCATGGCCGAATATTTTCGTGATGATAAGCAACAAGATGTACTATTGCTTATCGACAATATCTTTCGCTTTATTCAAGCAGGTTCCGAAGTATCTGGGCTGATGGGGCAAATGCCCTCACGTATGGGATATCAACCCACCATGGGCACTGAGCTGGCTGGTTTAGAAGAACGTATTGCTAACACCGACAAGGCCGCCATTACCTCAATTCAGGCGGTGTATGTACCTGCGGATGATTTTACCGATCCGGCGGCTGTACATACCTTTAGCCACTTATCATCATCGCTGGTGCTATCGCGTAAGCGTGCCAGTGAAGGCCTTTATCCAGCCATTGATCCGTTACAGTCCAACTCCAAAATCGCCACCCCCGGAATTATTGGTGAGCGTCACTATCGGCTAGCACAAGAGATCCGCCAGACATTGGCGCAATATGAAGAACTCAAAGACATTATTGCCATGTTAGGCCTTGAACAATTGTCACCTCAAGATCAAGAGCTGGTTGGCCGCGCCCGTAGATTGGAGCGTTTTTTCACCCAACCGTTTGTTACCACGGGTTCCTTTACCGGCTTAAGCGGTAAACTAGTCAGCCTTAATGATGCGCTGGATGGTTGTGAACGCATATTAAAAGGCGAATTCAATCAATACCCCGAAAGCGCGCTGTATATGATTGGCACCATTGACGAAGCCAAAATGCCAGATTCAGTGCCAGCACAAACATCAAATGCAAAAGCAAAAGCAAAGGTAGCCAATGAATAGTTCAGCACTAATGACATCCGAGGTTGCCGATGCAGCTTAAAATTCTGCAACCCTTTGCGGTATTTGCTGAAGTGTCAGAGGTACTGCGCATTGTGGTAGAAACCCAAAAAGGATCTTTTGGCTTGTTACCACAGCGACTTGATTGTGTGGCGATACTGGTGCCGGGAATTATGACCTATGAGACCCAGCAACAAGGTGAAATATTTGTGGCCGTTAACGATGGCATTCTGGTCAAAACCGGTGAGCAGGTATTGATTTCGGTACGCCATGCCTACGCAGGTAAAAAATTAAACGCATTACGCGACAAAGTAAAACAAGACTTTTTAAATGCTGATGAAGCGGCACTGCATGCCCATCAAGTATTGGCAAAACTGGAAACCGGTTTTATACGGCGCTCTCTTAGTCTGAGTCAAACGCAGCATGGATAACAAACTATCAGATCAGCAAAAACAACAAAAATTTGCCGACGAAGTAGGTAAAAAAGCGCACAGAAAAATGAAGGCGCGCAGCGACTCACATTCGGAAGTGTGGTTTGGCTTAGGCATGATGGGGCTAATTGGTTGGTCGATATCCGTACCTACTCTCATTGGCATCGCGCTGGGGATGTGGCTGGATAAAATAGATGATGGCCCCCACTCCTGGACCATGGCATTACTGGTTGCAGGCCTTTGTATCGGCTGTTTTGTCGCATGGCATTGGGTCACTAAAGAAAGGCAATCAATCCATCAGGAAGATAATAATGATGATAACTAATTTAATGACACAACTCACCACTATGCTGCAGCTGTATTTACCTGTGCTATTGGCTGGCATTGGCATTGGTTTATTCTTCTTTGCTACCCTTTGGATCACCGTGCATAAAGGTCTGCAATCAACGAATCCGGCACTGTGGTTTCTACTTGGATTACTCATCCGAATGAGCGTTAGCGTCAGCCTTTTCTATTGGCTTGGAGCCAACGACTGGCAACGACTGCTGGCCTGTTTACTAGGATTTATCATTGGCCGCCAATGGATAAAAAGGCTCACTCACGAACGCGTACAGGTCATAACAAAACAGGCAGAAATCAGCCATGCATCTTAGTCCTGATGAAATTATATTTTGGCAATATGGGGTGATAAAACTCAACGCCACCATTGTTTTCACTTGGGTATTAATGGCAATTATGGTGCTGGGCGCTAAATTAATCACCCGCAAACTCACCACTAATTTGCGCCGTTCTCGTTGGCAAAACCTGCTAGAAATTATTGTTACCACCATCGAACAGCAGATAGCCAGTATTGGTCTACGTCAGCCTCGTCAATATATGGGGTTTCTTGGCACACTGTTTTTGTTTGTGGCCATCGCCAATTTGTGCACTATTTTCCCAGGATACGAGCCCCCTACCGGCTCACTTTCCACCACTTTGGCGCTGGCACTGTGTGTATTTATTGCTGTGCCCCTATTTGGCATCCGTAAAAATGGTGTGAAGGCTTATCTCGCATCCTATATGCAACCAGTATGGATGATGTTGCCGTTTAATATTATCAGTGAATTGTCGCGCACGCTGGCACTAGCGGTAAGGCTGTTTGGCAACATCATGAGTGGCAGCATGATCCTCGCCATATTACTGGTGATTTCACCCTTTGTTTTCCCATTAGTCATGACCGCACTTGGGCTGCTAACAGGCATGGTGCAAGCCTATATTTTATTTGTACTGGCTGCTGTTTATATTGCGGCGGCAACGCAAACGGCAACCCAACTGAACACACCCGACCCATCACCCGTAACTGAAAAACGTCCATTACCCAAACCATAACATGAGGCATTTTTATGGATAGCTTGACCTATATTTCAATCGTTTCCATTATAACCGCAGGTATAACTATCAGCTTTGGAGCCCTTGGCCCCGCCTTAGCTGAAGGCCGCGCTGTGGCCACCGCTTTGTCAGCACTGGCACAACAACCCGATGCATCATCCACCATTACCCGTACCCTGTTTGTGGGTTTGGCGATGATTGAATCCACTGCCATTTATTGTTTTGTGGTATCGATGATTGTGCTGTTTGCCAATCCGTTCTGGAATTATTTTGTTGCTTTAGGCGCTGGAAACTAACCCATGCTCATTGACTGGTTCACCGTTAGCGCGCAGATCATTAACTTTTTGCTATTGGTTTGGCTATTAAAACGCTTTTTATACCGGCCTATTCAAAATGCCATCGATGCCCGCGAGCAACAAACCGCCAAAATAGTGGCTGATGCAGCGGCATTAAAAACACAGGCGGATCAGCAATTGCAAACCTATGTTAAAAACAATCAGCAATTTGCCGAGCAGCGCACTAGTTTACTCAACGAAGCAACCGAGCAGGCGAATGTCGAACGCGACAAGCTGATAAAAGACGCACGACAGACTACTGAGCAACTGCGTGACAGCCGCATGCAATCACTAGAGCAAGAACTGACCGCCATCCAACAAGATATTGTTAAGCAAAATATGGACGAAGTGTACGCCGTCAGTCATCAAGTTCTTAGTGATTTAGCGGATGAAGACCTGCAGCAGCAAATGTTTAAGCGCTTCATTCAGCGCCTGCAAAGCGCTTTTACCGGCGATAGCCGTCAGCTAGATGCCATTAAACTTAAACCGGGCAGCGCGCCGGTGGTGCGTAGCACTTTTACTTTGAGCAACGAGCAACAACAGCAAATTGAACAATTGTTGGCGCAGCAACTATTATCACCATTAGCTTCAGCAACAACACAAACCGCCGGTAAATCTGTAAATGAAAAGTCCAACTCTTTGCATCTGGATTACCAACTCGTAGATGAGTTGCTATGCGGTATTGAAATCAACATCAATGGTTGGAAATTAGCCTGGAGCGGCAATAATTATCTGCACACTTTACAACAAAGTGCACTCAAGTTATCTGCCCAGTCCAGCGCGTTTTCAGCGACTGCCGTGAAAGAGAATGAGAAAGACAAAAAATTAATCCATGAACAGAATTCGACAGTTGATGGAGAAACTCATTAATGCATACAGATTCTACGGATTTACATGCGCTATTCGAGCAACAATTTAGTCATTTAAAACAAGCTCGTGAAACACAAGATGAAATTTTAACGCCGCTTGAGGTGGGTAATGTTATTAGCCTTTCCGCTGGTATCGCTCGGGTATCCGGATTACCTAGCGTCGGTTATGAAGAACTCCTAAAATTCCCTAACAACATTTACGGTATCGCGTTTAATCTTGATGAAGATGAAGTGGGTGTATTGCTGTTAGACCATTTTGAACGACTCAACGCCGGTGATGAAGTACAACGTACCGGCCGAGTCATGGATGTTGCGGTAGGCCAAGCCTTGTTAGGCCGCGTGATTGACCCGCTAGGCCGCCCGCTGGATGGTAAAAAACCGCCCAAATTAACCGAACGTTTACCTGTAGAACGCCCTGCTCCCTCAATTATGCAACGGGCGGCGGTCAGCGAACCACTACAAACCGGTGTTAAGGTTATCGATGCATTGATACCCATTGGCAGAGGTCAGCGGGAATTGATCATGGGTGATCGACAAACCGGCAAAACAACCATTGCCATTGATGCCATTCTCAATCAACGGGGAAAAGAGGTTATTTGCATCTATTGCGCTATTGGCCAGCGTGCTTCGTCGGTAACCAAAACCTTGGCACTATTACGTCAACATAACGCCATGGATTACACCGTGGTAATGATGTCGGAAGGAAATGCACCGCCGGGACTCAACTATATCGCACCGTATGCAGCCACCAGTATTGCCGAGTATTTTATGCAATCTGGTCAGGATGTATTGATTGTCTATGACGACCTGACTCAACACGCCCGTGCTTATCGGGAACTGTCTTTGTTAATGCGCAGGCCGCCGGGGCGCGAAGCCTTCCCCGGTGATATTTTCTATATACATTCCCGTTTGCTAGAAAGGTCCACCCATTTGAAACCCCAATATGGTGGCGGTTCGCTGACCGCCCTACCAATCCTGGAAACCGAGGCACAGAATATGTCGGCCTATATCCCCACTAATTTGATTTCTATTACGGATGGGCAAATTTATCTGTCACCGACGTTATTCGAATTGGGCGTATTACCTGCAGTGGATGTGGGCAAATCCGTATCTCGCGTTGGTGGTAAGGCTCAACACGGTGCCTTTCGTAATGTTGCTGGTGCTTTGAAGCTTGCCTATGCCCAATTTGAAGAATTGGAAACCTTTGCCCGTTTCGGTGCGCACCTGGATCCAAGTGCATTAAGTATTATCCAACGAGGAAGACGGATCCGCGCCTGTTTAATCCAACCCGCTAGCAGCCCCATGAGCGACGCAGAACAAATTACGTTGCTATTGGCATTAACCGCAGGGTTGTTCGATAAGATCCCACTGATTAGTATGCCTAAGGCCGAATTAGCGGTGCATCGGGCATGCGCTCATATTCCCGCCCCATTAATAACCAAGCTAAACAACGCCGGTGATGTTACAAAATCAGACCAGCAGGCCATTTTAACCATTGTTAAAGAGGCCTTGCAGGATTTAACTCTGAGTGAAATAGACCGCAGTCCGAACATCGCGCAGGGGGAGGCTAATGAGTGATTCAATGGATAGTCTGCAGCACAAAATGCACACTGCCGAAGATTTAAAATCTGTGGTACGAACCATGAAGGCCATTGCTGCTGGCAGCATCACCCAATATAACAATGCCGTGCTGTCCCTTGATGATTATTACCGAACGGTGCGATTAGGTTTAACCGCTTGCTTCGTTAATCACGAAATTTATCCACCGGTATGGACTGACAAACATAACAACACGCGTATTTTTATTGTATTTGGCTCAGATCAGGGCCTCGTCGGCCAATTCAATCAGCACATGCAGGCGTTTATCAAGGAACAAGATCTGAAACATAAAAAGGAGTCTGCCAATAGCAACACCTTACTGTGGACAGTGGGTGAACGCATTAGAGCCGGTTTGGTCAGCGCGCAATTTAACTGTACCAACAATTTTAAGCTGCCTAATTCAATTGATACCATTACCGCGTTGGTCAGTGACATTTTGCAGGAACTGGAGGCGTATGTTGAGCAACACAATATTGCCGATGTTTATCTGTTTAACCATCGACCCAAGTCAAATTCGGGCTATGAGCCGATTTTACAACGCCTGCTGCCACTAGATAAACACTGGCAACAAAATATTAAGCTAGCTCAATGGCCAAGCAATAACCGACCGCAATTACTCAATGCGCCGCAAGCGACATTTTTGGCACTGTTACGTGAATACCTTTTTGTATCCATTTACAAAGCCTGTGCCGAATCATTGGCCAGCGAAAATGCCTCCCGTTTAACAGCAATGCAACGAGCAGAAAATAATATTGATGAGTTACAAGAAAAATTACATCGTACCTTTCATCACTTAAGACAAACCGGCATAGACGAAGAATTGTTTGACTTGGTTGGCGGCTTTGAAGCCTTATCGAACCGCAGCAATTGAAAATAATCAATCAGCCCTAAACGGGCTGACTATGAATTTATGGCGTTAGGCTCTGCGCCTATATCATTTAGGCGTAAGATAGTTGTGAACTATGTTGACGAGATGTCGCTCTATGCATCACCGCTTTAAAAGCAGGTTCATCAGCCACTAAAGAGTCATTAAGACGCTCTTTATTTAGCAGCCGAATCTGACGCCGCTGCACGTCAATGATCCCCTCTTGTTGCAATTTCCCTAATAAGCGACTGATGGTTTCAATCGCCATACCCAAAAAGTTGGCGATATCAATGCGGGTCATACTTAAATCAAATACCTTGCCCGACAACCCGCGCTGCTGAAAGCGGTTAGATAAATCCAATAAAAATTTCGCCAGTCGTTGTTCCGACGTGTATTTATTGACACTAAACAATTGCTGCTGCTCACCAAGAATCGCATGACTCATGCTTTTGAGAATTTGCTTACGTAACACTGCCGACTCACCCATGGTTTTATTAAACTCATCAACACCAATACTGCAAACACTGCTGGTTTCCAGAAATTTTAAACTGTAGGCATGTGTGTCGGCGTCGAAACCGTCTAAACCGATTAAATCACCAGGATAATAAAACCCGCTAATTTGTTCTTCACCAGAATAGGAAGAGAAATAGGCTTTGGCAGAACCGGAACGCAAAATATACAAAGCACTAAAAGGGCTGCCCATTGAATACAAGGTCTCACCTCGATGATAAATACGATGGGGCATATGGTTTAGTTGTAATTCCCCATTAGAACGCTCAGATTGGCAGGCGCTGGATAACGTACAGTGTTCACATTGTGAATTGTGTTGTCTATTTTGAGATAGCATGAGGGCCTCTTAGTAATCAAATTTAATAAAAATTAGTGCAGACAACAAAACGTGCGACTTATTGACTTCCGTCAATGAACTAAATCCTATACCTTTGTAGAGCGATAGATATTCGTTATTTCGCGTAATTCACTGCGGAATATACCTAGAGCATGTTGCTGAGGTTTTGAACTACGTTAAATAAAAAATCATGGCAAACAATTAAACTGAAACGTTCTAAACCTGTAAGGAATAGCAATAGAGTGTCACCATCAATATGAAGAACAATGACGCCAGTGAAAGACTTACCGCACTGCTAGATGCCGCAGTCGATGCCATGATTATTATTGATCATAGGGGCATTATTGAACTATTTAATACCGCAGCTGAACGAATATTTGGTTATCTAAGTGACGAGGTGGTTGGACAAAATATCAGTATGCTGATGCCTTCGCCTTATCGTCAGGAGCATGACAGTTACTTACATAATTTTATGCAAACCAATCAACCGCGTATTATTGGTATTGGCCGCGAGGTCAAAGCCCTTAAAAAGGATGGTGAGGTGATTCCTATCGACTTATCGGTAGGTGAGGTTAAAAATTCCAGTCATCGGCAGTTTGTCGGCATTATTCGTGACATTTCAGAACAGGTTCAAGCCAGAAAAGACACCATTGAAATCCGTGAGCGTTTAGCCCATGTATCCCGATTAAATACCATGGGCGAAATGGCCGCCGGTATTGCTCATGAAGTCAATCAACCCCTCACCGCGGTAGCGGTTTATGCTCAAGCCTGTAGCCGAATGATCACCAACTGCAAACCCGAAGAAGCGCATTTATTAAATGACAAACTGCTAAATTCACTAGAAAAAATTAATGCTCAGGCATTGCGCGCGGGTGATGTAATAATGCGACTAAGAGGTTATGTAAAAAAACATACGGCTAGCCGTGAATTAACTGATATTAACCAGTTGGTCAAAGACACCATCAATCTCGCGCAGATAGATACCCGCTTGCTGGATCACGGTATAACTTTAGAGCTAACCGATAATCCGCCACAACTTATGATAGATGCCGTACAAATTCAGCAAGTACTATTCAATTTAATCCGCAACGCCATTGACTCCATGCAGGATAAGCCCAACGAAGCAATTACTATTCGCAGTCGCTGGACTGAGAAAAAATTGATTGAAGTTTCAGTAGTTGATACCGGAACTGGTGTTGATGAAGAAAATAGGGCAACCTTATTTAATCCTTTTTTTACCACTAAGGAATCAGGTATGGGTATGGGCTTAGCCATTAGCCAATCGATCATCCAGTCTCATGGAGGCCATTTGTGGTATCAAAATAATCACAGTAATGGCAGTATTTTCTTGTTCACTCTGCCAAGCAATAACGATTTAGCTATTACAAATGACGGACAATAATATGGCAAATAACAACGAAAATAACCAAGCCATGGTGCATATTGTCGACGACGACGAGGCCATATTGGATGCCATGAGTATGTTGCTCGATTCAGTGGGTCTGCAAAATCGTACTTACCAAAGTGCACAACATTTCCTCGATACCTTTAATGATCAAAATATTAGTCAGTTATTAGGTTGTCTGATTCTGGATATTCGCATGCCCGGCATGAGTGGCCTGCAATGCCAAAGCAAATTAGAAGAAATGGGCTGCCCATTACCCATCATTTTTGTGACCGGCCATGGCGATGTACCAATGGCCGTAGAAGCGTTAAAAAAAGGCGCTTGGGACTTTATCCAAAAACCCTTTAGGGAACAGCACTTACTCGACTGCATTCAGCAAGCCCTAAATGTTAGTCAAACCCAGTATCAATCACAGTTAGGTAAGAATGACATAAACCAGCGGCTGTCCACCCTCACCACTCGTGAAAAAGAGGTCATGGATAAAGTCATTTTAGGTCAAGCCAACAAGGTTATCGCTGCGGATCTTAATTTAAGCCAACGCACCATTGAAATCCATCGCGCCAATGTCATGGATAAAATGCAGGCAAAATCCCTGGCTGAACTCGTTAAAATGGTCATCTCTGTTGACAGTGCTTATGCCGAAAACACCGTATAAGGCATGACCCCGGCAAATAGACCGGGTTGTCAGTGCTATTTATGTTCTGCATTAGCAATATGACTAATAACCGTCGCCACCGAGTCTGGATTCAAAGACATAGAATCAATACCACATTCCACTAAAAACTCAGCAAATTCGGGATGATCAGACGGCGCTTGGCCGCAAATACCAATCTTGATTTTATTTTGATGGGCTTTATTGACTACGTCAGCAATCATCCGGCGTACCGCTTCGTCTTTGGGATCAAACAGGTATTGTAATTCGGCTGAATCCCTATCCACCCCCAGTGCCAATTGGGTTAAATCATTACTGCCAATTGAAAAACCGTCGAATCGCTGCGCGAACAAGTCAGCTAATACCACGTTAGAGGGGATCTCACACATCATGTAAACTTGTAAGCCGTTTTCCCCTCTGACGAGTCCACACTCGGCCATAATGGCCAGCACATCATCCGCTTCTTTAACGGTACGACAAAACGGGATCATGGCAATGACATTGGTAAAGCCCATTTGTTCACGGACTTTTTTGATGCTGCGGCATTCCAGCTCAAATGCTTGTTGGTAACGGGCATGATAATAACGGGATGCACCACGTAAACCGAGCATGGGATTATTTTCCAATCCTTCAAAATCTTCGCCACCGAGCAAATTGCGATACTCATTGGTTTTAAAATCGGAAAAACGCACAATCGCCGGTTTTGGATGACAAGATGCAGCTATCTTAGCTATTCCCATGGACAGCTTATCAATGAAATAACTGGCACCATCTGCATAATTGCTGATCAGCTGTTTAATTTGTTGCTGGATATCCGAGTCACTAACCTGCTCTGGATGCAATAGCGCCATTGGGTGAGCTTTAATATGACTGGTAATAATAAACTCAATCCGCGCCAAACCAATACCGGCGATAGGCAACTGCCACCAACGCATGGCACCATCTGGTACGGCAAGGTTAATCATCACATCGGTACGGGTAGCAGGTAGGCTGTCTAAATCGATAATATTAGTTTGATAATCCACCAGCCCCCTATAAACGCCTCCTTGTGATCCCGATGCACAATCAAGGGTGACTTCCATACCACTTTTTAGAAGTTGTGTACCATTACCTGTACCCACAATGGCAGGCACCTGTAACTCTCGACTGACAATCGCTGCATGACTGGTGGTACCGCCTTCGTCAGTAATAATACCCGAAGCACGTTTCATCACCGGCACCCAATCAGGATCAGTGCGTTCGGTAACCAGAATGCCATCATCGGGAAAGCTTGCCTCTTGTTGCGGATCTTGCATATAGAATACCTTACCGCTGACAATTGCTTTACCCACACTGGCACCAGTTAACAACAAATCGGCGTGAGGACTTAGCTTAAAGGTTTGTAATGTATGTCGATCTTTGCGGGATTCAATTGTCTCTGGCCGCGCTTGCACAATATACAACTGACCATTGTTACCATCTTTAGCCCACTCAATATCCATCGGCCGCGCATATTTATTTTCGATACTGACAGCCCAGTTAGCCAACTGTAATATTTCTTCATCATTAAGCACTAAGGATTGCTGTTCATGGCTATCTGTGGCCAAGGTTCGAGTAAAATCTTCTGCGGAAACCGGAGTTGCTAAGGCTTCGCCTGTCTGTTCATCGAACTGGTAAACCATTTTATGTAACTTGCTGCCACAGTATTTTTCGATAATGGGGCACAGTGTTCCATCGACGAGCAGAGGTTTATACACCATATAACGATCGGGCGTCACACTACCTTTTACCACTGACTCGCCCAATCCCCATGAGGCATTAATCAATACCGCTCGCGGAAAGCCCGTTTCGGTATCGATACTAAACATAACACCGGCACAGGCTTTGTCAGAGCGCACCATTTGTTGAACCCCGATAGACAAGGCCATGCCACGTTCATCAATTTTCTGCTGTTGTCGGTATGCAATAGCGCGGTCGGTGTACAACGACGCATAGCAGGAACGGCAGCTATTCATCAGCCATTCGCAGCCCTGTATATTAAGATAGCTTTCTTGTTGTCCGGCAAAGCTGGCTTCCGGTAAATCTTCAGCAGTAGCGGAACTTCGTACGGCTACATCACAATTATCGCAACCCACTTTGTCACACAACAACTGGTATGCAGCGCTAATTTCAGCGGTTTGTGCATCATTGAAGCGGCCTTGTAAAATAGCTGTCCGGATCGCTGCACCAGTGTCGGATAAACTCTGCTGGTGTTTATGGTAGGCATCAAGTTGCTCGGCAATCAGCGTTGAGAGGTTATTGCTGGCAATAAAGTCTCGATATAAACCAGTGGTCAGGGCAAAGCCAGGGGGTACCTGCAGCGGGTTGCTATGCTGCATTTGGCTCAGTTCGCCCAAATTGGCATTTTTTCCGCCTACCAATAAAATGTCATCCACACTGATTTCATCAAACCATAAAATACTACAAAGTTGTTTGTTCATTATTCTGTCTCGAGTTAACCAATAACAATGCAAGTAGGGTAAGGTTAAGAGCGAAGCGAATATTGTCTTAGATCAGTAATTGATTATGTTAGGTTTACTTAAGGTCACGGATTTAACCTATGACTATAAATACTCAAAAGACGCTAATGGTTGTTGTGGATCAATATTGTTTGGTTAGTCAACCTGCATACTCCAGCGCATCAATCACTACCAGTTTGAAGGACCAATATGAAGATTGCATTTTTTAACACCAAACAATATGACCGTGAATTTTTTGACGTAGCCAATCAAGATGGTGCACATGAAATTAACTATATTGGCCCACATCTTAGCCTGGAATCCACCGCACTGATAAAAGATGAAGAGGTAGTTTGCGCCTTCATCAACGATTGCTTGAATAAAGACGTCTTGGAAAGTCTCAAACAAAAAGGCGTGAAGTTAGTTGCCCTGCGATCTGCCGGTTTTAACCACGTAGATTTGGCGGCGGCTAACGAATTATCGATACCCGTAGTGCGGGTTCCGGCCTATTCCCCTTACGCTGTAGCGGAACATGCGGTAGGTTTGCTAATGTGTTTAAACCGCAAAATTCATCGCGCCCATAACCGCGTGCGCGAGGGGGATTTCTCACTGCATAATCTACTTGGCTTTGATATGCATGGCAAAACCGTCGGGGTGATTGGTACCGGTAAAATCGGTAAGGCATTTATCAACATTATGCTCGGCTTTGGCTGCAAGGTTATTGCTAGCGATATGTTTCCAGATCAGGATTGCATTGCAGCCGGTGTGATTTACCTGCCTCAGGAAGCACTTTTTGCCCAAGCGGATATTATTTCGTTGCATTGCCCGCTAACGCCACAAACTCAACATTTAATCAATGCAAACACCCTAGCGCTAATGAAAAATGGGGTCACCATTATCAATACCAGCAGAGGAAAACTCATCGACACTAAAGCCATTATCGCGGCGCTAAAAACCGCTAAAGTTGGCTTACTGGGATTAGATGTTTATGAGGAAGAAGAAGCCATTTTTTTTGAAGATATGTCATCAAGCCTAATACTGGATGATGTGTTATCCAGATTATTAACCTTTCCTAATGTGCTTATTACTAGTCATCAGGCATTTTTCACTCGCGAAGCTATGCAAAAAATTGCCCACGTAACCCTAACCAATATCAGCGATTTTGAACGTGATGGTAGCGTAGACAATACGATTAACAATTGATCGTTAATTAGATGAAAATACAGCTTTAACATTTCTAGAGCAAGTCATCCCTGTTGAACCCGTTATGTGATTACAACGGCATTAATAAGGTTGGAGCCGATATACCGATGGCCCCAACCTCATAACACTAAATGCCCAGCGAGTTTCGGCATCTAAAGCACTGCAGATATGCGCGGTATCCACATCATAAAAACGGCCGCCACAATACCTATTAGGGTAATCAACGCACCAAGGGCTGTCAGTGCCGACACTGCCCATACTCTGAATGCTAGTTGTTGACGTTTAGCCCAAAATACAGCTTCAGCGATAAGCATTGGAATACCATAGCAAGCAAAAGAAAAGAACAGATCCATCGGCCCATCTAAGGTTGCACTATTACCATTAGATCCTTGATTGACGGCATACCAGCCCATTAGAAATAAACGGAAGAACCACACACCATTGATTAATAAGAATGCATGGATAGCCCAACGCATGTGGATGTTAAATTGTTTGGCTCTTGCATAGCGCCATGCCATTACAGCAGCGACTAGGATCAAAACACCATTCAAAGTAATCCCCAAAGAACCGACGTCACTTAAACGCGCACCTCGTCCCCAGGTTAAATAAAGCCCGGATATAGCCCCCAACAAACCCAAAGTTAAAAACATTCTGCCGTTCCAGCGATGCACTGCGGGATATTTTTTACGTATAACAGGCAGTAATTGCAGCACGCCGCCAACACTCAACAATGCAGCAGGAATAACATGGGAAAATAGCATGAGGTTGCCAAAGGTATCACCCGCCACATAACCCATTATCGGTCTAGCCAAATTCACTAATTCGGCATTACCTGTGGCTATGGGGAAGGCGTACAGCACAAACACATAGCTAGCAAAAAACCATTGGCCAATAAGCGCAATAGCAACCCATGCACTAACACTAATATGTAACGCCTGTTTAGCGCGTTGGAATGGATTGACGATCGTTGTGGGAGTAATAGCTTCACTTAACATAGATACACCTGTGAGATTAAATAACAGGTGTTCACTTTGAGCATTAGCCGAGCACTGGTCGCGCCGAATTTGAAATTCGGCATAGCAAAAGGCAGAAATATTCCGCAACACTCCGCTTTTGTTGATTTGCTTAAAGGCAGGTTATTATAGGTTTAATAGAATGATGGGGAAATGAAATTGAATTTGTTGTCACTGCAAGGCGCTATGCTGTTCGTCGGTTTAACTCTACTGATGGCCCAGCTATTCGTTCGACAAAAACAGACAGTGCATCTGCTGTTTGCTATTTTCTGTGGATCGATTGCGATGATGGCAGCTAAACAGATCGGCAATGACCAACTCGGTGCTTATCAATATATTGTTGGTATGGGTGCCTGTGCCACCTGCAACGGATTTTGGCTAGTTTCTCGCGCGCTATTTCGTGAAAAAAATGCCATTGCCTTTCGACACATTCTTGCTGCGGGTAGCGTGGCGTTGTTACTGATTATTGGCCAAATGTTAGGGCTGGCACAAAGTGTAACGACAAGCGATACAGCATTATTACAAAGTAGCCAAACGGCACTTTATGAAGTAGTTAACCTGTTCTCATCTTGTATGCTGGTACTGACGGCGTGGGAAGGTTGTCGCGGACTGCGTCAAGCGCAAGGTGAGCAGTTATGGCAACGGCTGTTGTTTATTGGTAGTTTCTGTTCTGCCGTGCTGCTGTGTACAATTTTGGTCAAACTAACAGACTCCGCACAAGCCAGTGCCGAATTAGGTAAAACATTGGCCGCAATTTGCGCTATTCAAATCATGTTAGTCACCCAAGGGCTGATTTACTGGCGCTTCCATCGCCAATCTAGTGCCCAAGCCAGTACTGTTACCGAAGAAACACCTCAGCCGAGTATTGCGCCTACTGACACTAGTGATAACCACGCCGATCAACGGTTAGCGCAACAAATTCAAAAAATGTTAGAACAGCAAGAGTTGTATTTGCAGACCAACCTAAAAGTCGCTGACTTAGCCCGTGAGTTAAACGTTTCAGAATATCGAGTTAGTCGCGTATTTCGCGATTATTTAAATGCTCGCAACTTTAACCAGTTTATAAACCAGATGCGTATAGATCACGCTAAAGCGTTATTGCAAGACCCAGCGAACAGCCATTGGCCCATTTTGGTGATAGGCATGGAAAGTGGCTTTGCCTCAGTTGGGCCTTTTACCCGTGCGTTTAAATCCTTCAGCGGTATGACTCCTAGTCAATATCGACAACTGCATCAAATACAAACAACAAAAAGCGACGAGCCACTAAACCAGCCGTTAGCAACAGTCGATTACTGAGTTTTTCTCGCCAGAAAAATACTGTGCTCATCACCTTTTTTACCACCACGGGAATGCACAATGTGGGTGATGACATCAAAACCAATATTTTTTAGGCGTACCGAAAATAAATAATCAGGGCCTGCCGACCAAACAGCTAACATACCTTGCGGACGAAGATTGTCATTAATGCTGTTTAACCCTTCCTCTGAATACAGCCAGTTATTATCCGAATGGGTAAGCCCTCGAGGGCCGTTATCTACATCCAATAAAATGGCATCATAAGTGGGTTCATTACTGGTGAGTAAGTCTTTAACATCACCAACATGCACTTGAGTACGCGTGTCTTGCAATGGGTATTTGGCACAAGCGCCCAGTGGCCCTTGGTTCCATTCCACCACTTCGGGAACCAATTCCGCCACGGTAACTTCGGCACTGTTCTTTAGAATATTTAGCGCGGACGCTAAAGTGTAACCCATCCCCAAGCCACCGATGAGTACCTTGGCATTATCGGTCTCTCTTAGATAAGCACAGCCCAATTTTGATAATTGCTTTTCAGAGTGATAAACACGGCTATTCATTAATTCGCCGCGCTTACCTTTAAGACTAATAGAAAACTCATTGCCCCGCTGCGAGAGGATTAACTCACCGCCGTTATTGGGAATGGGTGCAACATCAAGCTCGATCCAAGGGGTCATAAAGTAGCCTAATCCATCTAGTTTTGAGGGGATATTTAAAGGCGCGCAGATTAGCATATTTACTGATCTAAACCATCAATAACCTAATGACAAATTACGCACACCTCAACATTGCCATTACCTTTTATTGCTAACCTTGCGCGCCTTCAATGGGCAGCCCAACTCGTTGTCGTCCTGCCACGGTTTTAATGGAAAAGTCAGTGCCCGCGAACTGGGCGCCTTCAGGTCCACATAAATAAGCCACTCCTTCGGCCGCCCATTCAGGTGGGATATGACTATCCCAAGATAATTCACTGACGGCATTAATTTTCGCCTCTCTGATTTTGGCCATCATATCGGTTGCCACCGTCCCCGGAGACAATCCGACAATGCGAATATTGCTCTGGGCTAATTCTCGATGAGCGACTTGGGTCAACTTCTGCGCCGCCGCTTTATTGGAACAATAATGACTCCAGCCTAGAAGCGCACTATTCGCCGCCCCTGAACTCATATTCACCACCGTACCACCACCCGCTTTGATCATAGCCGGAACAGCCGCGCGCATAGCATGATAAACACCTTTGTAATTAACATCAGCAGCTCGTCCCCAAAGTACTGGGTCACTAGTAATCAGATGGGATAAAGGCTCAATTATACCGGCGTTGTTTACTACTATATCGATGCGTCCAGTGTGTTCTAGGCAATAATCCACAGCGGCGACAACCGCCTGATAATCACTCACGTCACAAGCCACCGCGAAAGCTTGCTGGCCGGATTTATTTATCGTTTGGGCATGATGATTTACTTCTTTTATTGAGCGCGCTGCTAGCACCACTGTCGCTCCATAGTTAGATAATGTAATGACGCTCGCCAAGCCAATGCCCCTACTCGCGCCGAAAACTAACGCGGTTTTCCCGGTAAAATCCAATTCTTGCAACATAATAGGCCCCCTTAAACCACAGCTTGCGCAATACGGGTTTGCAACGATTGCTTAGCAGATGCGATGTTGGCGGCATCCCCGGTGGTCCCCTCAAGACGAAAGGTATGAGTATTTTCAATGCCAAGAAATGTTAGTAACGACTGCAAATACGGCTCAAGAAAATTCATTGTCGCAAAATCACCACCTGGCGCATAACCCGCCGCACCATAAGCCAAAGCCAGATAGGCCTGTTTCACAGGGACTAAGCCGGTAAACTGCGTGCCGTCGTAGGCAAAGGTACGATTAATTCTGACAATTTGGTCAATCCAAGCTTTAAGCGCTGCGGGAACACTAAAGTTATACATGGGTGTGGCAATGATAATGAAAGTGGCGTTATTTATTTCGCTAATCAATTCATCAGACAGCGCTGTGGCATCAATCAGTTCAGCTGTCATCGCACTCGCTGTGGCATAAAAACCACTAATGGTTTGCTCTGAAATAACTGGAATATCACCCAATGATAAATCTCGGTTTTTAATCTGTAATTGTGGCTGTAACTTAAGCAACTGCTTTTCGATGCTGTCGGCTATATATCGAGAATGGGAATCTGACTGTCGAGGGCTGCAATCCAATCGTAAAATGTAAGACATAGTGGGCTCTTTTGGCTAAAGGTTGATTTGTACAGCCAGAATACCCTCGAACAAATTGCAATAAAGTAGCTTGAATGCATTTAATTAATGCTTAAAATGCACTAATGAATTTAGATCAAGTTAGAATATTCGTTAGCGTTTATCGCGCTGGTAATTTTGCCACGGTAGCAAAAGAACTGGATATGGCACCGTCATCGGTGTCTCGAGCGATTGCCAATTTAGAACACAGCTTAAAAACGCGACTTTTTCAGCGCACCACCAGAACACTTACGCCCACACAGGCTGGTGAGCAGTATTTTCAAAGAGTGGGATCATTAATCGACGAATTTGATACGGCGCATCAAGAATTGCTTGAGCAATCCTTAGGTCCAACGGGGCGATTACGTGTGAGTGCTTCGGTTTCCTATGGGCAGATTGAGTTAGCCCCTCGTTTAAAAGACTTCTATCAGTTATATCCCAACATCAACATAGAGCTGATATTGTCCGATACTCGATTAGATATTATTGCCAATCAGGTAGATGTTGCTATTCGTCACGGTAAGTTACCTGATAGCAGTTTGGTCGCTCGAAAACTCACCGATGTGAAATATGGCTTAGTGGCCAGTGACGATTATTTGCGGAACGCCAGCAAAATAGATTCCCCTAGTGACATCATCCAACATCCGTTAATCACCTTTGATTACGAAGCACTCAAAAAACAATGGACTTTCAAGGGTGAGCAACAGACACAAACCATCGACATTCAACCACAGCTGATCATCACCAATGCAGCTGCCATGCGAGAATGTGTTAAGAGCGGCTTTGGTATCGCACTTTTGGCCGATTGGACGGTGCGGGAGGATATTCAGTCGGGTAAGTTAGTGCAAGTACTGCCCCATTGGTCCGTCAGCGGTAGCGACAGCCAATCCGCCATTTGGTTAATACATCCAGCACGCACCTATGTACCGGCAAAAACCAGAGCCTTTATGGACTTTCTGCTCAATACTTAAATCGGTTAATTTTAGGCGCTATACCTGACAAAGGGTTTCGATAGCACTGCATAATTAATCTGATACTAGCCAGCCATGACATACTCCATTACGGAAATAGATTAATAAATAAACAACAAAGTCGAAATAAGGCCTAATATTTACTCAAAACGGTTGACGCCTTGCGCAATGTCAAAGAAACTTGAGTTAAATCTATGTTAAAAAGATAACAATATATTAACTGAGGTAGTGATTATGATTTTGAACCACCTGTTAGGACTTTACACCCACCCCAAAGAAGAATGGCAAACCATCGACAAACGCCACGAAAGTCTGTTGTACAGCATGTCACATATTTTAATTGTTGCGCTTATTCCCAGCCTGACTTGCTACTATTCCGCCGTACATCTTGGTTGGTCTATTGGTGTTGGTGATCCTATTATTTTAACCCAAAGCAGCGCTATGATAGTCAGCACCGCCATGTACCTTGGACTTGTGGGTGGCGTAATTGCTTTAGCCGCGTTGATCCACTGGATGGCGAAAACCTTTGGCTCGGCGCCTAGTTACACCCAATCTTTGGAATTAGCCGCTTATGCAGCAACACCATTGTTCATGGTGGGTTTTGCGTCGTTTTATCCGGTATTGTGGTTTGTGATGCTGGTGGGTTTGGCCGGTTTAAGCTATTCGATTTATTTACTTTATGCTGGTGTACCCATCATCATGCATATTCCTGAAGAACGCGGTTTTATTTATTCCAGTACGGTAGTGACCTGCGGCTTAATTTTATTAGTAGTGATGATGACCTCATCAGTAATGCTATGGAGTCTAGGATTAGGCCCTGTATTAGCCTAAAGTCATTTTACATAAAACTAGATAACAAAAAACGCCAGCTTAGCTGGCGTTTTTTATTCTATATAAAACATCAAAGCGGTGTGATTAGTTATCACTACCCATATTGTGCAAATCTAAATTCGATAAACGGTCTTTCTTATCTTTTGACGTTTTCGCGCCTTCGCTGCGCAATAAATCAAGTTGCTCTAAATAGCCTTGATTCACATCACCAGTAATGTACTTACCATCGAACACTGAAGTTTCGAACATGGTGATACTTTTATTTTCTTCACGTACGGCATCAATCAAATCTCCAATTTCTTGGAAAATTAAACCATCCGCTTTGATCAGTTCACAAATTTCATCCACTTCACGACCATGAGAAATTAACTCATTAGGTGTTGGCATATCAATACCATACACATTCGGGAAACGGATCTCTGGGGCCGCTGAAGCGAAATACACCTTATTAGCGCCAGACTCGCGAGCCATCTCAATAATTTGCTCTGAGGTGGTGCCACGTACTATAGAGTCATCAACCAATAACACATTTTTGCCTTTGAACTCAGACGGAATAGCGTTGAGTTTACGGCGCACCGATTTACGACGCATGGTTTGCCCCGGCATTATAAAGGTACGGCCAATATAGCGGTTTTTCACAAAGCCTTGGCGATAAGGAATGTCTAGTTCGTTGGCGATTTGTAGCGCCACATCGCAAGAGGTTTCAGGGATGGGAATAACCACATCAATATCTAAATCGCCCCATTCACGAGCAATTTTTTGACCTAACTTACGGCCCATATTCACGCGTGTAGCGTAAACCGACATACCATCAATAAAAGAATCGGGACGAGCAAAATACACAAACTCGAAAATACAAGGCGCGTTAACTGGGTTATCGGCACATTGCTGGGTATAAAGTTTGCCATCTTCGGTGATATATACCGCTTCACCTGGTGCTACATCACGTAAGAAGGTAAAACCTACGGCATCGAGAGCAACGCTCTCTGAAGCCACCATATATTCATCACCTTCATCGGTGGTGCGCTTACCTAGTGCTAAGGGGCGAATACCAAAAGGGTCACGAAAAGCTACCATGCCGTGGCCAATAATCACTGCCACACAGGCATAAGCGCCTTTAATTTTGCGATGCACGTTAATCACAGCGGCAAACATATCTTCAGGACGTAAACGCAAGTTAGGACATAACTGCAATTCATGAGCGAAGATATTCAATAATAATTCTGAATCTGAATTGGTATTGATATGCCGACGCGCAATGCGAAACACTTCGTCTTCCAATTCTTTATAGTTGGTCAGATTACCATTATGGGCAAAACTGATACCAAAAGGAGAATTTACATAAAACGGCTGAGCTTCTGCCGAACTGGATGTCCCTGCGGTTGGATAACGCGCATGACCTATACCAAAATTACCCGTTAGATGCTTCATATGACGAGTATGAAATACATCTCGTACTAGACCGTTATCCTTACGCAAATGAAACATGCCATCGTCTATGGTAACTATCCCTGCTGCATCCTGACCACGGTGCTGTAACACCGTCAACCCATCATATAACGCTTGACCGACAGGCGATTTGCCCACGATACCAACAATACCACACATGCGAATTACCTATTTTAAACCGTGTTCAAGAAACTAGAATTACTTTTGAGATAACTGAAAAACCATTCAATTACCACGCGGAATTCCGGTACCAAAATTGACGACTGCCACCAATCTGCACTAGGTGCAGGAGTGAAAACATCCATACAAAATAATAATGCGCTAACAATGAGCGCGCCACGAAGAAGGCCAAATACAGCCCCTAAGGAACGATCGGTGCCACTTAATCCAGTATGTTGTACTAACTGACCGACAACATAGTTAAGCAGACCACCAAGAATAAGGGTACAAACGAAGAGTGCAGCAATAGCGATACCATTGCGGATCATGGCATCATCGAACTTGGTAAGATAAACGGCCAAATCAGCATAGAACTGGCTGGCAATAAAAAATGCACTCACCCATACCGCTAATGAAATAGCCTCCTTAACGAAGCCCCTCACTAAACTGATTAATGTGGAAAGTAGAATTACACCGAGAATGGCGAAATCAATCCAGTTCATGCTTACACTTTGCCGTCAAATTGCGCGCGAATTCTAACAAAAGAAGTGGTGTAGTTCTATTTTTATGTTGTAAAAAATAGTTCATATTGGACTAATCAACCTCAACTCGGAATAAGCAATGCTTGTCGATAAGACTATTCTTGCGCCTATCATGGAGTAAATTACTCACAAATCTGTTATACCGAATGGACTTAGTTAACGGTAAATTCTGCCACTCGACCTTGTAACGAGGTTATCTGTTTAAGGTGTGGCAGCGCTTTATCCATCTTGTCTTTATCCACATCGGGGCCAACATAGACCTTAGTCAACTCCCCTGAACTGGTTTGAATCTTTCGGCTAAAAGCGCGATAGCCTTCATTCTGTAATTTACGTAATAATTCTTTGACGTTCTTGTCATGACGGAAAACGCCCAACTGCACTACCCAACCGGCACTGGTTTTTTCATCGGCAATTTGTTGTTCTAGCGCTTGTATTTCCGCACTGACTGGCGGCGCTGTTTTAATAACGGGTTGTCCGTCATCATTAACTTGGTCTTGCGCATTTGATGCATCGTCTTTGGCTTCCTCTGCCAATGTCGGATCAGTTTGTGCGTAAAGATCATCATCCTGCGCGGTAGCTTCAACAATTTCTACCTGACGACTGACAGCCTGAGCGACTTGCTCATGAGGGAAAGGCTCACCTTCAACAATAGGTTGCATGGCGGGACGTTTGGGAACACTGACAAAGCTATCTTTATTAGACACCTTTTCGCCATCAAGAATATCTGGCAGAAAAATCACCGCAATGGCAACCAAGGCAACCGTTCCCACTAATCGATTTTGAAATGCTGAAGCCAATATTGCCTTCCTAATTAAGGTTTAAACACCAACCTTGATAAATTTTATTAAGCCATTGTAAGCACTAAATAAAATCAATCAACATTGTTGTGCATAGTCAACGCTGCCGACACCGTATAAAACGAGCCAAAAACCACGATTAAGTCCTCTTCGCCAGCATTAAATAACGCTTGCTCAATGGCCGTACCGACCAAGTCAAAGCACTCCCCATTGCCGATAACTGCATGTAATTGTGACGCTTTGGCACCTCGTGGCACCGTTAAACTCGCGCAATACCAATTGTCGGCTAAGGATAGTAACGGCGCCAAACTGGCTGCGATATCTTTATCTGCCAGCATACCCACCACTAAATGCAGTTTAGCATAATGTTGTTGTTGAATTTGCTCGGCCAGCCAACCGGTAGATTGGGGATTATGGGCCACATCGATAACCAAATTCGGTTTTTGCCGCAAACTTTGGAAACGTCCCGATAACCGAGTATTTTCTAACAACTGTGCCACTTGGGAAGCAGATAACTCAAACTGTAACCATTCCAATACGGCTAACGCCGTCGCGGCGTTTGCAGGATGTAATTGGGTGCTAGGTAATTGACTAAACTGCTGCTTACCTCGCCATTGCAATAATTGCGAGTTTGATGGCTGTGGAGTAAGTGCAAAATCTTGCCCTTGAAATAGCGCCTGTACTTGTTTGTCGGCAATTTGCTGTAGCAGCGATTGCGGAGGTTGCGGCTCAGAAATAATTGCTGGCCCGCCTTGGCGTAAAATACCGGCTTTTTCAAAGGCTATTTTTTCACGGGTACCACCCAGCCAGTCCTGATGATCTAAATCAATAGAGGTGATCACCGACAAGTCTGGCTCAACAATATTCACCGCATCTAAACGGCCACCTAAACCGACTTCCAATAACACCACATCTAAGCCTTGTTGTGCTAGTAAACACAATGCAGCCAAGGTACCAAATTCAAAATACGTTAGTGAGGTCGCTGCACGTACCGCTTCTACTTGTGCGAACGCGTCAACATGCTGTTGTTCATTGAGCGACTGGCCATTCACCCGTACTCGCTCGGTATACTCCATAAGATGAGGTGAGCTATACACCCCGACTGTTTTTCCTGCTAATAAACAACCTTGTTCAACCATAGCACAGGTGGAACCTTTACCATTTGTGCCACCAACAATAATCACTTGGCTTGATGAAAAATCGATATTCAGACGCTGATATACCTCTAGCACCCGCTCCAGCCCTAATTCAATCGTTGTTGGGTGAATAGATTCTAAATAAGCGAGCCACTCGGCTAAGGATTTTTGTGCAGGCATAGGTGAGTTCTATAAGGTGTTAATTATTGGCCGCCGATTCTAGCGCAGCGCAGCACGAATACCAATGTGAATACCAACAACTCAACTTCTTTCAGGCAAAAAAAATAGGGTACCCAGTACCCTATTTTCTAATACTTAGCCCGTTATTGAATATGTTGATGATGCAGTTTACTCAATATACTGTGGATTTTGTCACGCATTTGACGACGGTCGACGATCATATCAATCGCCCCTTTTTCCAGTAAGAATTCACTACGCTGGAAACCTTCAGGCAACACTTCTCGTACAGTTTGCTCAATAACCCGTGGTCCGGCAAAGCCGATCAACGCTTTTGGCTCAGCAATATTCACATCGCCTAACATGGCTAAACTAGCAGAAACACCACCCATGGTAGGGTCGGTCAATACGGAAATATAAGGTAAGCCTTTTTCGCTCATTTTCGCTAATGCTGCACTGGTTTTGGCCATCTGCATTAACGACATAAGTGCTTCTTGCATACGTGCGCCGCCACTGGCAGAAAAACACACCAATGGCATGTTGGCAGCCAAGCAGGCATCGACAGCTTTAACAAAACGCGCACCAACCACAGAGGCCATAGAGCCGCCCATAAAAGAAAACTCAAAAGCTACCGCCACGATGGGCATACCTTTTAATTTGCCTTGCAAAGCAATTAACGCGTCTTTTTCATTACTGGCTTTTTGCGCCGCACTGAGGCGATCTTTATAGCGTTTAGAATCCTTAAATTTAAGAATGTCTTTTGGCTCTAAATCGGCACCCAATTCGATTTTTTCACCTTCGTCAAGAAAATGTAATAATCGTGCTCTACCCTTAATGCGCATATGATTATCGCACTTGGGGCAGACTTCTAATTGTTTTTCTAATTCCACTTTGTACAAAACGGCGTTGCATTCTGTACATTTGGCCCAGACTCCCTCGGGGACGTTACTCTTAATCGAGGACTGAGTTCGGGGTAAAATTCGTTGGATCCAGCTCATGCAATTCTGTTCCTACTGTAGAGCGTTTAACTACGTGGCAAAGTGCTTAAGTTTCGCCACAGCTAAAAATTGCCGTATTAAAGCATATTCTTAAGGCCTCAGGCCAACTAAAACTGGTCTTAGAAGTTTTTTTCTGGCAAGAATAGTGGACCTAAAGGCGATTCTGGTAACTGCCAAGGTAACGGATAAATCACTTTGACTAAATATAAACCATGGGGTTTGGCCATCGGCCCAGCCAATTCACGCTTCTTAGCTTGCAAAACTTCCCGCATCCAAGCAACCGGTTGATTGCCTACACCAATTTCGATCAATGAGCCGGCAATATTGCGCACCATATGATGTAAAAAGGCATTCGCTTGAATGTCCAAAATCACATAGTCATTAATACGGCTCAACTGAATATGAGCGACAGTACGTTCGGCGGTATTCGCCTGACACTGATTGGCGCGAAAGGTAGTAAAATCATGTCTACCCACTAGACATTGCGCCGCCTGCTGCATTTTATCCACGTCTAAGTCGTAAAAAACATGGGTCAAACCTTTTGGCAAAATGGCCGTGCGTAGGGGTTTGTTATAAATAATGTAACGGTAACGTCTGGCGACAGCGCTAAAGCGAGCATGAAAATCTTCATTCACTTCCTGTGCCCATTTTACCGCAATATTATTCGGTAAATTAGCATTAACACCAAGTTGCCAAGCGCGCTGCTCGCGGGGAGTATCCACATCAAAATGCACCACTTGTTCTGTGGCATGCACACCACTATCTGTGCGGCCTGCACAAACCACTTTAATGGTTTGATTGGCAATTTGAGATAAAGCAGATTCTAATTTTTCTTGAACACTGATGCAGTGATTTTGCTTCTGCCATCCATGGTATTCACTACCATCGTATTCAACACCTAACGCTATTCGCATTTTTTACTCAAGACTGAAGATTTTTAGCGGGCGCCATTGTAGGGCATTTTGCCGCTGCAAACAAAGTCGCAACGGCTAATTGATTGTGGGGCTGTTTAACCTGAATCAGGTTACTTAATCTTCTTCAACAGTTTTTTAGCTTCTTTGGCTTGAGCTTTATCATCGGATTCCGCGACTTGTTGTAACAAGGGTAATGCCGATTCATGATCCTCAATTTCCATATAGGCCAGCGCTAAATCCATTTTTGCAGATAATCCGTGATCACCATCGACATCAACTATATCGCCAATGTCTGGCATACCTAATGAAGCGAGATCAATGTCTAAATTCTTTAACTCATCATTACTATCATCACTGGCAGAGAGTAACTCATCAACATCAACAAATTCATTGTCGTCAGTGTTAGCAGTGAGATCCACTACATCGTCTTCAGCATCCAGGTTGCTGTCTGACAACAAGGCTTCTATATCCAAGTCTGGATTATCTAAAGTGGCTTTAACATTTTTAGTTTCCGCACTTGGTGCTTCGATATGCTCCATTTCTTCGAGCATGTCATCGAAGGAGCTATTCTCTAATTCTTCAAGTAACTCATCATCTTCGCTTAACGCTTCCACTACAACTTCTTCGATACCGTCTAAAACGGCATCGTCATGTATTTCATCATCTTCTTCATCGGCTAAAGCGGCTTCTAAATCATCATCGCCTAACCAGTCACCTAAACCCGGAATATCATCTTCCAGTGCGTGACGAGCGGGCTTTGACGATTCAGCTTGTGCTGCATCTGTTGGTTTTTCTTGCTCTTTATCAACTATTTTTTCTGTCGTGTCTGCACTAGACGAACGATCGTCTTTATCTAACCAATCACCTAAACCAGGAACATCATCTAAACTCTCTACCGCTTGATTTGTTTTTTTCTCGGCTTCTGTTGGCTCGTCAAAATCATCTAACGCTGACTCTAATTCGTCTTCATCGACTAACTCAATATCATCCACTAATTCCGCAGAGTCGTCTGAAGCGGCAATAGGTTCGGGATCATCTTCGGCTTGTTCAAATTCGGCTAACGCACTTTCCAATTCATCATCTTCAACGATTTCTTGTTCGAGCTCATCTTCAAGTTCGTCTAACAAGTCGTTCTCTTCAGGCTCATCTACCGTTGGCAGTGTCTCGTCTGCATCTGCAACTAACTCCGACAATAACTCATCGGTCAGTTCTTCGGCCTCAGCTTCAACCTCGTCATCCTGGGATTCAATTTCATCCTCAGCCTCCGCTTCTACACCTAGCTCCGCCAGCAATTCATCGCTGAGATCATCTTGTACTGATTCTTCATCGAGGCTGTCGTCTTCGTCCTCGGCGTCTACACCTAGCTCCGCTAGCAATTCATCACTGAGATCATCTTGCACGGACTCTTCAACGGCACTGTCTTCATCGAGACTGTCGTCTTCGTCCTCGGCGTCTACACCTAGCTCCGCTAGCAATTCATCGCTGAGATCATCTTGCACGGACTCTTCAACGGCACTGTCTTCTTCGTCCTCGGCTTCTACGCCTAGCTCTGCTAATAATTCATCGCTGAGATCATCCTGTACCGATTCTTCATCGAGGCTGTCGTCTTCGTCCTCGGCGTCTACACCTAGCTCCGCTAGCAATTCATCGCTGAGATCATCTTGTGCTGACTCTTCAGCAGCACTTTCTTCATCGAGACTGTCTTCTTCGTCCTCGGCTTCTACGCCTAGCTCCGCTAGCAATTCATCGCTGAGATCATCTTGCTCGGGCTCTTCAACGGCACCATCTTCATCAAGACTGTCTTCTTCATCTTCAGCTTCTACGCCTAGCTCAGCTAATAATTCATCGCTGAGATCATCTTGTGCTGACTCTTCAACAGCACTTTCTTCATCGAGACTGTCTTCTTCATCTTCAGCTTCTACGCCTAGCTCTGCTAATAATTCATCGCTGAGATCATCTTGTACAGACTCTTCAACAGCACCATCTTCATCAAGACTGTCTTCTTCGTCTTTAGCTTCTACACCTAGCTCCGCTAGCAATTCATCGCTGAGATCATCTTGCTCGGGCTCTTCAACGGCACCATTTTCATCAAGACTGTTTTCTTCGTCCTTGGTATCAGCATTTTGTTCTTTTATAGACTCTTCGGCTGACTCATCAGGCGCCTGCTCAATATCGTCTAATAATTCTTGGGTAAGTGAGTCTATTTCAGCACTATTCTGACCAATTTCTTCTGCAAGATTATCAATCTTGCCATCTGCTATTGGCGTGACTCTGCTGATATCCTGCATTTCTATAGCAGTTAAATCAGTTTCTTCGAGTGCATCATTTATTTTTTCTATGTTACTTTCTTGTTTCTCGACCTCAGCTTCGTCGTCCTCACCTAAAGTTTGCAGCTCAGCAGCCTTCAGCTCTTCAGATAGTTCTACCGACTCTTCAGAATCATCAGATTCTATTTGGTCAAGAAGATCATCAACATCGTCGACCTCTTCACCACCTGGCTCTGCAAGCGGTTCTTCGTCATCGGAATCAAACAAATCGTCTAGATCGCCCTGTTGCAGAATCTCTTCACCTAATTCCGCCTCAATCGCAGAGACTTCATTAAGAACCTCATCTTCAATATCAAGGGACTCATCCAGATCATCATCAATGTCTTCGGATTCGATTTTTTCAGGCTCATCACTACTGATATCTTCCATATCCAGTGACTCGTCTAACAGCTCATCGGTTAAATCATCAAAATCATTTAAGCCATCGTCCACATCATCTTCCGGATCAGGCTTAGCTGTAGTTGCCGGTTCTGTTAATAGTTCATCTTCCTCAAACGATGCATCTTGCAAGTCATCGCTACCGAATAAATCATCCTCAAATAATTCGCCTGAGAGGTCATCGTCAATTGATGTGGAGAATTCATCCATATCAGCTGCCGCATCAGGTAAATCTTCTGCTGCCGGCTCTGTCGCTTTAGCTACTGGTGCTTCTACGCTGCCACTTTGACGGCGTTTAAGCCAAACACCCAAGCCTACCAAAATAAGAATAACCGGTATCGTCGAGGCTAAAATTAACCACAACGGGTTGGAAAATAATGAGGCGTTGCGTTTTTCTTCTTCAAGTTGTTTAGCACGCTCTTGTTGAGACAGCTTTAATACTTCATTTTGTAAGGCTAACAATCGGTTTATTTGTTGCGGAACTTCACCATTTTCGCCCACTTGCGAGCGCAGATGGTCGATTTCAGTATTAACACCGTCTAAGCGTTCGTTAATGCGATTATTCTCGCTCAGTAGTGACTCCAATCCGCGAATGGACTCGGCTAAAGATCCCTTTAATTCAACAAATTGCTGATGGCGTTGCTCGTCCATACTCGTAATCTGTTTTTCAATGGACTCTTTGGTCTCATTAAGATCGGCAGTACTGGCTATTTTGGAATTAGGTTTCTTAGTTGCCGTTCCCTGGGAACTATTATCAAGGTCAAACGTCGCCTTAGCGGTCGCCATAGCAGGATCAATAGTGGCGATATAGGAATCTGGCGGCAATGTGAGTACTTTGCCATCAATCATTAAATTCATATTGCCATTCTCAAAGGCCGTGGGATTCATTTGTTGAATCGCCACCATCACTTGATAAATGGAGTAGTTAGAATTAGCACTATGACGTTGAGCTATTGACCACAGCGTGTCATTACTATTAATTGGGCCGTAAGTTGTGCCATTGTTAGCATAGGAATTATTTGAATAGGCAGGGTTTGCAGATTGTGTATTAGATTGACGAGCTACCGGTCGCTCACCATCTTTAGATTTTGGACCTCTCACCGTTTGAGCGTAAACAGGTAGACACAAGCCAGAAACTACTAGCAATAATAGCAAATGTCGCAATTTCATAGACTGTCCTTTGCCGCCCCAGGGGAAAATAATAACATTATATTTATCAATTAGTTGTTTACCTAGCTCGATCATCACCAGAGTCCTAGGTGTTGAAGAATCCACTGCCTTTATAGCGATTTATTAGACTAAGGTATTTTACTCAGTCTAATTTCAGTAAACAGAGTGCAAGATGTGTTCCAAATTTACTATAAACCCGCAACGATACCAACACATAAAAAATCAATAATTGCTTTACATAGTTATTGCAAACCAGCAATAAATCAAACTCTTAAGTAATTTACTCAGGATCAGGGAATTACATTTAACAGTTTATCGGCGAAGGCCCTGAAATGTTAAGGGAGCAATGAAATGCTCCCTTAAGTATGGCGGTGTTGGTTTAGCCAACTAAACGGCTAAAGTGCATTTACATATAATCAGCAATTAACTTTTCAGCGATTTGAATACTGTTAGTGGCTGCCCCTTTACGGACATTATCTGCCACAACCCACAAATTAATGCCGTTAGGGTGAGAAATATCGTCACGGACACGGCCAACAAACACATCATCTTTACCGCTGGCATTACCCACCGGAGTAGGGAAATCTTCACGATCTGCCAATAAAGTGACGCCTGGTGCATTGGCCAACAAAGTTTTAACTTCTTCAGCGCTAATTTGCTGACGAGTTTCAATGTGAATGGCTTCACCATGACCGAAGAACACCGGAACCCGCACTGCTGTGGGGTTAACCATGATGGTATCGTCACCCATAATTTTATGAGTTTCCCACACCATTTTCATTTCTTCTTTGGTGTAATCGTTATCTTGAAAAACATCAATTTGCGGAATAACGTTAAAGGCGATTTGGCGACTAAAGTTTTCTACGACGGCTTCCTGACCACTTAGCAAGGCGGCGCATTGTTGCGCTAGCTCTTCAATGGCTTCTTTACCAGCACCAGAAACCGACTGATAAGTACAAACGTTAATACGCGCAATACCCACTGCATCTTGAATTGGCTTTAACGCCACCATCATTTGAATCGTAGAGCAATTTGGGTTAGCAATAATATTGCGATTGCGGAAATCAGCCAATGCTTGTGGATTAACTTCAGGAACCACTAATGGGATATCAGGCTCATAACGGTATTCAGAGGTGTTATCAATCACCACACAACCGGCTTCAGCAGCAATCGGTGCAAATTTAGCAGAAACACTACCACCGGCAGAAAAGAAACCGATTTGCGCTTGGCTAAAATCAAAGGTATCTGCGTCCAAAACTGTGATGTCTTTTCCCTTAAACTGCACTGTACCACCAGCTGAACGTGAGCTAGCTAATGGATAAAGATTCTTAACTGGGAAATTCCTTTCTTCAAGGATTTCGATCATGTTTTGACCGACCAGACCCGTTGCGCCCAATACAGCGACATCAAAGGCTCGCGACATGTGTTTTAAACTCCTACGTTAGTGGTGAATCAGAATTATTCTGCTTCAATTAATGGTCTTAAAACCAAGGCCGAATATTGCCTGTGATAGCGCACAATTTCCAGCTTTTACCGATACCGCAGCAAATTCTCTTCTTATAGCATAGTGCTTGCGGATATATTCAAACTGCCCTACGGTGGCAATTCGCTTTTTAAAGTCTTGATCATCGGCGGCAATATCGTAAATCTGACGAATAAGATACTGCACATTTTGCCAACTCAAATCGGTACTTGGCAAACTAATTTCCGCCGGTTGGGCTGGCGGTAATAACGCCTGTAAATGTTGCCGTTTCTCAAGACCTAATAAATCGCAGGCAGCGTTATACACCATTTCGGTGCCGTTGGCTTTACCTTCAAGACTATGACCGGCAATATGCGCCGTTGCCAATGCAATATAAGGCACTAAGGCTTGGCTGATATTGGGTTCATTTTGCCACACATCTAACACCACTTTTAACTGACGACCAGCTTCAAACTCAGCCAACAAGGCGGCGTTATCGACAATCTCACCACGACAAGCGTTGATCAACACTTGCTGCTCAGACAATTGCCCTAAACGTGCTGCATCAAATAATAACTCGGTAGGATGTGCACCATTTTTTACCAGTGGCACATGCAAGCTAATAACATCGCACTGCATAACGTCATCTAAGGAGCCTAAATTGCGTTCATCACCGGCATCCTGCAAGGGCGGATCACACAACACATAACCCATGCCTAAGGCATCAAGCTTTTTAGCCAATGCCGTACCCACTTGACCGGCACCAACTATACCTACGGTTTTATCCGCCAACGTCCATTTATAACGTTCAGCCAACACACACAAAGCGCTCAGTACATATTCCGCCACTGCCACCGCGTTACAACCTGCGGCTGCATACCATGGAATATTACGCGCTTTTAAATACCCTTGATCAATATGGTTATAGCCCGCCGTTGCCGTGGCCACAAACTTTAGATTTTGGCAGTTGGCAATCAGGGCTTCATTAACTTTTGTTGTGGAGCGTACAAAAAGTAGATCCGCATCTTCAATATCTGCAGGAGTGACAGAGCGCCCAGAAAATGCCTGACATTCCCCGATTGTTGAAAAAAAGGCTTCGGCATAAGGCATGGAGTCTTCGTAATAGATTTTCATCATAGTGAGCTAGCGCTTTGGTAAGAAAGGGGGATGCCGCATGGTATATACTGGGTGGCAAAAAAATTAACCACCCAGTATTAACAACGATTTAGGCTTTGTATTTAGACATAACCAAAGTGGCGTTAGTGCCACCAAAACCGAAACTGTTGGACATAACAGTATTTAGCTCAGCGGTACGAGTTTCACGCACAATATCCAAACCTTCTGCTTGCTCGTCTAAATTACTGATATTCACCGATGGTGCAATAAAACCGTGCTCCATCATCAATAAACTGTAAATAGCTTCTTGTACACCAGCGGCACCTAAACCATGACCGGTCATAGCTTTAGTCGCACTGATAGCTGGAGATTTGCCACCAAACACTTCTTGGATAGCGCCCAGCTCTTTAACATCGCCCACCGGAGTAGACGTACCGTGAGTATTTAAGTAATCGATTGGCCCATCAATATCTTGCATAGCAAGTCGCATACAACGTACTGCGCCTTCACCAGAAGGAGCAACCATGTCATAGCCATCAGATGTTGCGCCGTAACCTACAACTTCGCCGTAAATTTTGGCACCACGGGCTAAGGCATGCTCAAGCTCTTCCACCACCACAATACCGCCGCCACCAGAAATAACAAAACCGTCACGATCAGCATCATAAGTACGTGAAGCCACTTCAGGGGTGTCATTGAATTTGCTGGATAAGGCGCCCATGGCGTCAAATTCCATAGCTAAAGTCCAATGCACTTCTTCACCACCACCGGCAAACACAATATCTTGTTTACCTAGTTGAATTTGCTCTACCGCATTACCAATACAATGGGCGCTGGTAGCACAGGCTGAACTCATGGAATAGTTTATGCCTTTAATAGCAAAAGGTGTCGCCAAACAAGCTGACACCGTACTACTCATAGTACGAGTTACCATATAAGGGCCTACGCGTTTAACGCCTTTCGCACGTAAAATATCTGCGGCTTCTACCTGATTTTTCGACGATGCACCGCCCGAACCAGCCACTAAACCAGTACGTGGATTAGACACCATTTCTGGGGTTAACTTGGCATCATCAATAGCTTCTTGCATAGCAATATAAGTATAAGCTGCAGCTTCACCCATGAAACGCAAGGCTTTGCGGTCAATATGCTCTTTCACGTCTAGGTCAATATTACCCCACACATGACTACGCAATCCCAACTCGACAAACTCGTCTGACTTACTGATACCACTAGTACCATTTTTCAATGAGGCCAACACTTCTTGCTGATTGTTACCAATGCTGGATACGATCCCCAAACCGGTAATGACTGCTCTTCTCATATTCAATCCCAATGTCAAAATTTGACGCACATGTTAATGAATTTCACTAACAAACTGGTCTGCTCTTTGTAGAGTCGCTGTAAAAAGTCGTACTATACCCAAAGTCATGACAAAACAGCACTAAAAGAACCCCACTTTGAACATAAAACCAGCAAATATAGAATTTAACCAACATCAGGCCCCCATTGCCCGCGATTTTGCAGATATTTATTATTCCAACGATAGTGGTCTGGCGGAAAGCCAATTTGTATTTATACAGAATAATCACCTCGAAACACGCTGGCAACAATGGCAACAAACTGAATTTGTAGTCGCAGAAAGCGGCTTTGGTACTGGACTGAATTTTCTTGCCCTATGGCAACAGTTTCGCCAATTCAAATTACAATTTCCAAACACAACTTTGCGTACATTGCGCTTTATCAGTGTCGAAAAATATCCACTGACCCAACAAGATTTCGCTCGCGCTGCACAGCAATGGCCCGAACTCAACGAATTGGCCAAGCTGATAGTACAACAATATCCGTTTTTACATCAGGGTTGCCACCGATTGCAATTTGACGATAACAGTGTGCAGTTGGACCTCTGGTTTGGTGATATCAAAGACGTGCTTGATTCGCTGTACAGCCCAACCGCAGGCATAGTAGATGCGTGGTTTCTTGATGGTTTTGCACCTTCCAAAAATCCAGAGATGTGGAACGACAGCTTGTTCAATAATATGGTCAAGCTAGGCAAACAAGATTCCACCTTTGCCACCTTCACTGCCGCTGGATTTGTGCGCCGTGGATTGCAACAAGCCGGATATGAAGTCAACAAAGTGAAGGGCCATGGTAAAAAGCGAGAAATGCTGACCGGCACCCTCAACCATAAACCAAGGGTTTCCCTAGGCGCACCTTATTTTAGCCGAGAAACGGTGCCTAATATCGAACAGTGCACCAATAAAAATGTCACCATTATTGGTGCCGGATTAGCTGGAGCCAACTTGGCCTATTCTCTAAGTCGGTATGGATATGCAGTGCAATTATTCTGCAAGGATAAGGGCATAGCTCAAGGAGCTTCCGGCAACCCGTTAGGCGGCTTCTATCCACAATTACATACCGAGGCCAATATCAGCAGTTTGTTGCAGGCTCAATGTTTTGGTTTTGCGCTGCGTCGTTATCAACAACTACTGCGCGATGGGGGGGAATTTCAACATGATTTTTGCGGTGTGCTACAGCTAGCTTTTACCGATGCGATCGAGCAACGTTATGAAAAGTTTGTAGAGGGCCAAGCTTGGCCGACATCCTTAGCAAGGTTAATCAACCATACTGAGGTAAAAGCGCAGTCTGGATTAGAGCTACCCTACAAGGCCCTATCTATCGAACAGGGTGGTTGGATCAATCCCCCACAATTGGTTAAAGCGCTACTGCAATCTGCTAACAGCGAAATCCACTGCGATCATCAGCTTATTGGCTTGCAGCCAATCGATAATCAATGGCAGTTACATTGGCAACATAGTAATGGACAAAAAACATCTACCCTTAGTGACATTGTGGTGTTTGCCAGTGGCAGTGATAGTGTAGATATTCCGTTATTAAATGACTTGCCCTATAGATTAGTACGTGGTCAGGTTGAAAGCGTTCCTAGCCAGCCGACCTTAGCCAAGTTAAAAACCGTACTGTGCCATAAAGGTTATTTAACCCCAGCGGTCAATGGTCAGCATGCACTGGGTTCCACTTACATTAAAAATGACCGTCAATGTGACTACCGCGAAAGCGAAGAACACACCAATATTGCAATACTTAAAAAAGCATTAAAAAATTACGACTGGCAAAAGTTATACAGCCACCAACAAGGCCGCGCGGCGATTCGTTGTAGCAGCGCCGATCATATTCCTTTAGTGGGTGCGCTAGCGGATATACCCCAGCAGCAACAACAATACCAAGACTTGTACAAAGCCCTGCCGTTACATTGTTATCCTCCAGCAATTAACCACCCTAACCTTTATACCTTAACCGGCTTAGGTTCACGAGGGTTGTGCACTGCGCCATTATTAGCTGAAATATTAGCTTGCCAGATTAGTGGTGCCCCTTTGCCACTGAACCAATCCCTGTTGGATGCGTTAAATCCAAATCGTTTTTTGGTAAGAGCCTTACAAAGGCGGCAAGATTACGGTGATTAAAAAAGCAACTATTGCAAAAATCACATACGACGATATCATCGATCTATTCATGTAAGCGACTTACCATTGTGTGACCTAGGGGCGAGACATTTATTAACATCACGAAGTATCTAAACAACCTTATTAATGGCGCCAATAGAAGCCCACAGATTGTTTTTGCGCAGTTTCATGAATTGCTAACAAAAGTCCCCTTGTTATATTCTATTCTGCTGGCGAACTCGTTAGCGCTAGCCTATACCCATTATGGCGTCGCTCCCGACTACCTCACCATCTACATGGCGGCATTTTTATCTATTGCCTGCATCAGTCGTGCTGTTATGTGGTACCGCTATAAATATCGAACCTTCTCACTAGCCCAAGCCAACCACCAAATTAAAATGACAGTTATTTTTTCCGTTATTATGGGAGTGACGTTTTCCGCTTGGAGTTATACCCTATATAGCTATGGTGACTTTGCTCACCAAGCCCATGTAATTTATTACATGTCTATTACGGTTATTGGCATTATCGTCTGCTTAATCCATCTTCCTCAAGCGGCGTGGGCCATCTCCATTACCACCGGCATTCCCTTTGTTAGCTTTTCCTTATTCTCTGGCCAACCTGTTTTTGTCGCCATTGCCAGTAATTTCACCTTAGTAATTGCGGTATTGGTAATGGTTGCCATGAGCTATTACCGCGCTTTTTCTCGAGTCATCAATGCTAAGCAAGAATTGGAATACCAACATCAAGAAACCCAAAAGTTGAATATTCAGAACGAATTACTGGCAAACCAAGATGGCCTAACTAAACTGGCTAATCGCCGCAGTTTTAGCAATTATTTAGAAGAAAAATTAACCTCCTTTAGCCCCGATAATAAATTTATCGTCGGCATCATCGACCTCGACGGTTTTAAGCCAGTCAATGATATTCATGGTCACGCAGCTGGGGATAGAGTATTAACCGATGTCAGCTCGCGCCTGCAACGATTGTTAGGCGAAGACTGTATGCTAGCGCGTATTGGCGGCGATGAATTTGCACTCATTATTGATCACAGTTCAAACCCAGAAGCCGTTCAAGACTTAGGTCAAAATATTACCCGCGTCATTCAAAGACCCTTTGCCATGCGCACCGGCGTCGTACAAATATCCGGTTCCTGTGGTTTTGCCATTTACCCCGATGCAGGCAATACCACTGAACAATTAATGGATAGGGCCGACTTTGCACTTTATGAAGCAAAAAAGAAAACTCGTGGTAGCTCGGTTATTTTTAATAGCGATCATGAACATCTCATTATGCAAAAGTCGCAAGTGGAATTAGCCTTAACCCACAGCATCAAAAAAGAACAAATATCTCTACACTATCAACCTATTGTTCATGGAGCTACGGGCAAAATTATCGGTCTAGAAGCGCTGGCGAGATGGTATCACCCAGAATTAGGTCAAATACCCCCCGAGCAATTTGTGACAATTGCGGAAAAAACCGGCCGGGTCACCGATATCACCCTATACCTGTTTGAAAAAGCGGTTAACGACCTAAAAGCGTGGCCAGAGCCATTATTTTTATCGTTCAACCTTTCAGCGCAAGATGTAATGAACAGCAATACCCTAGAATTACTTAATAATATTCTGCAACAACATCAAGTATCCCCCAAGCGGGTGCAGTATGAAATCACCGAAACCACTATGATGGCAGACTTAGATCTCTGTTCAAACACCACCCAGCGATTACAACAGCAAGGGTTCAAAATCGCCCTAGATGATTTTGGTTCCGGCTACTCTAGCTTGGGTTATATCCATAAATTAGCTTTTGATAACTTAAAAATAGATCGTAGTTTTGTACACAACCTACAGCAGAGTCAACGCAGTCAAGGGGTAGTCAAAACCATCGTAGAACTGTGTTCCAGTTTTGCAGTCAGTTGCACCGTAGAAGGCGTAGAGACCGAAGAACAAAAAGACCTACTGTTAGCCTTAGGTTGTAATCAGATGCAAGGTTACTACTTCTACAGCCCCGCCCCTATTGAAGAGTTTGATTTGCATAAAGGGTTGTAAGGCTGCGCCAACTGTCATCCTGACTTTTTGACTTCAGACATCCTGTCCTCTGCCCTACGGGCCGCACACAAACAGGTCAGGAACCTGTTTGAACATCTTTGATGGCTTTCGAAGAAAGTAAGCCACATGGAAGTGGCGAGTAAAAGTGCGTTCACAATTGTTCATACAATTTTATCTCGACGTCCTGTCTCGAATAGCGGCTAGCTATTCTGAATAAGCCATTTACAAACTGAAAAGGGATAAACGCCAAGCTGCGCTTGGCCTCGAAACTCCTTCCTAATCATTTTCACTTTTGCAACCATTAATCGATGAATCTAACTGCTTGTTTTTAAATCTATTTGGCGATAACTTACGAAATCGAAAAACTAAAAAGCGTGACAAACAGTGGGTAAATGGACGTCACTACTTTTATTAGATTGTTAGCACTAATACAAACCAAAATATGGAGAGATCATGAAGTATGTTTTATTCTTTTTAATATCAATATCTACAACCTTTGCAAATGCAGCTAATCAGTCATACGCGGACGTTCTTGCTAGTAATCAGGTAAATCACTTTCAATTGTTAGTGAATAACTTAAATATGCTGTTTATTACAAAAATGGATGACTTTAAAAAAAGTGATCCAAATAAAGAAAAAGAGCTCAAAACAACTTTTATAAAAGTATCCTCCACTAAAGATAATAAATTAATTTTTAGTATGTTCTATGAAGCCCCAGTTGGTCTTATATCTCGAGCTAAATGTAATGATCAACTAGAAAGCGACTTACGATCAATGTTAGGTGAGGATAGTAAAGTAAGCACTATTCTTCAATTGTTATCATTTTATCCAATGAGCAAATCTGAAGCTGATTCAATGCTACGAGATTCCTATTTAAATATGACTATTACGGCTTCTGAAAATAAAGAATTGAACGTATCTTGTAGTAAATGATGTAAACGTTAAGGCCACTTTCACTGTTAACGATATTCTGCTTCAGATTGGGTAACAGTTATTTGAGACTTACAGGCAGGCTAACTGTGACTCAACTTTCCCGAATTTAATGACCATTCGTCGAATGGCAAAACAGGGACGTTTTGCTAAGGCGCGTGCTTTGCAAGGATGCTACCTCGCGCCGGTTCGATTTAAGAATGGTTATTCAATTCGGAGTAAGAAAGTTGCCGGAGCGAAAGGAGCTTTCGCCTATTTGGCTCCCTCCAAATAGGCTTGGACCGCATGGATGCGGTACGAAAAATAGCATGGACGCTAGTTGGCGAAGCCAATTAACAAAGCCTTGGCTCAGCCAATAATAATTCATCCTTCGACGGGACTCTGGACGAAGGTAATAAAACAATTAAGCCACTGTTGCTACAACTTGCTGCCAATATGCCACTACCCCTTGTTGATCCGCCTCTTCTAATTCGTTATTAGCAAATGCCTGCTGCAAGCCTAATAGCATGCCTTTGTCCAAGGCATCCAATGTCAAATTTCCCTCCTTCAAGGCCACGCTGAACACCAATGAGAAATGGCCATTAAGATAACCGGCATAGAAAAGTTCTTGGTCGGTGCCGCTAACGACGGCGTCGTCGAATTGCTGTTGGATGCGGTCGGCTAGTTCGTCAAACTCGGTGGTTGAAGGACTAGCGGGTTGGTAATTCAATGTCATTGTTCGTTTCCTGGGGATGCAAGGGGATAAAGTACGTGGTCACGATAACCACTGGTAATGCGGATTAATCCGCAAAGTTGGCGATCGAGTTCGACATCGCCAGTGTCGGTAATTAATGGGCGACCATTTAAGGCGTTAAGCTTGGCCTTAGTGGCGACAATAATAATATTATCGCGGCCAATGGCGCGGATCACGTCCGGGCTAAGTTGTTGATTACCACGGCCAAAGATATGTCCTTGCCCGCCAATTAAGGTAATCACTAATTTAACCGGCTGCTGACTGGCTTGAATAATGTTCAGCAATTGTTTGGCGGTAACATCACTATGTAGCAATTGTTGATGTTGCAGCACATCCACTCCCAGTAAGGTATTCTCCAAACCCAGTGCATCCATCACGGCTGCCACAGTCGAGCCTGAGCCCATTATGTACAGCTCATCATCCATGTTTTCGATAATCTCGGCGGCAATATCATCTAGCACTAATTCTTCTGATTCTTGTCCGCCACTTTTGGTGGCTTGCACATACTGCAAAGCGCTAGGCACTAACATGTCGCCAAAGTGTTTGGCGATAACTTTACCTTCGCGAAAGCGTTGTTCGTCGATGTCTTTAACTTCAGCCTCGCTAACGCTGACCAATTCGCCGTTAACTAATTGTTCAACCACTTTACCGGCTGCTTTTGGGGTAACCGCATACACGCCGGAATGAATTTTACAGCCAGCAGGTACACCAATTACTGGGATTTTTTCACCGACGATTTGGCAAATATTACGCGCGGTGCCATCGCCACCGGCAAATAGGATCACGTCAACACCAGCAGCCATTAATGCAGTAGCGGCGTTTTCGGTATCCTCAGCTTCGGTTTGAATATGATCTTGGGAATAAATCACCTGAGTGGTAAAACCTAATTCATTGGCTAAGTCTGCGCCCATATCCGCAGCGGCGGTTAGCAGCTGAATTTTCGATTGCAGTGGTAATAACACTTCCAACGCCAAGCGCATTTTATTATTGGCTTGGGGAATAGCGCCTTGTGCTAACGCTTGCTGTCGAATATCGGCACCATCGCTGCCTTTCAGTGCCATGGCTCCACCAATACCCGACCACGGATTGATAATCAGGCCGAGTTTAAACATTGGCAACATGAACTTCGTCAATTAACGCTGATTGTTTCAGAATATTTTGGCTTAACGGCGCGGTGCCATAAAACTGCTGCAAGGCATCAATAAACTGCTGAGCCCGAGCTGGAAAACCTTGTTGCAAATACACTTGCAGTTGCGCCCGCACATTGTTTTCAAAACGAATATGGTCGGGCTCTACGCCATTGAGGTTATCGGTACTGACGCGAAAGGACTTACCCGCAGCGAGGCACATTGCCCATTCGATGGCTTGGGGTTTAATTTCAACTTTTTCAAAAGCGGCTTGCTGTTCGGCGTTACGGCCATCAGGACAATACCAGTAGCCGTAATCAACTTTATCTAAACGCGCAAGGCCAGCTAAACACCAATGGGCGATTTCATGTAACGCACTGGCGTAGTAACCGTGAGCAAAAACGATTTGTGCAAAAGACTGACCTTCACCAGCGGGCAAATAAATAGGCTCGTCGGTACCGCGCACGAGGCGAGTATTAAAAGCGCTATAAAATTGCGCTTCAAATAAGCCAATAAGATCGTCTACCTGATGCAACTAAGGACTTCCGTAAAAATTAGGACGTGCAGTTTACCTGTCAGCCATTTCTGGCTCAAGTGATTAGCCGATTTAAGCGCCAGTTGTACTAGACATTGGTGGCGCAAAACTTTGACGCTTTACCAGCAACAATACTAACGCCGCCAAACCAGCGGCGGCTGAGGCGAAGATAAAAGTAGCTGTCGCGCCCTGCCCTTGATGCCATAACTGTCCGGCCACATAATTACCTATTGCACCACCGCCACCAAAGGCAATACTGGCATAAATTGCCTGCCCGCGACTTTGGAATTTTTTGCCAAAATGTCGATGGATAAACTGAATAGAAGCCGCATGCGCTAAACCAAAACTGGCAGCATGTAATAACTGGCTAAACACCAACCACAAAATATTACCGGCCAAGGTTGCCAACAAATACCAGCGCAGCGCAGCTAGTAACAAACAAATTAACAACAACCGATGAATACCAAAACGGCTAATAATCCGCCCCGCCAGTAAAAATATTATCACTTCGGCCATCACACCAAGGGCAATAAACCAACCGGTTTGCTGGCCGCTATAGCCAATATCCAGCATGTACAACGCAAAGAAGCCATAAAATGGCCCAAAGCTCACCTGCAATAAAATGGCTGACAAAATAAACGCCATAAACACCGGCGCTTTGAGCTTTTGCCACATACTGCCAACTTCATTATGTTGGCTAGATTGGCGAGGCGCAGAGATAGGCAAGGTGGATAAAAACAGTGCTGCTAAGACCGTGACACTGGCCCAGATCACCACATCGGAATGAAACCAGTCGAGCAAATACCCCAGCACTACACTACACAGGATATAACCGATGCTGCCCCATAAACGGATTTTGCTATACAACCCAGAATCACCGGCGATAGTAGTAAGAGTAACGACTTCCAGTTGCGGCAAAATTGCCGTCCAGAACATCATCATCAAGCCCATGCTCAAGGCGATGCCCCAATAGCCATCAAACCAGAACAGTAATAAAAAACTCAGTACCGCTAACAAGCTGCCAATACGAATAATAGGCAGGTAATGGCCGGTTTTATCTGCCAACGCCGCCCATAGATTTGGCCCCACCACCCGAGTCAGGGTGATCATTGCAATCAGCTCACCAATTTCGGCGGAACTAAAACCACGACCATCGAGCATTACACCGATATACGGCACCATGATGCCCAATTGGCTGAAGTACAAAAGATAAACCAGCCCCAAGCCAAAAAGACTGGTGCTGGTTTGTTGTGTTGTCGGCATGGACGTTGTCTTTATTGTTTGGTGAATAACGAGTTATGGCTAATGAGCCATTAGACTACTCATCTTCAATGACAGATTAAAGATGCCCTGGAATAACCGGGGTAGCACAAGTTACACCCGCATTCTGCGCACGGTGGCGTAATAGATGATCCATCAATACCAAGGCCATCATCGCCTCGGCAATAGGTACCGCACGAATGCCTACGCAAGGATCATGACGACCTTTGGTCACAATCTCGATGGTCTCGCCATTTACATCCACGGTTTCACCGGGAACAGAAATACTTGAAGTGGGTTTAAGTGCCATATGCACCACCACATCTTGGCCAGAAGAAATGCCGCCCAAGACGCCACCAGCATGGTTAGTTTTAAAACCTTGTGGGGTTAGCGCATCGCGATGTTCGCTACCTTTTTGCTCAATCACGCCAAAGCCTTCACCCACTTCCACGCCTTTAACAGCGTTAATACCCATCATTGCGTGCGCTAAATCGGCATCTAAACGGTCAAAAACCGGTTCGCCTAAACCAACAGGTACGCCAGTAGCCACAACCGAGACTTTGGCGCCAATGGAGTCACCTTGTTTTTTAAGGTCACGCATATACTGCTCAATCTCGTCGAGCTTATCGGCATCAGGGCAAAAGAACGGGTTGTCGTTAACGATGGACAGGTCAATTTTTTCAGCTTTGATTGGCCCCAGTTGTGACATATAACCGTGGATCTCAATGCCGTAAAACTGCTTTAAATATTTTTTAGCAATACCACCAGCAGCGACGCGCACTGCGGTTTCCCGCGCTGAAGAACGGCCACCACCACGATAATCGCGGCTGCCGTATTTTTGCGTATAGGTGTAGTCCGCATGACCGGGGCGAAAACGGTCTTTAATATTGCCGTAATCTTGCGAGCGTTGGTCAGTATTTTGAATCAACAAACCTATAGAAGTTCCGGTAGTTTTACCTTCAAATACCCCTGAAAGAATCTTAACTTCGTCGGCTTCACGGCGCGCAGTAGTAAATTTGGAGGTGCCCGGTTTACGACGGTCTAGATCCACTTGTAAATCGGCTTCGCTGATTTCTAACCCCGGAGGGCAACCGTCAACAATGCCACCAATGGCAGGGCCATGGCTTTCGCCAAATGAAGTAAGGGTGAACAACTTTCCAAAAGTATTACCAGACATGTGATTGCTGTCTCTTTATAGTCAGTGGCCAATGGCCGAAAACGATTCTATTAGGTGTATTGTGCTATGCCTTGGCTTAAGCGTCTACGACCGAAAAGTCATAAGCCATTAGACTTTGTTTGTTAATGGCAAACACACCTTGGCCGCCATGTTCAAACTCCACCCATTGTAAAGGCAAATCAGGATAACGTTGCTGCATATGTACTAGGCTATTGCCCACTTCCACAAACAACCAACCGTTGTCAGTTAAGTGCTTAGCGCCATCGCGCAAAATGTGATGCACCAAATCTAGCCCATCAACACCGGCGGCTAAGCCAAGCTCTGGCTCATGGTGGAATTCCTCAGGCAAATCCGCCATATCTTCAGCGTCCACATAAGGCGGGTTACTGATAATCAAATCGTACTGCTGACCTTCAAGGCTATTGAATAGATCCGATTGAATAGGAAACACTCGCTCGCCTAAGTCATATTCTTGAATATTAATATCCGCGACCGCTAGGGCATCTTCGCTAATATCTACTGCATCGACCTGCGCATGATCAAACGCCAACGCCAAAGCAATAGCAATACAGCCGCTACCAGTACACATATCTAAAATATGTGTGGGTGGTTGCTGCAACCATGCCTCAAATTTATTATTAACCAACTCGGCAAAAGGTGAGCGCGGAACTAGCACACGCTCATCAACAAAAAACGGCATACCGCAGAACCACGCCTGATTGGTGATATAGGCAATGGGCTTGCGTGATTGCACGCGGGTTGCCACAGCATCGACGATAGCCTTCTTTTCACTGAGAGTAAGGCGAGCTTGTAACAATTGTTCGTTACTATCAGGGGCTAAATGCAACAACGCTAAAATGAGCGTTAGGGCTTCGTCCCACGGGTTATCGGTGCCATGACCAAAATACAAACCGGCATCGTTAAAACGGCTAACCGACCAACGCACAAAGTCATAAATAGTGCATAAATCCTGCACCGGTTCTTCAAGATAAAATTTATCAGCCATTGATCGCTGCCTGCCGAATGTGAAAATGAGTTATTATAGATGACAACACCTAGGCAAAGCTAAAAAACACTAACCATGTCCAAAAAATCATCTATGAGTTCTGATGAAACCAATTTGTTTCGCGAAGCGGTTGAAGGTATCAAGCCGCTAAAGCAAGACAAAATACAGCCTAAGCCCAAGCCCATCAAGAAAAAATCACTTACGGCGGGGCAAATACACAAACAAACTCAGGCAGAATTCTTTTTCTCGGATGTGTTCGAAGCCCACTTCGACCAAGATGGGCCATTGAAATATACCAACGATGAAGCCGATAGTTACGAAGTAAAACGCCTACGCCGTGGCGAAATCCCCCCAGAACTCATCCTCGACCTGCACGGTCTGACCCGAGAACAAGCCAAAACTGAAGTCGCCGCCCTCATCCACGAAGCCCACAAACAACATTACGAATGCGTGTGCATTGTGCACGGTGTGGGTGGCAAAGTACTAAAAACCGCTGTTCCTAATTGGTTAGTACAACATCCAGCGATCATGGGCTTTCACCAAGCCCCACTGGAATGGGGTGGCAAAGGGGCTTTGTTGGCGCTTGTTAGTCGTAAGGAATAATGGCTAACGCCATCGATATTTTATTGGCTTTGCCAATAAAATCAGTAACAGAGTGGCGAATGCCACTCTGAACCCAATATTATGATCCCAAGATTAGTCATCCCCAATCCATTCTATGCGATACAAGTCGCGACGACGGTCGAGATAGTTACGTACTGAGCCTTCATTTTGCAGGCTTTGTAATTTATCCAAATCCACATCCACAATCAGCGTCATTTCTGTATTAGGGGTGGTTTCTGCCATGATGGCATCGTGTGGAAAGGCGAAATCTGACGGTGAAAATACCGCAGTTTGGCCATATTGGATATCCACACTATCCACCTTAGGTAGATTACCTATGCTGCCAGCAATGGCCACGTAACATTCGTTCTCAATGGCGCGTGCTTGAGCACAACGGCGAACTCGCAGATAACCGTTTTTGGTATCAGTCCAAAATGGTACAAACAAGATCTGCATTTCTTTGTCGCTCAGTAAACGAGCTAACTCGGGGAATTCGACGTCGTAACAAATCAAAATACCAATACGTCCAAAGTCGGTATCGAATTTGGTCAGGCGATTGCCCCCTTGCATGATCCAGTCTTTCTTCTCATGGGGAGTGGCGTGCAGTTTATATTGTGATTCGATAGAGCCATCACGACGGCACAAATACGCCACGTTATACAACTCACCGTCTTCCACCACCGGCATGGAGCCAGCAATAATATTGATATTGTAACTCACCGCTAAGGTAGAGATAGCTTCACATATTTGTTCACTGTATTGGGCCAGAAAACGAATAGATTCCACCGAGTTTTTATGTTCGGACATGCCCATTAATGGCGCATTAAAAAACTCAGGGAACAGTGCAACATCACAGCGGTAATCCGACAGTGCATCGACAAAATATTCCACCTGCTGCAGTAGCTCTTCAACACTGTTCATTTCGCGCATTTGCCACTGCACACAACCAATGCGCGCGGTGGTTTTTTTGGCGCCAAATAATTTACGATTTTTCGGCTGATAGTAAATATTGAACCATTCCAATAAGGTGGCATAACCGTGGGAATCGTCGTCTTCCGGCAAATAGCCGGTTAATACCCGTTTTACCTCAAAATCGTTGGCCAGTTGGAAGCTCAAAATCGGATCCCGTACTTCTTTACGACGTACCGCTTCGATGTATTTTTGCGGCGTCATGTCTTTGGAGTATCCGGTGTAATTAGGAATACGCCCACCGGCAATAATCGCCCGTAAATTCAAGCTCTGGCATAGCTCTTTGCGAGCTTCATATAGACGTCGACCAAGACGCATATTGCGATAATCTGGATCAACAAAAATATCTACGCCGTAAAGCACATCGCCGTTTGGATCGTGAGTATTTAAGTAGGCATTACCGGTAATTTCATCGTAGGTGTGGTCATCACCAAACTGGTCATAATCTACCACCACCGAGAAGGCCGCGGCGATTGCTGTACCATTGTCCTCAATGCAAATCTGCCCTTCAGGGAAAGTTTTGAGCATGGCTAAATACTGGTTTTTCTTCCAACCACCACCCATACGACCGGGATAAACCCGATCCATAATATTCTTAATATCGTTGAAATCTTCTTTTTTTAAATTACGTAGACGTAACTTGACGTCAGGGTAACCAAGTAACCCTTCATTAGGATTGTCCATGTATTCGCCTTGAAAATAACTACTGAGACCGTGACGCTAACGAATTTACTGTGGGAATGCATCACATTTTTTTGCAGAATTGTCGCTATCATACCAATGAGCATGTTCTGCCCAATAGATATGCTGGCCTTTAAGCTCGGCGGGGATTGATTCTGCGGGCAAACTACCGGCAGGTACAAGCAATGCTCTGCCACTATCGGTAACCACCGGCAAGGCTGAGCCGCATTCACTGCAAAAGGCCTTACTAAAGCGACGGCTAGGATGATAAAAATTGCTTACTAGATCGTGGCCACTTAACCATTGAATATTATCAGCCGCTGTGAACAAATTACTCGCATGAGCGCTACCCGTAAGTTGTTTACATTGATCACAATGACAAAAGTAAAAGCCGTTGAAATCCGCCTTTAAGCTAAAGCTCACTTTGCCACACAAGCAGCCACCACTAATGCTGTTACTCATTACTTAACCTCGCTCTGGATAAGAAATATCAAAAATGTAGATATAACATTCGTATTTCCAATAGGTTACTTATATTGACTAATATCAATATGGTTTTTATTCAGTACCGTGCTGCTACCCCCAGAATAATCGCCACAACCAACCGTGGCCGAGTTCTTCTTTACAGCTTTTATATTGGCCGGCATAAATGCTGGCGCGGGTATTCACTTTTTTAGCCACCGCCACCAACCATTTCTTTTTATTGTAGGTTTTGCGTTTATAGCCGCCCCAGCCTTCATGGTAATTAAGATACTGAGCATAGGCATCCCATTTAGATATGCCATTTATTTTATAGGTTTTACTAATAAACCAGCCCATAAAATCAATGGCATCATCAAAGTCATCTCTGTCGGCACCGCTATTGCCACTTTCCCGTAAGTAATCGTCCCAGGTTTGGGTCTTAGCTTGTGAATAACCAAAAGCCGTACTCACCCGGCCCCAAGGGATCAACCCAAAGAACACATAATCGCGAGGTGGCAGGGCGTCATGACGGAAAGAGCTTTCTTGGTACATCATCGACATTGGCACATGTACCGGCACGCCCCATTTCTGATTCATATCCTCAGCGGCGTGAAACCAGTCGGGCTTTTCTCTGAAAATTTCGCATAAATTACTGACATTTTTCGGCGGGGAACTGGCACAGGATTGCATAAAAATGCAGCAAATTACCAGCATTGAAGTTTTTATGTTAAATAATTGAAAAAATTTGAACTTTATTTCCATACCGGGCTCATACCTTACGTATTAGTTATGTTTTCCCTGGTCGTATCTTTAGCCTGACAATTTGTCAGGCTTTTTTTTTACCTTTTTTAAAGCCACTGCACAACGATTAATGCCATGTTTTACAAGACATTCACCAGCGCAGATTCAACGCCTTATTTAAAATAATCCGTTAAAAAATCTTTGAACGATAGGCTGTCTTGTTGTTCAATTTGCTGTTGCTTGTGTAACGATTGCGCTGCTTGCTCGGCAAAATAATCGTCACTAAACAATTGGTAGTCGCTTTTGAGCATCTGCTGCTTATACTTATCGGCTAAACCTAAAGCCAAATGACCGTTATCCAATTGTTGTTCTTTTAAGGTTTTAAGAATGCGCGCTGAGGGTGTATTTTCACTGTCGGCAAACTTAGCCCACTGCTTTTCAACGGCTTCACTAAACAAACTATGGCCGTGAGTCTCATCAAGTACTTTAGCAATCTGACGGAACTCATCAAAGGTTTCAGAGGCCCATTGCTGCATGTCGACACTTTCGCCATTACGCTGTAACTGCAATTGCGGCTGACGACCACGTTCAACTACAGTGCGCAAGTTCACGTCGGTTTCATTAAAGGATTCGGTATCTAACTCATCGGAAGGGTTAACCACGCAATGTAGTAAGAACACATCAAGGAAATAGAATTGATCCAACTCAATACCCACAGGGCTAAACGGATTAACATCTAACGCCCTTACTTCGATGTAACTAATACCACGCGCATCCAAAGCATCTGTGGGCTTTTCCAATGGCAATGTGGGCTGTTTAGGACGTATAGGCGAATACAATTCATTTTCAATTTGCAGAATATTAGCGTTGAGTTGTTGTAACTCACCGTCTTTTTCACCAGCAAATTTTTGATATTCCTTGGATGGCGTTTTAATCGCCTTACGCAATGAGGCGATGTAGTTATCCAATTGGTTATAGCAAATGTATAACTCCGACTGCGCGGCATTGGTATAGCCTAAATCACTCATACGTAACGAGGTAGCCCATGGCAGGTAATAAGTGCCTTTGCCGATGCTTGCAAACGGCAGGGAAAGCTCTTTACCTTTAACAAAGGAACTGCACAACGCCGGTGATGCACCAAACAAATAAGGTATCATCCAGCACAAACGGCGGTAATTACGGATCAAGCCAAAATACGCGGCGGAAATTGATTGTTTATCCGCTTGCTGCTGCTCGGTGCTGTCCAACCATTGTTGCCAAAATGACTCAGGTAGAGAGAAATTAAAATGCACCCCAGCTATGGCTTGCATCATGCTGCCATAACGGTTTTTAAGGCCGGTACGATAAAGAGTTTTCATCTTGCCGACATTGGACTGCCCATATTGAGCCAAACCAATTTCATCCTGATGCTTAATAAAGCACGGCATACTCATAGGCCACAAGCGTTCATCACCCATATTGGCGTACACATTGCGATGAATATCGTGGATCTGCGCCATAGTGATTTTTGGATCAACTTCCGGTGGCGTAATGAATTCCATCAAGGATTCAGAGAAATCGGTGGTGATCCAGTCGTGAGTGAGTGCCGAGCCCAATGCTTGGGGATGGCCAGTTTGCGCCAGACTGCCGTTAGCATTAATCCGCAATGCTTCACGCTCTATACCATGACGAATACCCTTTAACGGTGCAGCGACCTTGGGTTGAGAAAGCACAGCCAAGCGCTGCATAAAGGTTTGATTTGATTGTGGCAAGTTCATGTCCGTTAACTAGGCGTTAGCCCAAGTAAGTGGGCTCGCGATCAATAATTTCAAGAGCGAGAGGCAAAAAATAAAGGGCTGCATTGCAACCCTTTGTCTCTGCGGTTATAGCTCGACCTGCAATTCAATAATAGGTCGTTCCAGTTTTTCTAATTGCGGCAAAATAACGTTTTTATCGCCGACGACTATCACTTGCATTTCATTTAATTTTAAATGTTTAGCAGCAAGAGCATTAAGCTCTTCCGTGGTAATGCTATTGATGATCTTCATCTGTTCACTCACCACATTACTGTCTAAATCATAGGTTAAAAGCTTACCGATAAAGTTAGCTTTTTGCCCCGGTGTTTCATATTTCAAGGCATCACTTTGGGTATAAGCCGAACGCATCATGGCTAATTCCGCCTCTGTCATCCCTTGAGATTGATATAGATTGATTTCATGGAAGAATTCTTTCACCGCATCGCCAGTATTTTCAGTTTTAACACTGGAGCCGGATTGGAACCAACCTAAGGTTTTACCACCAACAAAGCTAGTCCAAGCGCCGTAAGAGTAGCCTTTATCTTCACGTAGGTTAAGGTTAATACGGCTGTTAAACATGCCGCCTAGGCTAAAATTCATTAACTGTGAACGGAAGTGTTCACCGGTAGCATCAAAAGGCATATCGGGTTTAATAATACGCACCACAGACTGCGCCGCTTCAGGCTTATCCACTAAATAAATGACCGCTTTGTCCCAAACCGGAAACGCATTGTATTCAGGGATTTCATAGTCTTGTGCTGGCCAGTTTTTAACAAAGTCTAACTTGCTTAATAAATCCTGCTGGCTGATATCACCCACAGCGATTAACTTGGCTTTTGCAGGATTATAAAAACGAGCATAAAAAGCTTTTACATCCTCTAAGGTCAGTGTTTCAACCGTAGCTAAAGTACCGGAATCCGGTAAACCAACGCGATTGTTTTCACCGAAAAGGACTTTATCTACCGCGCGACTGGCTAGCGCATCCGGATTCTTGGACGCTTGCTGTAATGCCTGAATATTTTGCTGTTTTAAACGTTCAAAATCGGCTTCTAAAAATGCGGGGGAAAATAACTTTTCTTTTAGTAAGGCTAAGGTTTTATCCAAGTTTTTAGTCAAGCTATTGACGGAAATGCTAGTCGTACGGCCACCGGCATCAAATTGAATAGAACTCCCCAACAGCGCCAACTGATTAGACATTTCTTCATTACTATAATTTTGACTACTCTCATTCATCATTTGCGCGGTCATTGCAGCAACGCCAGCTTTACTGATGTCTTCCAGCAACGGGCCACCTTCAAGACTAATGGATAAGGTAATGGTAGGCATTTCGCTGGTTTGATGGCCGGCAATACGCGTACCGTTAGCAAACTGGGTTTGCCATAATTCAGGCACTTTTACCGCGGGGTTAACACCCGCAGTAGGCATGATGCTGCGATCAAAGTCTTCGGCAATTTTAGCCACTTTAATATCGTCAGCGGTCATGGTTTGGTACTCAGGCAAATTACGCTCACCAAACACAAAGGTGGCTTCACGAGCCGCTAACTGCGGTTGGCCTTTAGGTACAATGCTCAAAATAACCGAATTATTACCTTTGATATATTGATCGAATACGCGCATCACGTCTTCTTTGGTGACCGCATTATAACGATCGAGATCGTACTGCACCTTGTCTGGCTCACCATCAAAAGTTTGGTTAGACGCTAAAGTCGATACCTTACCGCTAACACTTTGTAGGCCAAAAATAGTGCCGGACTCAATACTGGCTTTGGTGCGATCTAGATCATCTTGCTCAACACCGCGCTCTTCAAACTCCACTAGAGTAGCGTTAAATATTTTTTCTAGCTCAACCAAATTAGGCGCTTTAGCGGGGTTAGCTAAGGCGCCTAACTGAAATTCACAGGCTAATTCACTACAAGGGTGAGTCACCCATGCATTCACTGCAAAACCTTCTTTAACAAGGTTTTTGTAAAATAATGATGTTTTGCCACCGCCCAAAATATTCGATAACACATCTAATGGTGCTTCATCGGGGTGGCGAACTTGTACCGTTGGGAAGGTCATTTGCAATAGCGGTAAATGTACGCGGTCTTCCAGAGTGATATAACGGGTTTCGTCTAAAGTGACTGGGACTTTTTCTGCATCAACCACTTCTGGGCCGCGAGGAATAGCACCAAAATATTTCTTTACCCAAGCTAATGCTTGTTGTTCGTCTATGTCGCCACCAATAGTTATAGTGGCGTTATTCGGGCCATACCAACGCTGGAAGAAGGCTTTTAAGTCATTAACGTTAACCCGATTTAAATCTTCGATATAACCAATGGTTTGCCAAGAATAAGGGTGACCAGCGGGATATAAAGCTTCACCGATTAATTCAAAACGTAATCCATAGGGCTGGTTATCTACTCGCTGACCACGTTCGTTTTTAACGGTTTCTCGTTGTACTTCGAATTTTTCTTGAGTGACGCTATTAAGCAAAAAGCCCATGCGGTCAGCTTCTAACCACAACATTTTCTCTAATTGGTTAGCGGGTACAGTTTGATAGTAATTTGTACGATCACGGGAAGTGGAGCCATTCAAGGTGCCGCCGGCTTCGGTGATAATTTTAAAGTGTTCTTCGTCGGCAACGTTTTCAGAGCCTTGGAACATCATGTGCTCAAAGAAATGCGCAAAACCAGATTTACCCACTTCTTCGCGAGCAGAACCTACATGGTAGGTAACATCTACGTGTACTAATGGATCAGAATTATCTTCATGCAACACCACAGTTAAACCGTTATCTAATTCATAACGCTTATAAGGAATGCTCACCACGCCCTCTTGCGCTTTGTGTTCATTCACAAGCGTCACACCTGCGGGTAAAGTGATGCTATTGGTGGCTGGAGACGTATTACTAGCCGGTTGGCAGGCCGCCAATATTAGAGCAGTAAATAGGAGCGATAATAACGTCCTTTTTTGCATCTTGAATTCCTTCTAATTATTTATGTTAATTATTATCTATGTAGGACATAGCAGGATACTGAATCCGAACCCGCCTGAGTATAAAAATTTGTTTCTAATTGTTAGCATTGTGGCGATTTTTTAGTTTGTCGACAAACAGTCTTTAGCTCACAACGGGTCTGATGATAGACTGCCTCAAGCCAAACTTACACCCCAGCAGACACAGAAAATTGACCAACGCGACCATCAAACTCATTTTTAGCCATGCTGATTTTTATATTATTGATAAGCCTGCCGGTATAGGTGTGCATAAGGATGACCAGCATCAAGGCATTTTACCTGTGCTTTGCCAGCAACTTGGCGAAGACAAACTATGGCTGGTACATCGTTTAGATAAAATCACCTCTGGCTTATTGATACTGGCCCGCAACGCCGCTGCCGCGGCCCATTTTGGTGAGTTATTTAGCCAGCGACAGGTTCAAAAATATTATTTAGCCGTTTGTGGCAAAAAGCCGAATAAGAAACAGGGCACAGTGATTGGCGATATGCAGCCCGCACGTAACGGCCAGTGGAAGCTAACTCAAGATAAAAACAACCCCGCCATCAGCCAATTTTTTAGTCAGGGACTAATAGACGGAAAACGCTTAATCGTGGTTAAACCCTGCACCGGTAAAACCCATCAAATACGGGTAATGCTAAAAAGTGTCGGTGCGCCAATATTGGGCGATGAACGCTATGGCGGAGAACAAGCTGATCGTACCTATTTACACGCTTATGGCTTAATTTTTCATTATCAAAATAGCTTAATCGAAGTATATTGCCCGCCCACTAACGGTGAGTATTTTCAGCCATTGCAAGATGAGAGCTTATGGCACAGTTTTCAACAGCCACAGCAATTACCCTGGCCAACCTTGCCTACTTCTTTAATGCATAAAGCCTTAACTTAAACTGGCATTAATGCCCACATCGGTTAATAATTTGCTTTTGTTTCAGTATCTTGGATGAACTTTTAAATGCCAAAGACGGCACCCCTTAAGCGCACTATCCGTTACCCTTGGCTCTTTGCCGGCATGCTAATTTTTGGCGGGCTATTTATTATCTTGTTACTGATCCCCCAAGATGAAGTGCCCTTCATGTTTGCTAAAGATTATATGAATCATGGTGGGGGATTTTTCGTACTGACATTATTTCTATGGAGCACCCTGAACAGCCGCTGGTGGCTGCAATTGTGCGCATTGGTGGCTTTCGCAGTCATTACTGAATATTTACAAGAGCTAGTGCCTAGCCGGCATTTTGGCTGGGATGATATGTTATCTAACGTACTGGGCATTGCCACCGCAGCCGCCTTTATCGGCATTTTTAAACTCAGTAATCAATTGATGGAACATTATCGTGAATAACGCCCCAGCAGCCCATCGCTTGGTGATTGTCGGTCAAGGGGCCATCGGTTCATTATTAGCCGCCAAAGCTCAGCAGCAACATCTTGATTATGGGGTAATCCCTCGCAACAAACAGCCATTGGCTATGCACTATCAGCACTTAGCCAGTGGCCTAAGTTTTGATTTTACGCCGACATCGGTAACTCAGTTATCGCTACAGGATATTATTCTACTGCCATTAAAGGCATTCCAAATTGATAACGCCCTAGCCCACTTAACTATTCCTGCTGAGGCGAGCATTGTACTAATGCATAATGGCATGGGGACCATTGAAGCAACCCAAACACGTTTTCCCAGCAATCCCATTTTGGCGGCAACTACCAGTTATGGTGTGTATAAACCTCATAGCAATACCCTTGTTGAAACCGGTCAAGGTAAAACCGCTATAGGCTGGGTACAGCACCCCAATAAAACAGTACAACAATGCTTACAGAGCTTTCTGGAAACGGGTTTAGGTCCTTTATATTGGCATGACAATATTCAATTAGCGTTATGGCAAAAGCTGGCTGTGAATGCGGTGATTAATCCCTTAACGGCTATTCATCAAATTAAAAATGGTGGGTTGCAAGACCCGCAATTTAATAACGTGATCCACGAAATTTGCCAAGAAGTAGCATTAGTAATGCAAGCATTGAATATGCCAGTCACCATCGAAGCATTAAAAGATAACGTACGCGAGGTCATCATTAACACCGCGGATAATTATTCATCCATGAACCGTGATATCGCAGCAGGCCGACCTAGTGAGATTGATTTTATTAATGGCTATATAGTGCAACAGGCCAACAAACTCGGGATTGATGTCAGCCATAACCAGCGATTATGGCAACAAGTTAATCAGTTAGCTCAACAATCCTAAGGACGATAAACAAACACATTTTGATTGCCTTCCTCGTGTAGCAACAAGGCTTGTAACTTACTCATCACCCCACGGTCACAATACAAGAAATACTGTTTAGATTGGTCTAAATCCCCAAACTGGGTAGCAAGTTTAAAGAACGGCAAATGTTGCACTTCAATATTGTCGATGATTAAGGGCGCGGCTTCATGCTCTTCATTACTACGAATATCCAGCACAATAGAGCCATCAGTTAGCTCACTAACGGTTTCCACTTCTTTGATTTCTTCACCGGTTTCTTGGCCAATACGACGAATATCCAATACATCCGCATTCGCCACAGCCGTATCAATCAGGGTTAAATCAAAATTGGCTTCTTCGGCTTGAATGCGACCAAGAATGGCTTTTACCGTCGGCTTTTTAGAAATTACCCCACAATACTCGGGCATGACCCGAGCGAAATCCTCGGTACCAATTTCGCGGGAGGTATTAATAATGTCTTGTTTATCGGCGCAGATAAGCGGACGCAGCACTAAGGTCTCGGTCACTTCGTCGATCACCGACAAGTTAACCAAGGTCTGGCTAGACACCTGCCCTAAACTCTCACCAGTAACCAATGCCGGAATACCAAAATGAGTAGCCACTTGACTGGCGGCCCGTAGCATCATGCGTTTAAGCACCACGCCCATTTGTGAGTTTTCCACTTTTTCGAGGATTTCAGTGACAATAGGATCAAAATCAATGGCAATGAACTTGACCTTATGAGAAGCCCCATAACGTTGCCACAAGTAATGACTAACCTGTTTTACGCCTATTTCATGTTGTTTACCGCCAAGATTAAAAAAGCAGTAATGTACCCGCGCGCCACGACGGATCATCTGATAACTCGCCACACCAGAATCAAAACCACCGGACATCAACGACAACACATCACCTTGAGTGGGAATAGGAAAGCCGCCGATACATTTCAAGCGCTGCTCAACCATAAATAAACGGTTGTCTTCTACTTCCAAATTGATAGTGATTTGCGGATTTTTAAGGCTAACACCATTGGATTCACAAAACTGATTTAAACCACCACCGACATATTGGCCAATTTGCGGCGATGTGAATTCATGTTTACCACGGCGCTTAACGCGCACCGCAAAAGTTTTACCGGCTAGCTTGTTATGCCATACAGCTTTAACCTGCTGGTAGATATCATCTAAATCATTAAAAGAACTTTCAACCACCACAAGAATTTGTTCAATGCCGGGAATGCGTAATAATTGATCGACCACCAATTGATGCTCTGCATCGGTAGTGGTGCGGGCATTCATTTCCAGCTTATCCCACTTATTTTGAATCCCTACCTGAAAGTCATAAGGCTGGAAAATATTGCGAATATTAGACTCCAGAATTTTAGTAAAGCGTTTGCGCACCGATTTACTTTTAATGGTAATTTCTGGGTGCAGCTTAATGATAAATTTCATGAAATAGAGAGCCTAATTTAATTACAAGATGAACTGGGGGCGGGATTATACCTAAGCGGCAGGGGGTTGCCAAAAAATCGTTAGATTTATTGGCAATGGTGTTGTTTTGTTGGCGAAGCCAACCATTTTTACAAGGCAAGTTAAGTCGCAGTTACCGACCTGAAAGTATAATTTAATCGTTAGCAAACTTTTTTGAATTTAAACGTGCAAGAAATCACGATTTAAACATGCATCAAATACCGTAACACTTTGTTTATAAACGATTGTTGTTTTCTTGTGCACGAATTAACCTGTCTTATATAGAAACATGCACGAATTCCCCAGAGGAAATTAGCCAAAAGCGCTACAAAAATTGGATTTAACTTATTGATACAAAGACATAATTAGGGTTAAAGTAAATGCATGGAAGAACGCCTGTTCATGTAATTAAACGAAACGCAGGCTAATACACTGTTAGCCATATAAGCTATGAATTCGAAATCTTTAGTTAAATTACATGTTGATCTTCCGAATCACTGGGCTGTCGGTGGAGAATCGATGTGGGGAAAACCTGTACCAGATTAAGAACATCCCTTTTTTTTCTTATGGGCTAAATTACGACGATATAGTTAAAGCAATTACTGAAGATAGTGATTTAGACCCTGAAATTATTGACGTTGTGGAAACTAATGGCCACCAAACCCTTCGCATTATATTTACCGACGACAAAAGCAAAGCGGAACATATTGCAATTATTGAATCAATACGGAATGAACATATTGGTTACGAAGGATGGGATGAGGATCAATTTTCTTTAAATGTCACACCATTAGGAAATTATGATGAGTTTTTCGATAAATTAGAAGAACTTGAATTACAAGGAATACTAAGTTTTGAGACTTGTGAACAATTTATCGAAGGTAGCTTTGATGCGGAACTTGAAGACTCAGAAAATGGCTAACAAAAACATCATGGTGGGAATTTTACTCGCTGGTAAAGCGCTCCTAAAATCCCCATATGTTAAGCGTTACGAGGCTCTATGAGGTTTATCACAAGTATCCTTTTTCTTTTCCCCATTATGGGGTGGGCTCAATGGACTAAATGTGACCAGCATGCTCCACGCTACTTAGTAGAAATCGAAATTAAATCATGTGAAACCGTACATATGAAAATGAACTCGGTAAATGTGAACTCTGAAACTTGGACTTCAACTTTAGTTAAAGGCCGTATCGTAGAGTCCGTACAGATTCCGTTGTCTGAGAGATTTCACGAACGGTATCTTATTGAAAATACTGATATGTCGATTTTAATGGCGAGATCAGAAACCAAGAATTGTGCTAGTTTTGGGGCTGATATCCTTCGCAAAGAAAAGATATCTTTAGTTTTAGGAAATATGTGTTGCGATGCAGGCCAAGCATACTGTGAATATTCTAATAACTGGGGTTTTGATTTGCCTAGTAATCGAAAAAGGCGCGATGGGTATAAAATAGATTTAAACTATGACTTCATTGGTAAGCCTAGTAAGGATACTTATGTGAAAGAGCGTGAAATGCTATATGAATTATACAAAAAAGAAAGTCAGGAAGCTGAGCCATGTAACAAGCCACTCAAGCAGAACAAATAACAATTGGCTTTGTTCGAGGCTGTAACGAATTTTGTGTAACTGCCTATCATAAATTAACCTGAATCCTGCTTAAGAAATTGAACTAAATGCCTGTTCCAAGATCCGATCTTTCGACTAAAAGAGATCAATCTATAAAGGAACAGGCATGAGTAAATTAGTTGAGTTGTTTTGTGATGTCGATAATTTTTGCAAAGTATTTATTCCTCAATGGCGCAAACAACTGCTTGCAGACGGTACACAAAAACGTCAAAGAGAAGGGCAAATGACAACCAGTGAAATTATGACGATTGTCGTCAGTTTTCATATGTCACATTACCGTGATTTCAAAAATTACTATCTTGGGTATGTATCCCTAGTGTACAAAAATGAGTTTCCAAATTTACTGAGTTACACACGATTTCTAGCGGTTATGCCTAGGGTCATCGTGCCTATGTGTGCCTATTTCACATCACTTAAAGGAAAGCCCACAGGGATTGAGTTCATTGACTCCACATGTATCAAGGTGTGTCATAATATCCGAATACCAAGACATAAAACCTTCGATGGTATCGCTCAACGAGGTAAAGGTACTATGGGCTGGTTTTATGGTTTCAAGATTGAGTAATTAAGGATAGGCAGATGGAATACTTAGGGTCAGATACACATTAATTTACTTAGCCAAATTCAGTTTGGCTCTATTCCCCCACTCACAACAAAACACACTATTCGGCTTAATCTAACAACCAGCTAACCGACGGCAAACTGCGACTCAACTTTCCCGAATTTAATGGTCATTCATCGAATGGCGCAACAGGACGTTGCGCCAAGGCGTGCACTTTGCAGGGACGCTGCATCACGCCGGTTCGATATTAGAATGGGCATTCAATTCGGAATAAGAAAGTTGCCGTTGCGAAAGGACTTTTCGGGTATTTGGGTCCGTCCAAATACCCTCGCGTGGCATGGAGCCACGTGAAAAATGTCATGGACGACAGTTGGCGCAGCCAATAAATATCTAGGCTCAGAGTAAACTTTCCCAATTCGCCCCCGGCCATGCGAAGCATGGCTCTAATCCCCCTTTCACAGTTAACAATATTCTGATTCAGATTAGCTGACCGCTATTCGAGGCATGGATGCCGAGACAAAATTGTAGAAACAATTTTAAACGCACTTTAGTGCGGCCCGCAGGGCGTAGGGCAGGAAGCCCGAAGTAAAACAACGACAGAATGGACGTGGATTTGTTGTGGTAGCGGGCAGCCTGAAGCAGAATATTGTGTCTTAACTGTGCAGGGGTGCCGGGAGAGTCCAGAGAGGGCGAGGCAAGCGTCCTCTCTGGTTGTCGTCGCCAACGCGACGCCCAAACTAAACTCCAGTACAACAGCTCAATTTGCGCAGCAATAAATGAAATACCCTCGCGTGGCATGGAGCCACGTGAAAAATGTCATGGACGACAGTTGGCGCAGCCAATATGTCCCCCATTGTTTGTCGTCAAAAAGACGACAAACAATAACTAATTAGCTATGGCTGGCGGCCCTTCAATTGCGGATATGGGATTCGATTCCTTGGACTTGCCTTGCATGACTGCAATTTCGACACGGCGATTACGGCTGCGATTTTCTGCGGTACTAGCATCCACTAAGGGTTGACTAGACGCGCGCCCGACCACCGCCATTCGGCTTTCATCGAACCCTGGGACTTTACGTAACTCTTCGGCAACGGCAACTGCCCGTTGTGAGGATAAATCCCAATTGGAACGATACAGCTCATTGGAGATATGCTGGCTGTCACTGTGTCCAGAAATAATTACTTCTCCGGGAATGTCCACCAGTAACACGCCAATTTTGCGTAAAATAGGTTTGAATTGGGGTTGTAAAAACGCCGAGCCTGCGGAGAACGAGCCATTCTCACGAATACGAATGGTTAATTGCTGGCCCAAGGATTCCATTTCAATAGCGCCATCGAGGATCTGCTCTTGCAGCTGTTCAGCCACTTTGCGCATGGCGTCGTTTACCTGTTCTTGATCCGCACTATCATCACTGCTAGAAGAAGATTGATCGGTAGCGGTTTGTTGTGACTGTCCGCCCGTTTGATCGCCCCGTTGATTCTGCTGGCCACCGGAGGAGCTTTCTTCACCTGCCTTAAATTCAAGTACCGGCTCGGTCATTTCGATAGTTTGCTGCTGAATTATTTCAATGGGTGTGGGGTCTGGACGACCGGGACGAAATTCCATAGCGATCACACTGGTGCCTTTGGGAATATCTTTGACTTCAATTTTATTTTGCACACCAAAGGCGAATTTCATGGAGCCGGCTATTTGCTTAAATTTAAGCACATCCATTTCGGCAAACGACAACAGTAATACGAAAAAGCACATCAACAGTGACATTAAATCAGCAAAGGTTCCCATCCACGCGGGCAAACCGGGAGGGGGACATTTTGGACATTCTTGTTCGCTCATTTATTCTATCGCCTCAATTGATGGAGTTGAATTTAGCCAACTCATTATTCTTCATCGTCAGCGCCACCGCGCTTACTTTCAGCGAGGTAGTTTTTCAGGATCCCTTCAATCACTCGCGGATTTTGGCCATCGGCAATACCGATAACACCGTCGAGGATCAAAGACTGATTGAGTTTTTCTTCAGCGGCCCGATTGAGTAATTTATCGGAAATGGGAATACACACAATATTAGCCAATACCGCACCATAGAGCGTGGTTAACAATGCCACCGCCATCGCCGGACCGATGGATTTAGGATCGTCCATGTTGGACAACATCGCTACCAGACCTATTAAGGTACCAATCATGCCCATTGCCGGTGCCACATCACCCAGTGATTTAAAAATGGAGGCGCCAAACTCGTGACGCTCGGTGGTCATGGTAATATCTTTAGATAGTGTGTCTTTGACCACATCCACATCGTGGCCATCCACCAACATGTCCACGCCTTTTTGCATAAAAGGCGAGGCAATTTCGGCTTCCTCCAAGGCTAAAAATCCACCTTTACGGGCGGCATCGGCCATATCCACGATCTGTTGAATCAAGTCGTCTGGGTTGGTGCTCTTAAAAGAGAAGGCTTTAACCACCACTTTACCGGCACTAAAAAACTGCCCCATGGTAAAAGACATCATCACCACAAAAATGGAGCCACCAAATACGATAAGGATTGACGGGACATTCACAAACATCCCCAGTTCACCACCTAACAGCATGGCCATAATGATCAGGCCCATGGCACCAATCAATCCAATTAGGGTTGCTAAATCCACTACTCTTTCTCCACTCTATAATGCCAGATGTTGCGGCGGTATTGGGTCACTATGCTTATGGTCAGTTTAGATTTTAATTCGGAAAGATAAACTGAAACTTGGCAAATAACTTTATTTTTCATCATTTTATCGACGAATTATGACTTTTCTATAGTACCAGTTAAGGTTTCTTGGCAATTTTAAAGCCAGATGATGATTATTTAACCACTTAGCTAACATTATGCCTTGTATGACCTTAGGCTGTTGGCGACAAAATTGTTTGACCCTCTATGCCCCCTCAGGTAAGGTGCGCACAGCATTATGGGGCGCAAAATGACCACTAGAAAAAAAATCGAAAATTTGTCTTTTGAAGAATCATTACAAGAATTAGAAGGCATTGTCTCACAGATGGAGGCCGGTGATCTTGAACTTGATCAAGCCCTGCAACAATTTGAACGGGGTATATTACTCGCCCGTAACAGCCAAACTAAATTGAGTCAGGCTGAACAAAAAGTCAAAATTCTGATGCAACAGCAAGGCCAAGCACAACTTTTGGACTTCGATCAAGACCCCCAAGACGACTAATGGACTGGCGGCAATCACATCAGCAGTATAATGATCGCATTAATTCACGCTTAACATCGTTAGTCGCATCATTACCAGAACATGCACCTCAGCTTAAACAAGCCATGTCTTATAGCTTGTTATTAGGTGGTAAGCGCGTTCGTCCCTATTTAGTGTATGCGGTCGGCGAAGCTTGCGGTGCCAATCTCGACGATCTTGACCTATGTGCGCAGGCCGTTGAATGTATTCACGCTTATTCATTAATTCATGATGACTTACCGGCAATGGATGACGACGATTTACGTCGCGGTCAAGCTACTTGCCATATCGCCTTTGATGAAGCCACCGCCATTTTGGCTGGCGACGCGTTACAAACGTTGGCCTTTGAATTATTAGCAGAAGGTCACTTATCGCCAGCAGTTGAGCCAAGACGCATTGCCTTAATACGCAGTTTAAGCCGTGCGGCAGGTTATCGTGGTATGTGTGGTGGTCAGGCACTGGATTTAGCCAACACCAATAAATCCATCGATTTACCCACATTACAGCAATTACACCAATTAAAAACCGGCGCATTGATTCAGTCGGCAGTAGAAATGGCGGCAATTATTAGCGATGTCAGTGACGAACAACGTCAAAACCTGATTGATTATGCCGATGCCATAGGTTTGGCTTTTCAAGTACAGGACGACATTCTAGATGTTACCGCCGACACGCAAACCTTAGGTAAGCCGCAGGGTTCCGACACGCAAGCGAATAAAAGTACCTATCCATCCTTGCTCGGCTTAAGGGCTGCTCAAGAAGAAGCTCAACGCTTATATCATCAAGCACTACAAGCTTTAGACACTTTGCCTTACAATACGCAAAACTTGCAGTCTTTTACTGCCTATATCGTTAAACGCGATCATTAGAATTATAAATTTGCATGACACTGGATCTAGAGCATTACCCTACACTCGCCTTAGCTAATACCCCGGAGGAATTACGTAAGCTTCCTCAGGACAAGTTACGCCAGGTTGCCATTGAGCTACGCCAATATTTATTGACCAGTGTCAGTATGAGCAGTGGCCACTTTGCCTCTGGTTTAGGTACCATTGAACTAACCGTGGCGTTGCATTATGTGTATAACACCCCATTTGATCGTTTAATTTGGGATGTGGGTCATCAAGCTTATCCTCATAAAATATTAACCGGTCGCCGTGACAGAATGCCCAGCATTCGCCAAAAAGGCGGATTGCACCCCTTCCCTTGGCCGCCAGAAAGTGAATACGACACCTTAGCCGTTGGTCACTCGTCTACCTCCATTAGTGCCGCGTTAGGCATGGCAGTAGCGGCCGAAAAAGAAAATAAAAATCGTAAAGTCGTTGCCGTTATTGGTGATGGTGCACTCACAGCCGGCATGGCTTTCGAAGCACTTAATCATGGCGGGGATATCCGCAAAGACATGCTAATTATCCTTAACGACAATGATATGTCGATTTCGGAAAATGTTGGCGCCTTGAATAGCCATTTAGCCCGACTGTTAACCGGTAACCTATTTAATACCTTACGTGAAGGCAGTAAGAAAATTTTGAATACCTTACCGCCCATCAGAGAATTCGCCAGCCGCGCCGAAGAGCACATAAAAGGCATGGTGGTTCCTGGCACCATATTTGAAGAACTCGGTTTCAATTATATCGGCCCCATTGATGGCCATGATGTAGACGGTGTGGTCGATACTTTGCGTAATATGCGCAAGATGGAAGGCCCGCAGTTTTTGCACGTAGTCACCAAAAAAGGCAAAGGCTTTGAAGATGCCGAAAACGATCCGATAAAATATCACGCAGTGCCCAAGTTTAATCCCAAAGCCGATGGCTTACCGGTGTCTAAAAACTGTTTACCCACCTTCTCAAAAATTTTCGGTGATTGGCTATGTGACATGGCCAAAGTCGACCCTAAACTCATGGCGATTACCCCTGCCATGCGCGAAGGTTCTGGCATGGTGCGTTTTTCTAAAGAGTATCCCGAGCAGTATTTTGATGTGGCCATTGCCGAACAGCATTCGGTGACTTTTGCCGCCGGTTTGGCTTTAGAAGGTCTACATCCGGTAGTGGCGATTTATTCAACCTTTTTACAGCGCGCTTATGATCAGCTTATTCATGATGTGGCACTGCAAAACTTACCGGTGTTGTTTGCCGTGGATCGTGCCGGTATTGTTGGTGCCGATGGCCCCACACACCAAGGTGCATTCGATATACCGTTTCTACGTTGTATTCCGAATATGGTGATTATGGTGCCTAGCGATGAAAATGAATGCCGACAAATGCTGTACACCGGTCATCAACATAATGGCCCAGCAGTGGTACGTTACCCTCGTGGTAGCGGCAATGGCACTGTCGCTGAACTCCACATGCAAGCACTAGAAATGGGTAAGGCGCGAACTATAAAACAGGGTAAGCGAATTGCTATTTTGAATTTCGGTATCTTAATGCCTTTCGCCCTTGAAGCCGCTGAAGCACTAAATGCAACCCTAGTAGATATGCGGTTTGTTAAGCCTATTGATGAGGCTATGCTGAGCGAATTAGCCGAGCAGCATGCATTATTTGTAACTATCGAAGATGGTGCCATTATGGGCGGCGCTGGCAGTGCAGTGGGTGAATTTCTGCAAGCTCAGCAGTTATCCGCTAAATTATTAAAATTAGGCCTACCGGACCAGTTTATCATGCAAGGCACTCAAGAGCAGATGTATGCGGAATTACGTTTAGATTGTGCTGGCATACTCGCGCAAATCAAGGCCTTTGAAGCTCAATAATTTGAACTCGGAATAACCCCAGCTAGGTTAACCCCACCCAATAATTCAGAAATATAATCAGTTATTTTTCTGATAATGAGCTTGTCTTATTTTGCCAAAATCATTATTCAACACGCCATTTTCGATGACTTTTTGCAGCCTAATTTTATAAGGCTGCAAACGACTTTTTTCGCTAATGGTCACATAATAATCTTTACTTTCCGTTGGTTGAAAACTTGCCGGCACCACTTTGTCTAACAACTTTAACTCCCTAAGCAATGGTAAAGTACTTTCTTGATAATGAATAAAGGTGTCAGTGCGGCCTTTTAGCAATAACTCGATTTTTTGTCTTAATGACGACACCGCGATAAACGACAAATCCCCACGTTCTTGGAAATAACGATAATATTTTGCGTGGATGGTGACGCCGATTTTCAGCTTGGTCAGATCCTCAAAATTAGTTAGGCGAGTATTATTAGATTTCAGAACAAATAAGGTGTGGCGTAATTTTTCATAGCTGGGGAAAATATAAATAATATCATCGTTACTACTGTTTTCCCGCTGCATACCCACCATAATATCTATTTTCCCATTCTGTAACGCCAACACTCGACGGGCGAATGGCATAGGGAAAAGATCCAACTGCATATCCATTTTCTCCGCAATATAGCGCAGATATTTAGCATGTAAACCGTCTGGAAATTCGGGGGAAACCGATGAATATAGAATGTCTTGGGCGACAATGGGTTGACTACAGCAATAAACAATTAGCAAGCAATAGCGAATAAGTAAACGTTGCATATTAATCCAATTTAGCGACATAAGTTTTATTGTCCGTCGATGACGGCACGTTTCCTTTAGTTGTAACCCTATCAATAAAAAAGCCGTTCGTATAATGGAACGGCTTTTTTTAGTTTAACTTGCTATTCCGATTGTGATTGTGGGCGCATATGTGGGAACAGGATCACGTCTTTAATGGTGGGACTGTCGGTAAACAACATCACTAGACGATCGATACCAATACCCTCACCTGCCGTTGGCGGTAAACCATATTCCAAGGCACGAATATAATCTTCATCGAAATGCATGGCTTCTTCGTCACCGGCATCTTTTACTTCTACCTGCTTACGGAAACGCGCAGCTTGGTCTTCAGCGTCATTCAACTCCGAGAAGCCATTAGCGAGTTCACGACCCCCCACAAAAAATTCAAAACGGTCGGTAACAAAATGGTTTTCATCATTGCGACGAGCCAATGGTGATACTTCCCACGGGTAAGCAGTAATAAAGGTTGGCTGATCCAATTTCTCTTCGGCGGTGGCTTCAAAGATTTCACACAGATACTTACCCGCGCCCCAAATACCATCCACTTCAGGCTCTTTAATATGTAACTGCTTAGCCATCACTTTCAACTCTGCTAAGTGATTTTCTGGATCGTTAATCGCCACTGCATTAGCGTCTTTCCAATATTTCAAAATCGCTTCGTTCATGGTTAAACGGGTGAACGGCTGAGCAAAGTCATATTCTTTTTCTTCCAGCACGTTGCCTTCGGCATCTTTAACAGTGTTAATGATAACGGCACTGCCCATTACGTCTAAGGCTAAAGTACGTAACATGTCTTCGGTTAAATCCATAAGGTCTTTATAATCAGCATAAGCCTGATAAAACTCAATCATAGTGAATTCTGGATTATGACGAGTAGATAAACCTTCGTTACGGAAGTTGCGGTTGATTTCGAAAACTCGCTCAAAACCACCTACCACTAAACGCTTCAAATAAAGCTCAGGAGCGATACGTAAATACATATCGATATCTAACGCATTATGATGAGTGGTAAACGGCGCAGCGGTCGCACCACCAGGAATAACCTGTAGCATCGGTGTTTCTACTTCCATAAACTCACGATCGCTAAGGTACTTACGAATACCTTCAACAATTTTACTGCGAATTAAAAAAGTATCGCGAGTTTGTTGGTTGATGATCAAATCCACGTAACGCTGACGGTATTTGGTTTCTTGGTCGGATAAACCGTGGAACTTTTCTGGTAACGGACGTAACGACTTAGTCAACAACTCGAAGTCAGTCATGTTAACGTACAAATCGCCTTTACCGGATTTATGTAGCTCACCAGTAACACCAATAATGTCGCCAATATCCAAGCTACCATAGTGCTCTTTAATAAAGTTTTGGGCATCCTTAGAGGCATAAGACTGAATGCGACCACTCATGTCCTGCAATACGAAAAACGGCCCGCGCTTGGCTAAAATACGCCCAGCGACACTGACCACTTTGCCCATGTCTTCTAACTCGGCTTTTTCGCGGTTGCCAAACGAATCCTGTAAATCTTCCGCATAATGCTCACGGCGAAAGCTATTAGGGTGGCCGTTGGATTTACAATTCTTACGAATATTATCCAGCTTTGCGCGACGCTCAGCGATGAGTTTATTTTCGTCTTGTACTTGTTCGTTCATGTTCATTCCTGATCAATTAGCGTCAGCTTATAGCCCGGATTTAAGGCTGGCTTCTATAAATTTGTTAAGTCCACCGTCTAGCACGGCCTGAGTATTACGGGTTTCTACACCGGTGCGCAAATCTTTTATGCGCGAATCATCCAATACGTAAGAACGTATCTGGCTTCCCCAACCAATATCGGATTTACCATCTTCTAGCGCTTGTTTTTCATCATTCTGCTTTTGCATTTCCAGCTCGTATAACTTGGCCTTCAATTGCTTCATCGCTTGCGCTTTATTTTTATGCTGTGAACGGTCGTTTTGACATTGCACTACCGTGTTCGTCGGCAAATGGGTAATACGTATTGCCGAATCGGTACGGTTAACGTGCTGACCACCAGCGCCCGAGGCACGGTAAGTATCAATACGTAAATCCGCCGGATTGATCTCAATTTCTATATCATCATCCACTTCAGGGTAAACAAACACCGAAGCAAAAGACGTATGCCGACGATTACCCGAATCGAAGGGTGATTTACGCACTAAGCGATGTACACCAGTTTCGGTACGCAACCAACCATAACCGTACTCACCACCAAAACGAATGGTGGCACCTTTAATACCGGCCACATCACCATCGGACACTTCAATTAATTCTGTTTTAAAACCGTTGGCTTCGCCCCAGCGTAAATACATACGCAGCAGCATATTCGCCCAATCCTGTGCTTCGGTGCCACCAGAGCCTGATTGAATATCGATATAACAATCATTAATGTCATTGGCACCGGAGAACATCCGCATAAATTCCAGCTTTTCTAGCTGGGCCACCAATTCATCAGCCTCGGCGGTAGCTTCATCAAAAGTTTCTTGGTCTTCCGCTTCTACGGCCAGTTCCAGTAAACCTTCAACATCATCAGCGCCTTGTTCTAGGGTAAGAATAGTATCGACGACATTTTCCAACGCCACTTTTTCTTTGCCTAATGCTTGGGCGCGCTCGGGTTCATTCCAAACTTCCGAGCTTTCCAGTTCGCGGTTAACTTCTTCTAAGCGTTCTTGCTTTTGATCGAAGTCAAAGATACCCCCGAAGTGTCAGGGTGCGTTCACGTACATCGCGAATGGCGGTTTGTAGAGGATTGATTTCCAACATAAAGAATAAATATAACCAACGGTAAATAAGGACGCGGATTCTAGCGGATTTTGGCAATAATTAATAGATGACGAAGTTAACATTTAGCCTAAATTAACAACGAATATTTCTGGTTTTCTACATTATTACTAAAGCCTGTGGCGATTGCTGTTTACTCACACTTTTTATTCTTGGCTACGCCAACGGTCATCCTGTATCAAATAGCGGCCAGCTATTCTGCATAAACCATTTACAAACTGAAAAGGGATAACGTCAAGCTTGGCTTAATATGCAAAACCTAATGAACACATTGATAAAGCCACAAATCATGTTCATTTACACAGCCACTACGCGAATGCCGGGTATTTGCAAGATCAAGGCATTTTGCCGTATTTGATCCCCCCAATAATTTAGGGAGTACGTTTAAACATTGCCAATCAAAAAGTTAGGCAATATGCTAAATTTCTTTAATTCACGAAATACGGCTTTTTGCCGTCTAATAATTTGTTAGGTGTCATTGGATGACAAAATCAGAACCAGATTATTCATTATATACCGATGACGAATTACTTGATGTAATGGCTCACATCGATAGGTATTCATATCCAGACAGATACAATAGAGTTAAAAAAGAAATTGAAAATAGGAAAAACGGGGTTTCTAGTAAAGTTAATAAACGCCACTCGAAACTCCCTATAAGAAAAGGTAAAAAGTCAGCCAGATGGGGAGTTCTAGTTGTTTGGTCTATGTCGATATTGTTGGCCATATACTATGGAGAGATGCCTGGTAGGGCCGGTACGGTTATTTATGAGGAAGATCCAGGCTTTTTCGTCATTTACTTGATTGCATTCATATGTGTGGGTATTTATTTCTACAATAAGCGCGATGACACCTAACAAACCAATAAACAAAGCCACTGCGTGGCCTGATGCAAACTCGCTGGCGGTTCCCGCCAAAACGCAAGTTCGCACAGGTTATTCGGGGCGTTATAGCGCAATTGAAATTCAGCAAGATTCGGGTCGGCAGTAATCATTTCGCCTTCTAATATGACAGCTGTTTGGGCATATGCCCTTTAATTGTCAGCAGTGCTAGGAGAAATAATCGATGAACATACTTGCCAACAAAGTCGCTATTGTTACCGGTGCCAGTACCGGCATTGGCTACGCAGCCGCGAAGCTTTTTGCGAGAGAAGGTGCTGCCGTGGTGGTGGCTGCAAGGCGACAGAAGGAGCTTGATGAACTGGTGGACTTAATCAACACGGAAGGTGGGCAGGCACTGGCACTCGCCGGTGATGTTGGTGAAGAAGCTTTTGCCAAAGCTTTGGTAGATAAGGCAGTAAGCCACTTTGGAGGCCTGGATATCGCTTTTAACAATGCTGCCATTCTGGGGGCTATGGGCCCTGTCTCGGAGATGTCGCTCACAGACTGGAATCAAGTTATTGCGACCAACTTAACCAGCGCATTTTTGGGCGCAAAGTACCAGTTGCCTGCCATGGCTGCCCGAAAAGGAGGTTCGTTAATTTTCACCTCTACCTTCGTTGGTTACACCGCAGGTATGCCAGGCATGGCAGCCTACGCAGCCAGTAAGGCGGGACTTATTGGACTGACTCAAGTGCTGGCATCAGAGCACGGGCCTCAGAATATCCGGGTCAATGCCCTTTTGCCCGGTGGTACTGATACGCCGGCGGGACGTGAGTTTGCCAATACGCCAGAAGCATTGGCATTTGTGCATAATCTGCACGCTCTTAAGCGTATGGCGACACCAGATGAAATTGCCCAATCTGCCTTGTACCTTGCCTCCGATGCATCCAGCTTCACCACGGGATCTGCAATGCTGGTCGATGGCGGTGTATCTATAAATCGTGTTTGAGAGGCCGGCCCATGTCAGATTATGACCGAATCGCAAGCGCTATGGCCTATTTGGTTGATAGGGCAATTGATCAGCCCAGCCTTGAAGAGATAGCCGCCCATGTGCATCTGAGTCCGTATCACTTTCAAAGGCTGTTTTGTCGTTGGGCAGGTACTACACCGAAGCGCTTTTTACAGGTCCTGACATTGGAGCGGGGCAAAGGATTGCTGGATAATTCTCGCTCCTTGCTTGATGTCTCACATGAGCTTGGATTAAGCGGCAGTTCAAGGTTGCATGATCACTTTGTGCAGCTGGAAGCAGTCACCCCCGGCGAGTATAAAAATCGAGGTAAGTACGTACAGATCGAGTATGGAGTACATCCGACCCCACTCGGGCCCATGTTTGTGGCCGTAACCCTGCGTGGTGTTTGCCGGGTAGCGTTTATGGACGTCAATAGCGTGGAAGAGTTACTGGATGACTTGCATAACGATTGGCCTCTCAGTTCGATCAGAGAAAGTTTGGCATCTACGCGACACGCTATTGATGCTTTTTTTAGCAGTGACAGAGCTTCCGGGCAAGGTCCGCTGTCGCTCCATGTGACAGGGACAAATTTCCAGATCGCCGTGTGGCGTGCTTTGTTGAAAATACCACCGGGCGCTGTGGCCAGCTATGCCGAAGTAGCCAGATCACTCGGCGCACCCAGGTCTGCAAGGGCTGTTGGTAACGCTATTGGAGCAAATCCAGTTGCTTTGCTGATCCCCTGTCACCGGGTTATACAGCGGAGTGGCGCGCTGGGGGGGTATCGCTGGGGACCAACCAAGAAGCTTATGGTACAAACATGGGAAAAAATGCGTGATGAACCGGTTGCGCTATAACAATGCCATGCAACCGACGCTCGTACCTCGCTCGGCTGATGGCGGGCGTTAGGCTTTCAGGAGAGTTATGAAGTATCTAAAAGGGAGCGCAATATTAATTGTGTGTTGGGTTAATAGTCTAAATGCAGAAACAATTTATGATGAAGTCAGAAATAGAACAATTCCAATAGAAATTACTTTTCCTAAGAATATCGAGACATGTTCTACTCAATCAAAGTGTCCTGTTGCCTTTTTAAGTGCTGGATATGGAGTATCGCACTTAAAGTATACTTTCTTATCTAAGCAACTTAACAAACTAGGTTATTTTGTCGTTGCAATAGGACATGAGCTGCCAAGTGATCCAGCCTTATCTGTTTCTGGTGATCTATATAAAACACGAAGTAAAAATTGGAGTCGTGGTGCAAAAACATTAGACTTCTTAAAAGGTTCATTGAGTATACGTTTTAATGAGTACGACTTTGAAAAATTGACACTAATTGGTCACTCTAACGGTGGTGATATCTCAGCATGGTTAGGTAATGAAAATAAGAGTTATATTCAAAGAATTATTACGCTAGATCATAGGCGTGTTCCTTTACCTCGTAATAGTGATTTCCAAATCCTATCTATACGGGCTAGTGATTTCCCAGCTGATAAAGGTGTATTGCCAACAGAAGTTGAACAAGAAAAGTATGGAAGTTGCGTAGTAAAAGTTCCTAGAGCAAAACATAACGACATTGCTGATTTTGGCCCTGTGTGGTTAAAAGAAAAGATTAACGTCTTAATAAATAGTTACTTAAACGGACTATCTTGTTCTGAGCTAAAAAAAGCCTAATAAATAAGGATAGGTCGTGTGAGCGACAGCGAACCACGACTTAATCCTATTGTTGGACAAGCCAGGAGTGAAGGTGTTCTGCTTATATAGTAGATAAAATAAAAAAGGTCAGATACACATTAAATAAGAAACAACACTAACCATAAACGTATATTCCCCCTTGCCAAGCGAAGAGTGGCCCTATTCCCCTTTCACAGTTAACGATATTCTGCTTCAGATCAGCTGACCGCTATTCAGGACTTACAGTTCGGAAAACTGCGACTCAACTTGCCCATGTTTAATTTATTCTGCGTAGAATGGCGCAACACGACGTTGCGCCAAGGCGTGCACCTTGCAGGGACGCTGCATCACGCTGGTTCGATATCAGCAGAATGAATTAAAAATGGATTAAGCAAGTTGCCGGAGCAAAAGGAGCTTTCGCCTATTTGGCTCCCTTCAAATAGGCTTGCGCTGCATGGAGCCGTCGGTGACAAAATTGTAGGAACAATTTTATTCACCACATCCTTGTGGTTCACCTGCTTCGCAGGTCAGCTGAAGCTGTTCTGATTTGTTCCAACAAATCTTGTGAACGCACTTTTACTCGCCACTTCCATGTGGCTCACTTTTTTTGAAAGCCATCATAGATGTTCAAACAAGTTCCATACTTGTTTGTGTGCGGCCCGTAGGGCGGAGGACTGGACGTCCGAAGTAAAAAAGGCAGGATGCCGTAGGCGCAGCCTATAAAAATCGTCGGCGTAAACACCGACCTACAAAACTTTTATCATTGATGGAAAATAAGTCGACGCAAGCAATCCTGTGACTCTGGACGAACGGAATAAACACTGGCGCAGCCAACAAAAAAGCCCAGTGAATAGACTGGGCTTCCAAAAGTATTGCGATAGCAACAAATCTACATTGAGTAACTTACGCCAGCATAAACCCCTGGGCCATTGGCCTTGAAGCCAATGTCATTTTGATAATCACTATCAGTAATATTATTCAGCTGTAACGAGAACAACCAATGGGCGTCATATTGAAACTGCACATTGGCATCCAGTCGCACATAGCTATCTAGGGTTAGCTGCTGCGGCTCGCCGCTGTACAAGCTGGTGGCGTAACGTTCGTCTACCCATAAGGCTTGTAGGTTATAACTTAACGCTCCAGCGGGGCTGTAACCGACTGAGCTGCCTAAAGTAATTTTAGGGCGACCATTGAGCGGATTGGGGGCATCAACATCGCTGTAGTTAAACTGGGCGTTAACTTGCCACTCTTTATCTACAGATTGCCATTGCACATGACCATCAACACCGCTGATATCTACACTGGCGCGGTTAACGTTGGTGAACAGTTCGGCATCAAAGTCGATTAGGTCACGATATTCATTATCGAAGTAGTTAGCTGAGGCGCTGATTTGCGCGCTTTGCCATTCGATTCCCGCTTCTAATGTGACTGAGGTTTCCGGTTGTAAGTCTGGGTTACCCACTAACGAGTGGCCTAAGGCAAAAAAGCTCGGTAATTTGAAACCTTCACCACGACTTAACAATAGGCTGATGTTGTCATTCAACTGATAGCGTAAGCCCAATTGCAGGCTGTTATCAGCATCGAAACCTTCGGCATCATCATGGCGTACGCTGGCTTGTAGCAGTAGCTTTTCGGCTACTACACCATTGACGTTAACAAAGGCACTGTCGATACGGCGATCTAAGTCAAAAGCGGTTGGAAACGGAAAACCAAAATCCAAGTAACCGTCACTCACACCTTCTTCTTTTTTGGTTTCTAAACCAACGTTGGCCCACAAGCTTTCTTGGTCACCTAGGGTGTTCACCCAAGTAACGGTAGTGCGCGTAAAGTCGCTTTCTGCGCTGTTCGCCGGTACAGCGTTGTAGGGCACGATGCCGGGGGATTGATAATCATCTTCACGATTAAACCAACTAGTGGATACACGGCTTAGCCAATTTGACATAACTTGCCATTGCCAGTTAAGGGCGGCTTGTTGACTGCGGTAATCACTGCTATCCAAATCATCACTTAGGGCAAATTCTGGGCCGCCGCTTTGTTCTGGGTAGGTGGTGCTTTCGCCATCAAAATAACGGTAGGAAAAATCCAACTGATGGCTATCGTTTTGCCAATTAAGTTTGGCAACCACGTCACTGTTTTCTGCGGTGCTGCCTTTAAGTGGCTCACCGGCATCTTTTTTCTGGGCACGTAGCGAATAGCCAATATTATTGACTGAACCCGAAAGCGCCGCGCCATAACTGTAAAAATCATCACTGCCAATGTTGGCAAATGCGCTCATTTGGGTGTCACTGCCTGGCTCCATGGTGATGATGTGAATAACCCCAGCTAAGGCATCAGAGCCATAAACCGATGACTGTGCACCACGAATGATTTCAATCCGTTTGATGGATTGGATATTAATGTGATTAAGATCAACCGAACCACCACGGGTATTGGTGGGGTCATTTAACTGCACGCCATCCACCAACACTAGGGTGTGGTTACTTTCTGCCCCACGCATAACGATAGAGGTTAAACCGCCGGGGCCGCCTTGGGATTCTACCCACAAGCTAGGTACTTGGCGTAAAGCATCCACTAAACTCAATGAGCTTAATTTTAGTAGAGCATCACGCTCCATCACTATCGCGGAAGAAGTGATTTTTGCTGGTGCTACGGCATTATAACTGCCGGTAACAATAATATTTTCAAGGTTGTCTGCGTTTGCTTGGCTATTAGCCAATGCCGGAAGACTCATCGCCATACTAATGGCGAATCCAAGATGGTGTAATTTCAAAAGAATACCTCAACACTAATTGCAAACGGCCAGCAAATGCTGGCCGAATTATTTTGGCTCTGTAGCCGTTTATTTTACGAAAGAATACAGGCTGTAATAGGCCTCTATTGTTTCAGAAGTCTTAGTGGTAAATAAACCACTAGACTGTAACAAAAAGTGATACACCCGCGCCGTTTGTTGTGGATGTACCGAAGGATAACTGAGTGTGGCTAAATCGATAATCACCGCCATACGATCTGCCGTTACAGTAAATTGGCTGATCTCTTCTTGATGATGACCCATTTCGTCCGATCCATAGCTAGGTGAATCGCGATAAACCCATGAATCCAGCGCAATAGCAGATTGTAATTGTTTAGTCGTTACCGACTTGGCTAACGGCTGGGTTAAATGCAGCACAAAACCGGTTTTGCTCGCATTAATCTGTTTGATTGCGGGGGCGACGGTTTTGCCATCCCACAGCATACGTTGCAGGCTAGCCACATGGCCGCCTTTGGCTTGCCAACCACGACCGGTTTGACCTAGTAACAAACTACCGTCTGCTAAAAATAGCGGACGCATTACCCCTGATTCCAAACCATCCACAAACGGCATCACACTACCCTGTGTTTGGCCGTTAACCACTTCGGTGGCAACGCGGAACAAATTCGATTGGGTTTGGTCGCCCATTAACATTTGCCCAGCATAGGGGCCGAATTTGCCATTAGTGGTATCCCACGCCGGATTACCCGGTGAATTAGCTAAACGATTGTGGGGTAATAACACGGCTGGTTTAACGCGGTTATCTAACACCTCATCCCATCGAATTTCGGGGGAATCTGGCGTCATGCCCGGCAAGTCCACGAGGCTCGATGGGTGGCCATAAAAGCCGTCTTTTTCAACGATGAAAATCTTCGAGGTGCCCATGTATTCGCCTTGGTTATCGGAGTACCACACGCGGCCATCTGGGGCGGTACCTAAACCGGCTGGGCTACGCATACCGTTGGCCCATGTTTGCGCATTACCTTGTGCGTCAACACGGAAGTGCCAACCAGCAAAACCACCGGCAGAACCCATATACGGGCCACCCGCGTTATAGGCAGAACCATCGCCACCATCGGCGAGGTTGATACTTATATAATAAGCACCGTCGCCACCGCGTACGGGGCCGTGCATATAAGAATGGTAGTTACCGTGATAACTAAAGGCATCGAACATCGTTTGATAGCTATCGGCAATGCCATCACCGTTGGTATCAGAAATGCGGGTTAATTCCGCTTTCTGGCCAACCACCACTTGCAGACCATGCTTATCTTCAATTTGTACGCCTAAACTATCAAAGGTGCCTTCAGCAAAACGGCTCCATTTATTGTCTTTTAAACGCCAGACTCCAGCCGTACGGGTTGCCACAACCACAGTACCATCTTCAGCCACGGCCAAGCCTAGAGCTTCAAATAATTGCGCACGACCATAATGATCTTTAGGAGCGTAGTAATTTTCAATGCTGTAACCGGCTGGCATATTGGCTTCGGCCGCTTTGATTTTTAACGGCTGCGCCGCAAAATCAAAGGTCGATGCTGGCGCATGCCATGCATTAGCAGAAACTGGCATTTTGGCAGTCAGTACCGCATTCACTTCACCGCTGGCTAATGTCCATTTAGCGTTTTTTAACGTGCCGTTAGACACTTGTAGACCCGTCAATAAATCGCTATTCAGCGCAAAGCTTTGAGCATTTTGCAAAGTGCCACTGACATACACACTCACCAGACCTTTGCTGTCGATGTCGGTTTTAACCGATAATTGGTTATCACCAACACTATAATGGAATACCGGTGCGGCATCGGCCTTTGCAGAATCAATATCGTAACCTTTGAACTGGGCGTTCACTTTGGCCAGTTTGTCGACATGGTCTTCTTTGCTATTTAGCTCAGCGAGAATGCGTTTTTTGTCACCAAAAATGGCGCTTTGGAAAGTGAAATCTACCGGCTCACCGGCTTGGTTCAGCGGCGCCATTAATACGCCCTGCTCGCCCAAATTGATTTCCATACTTTGGTAACCGGTTTTTAGCCCCTTACCACCACGGTTTTGATATTCACCGCCCATGTCTAAATAACCACCTTGCCAAATCTTACTAATGGCAAGCACACGGGGATCAAAACTGTAGTTAATACTGTTCACTTGGCCTACATGAATGGCACGACCTGAAGTACCTTCCAACGGACCACGTTGAATGCGGGTGCGGCCATCGACTAATAGTTGTAAGTCATCCTTCACTGGGTCATATTCGGCCTGACCTTCTTGTGACATCAACTTCACCACTGGCCCTTGTTGCCAAGGGGAATTCAAAGTAGCCAAGTAAGCACCAATGGCATCCACTTGCTGGTCATTCAATACCTGCTTAGAAAATGCCGGCATGATTGGCATATAAGCCTGACCTTTATTCTTGCCGTTTTCCGATACCGCTAACTGGGCGGCAGGAGTACGAATACTGGTGTGTAGATATTTACGGTCGGCCTTAATTTGAAAATGGTGATTTTCACCGCCTTCAACAATTTCACGATCACGCGGGGTTAAGGTAAACAAACCGTATAAATTTGGACCAGTGGTGGCCTGTGCATTAGCGGCATCGATACTATGACAAACATTACAGCCTACCGATTCAAAAGCATCTTTACCCATGGCAACAAAATCCACCAATTCGGCTTCATTAGTTTCGCCGCCAGATTCAGCGGGTAAGCTGATGGCGGAGAAATCCGCACGTTGAATACTGACATTACGCAACGCCATTTGCCCTTTATCGACAACAATGGCAGTACCATCCATAGGATTATTCCAATCGGTCAGTGCATGTGCGCTGAAGTCATTGAAGATAATGTTTTTATCCACCACATCGCCGTTTACTCTAACTTCAACCACCATGGCCGCGGCCACTTTATTGTTAGCCTCGTCATAACGGGAAGTGCGATATTTCACCTGCATGTGCTGCCATTCATTGTTATTGGCTGGCATTGCTACATCATAGCGACGTTGTACTATCAAAAAGCCGCTGGCATCCTTAGGCAACAGATATTCAAGGTTAATCAAGGCGTCGCCCAAATAGGACTTATCTTCTAATGGTTTGGCGCCGCCATTAGCCACCAAAATAGTATTCTCTTTGCCCTTGGCGATTTGTAATTTATTATCCACCGCACTGACCGCATTAGCGGTTGTCCAGTCTGGATTATCTTTAAACTGGTCCATCACATCGGCCATAACCATGTGGTGACTTAATAGGCTCGACACTATCAGCATCTTGACTAAGCTAAATTTTTTCATTTTTTAAGTACTCAATTCTGTTTTGCCTAATAGGCAAATGGGCCGCACATATCGCTATCTGCCACCCTTTGTTATCACCCATTAGCCAGCAACTTAGCATTGGCAATTCAGTGCTATTAAGTGGGGGGTAATTTATAACTTTCTTAACCACATGTTACGGAAGCTTACTGGGTTACCATGATCTTGTAAGCGAATGGAATCACAGCCATGGGCACTGTAAACCGGTGCACCAGCCCAAGAAGTTGCACCTTGAATTTCAACATTATTCTGCACTACTACGCCATTATGTAATGCGGTCATTCTGGCTTTAGATTTTAGCTTGCCAGCAGCATCAAATACCGGTGCGGTAAAGATAATGTCGTAGCTTTGCCATTCACCCGGTGCTTTGGTGGCATTCACTAGAGGGATATGCTGTTTATATACTGAACCAGCCTGACCATTGGAATAGGTTTTATTGTTGTAAGAATCCAGTACTTGAATCTCATAACGTTGCTGGAAAAACACACCACTGTTATTACGACCTTGGCCGGTTAACAACTCGCCCTTCTCGTTGGTGATTTGTGTGGGCATTTTCCATTCAACATGTAACTGCGCATCGCAAAAAGTATCTTTGGTTTTTATATCACCAGTACCTGCAGCTACTGTCATGGCGCCGTCTTTTAGCAACCATTTGGCCTCACCACCATTGGCACTTTGCCAATTGTTTAATGAGGTACCGTCAAACAAGACAATGGCATCAGATGGAATATTGTTTTTGCCAAAAGTTACCACTTCTGGAACCGGTTCCCACACTTCGGTCACTTCGGCTTTTTGCCATTCTTCTATTTCTGCCGCCATCCCAGCAAAAGGTAACGCCATGGCTAGAATGGGTAGTGCAAATTTAAATTTAGTCTTCATTTTTATTATCCTTTATTACACCAAGGTAATATTAATTCCCTTGGTACTCACAATTACAGATTGATTAAATTAGCGATGAATTATTCCGCTGGCGGATATTTTTCATCCAAACCTTGTACTGTCCAAAAGCCTTGGTTTTGTTTAGCTCTTGTACGAATCTTTTTAACCTGTTCAACATCAACTGCTGACGCTTTATTACCAAAGGCATTACGAACATAGGTCGCTACCGCTGCGACTTCAGCATCATTTAGCATACCTTTAAACGGCGTCATAGGGACGTGTCCATCATACTTATGCCCTTTCACAACCATCTTGCCCATAATGCCATGTAAGATAATATCAACTAATCGATTTTCATCGGCGGTAACCCAAGCAGCACCCGCAAGCGGCGGAAACCCCGCTACCGGCAAGCCATTACCATCTTGTTGATGACAGGTAGCACAAAAGCCTTCGCGGCGATAAATTTCCTTACCTTGTTCATATTGCTGTTTGTCAGCTTGGTTTAAATGAGCAGCTTCGCTGACGTTTTCTTCTTCGGCAAATTGCCACTCACCGCCAGCATTACCTATAACATGTATAAATGCGTTTTTAATCCAAGGATCAATAGGCTGTTTACCGGCGATATGCAATATGGCCAAGGTGTCGTCATTGTCTAACCAAGATGCCGCAGCGATGGCTTCTAATCGCACTCGACCCTGCTCATCATTGGCTGCGACTTTTAATAGCTCTGCAGCATCAGCAAATTGCCCTAAACGATGGCGTAACTCACGCACCGCAGCCGCTCTGACTTTATAGGATTTGGCTTTAAGTAACTGGCGCACTAATTGACGATCAAATTCATTATCGCTATTACTCACCCATAATGCTTCAAGTACTAAGCGCTCATATTGGCTGTCAGCTTTAAATAAACCATTGAGCCAGGCCTTTTTAGCTGCGAGTAAATCATCTGCTGCTAACTCTCGTAAAGCGCGGCGGGCTCTATAACGCACGCGATCTTCGGGTAAGGTCAAATAACCGAATAATGTTTGTGCTGGTACATCCATGGATACCGGCTTAACCAATGGTCGAGCAGGATAAGTAATACGGTAGACTCGACCATGAGCATGGTCACGAAGTGGGTCGCGAGCATTGTGCTGCATGTGGCCAATTAACTGATTATGCCAATCCACCATATACAGTGAGCCATCTGCGGCAAACTCTAAATCAACCGGTCGAAAATTAGGATCATTAGAGGTGTATAAATCCTGACGAAATTGACTTACGTAGCCGGTGCCATCATCTTGTATTTGATGCTGTTTGGCACCTAAAAAGCCAATGACATTATTGAGAATAAAGTCACCTTGAACATCTTCGGGGAAATGGCGACTGGCAATAAATTCAAGGCCCGAAGTAGGACGAACTCGCTGTGTCGACTCGATAAGTGATTCGGTACCGACTGTTAATTGACCGTAGCGGGTTTTCATTTCCACCGGCAGCATCCAATACACATCGGGTGATGATGTGGCTAAGAAAAAATCCTGCCCCCATTTATCGTAGGCTACACCCCATGGGTTAGGAATATGAGTTTGCACCATACGCTGCAATTTTTGCGTACGCGGTGTGAAGCGATAAAAACCGCCATTGACAGCGCGCACCGGCCCATAGGCAGTTTCTACATTAGTGTGTAAAAACACCCCCTCTTCCATGATCAACGAACCCGACGGATCTAGCTCAAAACCACTAATAGCATGGTGAGTATCATGGGTATCAAAGCCGGAAAGGATAATTTCGCGGCTGTCGGCGATATCATCACCGTCGCTATCTTTGAGCAGCATTAATGTGGGTGCTTGGGAGACATACACACCGTATTCGGTAATTTCAAAACCTATGGGCAAATTGAGCTGGTCAGCAAACACAATTTCTTTGTCTGCTTTACCATCGCCGTCGGTATCTTCGTAGATCAAGATCTTATCATTGGGGCGAGCATCTCCGGGTTGGTAATGGGGGTAACTAGGTAAGGTTGATACCCATAAACGCCCTTGATTATCAAAGGTCATTTGCGAAGGGTTGGCCAAGTTAGGGAATTCCACTTCCGAGGCAAACAAACTGATTTGATAACCTTCCGCCATGGTGAAACTGTTTAGGGCGTCATTACCATAACGATAGTCACTTACCGCATCTTCTTGAACATTACTTTGGATGGAATTTAACGGCTGGGTTTGTGCATCTAGTGCCGCGACATCAAGAGGTTTTCCATTCACTAACGACCAAATATATTGGTCGCGATTTAAGGTCATCTGTAATACTTTTTGGCCTTCTTTGGGATAATTATCCACCCCATAGGGCTCAAAACGGCGGCCATCAACATGCACACCATTGGGCATTTGATAAGTCTGGAACCAGAACCAGTTTTTATCGATTACCGCATTAAGTAAGGGGACGCGCTTGGATTCATGGGCAATAGCTTGTTGACCAAAACTTAAATCCGCCAATAGTGGCGCTAACAGCTTATAGCCTTTGTCATTTAAGTGAGCACCATTAACGGTGAGTTGTTCAACCGGTGTTGTAAACCACTTGCAAACGAAATTTAACCATGGGCAAATGGCTTCAAACCACGGTTTTTTCTGCACAAACCATTTTTGTGTTGGTGCAAAAATATCCACAAAGTGCACGCCTTTCTCCGCCGCCACTTGTTGCATAGCTTGCTTATATAAGGCTAAGTTTTTATTAGTTTGTATGCCATTGGGTAAATCGAAGGTGGCTGACAAGTCTTGAAAAGCAATAGGCGAAACTAGCGCTAATTTAGGCGCTTGTTCACCATTGTATTTATTCGACAATGTGTGGTCGATAAAGGCGCGCAGTTCATTACGAAAATTATCTATACCCTGCTCGCCGTTAAAAGATTCGTTAAAACCGAAAAAGGCTAAGATGACATCGGCCTTGACCGACTTCAGCCATTCATCACTGCTAGGATAATGGCCTTCACCGCTGTGGTGATCAAATTCAGGATTAAACTTCTCAGCACCTGGGAAGGCCCATTGGCTATTACGTGACGGATGGGGACGAAAACCAGCGGTATAGCCGGGTTTAGCTAAAGTGCGAATAGTCAGTGCTTTATCTGGATTACGTAGTTGTAACTCTGTTTCAAAATAACCATGGTGCAGCATTCGCTCCGCCAAGCCATTACCGACTAATACAACAGTATCCCCCTTGGCTAGCTCCAACGTCGAACTGTGCCCCATCTTATTAAGTTGAGCTTGAGTTAAGATCGATTGACCTGACTTACCTAACACAAAATCTTCAACACGAAGTTGGCGTTTTTCAAAGTAATCAGGAGCTTGGAAGCCATAAAATGAGGGTTCAAATGCATCAACAAACGCCACATCCGCTTTAGCCGGCACGTCCATAGCTAACAAATGGTAACTGGCATTGATGACCAAACGACGTAAGTCTTCTTTGTTGAAATCTACTGCGGCACCGGCTGTCGTAGCGAATACCTCACCTTGTTGATCACCATCCGGTGATGGATAAGCCTTTAGCCAAGCCAAAGGCATAGTGGGGTTATTCTTAGCACCGCTTACATTTTTAGAATCCGGCTCCAACGATTCAGTGACCGCACCACGCAGCAGCATAGTTGCGGCAGACTCATCTAAATGTTCGACACCATAAATGTCTGACCAAGTAAAAATATCAGTCACACTATTCAAAACGGGATGTTGGGCATTTTCTGTAACAATAACGCCGCGACCACCCTGCACTTTGTGCTCACCATGATGATTCAACCAATTCTCACCAATGACGTTAAGACCAAAGTTTTGCCAATCGTAACCGCCATAAAAATCATCATTATTAAAAGCATGGGTTGCGGTACGCAGGGCAATAATAGGTTTTGCCGCATTTAGGTAATCAAGAATGGGTTGCAGTTGCTCCCCCGGTAGCTTGCGCCAGCGAGTGGCCAATACCATCAAGTCTGCGCTGTACAAGGATTGTAAGTTAGGAATATTACTAATTTCATTGGGGTTAATAACACCAGTGTGTTTATCAATGGCAAATAACACCGTGGTTTTAAAACCATGACGCTGACTGAGAATTTTAGCCAACATCGGCATAAATTCTTCTGAACGATATTCTTCATCTCCGGATATTAGGACAATATGTTTGCCATTAGCTTTATCTGCAGGGGGAGTAAATACCAGATGATCCAGACCAGTGGCATGTGCCGGAAATTGGCAAAGTAAAATAATCAGAGGTAAAAGTAGCTTCTTCACAGGGTTGTCCGTTTTTTATAATTAATTAGCGCGGCCAAGCTTAATCTACATCTTGTTAACAACGGACACTAGTGTATAAGTTGAAGCAGGGTTTTATATATAAAATAATCGGTCAACGTTATGACTTTTTCAGCGCATCAGTTATTTACTTCACTTCTTTCGCCGATTAAATGCCACAATGGTGAAACTATTATTGATAACTAAATCGAGGTTAACCTAGTTGATTTTAAGGTGCTTATCATTAATTATAGTCATGATTTTACATTTTACTTACGATAAAAAAACAAGCCATTAATAAAAAAATGACTATGATTTTTACTCATAATTATGAATATTTAGGCACATTAAAAACGGGTGAATTTCCAGCATTATGTCGTTATTTTGGAACCAACAATTTCAATCACTTGAAATACAGCAACTTATTGAAGTTTTCGAGTTAATGCCCGATGTATTATTCTGGATGAAGGATACTCAAGGCCGGATCGTTTACGCTAATAATGTCTACATTGAACATGTGGGATTTAAATCCATTAAGCAAGTTCAGGGAAAAACCGATCTGGAATTTTTCCCACCCCATTTAGCCAAACAATATATGCACGATGACGAAAGCCTATTACACGGTCATTTGGTTACTGACCGCTTGGAAATGAATATTGCCCACAATGGTGAATTTGCTTGGTTTTCGACTTCTAAACGGCCACTTAAAGATAGTCAAAATCAGATAATTGGTACTTATGGTATAACCCGCCACTTTCAAAAATCCTCCCATGCGCTGTCGTCCATTGATGCCCTCAAAGGCCCTATTGATTTTATCCGAGAAAATTATAGCCGAGCGATCACCAGTAACGAATTAGCTGAGTTATGTCATCTTTCCGTCAGTGCCTTAGAGCGCCGCTTTAAAAAATATTTAGGCAAAACGCCAACACAGTTTATTAATGAAGTACGCATAGAAAATGCGCGTCTTAGAGTAGTGGAAAGCACCTTACCCATATCAGAAATCGCTTACGCCAGCGGTTTTAGCGACCATAGTTATTTCACTAAACAATTTAAAACCGTGTTTGGCATTCACCCGTCACAAATGCGTGAACAAATGCGCCAAGAGCGACAAGAACGGCAAGTAAATGTTGAACATAACTGAGCACTAGCTTATCGCGACATCAGCACCTGACATTATCGACCAAGCAAAAATTAGCCATAAAAAAACCGATTTACTTTTCAGCAATCGGTTTTTCTTTGTTCGCTAGTCTGCCAAATAAAAGCAGCAGACTTCAAGCTTAATTTAACTCAGGCTAAGCTACATATTTTCCATTGTCTCTATACCCAACAAGTCCAAACCGGATTGTAGGGTACGTGCTGTCATCGCGGCTAACATCAGGCGACTGTTCTTAGTGCTTTCTTCAACGCCGTCTTTAAGAATGGGGCACGCTTCGTAGAAACTCATAAACAAGCTGGCCAATTCATAAATGTACGCACAAAGTACATGGGGGGTAGCTTCAACGGTAACTTGTTTAATGGCCTCAACATATTGCAATAACTTCACTGCTAATAACTTCTCTTGCTCGGTACCGATGTTAATATCCGCCTGCAATGAGTCTCTATCTACGCCTGCCTTACGGAAAATACTCTGCACCCTTGTATAAGCATATTGCAAATACGGTGCAGTATTACCTTCAAAACTAAGCATGCTGTCCCAATTGAACATGTAATCGGTGGTGCGGTTTTTACTGAGGTCGGCGTATTTCACCGCACCAATACCCACTTTACGAGCAATTTCACTGCGCAGTTCTACAGATAAGTCAGACTCACGTTTAGCAATTAATGCGGCAGAACGCTCAACGGCTTCGTCCAATAATTCCACTAACTTAACGGTGCCGCCGGTACGGGTTTTAAAAGGTTTACCATCGTTACCTAACATCATGCCAAAAGGGCAATGCTCATAGGTTTGTTCGGGCTTGATAAAACCGGCTTTACGGCCAACAATTTCGGTTTGTTTAAAATGCAGTGCTTGACGGGCATCGGTTAAAATCAAGTTACGGTCAGCGTTTAAAGTAAATGAACGGTAACGCATGGCGGCTAAATCGGTGGTGGCATATAAATAACCGCCACCGGATTTTTGCACGATATATACCGCCGGATTACCTTCTTTATCCGCCAGTTCTTGAATAAACACCGCCTGCGCGCCTTGGCTTTCTACGGCAATGTTTTGCGCACGTAGTTCGCTAATCACATTGGCTAAATCGGCGTTATAAGCACTCTCACCTTTAATATCTTTACGAGTCAGGCTGACATTAAGTTTTTCATAGACTTCTTCACTGTGAGCGATAGAGACATCCACAAAGGTTTTCCACAGTGATATGCACTGCGGATCACCGCTTTGCAATCTAACCACGTTATCTCTAGCTCGATCGGCGAAGCCTTCTTCGTTATCAAAACGCACTTTAGCTTCGCGGTAAAAATCTTCCAAATCAGACAATGCGGATTCGGCGACACCGCTTTGGGTCAATTTGTCATTCAAATGGGTAATTAACATACCAAATTGGGTACCCCAATCGCCCATATGATTCTGACGAATAACCTTGTGGCCCATAAACTCCAAAGCTTTAACCACGGCGTCACCGATGATGGTGGTGCGCAAATGGCCCACATGCATTTCTTTGGCTAAATTCGGCGAGGAGTAATCCACGACTACGGTTTGTTGTTCATCTTGCTCTACACCAAGGCGTGGGGATTGACTAGCCTCTGCTAACTGAGTTGCCAACCACTGCGGCGCTAGGTGCACATTAATAAAGCCTGGGCCGGCGATTTCTAACTTATCGGCGATACCGTCTAGCTCAACTGCAGCAACAATTTTTTCAGCAATATCCCGCGGCTTTTGGCGCAAGCTTTTGGCTAATGCCATAGCGCCATTAAATTGATACTCACCAAACTCTGGGCGAGTACTGCGACTTAACGGCGCTGCCGCGTCATCGGGTGCGCCAATAGCCACTAGGGCTTGCTTAAATTTTTGCTGTAACAGTTGGTATATATTCATTATCTATTCTGTAGTTGTAGGTCAGACTTTAGCCCGACTGCTGATCACGTTTCGGGTTAAAGCCCGAGCGACGAAAAGTACTATTAAATCTGTAAATTAATGTTCGCGAGTAGTGCGGAACACAATATCCGGATAACGTTCTTGGGATAATGACAAATTCACCCGGGTTGGCGCAATATAAGTCAGGTTATCACCACCATCCAAGGCCAAGTTAGCCTCGGCTTTGCGGCGGAATTCATCCAGTTTACGCGGATCTTCGCTATCCACCCAACGTGCTGTAGCGACGTTAATATGTTCATAAATCGCATCCACGTTATATTCAGATTTTAAGCGCGCGACCACCACATCAAACTGCAACACTCCAACCGCGCCAACGATGAGCTCATTACTGATCAGCGGACGAAATACCTGCACTGCACCTTCTTCCGAAAGTTGGATCAAACCTTTTTGCAGTTGTTTTTGCTTGAGCGGATCTCTTAAACGAATACGTTTGAACAATTCTGGTGCAAAGTTAGGAATACCACTAAAGCGGAATTTTTCACCGGCAGTAAAGGTATCACCAATTTGAATCGAGCCGTGGTTATGCAAACCAATGATATCACCGGCATAGGCGACATCTAGTACCTCACGGTCCCCAGCTAAAAAGGTCAATGCATCGGAGATACGCACATCTTTACCAATGCGCGGTTGATGCATCTTCATGCCTTTTTCGTATTTACCGGATACCACGCGGCAAAAAGCAATACGGTCACGATGTTTAGGGTCCATGTTGGCTTGGATCTTAAACACAAAGCCACTGAATTTTTGCTCATCGGCCACCACTGGGCGTTCGCTAGTTTCACGGCCTTGAGGCTTAGGCGCCCATTCGATCAAACCATCGAGCATATGGTCCACACCAAAGTTACCCATGGCGGTACCAAAAAACACTGGCGTTAATTCACCGGCTAAAAATTCTTTTAAATCAAATTCGTGAGAAGCACCCTGCACTAGCTCTAGAGTTTCACGCAATTCTTCGGCGTAACTACCAATAGCCGCATCTAACTCCGGATTGTCTAAGCCTTTAATACTGCGAACAGCTTGAATGGTATGACCTTGACCCGTTTTATATAAAACGGTTTCATCACGTAATAAGTGGTAAATACCTTTGAATTCTTTACCCATGCCGATAGGCCAAGTAATGGGCGCGCACTTTATTTTGAGTACGTCTTCAACTTCATCCATCAAATCAATAGGATCACGAGTATCGCGGTCGAGTTTGTTCATGAAGGTGATGATGGGTGTATCACGCAGGCGCGTTACGTCCATTAATTTAATGGTACGAGCTTCGACCCCTTTAGCCGCATCGATTACCATCAAACAGGAGTCGACGGCAGTTAAAGTACGGTAAGTATCTTCCGAGAAATCTTCGTGTCCTGGGGTATCGAGTAAGTTGATCAAATGATCTTTATAAGGGAACTGCATCACCGAGGTGGTGACTGAGATGCCCCGTTCTTTTTCCATCTCCATCCAGTCAGACTTTGCATGCTGCCCAGACTTTTTACCCTTGACGGTACCCGCTCTTTGTAAGGCGTTGCCGAACAACAATACCTTTTCGGTAATGGTGGTTTTACCGGCATCCGGGTGCGAAATTATCGCAAAAGTGCGGCGCTTGTCGATTTCCTGCTGATATGACATGGGGTACTTAACTCAAAATTACGATACAAAGATTAATTGGGCGCGGATTATACACGATTTTGTTGGCTTATCCTCCCCTGTCGTCATAAGCAATATGATCATTTATTACAGCGGTTGACCACCATAACAGAGCCAGGAAACTAGAGGTTGTTACTCTTAGTTAATCTGAGTCTGGCAAACTAGCGATTAAGAATTGATCACGACCATTTTGTTTTACCTCATACATGGTTTGGTCAGACAGGTGGAGTAACTGCTTGAGAGTTGTACCATGTTCAGGCGCAATAACAATGCCAATACTTGCTGAGATTTGGCAAATAATATCCGGCTCTACCGCAATAGGCTCGCGCAACGACTCAATAAGCTGTTGTGACAATTTACTAATATCTGCCGTTGACCAAAATGGGCGACAAAATCCAATAACAAACTCATCCCCCCCCCAACGAATACAAGCAGCATCTAAATTAACAAAATGCTGACGAACACGGCGGGTTGTTTCAACTAATACAATATCGCCAACGTCGTGACCATGGGTATCATTAACCGGTTTAAATTTATCCAAATCGATCATCATTAGCACAAACACCTGTTCCCATTTCAGCGCCGATTCTAATAATTCTTCGAGTTTTCTTTCACCACTGCGTCTATTTTGTAACTTAGTTAACACATCGTGATCGGCTTCAAAGCGCGTCAACTGCTCTCGCTCTGTTCGGTCAGTAATGTCATATACAATAACCTCTAACAACGTATCGTCACCAATTCTGGTTAGTGAACGTGAATCACTGACTTTGGCAAAAATACAATGCAACCAACCTTTATTGCTACCTTGTCGATACTCTAAGTCCATTGATATTTGATTGAAGGTATCTGATGTTCTCAACTGCATCAGGGTAAATAATACTTTCTCTTGTTCGATAAAAAATGCGGTAAATTCCGCCTCGGTTTCTATCTCACCAAAAAGTGTTTTAAATGCAGGATTAGCTGCCAAAATATTGTTATTTGAGCCGATTAAGCCAATGCCTGTCGTCGCATTTTCAAAAATTAGACGAAACTTCTTTTCCAGTTTTTCGGTGCGCTCACGCAAAGCTAGTTCAGATTGGAATGTAAGCTTCAATGCTTGCATCAGTGCATTAATCCCCGCAATCAAAATACCGATTTCATCTGCACGGCGATAGCCGATATTAATCGGCTGCATACTCAATGGCTCATCGGGCTTAACCTGTGCGAAACTTTTCGTAATATTACGCAAAGGCCTTGTAAGATGCCTTTGCACGTAAAGTGAAACGAAAAATGCGGTGAAGATAGATAATACTATCATCGCAATAGCCCCACTCATGGCGGACTTTCTAGCTAAGCCTTGAATAAAAAACGTATTGGGATGAACAATTAATTCACCGATAACTTCATCAGCGATAAAAGGATTCACTAGGGGTAACTTGATGCTCTCTTTTTGACTGCCAGCATGACCATTAATAATCGACATACCATCTTTACTATTGAGTTCAACGGCAATAACCAGATCATTCAATATCAAACCGTTTGCAATTTCCTGCGCCAGTTCACTATCTTGCAAGTAGGCTGCGATCGCAGAGGTTCTGGCAACACTGACTGCGAGCTGATTAATTAGCCGAGTATTGAGCTGCTGCTGTTGGTTAAGGCCGTACCAATAAGCGAGGCCACCGGCAACAACTGATATAGTCATCGCAACCAAAGTAATGGCTAACGCAACGCGGATGTAAAGTTTTTGACTAAATCGGACCAAAATAACAACACCTTCAATGGCTAAATGGACTTATACCTCAAAAAATGGTGCTAAGACCGAGGCTGAAAACATTTACTTGCTGCTTATTCACTGCATTGGCAGTATTTTCAAGCCCCCATAATGATGCGCCAGGCGGGCTGATATAAAACCGATCTAATTGCATTTTTAATGCCATTGAATCAGCAAAGTCCCATCGAACACCTAATCCTAGAGAATATTGTTTATTCGTTGAACCGTTGACAACCATATTAGCGGCCCCCGCTAAGGTATAAATTCCTATCTGTACTTCTTGCGGCACTGCATCTGAAAAAGCCGGTGCCACTATTTCAGGAACGTCATCAGAACGTCTGTTACTGGCAATTTTCACATAAGGGGTAAACTCCCCCCAATGATAACCCAAACTAATATAACCAAATCGGCCGGGCAAGAATAATAGCCAGTCACTATCTACCTGAGCCAATTCGGCCTGCATTGTCCAGTCACCATCATCATACTGCATTCCCAATGCCAAATATTTAATGTTGCCATCCTCCGGATCTAAATCATCGGCATATTGCGCTGCAGCTGGCCAAAGGTAACTCGGCACAGCATTAAATGCATTGATTAATGCCTGAAAATCAGTGGAGTCAGGAGTTTGAGTCGTGGCAGTAACATAAGACCCTTTAAATAACCAATTAGCAACTTCATAATTAGCGGTCCAAACTATAATCTTTTTTAACTTCAACTCAAAACTACCACCTACCCCATCCAAACTGGTTTCCGTTTTCCCAAACTGTAAACTGGTTTGTAGAAAACCGTCGCCTATATATCGACTGTATTGGGCTTCAACACCATCCATCGAGCGTATAGCAGAGGCCGGACTATAGAAATCTAGGGGAGGACGGCTCCATAAATAAGCATAACCTGCGGCTAAATACTCAGACAGAATATAAATATTATTATTCATTCTGCCAGCCCTAAGCGCCCAATTTCGGTTTGGCCGATAACGCACAAATCCCAGTGTCAGATAGTTTGATAGGTCGGTATCCGAACGGTCATTGAATACAATTTGTGCTACCGCATCGACATTGTCCGATACTTGTAGATTCACCTGTCCGCCCAATGAACTGTCGCTCCATGGCGATAGCCCATCACGGGGATTATTCAAAATAGACCCCATAAAGTCCAACTGGTCACTGTCTTCATAAGTTAATGCCAAGTTCGCAAAACCACTGAACTTGACCTCCATGTCAGCATTAACCAAAGGCACATAAAGTAAAATACACAAGCACAGAAGGCTTATACGGCTTATAACTGGATAATTTATACACTTAGAATTCGAAGACAATTTTCATCTCCTCAGTGACATCAGCAAGGGGAAGGTAACCGATAGTATTGGCATTATCTGCAAACTGTTGTAATAGAACCGTTTCTGATTCAGCTTGCAATGGGGGCTTAGCTCGCCCTGAAAATAATAGCCGAGACCAATAGGCGTTGATTTTTCTCTCTGATTGATTAACTAATTTAAGATAAAATTCTGCTTTAATGCCCGCTTCTGACGAATAATCGACGGGATATACCGGTTCGCCATTAGGAAAGCTGGTGAAACGCCCCATAAAAATATCAATAACCTGTTTTTTAGAAAGCGTATCAATAGGGTTTTGCTTACCGACCACCACGACTAAACCGGCTTTACTATTTGATAATGCATGGCTCGGTGCTGCACAAAGCAGCAAAACGCTAAGCAATACACTGAATTGAAAACGCCAATACCGTTGTTGAAAACAAACAAGTCGAATACTGGATATCCGCCTTATCGCATCGCTAACGTCATTCCACATTAGTGATAACCTCAACATTTTGGGTTTACAGTTTGTATATGGATAGAACATATGAACATCATTATCTCTTAAAAATATCACTGTCCCTCTACAACTAATACAAAGGGGGTAAAATGTCAGAACTCAAAATCTTTAATAAGGATATACTAAATCTACAAATTTACCCTGCAAAACTAAATAAACTGTTTAAAAATCAAGTTGATTAACACGAACCTAATACAATATCGATTACCAACGAAGGATTACAGTAACGTTCCTTAAGCACTTTTGGTAACTCTCAACGAATTTTTCACTGTTTTTAAGTGGCGTCGTCGCTAATGATTATCACAATAGCAAGTAACTATACGTCGTCTTCTAGACTATTCTCTTCGCTCTGCTGATATTCAATAGCTTCTTTGAGATTTTCTGGTTCAATGTCAGCCCCTAGCGCATGTTCACCGCTCCAATTTAGGCCAACCAATACTTCATCTGTCGCAAGGCCAGTGAGCCATTTATCGACAAAAATGGTCAACGCCACTTCAAATATTTCAAAACCGACATAATTTTTTGCTTGGCTAACAAATGCTTGAGCATTGGCTTCACTGGACCAAAACGGCATCGTTTTAATGCCACCATCGCCTTCTGGCACAGGGATCCCAGTGGCATCTTTAATTCCCCAAACCTTGCCATTACTGATGGCTTCTTTACAGAAACTCTGGGCTTCATAAACAGACTGACTCATATTTATCCTTGCATCTTACATAACGGAGGGCGCATATATTTTGTAGATGATAACAAGAAAGCAAGATTGTATATATTCTGTGGGCAAAAATTCGCTATCGACTACCTCTAAGAAGCAACTTTGATCAGGCATACATGTTTAATCCGCAAAGAATTATGTTTTAAACCTAAACCTCCATAACCTTGGTCATCGGTGAGCACGATAATCATATTCGGCGGCGATGCATTAGTGGAGTCAACCAATGGCTAGGAATCCGTCAACTAACGCCCCAGCAAAACTACAATATTGCACATTGCCAGCACTGCATGAAAAATAGTCATTTTACGTCCCTTAATTAAATCGGCATTAATCTCACCACAAAAATAAACTCGTTCATTCTGAAATAAATATTTCAATAAATCATCACATAAAAGCCACTTAAGTTTCATCTATGGCTGTCAGCCTAGTTTCGCTTTTGATTACCCCCTTTTTTGGATATGGATAACTTTAAACGGAAACAACTATGCGAAATCAATTTATTAAACACAGTCTTTTAGCTGCCGCCATTATCACTTCTGTTAGCGCTTGTAACGGCGACAACGATGATGAAGTGAAAGCGTTACAAGCCGATGTGGCTGCACTGCAATCACAACTGGATCAAAGCGACAGCTCTGCTGCAGAGTTACAGACGCAGCTAGCCACACTTACTGCCGCCATTGCCAGCTCCAGTACGTTAAACGAGCAGCAAAAAAACGCATTAGATACACAAATAGCCGAGTTGACTGGCATGCTAAATTTGTCCGATGAGCGCTTTGATGCACTGGCCATGGCAGATTCCCTTAATGCCTTAGCGGTGATTTTAGAGGCTGAACAATTCGCTAGTTTACGTTTGATGGAAACCACCGACATTCACGCCTACCTTACCGATGTGAATTATTACGATGGTAGTACCCAGACGCGCTTTGGTTTATCTCGTACTGCCACCTTAATTAAACAGGCACGCGCCGAAGTGACTAACTCGGTATTAGTAGATAATGGCGACCTTATCCAAGGTAATCCCATCGGTGACTGGATGGCCGCCAAAGGCATTGAGGCCGGCGAAATACATCCCGTTTATCAAGTCATGAATAATTTAGATTACGATGTAGCCAACTATGGCAATCATGAATTCAACTACGGTTTGTCGTTTTTAGCCGAATCGGTGAATGACGCCAATTTCCCCTATATCAGCGCCAACGTGTTTATTGATGATGGTGACGATAATAGCGACAACGATGAGCCTTATTTCTCTCCTTACCACATTATTGATAAAGTCATTTTCGACAACAAGGGTAACGAGCTAACCATAAAAATCGGTTTTATTGGCTTTGTACCACCACAAATTATGGTGTGGGATAAAAACAATCTGAGCGGTGAAGTGATCGCCAAGGACATCACAGCTGCCGCTGAAAAATACATTCCACAAATGCAGGCCGAAGGCGCTGATATTATCGTCGCTATTCCCCACTCTGGCATTGATGCCAACCCTTACGATAGCAATGCCCTAGCCGAAAACTCATCTTGGTATTTATCTCAAGTTGCAGGTATTGATGCCATTATGTTTGGTCATGCCCATGCAATATTTCCGTCCAGCGCTTATGCGGATACGCCAAATACCGATATTGAAAAAGGCACATTAAATGGTGTACCCGCGGTTATGCCAGGTTACTGGGGCAGTCATTTAGGTATTATTGACTTGCAGTTAGCTTACAACGCCGACGACCAAAGCTGGTCTATTTTCAATCACAAAGTATCCACACCTAGTGTCGACAGCGCCGACGTTGCCGTGGATGATGAATTAACGACGATGTTAACGGCAGCCCATACAAGCACCACCGAATATATGAACCAACCTATTGGTTCCGCCTCCGATGATATGTTTAGCTTTTTGGCCTTAGTACAAGACGACCCATCGGTGCAAATCGTCAGTGATGCGCAAAAATACTATGTTGAACAGCTCATTCAAGGTGATGTTAATTTAGAAGGACTACCCGTATTATCTGCTGCCGCGCCTTTTAAAGCCTGTGCCCGTAGTCAAAATTGCGCCAATGAAAGTGATTTTGTCACCGTATCCAAAGGGGATTTAGCCCTTAAAGATGCCGCTGATTTGTATCTATACCCGAATACCCTGCAGGTACTTAAAATAACAGGTAGCGAGTTAAAAGAATGGTTAGAATGCTCTGCCGGCATGTTTAATCAAATCGATGTAACTTCCAGCGCTCAGCAAGAGTTGGTTAGTTCCAGCTTCCCGACTTATAACTTTGATATTATCGATGGTGTGCAATATCAAATTGATGTTAGCCAGCCTGCCCGATATACCAGTGCTTGTGTGTTAGAAAATACCGATGCACAGCGCATTAGCAATCTTAGTTTTAACGGCGAATTGGTGACTGCTGAAATGGATTTCTTGATTGCCTCGAATAATTACCGAGCAGGGGGTGGTGGTAACTTCCCCGGTACCGGTGGTGAACATGTGGTGATAGAAGCACCTGATGCCAACCGCGATGTGTTAGCCAACTATATTCGTCAACTTTCACAAAGTGTCGGTACGGTTAACCCCAGCGCCGACAACAACTGGCGCTTTGCCAATATCGACAGCAACGTTGAACTGAATATTGTGTTTCGCGTGCCAGACACCGAACGCGTAGCCAGCTTTGTTAGTGACAAACAGTACTTCCCTACCACCAAGGTCGGCACCGATGCCAATGGCGCTATCTACCAAATTGATTTAAGCAGCCAGTAACTCCATTACCTAGCAGTAACAAAAAAGCCCTCTAAGTTAGAGGGCTTTTTCATTGTTCGGTTGAATGTATTACAAGGCTTTTAACAATGTCTCTAAACCTTGTTTAGACGCTTCGATAGACATCATTGGATCCATACCTTCTGGGTATTCTTCCTGCTCGATAACTAACCAACGAGTACCACCTACTTCGATATCGGTTTTAACCAATTCTGCCCAATCAAAGTTATCTTGGCCGATAATGACATTCACACCCGTTGAACCTTCGGTTCTAATTTTAATATGGGTAGCCAATGTGCGATTAGGATAACGCTTAACATAATCAATAGGATCTTTTTTAGCGTAGTTCACCCAACCCACATCCATTTGCAATAACATGTCATCAGGGGTGTTTTGTGCAATGTGATCCCAATAGGTTTGCTGTTGATAATCGGCAAATTCTTGATAATGATTGTGATAACCGAAGGTGATACCTTGCTCAGCTAATTTACCGCTAAGTTCAGTAAATTCCGCCGTTAGTTCACTGATTTTTTCATCATCCCAAGCACGCGAGTCCATGGGTACAATAGCTAACTCAATGCCAACCGCCTTAAGAAAATCCACAGTAGGTTGAAACTTATCACCACGTAACAAACCAACTTGTACATGGGCGCCGCTGGCTTGTAGGCCAATTGAGCTAAGGAATTGTTTTAACCCAGCAGGGTCGTCGGTATAAGGACCGAAGTCACCAGCAAATTCCACGCCTTTAAAACCCATTTTAGCAATGCGCTTTAAGGTGCCTTCAAAGTCTTCTTTCACATAATCTTTTACCGACCAAAGCTGCACACTAATAGGTGGAATTTTGTCTTGTAAGGATACTTGTTGCTGAGGTGTGTCGGTTTGTTGCTTGGCCGTATCGGCTTGTTGACAGGCAGCAAGTGTCATTGTTCCCAACACTAATGCCAATACTTTTACTATATTTTTCATAACAACCCTTTGTTAGATTTAGAATAAGTTAATCATCGATCTCACCAGACTAACATTAAGCCATGGATTTTTGATCAGATAAATTCGTCGAGATTTAGTATAAAAAGGTCAAACTTAAATAAATCATTACTCTATTGGATTTCAAACATTGACATATGAAATATCATATATATGATATTTCGCATATTAAATTGAAGACATCCATGGACCCGTTATTTTAATGGACATCGTTACTTTTTATAAATGCTTAGCCGACGACACCCGCTTGCGGTGCCTGTTACTGATCGAGCAAGAAACCGAGCTTTGTGTTTGTGAGCTCACCGAAGCGCTGCAATTAAGTCAGCCAAAGATATCTCGCCATTTAGCCCAACTTCGTAACAGTGGCTTACTTCAAGATAGACGCCAAGGCATTTGGGTGTTTTATCAAATCAATCCACAGTTACCGAAATGGGCGTTATCGGTGTTAACCCAAACCCGATTAAACAACCCCGACTTTATCGCCAGCAATAATCAGCAATTGTGCAATATGGGTGACCGCCCTGCCCGCACTCAGCAATGTTGCTAATAGTTAATTTTTACATAAAGACTTTTCACAAATTTAATAACAGAGAATTATCATGAGCATTAAAGTAGGTATTAACGGTTTTGGCCGCATGGGTCGTTTAACTTTTCGCGCCGCGTTTGACTGGCAGGACATTGAATTTGTGCAGATTAACGATCCTGCTGGTAACGCCGAGACGCTAGCCCACCTGTTAAACTTTGATTCGGTACACGGCCGCTGGCAACATCAAGCTAATGCAGAAAATAACCACATCATCATTCAAGGCCAACGCATTCAATGCACGCAAAATAAAACCATTAGCGAAACCGATTGGTCAGGCTGCGATGTGGTCATTGATGGCTCCGGCAAAATGAAATCCAAAGCTTTACTGCAAGCCTATTTAGACCAAGGGGTAAAACGGGTAGTAGTCACCGCACCGGTCAAAGAAGATGGCGTGCTGAATGTAGTCATGGGGGTTAATCAGCATTTATACAATCCGGCCATCCACCCCATTGTTACCGCCGCTTCTTGCACCACCAACTGTTTAGCGCCGGTGGTAAAAGTGATCCATGAACAATTGGGCATCAAACATGGCTCAATGACCACCATCCACAATATTACCAATACCCAAACCATTATTGATGCGCCCCATAGTGACCTTCGCAGGGCGCGTTCTTGCGGCACCAGTTTAATTCCTACTACCACTGGTTCGGCGACTGCTATCACGCATATTTTCCCCGAACTTAAAGGCAAACTAAATGGCCATGCGGTGCGCGTGCCCTTAACCAATGCCTCTCTTACCGATTGTGTATTTGAAGTACAGCGCGCCACCACAGCCGAAGAAGTGAATGCCCTGTTAAAAGCCGCCGCTGAAAACGAACTCAAAGATATTATGGGTTATGAAGAGCGACCGCTGGTATCCATCGATTATAAAACCGACCCTCGTTCGAGCATTATTGATGCCTTATCGACCATGGTCATCAACGGAACCCAAGTAAAAATTTACGCTTGGTACGACAACGAATGGGGCTACGCCAACCGCACCGCCGAGTTAATGCGCATGGTAGGCCAACGGGATCAACAAGCCTAAAGCAGATTGTTTTAGATTAGGTTAAGTAAGGTGAAAACACAGCGATGCTAAATTCATTATCCCCAGCCGTTCGACAGTATTTGTTGATCACCCTCAACTATTGGGTGTTTACCATCACCGATGGCGCGCTGCGTATGCTGGTAGTACTGCATTTTCACAGCTTAGGTTATCAGCCATTACAAATTGCCCTACTGTTTTTGTTCTATGAATTCTTTGGCGTCGTCACCAATTTAGTCGGTGGCTGGCTAGGCGCCAGAATTGGTTTAAACCGCACCATGAATATCGGTTTAGGCATGCAAATCCTCGCCCTTGGGATGCTATTGGTGCCCGCAGAATGGTTAACGATTTTATGGGTAATGGCCGCCCAAGCGTTATCGGGTATAGCCAAAGACCTCAACAAGATGAGCGCTAAAAGCGCCATTAAGGTGTTAATCCCAAGAGACGCCCAAGGCCAACTATTTAAATGGGTAGCGATTTTAACCGGCTCTAAAAACACCTTAAAAGGCGTAGGCTTTTTTGTCGGCGGCGGCCTGTTAACGCTGGTTGGTTTCCACAGCACCATATTGATCTTAATCGCCGCTTTAACGGCGGTCTGGTTAGTCAGCCTGATTAACTTAAAACAGGATTTAGGCAAAGCCAAAAGCAAAGTCAAATTCTCGGCGATATTTTCAAAATCCCCCGCCATCAACGCCCTATCCGCTGCCCGCTTGTTTTTATTCGGTGCTCGCGATGTGTGGTTTGTGGTGGCATTACCGGTATATCTAGCCAGCCAATACCAATGGGATCATTGGACAGTCGGCGGCTTTCTCGCATTATGGATCATCGCCTACGGTTTAGTACAAACCATGGCACCGGCGATTACCGGCAGCCGCAATAAAACACCCGATGGCAAAAGCGCCTTTTTATGGGCATTGTTGCTTAGTGTTATCCCAGCCGCGATTGCCATCGCCATAAGCGTCAACACAGGCCAGTCGTCAATATGGATCTTAGTGTTGGGGTTAACTCTATTTGGCATAGTGTTTGCGATTAACTCCTCCATCCACAGTTTTCTCATCGTGCACTATGCCGACGCCGAAGGCGTATCACTGGATGTGGGTTTTTACTACATGGCCAATGCGGGGGGGCGTTTGATTGGTACTGTGTTATCGGGGTGGTTATATCAGGAATTTGGTTTGATGATTTGTTTATGGGTATCGGCGGTGTTTATTGGGTTAGCTGCATTTTTGTCTTTAAGATTGCCTAACGAATAGGCTCTAGATCTCGTTCGTCCTGAGATCCTATGGCTCCAGTCAACTTATTTCATATTTAGAGATGCAAATAATGCCAGCTCAAATGGTTTCTTTGATTTCCATACTCCGTAAATAAGTTTTACGAACTTTCGCATAATGGCATAGTCAATAATTCTCTGCTTGTCATCGCCATCACGGCGTCCAAGAGAGATAGTTAAATACAATGTTAGCTACGCCAAAAAAAGCCCTCTTTCGAGGGCTTCATACACAAAAGTTAAGACAGACAGTGATTACATCTTAACTTGTACACCAACAGTTAAACGTCGTTCACCATACACTCGGCTATCGATATTCGATTCCCATTGATGGTAATTCTCCTGATACTCTTCGGTCAGGTTAGTACCCTGAACAGATAATGTGATCTGCTCATTCACATCATAACTTACCGATGCATCTAGATAGCTGGCAGCTTGTGTCCAATAGGCGAACTGATAAGCACCTTCATACTTCACGCCGTTAAACATTTCGCTACGATAGTTATGAGCAATACGGGCTTGTATGCCGTCTTTTTCATACCACAAGGCTAAGTTAGTTTGATGCTTAGAGTTACCTATGCCCGGTAACGACTGACCATAAAAGTCGGTGTCATTACTGTTGCTAGGTGAGTAGGTATAGTTGGCGGTTATACCAAAACCACTGGCCCAACCTTCAAGAAAGTCCAAACCTTGCTGATAACCAATTTCCACACCCGGATCGCTCCAATCCCCAGAAATATCAAAGGTTTCTGTGGTTTGGATAGGTACCGTGCCGGTGAAGGAATCGGTCGACAAGTTATAACCACGCACCACACCATCACTATCGACAATATTGTCACGCTCAACCAACGACGTTCTGAACTCGGTATTACCGCGACCAATAAAGACCCCGATATTTAACATACCGGTTTCACTGAAATACCACTCATAGGACACTTCAGCATTGTCATTGCGGTTAGGTTGCAAGTTAGGATTACCGTCCTGACCACCACCAGTAGCACAGAATACTTCTTCGCCCTGCGCATTGATAACACCACAGTTTTTAACGCGGTTAACAGTTAAACCACCGGCCAAGCTATCGGTATTATGAGTGGATACCGTTTCGGTATAAGAAAAACGTAAAATCTGTTCTTCATCAAGATTCAACGCAAAGTTAATCGCCGGTAAGAAGTCGCTGTACTCATTGATGGTATTAATTTTATTACCATCTGGCTGTAGAATTCCCGGACCAATTAAGTAGTCCTGACCATTGAAGTTAGCCACACTGCCTTGCAAACCTTCACTTTGAATAATGTCGAATTCGGTTTTGATATAACGGAAGCCGATATTACCGGTGTAGGTCATCCCGACTAACTCACCCTCTAAATTCGCTTGCACGTAAATAGACTGAGTTTCTTCTTTAACGTTATATACATTAGCTGCATCTGGTACTAATACATTGGTGCCATAGATGTCGGCGTGCCAAGCAATTGGGTCTTTCATCGCTTTAGGGTCAATGAAATACAACGTGCCTAAACCGGTAGTACCGTGGAAATCGCTAATACCAGTGATCATGCCTCTGGCATCAAGATCGGTGAAGGACATTGGCTCAATGTAAGACTCTAGCGTTAATGGTGCTTGAGTTGCTACGTCTTTCCAGCGAGCCAAGAACGCATCACCATATTGGTTAGTACGAGCAACACCGCCATACCAGCCATCTTTGGATACTTCGCGCTTACCGATACGAGCACCAAAATCAACCGAGGTCACCATTTCCAGCGCATCCAAATCCAGCGCATAACTACCATCTACCCGTAGAATATCCAAATCTGCATTGGAATATTCGCCGTATAAGTTACTGGATTTATTGCTATAACGATTCATATTACTGCCGAATTGTTCGGTAGTAATGCTGCCATCAGTCTCGGTGAAGTCTATTGATGGGAGTCCCCAGTTCTGGGTACCGCCCGCATAAGAAATACTAATAGGGATCTGAGTATAAGCATCCACCGTTGTACCATCGGGTAAGCTAGCAGGTAAGCCACCATAACCCCAAGGGTTAGCATCGCTGATAAATTCGGTACCTGGGCCATGGTAAGTATCACCAATTTGTGAGCCTGAGGTAATGAAGGAGTCAATTACACTACGACTCATATCATTAACCGCTTCACCGTGAACCCAACGTACTTTACCGGTTAAATCGCCACCGTTATCAAAGGCTAATTCTAAATTGGTATTCAATGCTTCTTTATCAATTGCCCAAGTTTGCGTATGGGTTTTTACTGCGCGCGCCTGATAGTCTGCCGCTTGAATGGTGTAGTAGCTTCCCTCATTGGTAGTAAACACACCATCTGAGCTAGTAATATTAGGATATTCGGTAGTTTCTGTTGGCGTATACCAACCCGTAACACCCTGCCACGCTTGGCTGGCAACAACACCGGCAAAATATTGATATTCTTCCAACTTGGTATAGAACACGTCACCGGTTAATTTTAATGAATCGGTCAGCTGGATCTGCAATGAAGCATTTACCCCAGTACGGTCACGCTCAATAAAACGGTTACTGGCCTGATGCCCTTGAAAGCCGTAATACACGTCATTAAGGTCACCATCACCATTAATATCAATATCATCTTGAACAAAGTTAGACGCTTCTGATGCGTTAAATGACCAACCACCGTATTGCCCTGGCTCTCCGCCCTGTGAGCCATTAGTGTAATCCGCCAAATAACTATCAGATTTTGATATGTTTAAAGTAAAACCATAATCGCTATCTTGATTAAAACCTATAAAGGCAGACAATGCGCCATCGGTTTCTTTACCTAAAGAGCCACGTTGCGCTTCTGCTTTACCTAATACCGTCCAACCATCTTCCAATAAAAACGGACGGTTAGTTTTAAGATCAATAGTACCGGCCAAACCACTGACCACATTACGTGCTTGGGATGATTTATAAACATCCAAACCCGACACCATAGTTGACGGAATATCGGCAAAATCTGGCGTGATAGTAGTAACGTTACCGGCCGATAACATTTGCTCGCCGTTCAGAGTGGTCGTTACATTACCATTACCACGAATGTTAACTAACGCACCTTCACCGCCAGAACGGGTAATTTGAATACCGGTAATACGTTGCAATGAATCAGCAATAGTGGCATCAGGTAATTTACCAATATCTACTGCTGAAATGGAATCAACAACACTGCCAGCAAAACGTTTGTTTTGCATTGATTGGATTAATGAGCCACGAATACCACGTACGGTTATGACTTCGGTTGCGTCGTTTTCTGCGGCTATTTCGGCATCAGTTTCTTGTGCCATTAGCGCATTGGGTAACAACATTAAACCCGCTAATATGCCCGCAGATAATGCGGAACGTTTAAAATTTTGTATTGGGAAAGACATATTCATTCCTTTCTTATTAAATTGGTCGTACAGGTCACACTCAATGCTATTTGTTGCGCATTGAGTGTGCCTGAATGCTGGCTATTCGTTATATAAGTGAGTTATTCGAAAACCACGTTATCGATGTAATAATGCGATTCTGAGCTGCTATTCACAGCGCCCATAAAGCGCACACCGAAGCCACTTATTTCACCCATGTCAGCAATATCCAGCGTCAATTCTGTGCCGCCGGCAATAAAGGCAACTGCCCCACCGTCGCGCCACGTTCCGGCTTTGTCTTTGGCAAAAAGTTGCACTTGTACTGCATCGCCGGCATCGACAGCATTAACTGTGACTTTTAGCGTGGTGACATCACCGAGTAGCAAACCACCTGCGGGATAAGTTTGTAGAATGATATCGTCATCACCATCAACAAGTTGAGTGGTTCCTGCTAAGGAGTTTTTACCTTCGGCAGTCCAGTCGGTGGCTAGATGTAAGCCAGCTGCTGGTGTCCAATTAACTTGGAATTCCCACGCACCAGTACCTTCAAACTCATAAAGAACAGAACCATCGACTGCTACGCTATCAATAAAGAATTTAGCGTTAGTAGAAGTAACATCAATACCGTTAAATCGGACACCTAAACCAGTTAATGTAGACACTTCCGAGACATCAATGGTTAATTCAACACCACCGTCCGTTACAGCTACAGCCGCAGGCCAACTTTCGACGCCATCGGGCGCTTTAAAGAAAATATGCGCATCAACAGTAGGTCCAGCATCTATTGCATTCACCGTAATGGTTAATGTAGTTGCGCCATCAACATCTATGCCGTCTGCAGGATAGACTTGGAATACAACATCACTGGGAGCATCCATTACCGAGAGATCTTTGTATAAAGCCAATGAACGTGAACCGCTATTTGACCATTCGGTAGAAGTCGTTATGCCTGAAGCACTTCCCCAAGATATCTGAGTTTCCCAATTCGATGAATCAGGCTCAAAATCAGCAATTATTTCACCATCAATTTTAATTGCGTCAATTAAATATTCGGCATTTGTTGCTGTGGCATCAAGGCCTTGGAAACGCACACCAATGCCATTTAATGTATCAACTTCAGATACATCAATAGTCAACTCAGTACCATCGGCAGAGATATCAACAGCTTCTGGCCAACTTTCAACACCATCGGGTGCTTTGAAGAAAATATGCGCGTTAACCACATTTCCGGCATTCAATGCATTAACAACAATAGTTAGTGCTGATTTGTCCGTTACATCAATACCGCCTGCAGGATAACTTTGGAAAACAATGTTTTCCGGCGCTTCAATAGTTGTCATATCTTTAGTAATAACAAGCGATGTGGTTCCACTAGCAGCCCAACTTGTTGAAACACCTAAACCATCTGTAGCGCCCCAGTTTGCTTGGGCTTCCCATCCATTTGACCCTGTTGACTCAAAACCAGTCCAGATACCAGCTTCAGTTTTAGCTCTTCCACCAGGGATATCGGCAAGATTGATTAGACCTTCGTATGCGTAGTTAGTATCAATAATTGTGTTATCAATACCGTCCGGGCCGTAGTCCTCACCAGAATTCCACGTAATAAAGAATGACCACCAAGCATTTTGCTCATGCATAAGTGCCACATTGGGAATAGTGCCGGTTTCAGTTAAGGCCACCATTTTTTTACCGTTGTGGCGATCTTTTAGTATTGCGTACTGGCTCTTAAATGGATTATCAGCGTTGTTGCCGTCGTAACCGTCATAGCCAACAATGTCGACATAGTTATCACCTGGATACCAACTTTTATCTAAGCTACCGGCATGGGTGTATACCCAAATAAGGTTATTCAGACCATGGGTGTTGGTCATGCGGTCGTACATTAAAATCCACAGTTCTTTCAGTGCATCAGGACCTGCAGCTCCCCACCAAAACCAACCGCCTTCGGCTTCATGCAACGGACGCCATAAAATAGGGATGTCTGCATCAGCAAATTTCTGTAATTCAGCTGAAATAGTGTCGATATCGGCAATCAATGCAGCGTATTCTGGGCTATTTGTATCGGCTAAAGCAGCAGCTAAATCAAAGCTCGTTGCACGACTATAAAAACCAGCCCACCACGCTTCTTGGTCAGAACCTGACTCATCACCCACACCATCGCCGTCAGCATCTAATAAATGCATTGGTGCATTCCAATGCCAAAGGGCAGATAGCATGACATTTTTAGCATTATGATGCGCGATCATGGCCTCTGATAAGCCTGTTGAATCGGAGCCATTGCTAACGCGAGTTGCTGACATATCGATAAAGTCAAAGCCAACAATTGCCGGTGCATCATCAGCGGTTGCAGCGACAATCTTGTCAAACTCAACTAGCGGGAATGTGCCGTCACCTTTATTCGGATACTCAGTCTGACCCGATAATGTGCTAACACCATAGTTCGCCGCCAAATATTCCATCATGCTGATGGCTGAAGCTTGAGCATTGGGGTTGGTTAATGTTGCAGGAACCGCCAAAGGTGCTGGTGGTTGTGCTGCTGGTACCGTCATTAAATAATCTAGACGGTAATAATTCCAACCTGCGCCGACTTCAATAATATTATCGCCTGCGTTCAGTTTAATCACACCTACGCGATACTCAGATATACTGCCGGTAGCATTGATAACAATTTCATTATCAACACCGTTGACATTGACCATGGCATTTTTACTGCCGTAACCCGCAGAGGGAATACCAAAGGCAGCATATAAGGTAACGAAAGCCTCCTCCTCCATAGGAATGGTGAAAACCACTGACGAGCCAGGAACGATATCGGCAGTGTGAGCACCAGATGCGCCGGTTAAATAACCATCACCCGAAGAAATCATTTCTACAGAAATTAATTCTGCAAAAGTGGGATCTTCGATTTCGTAAAATATTTTTGTCGCCGGATCAAATACCGTCACTTCGGTAACCGCGACCAGTGGCTCGCCATTTTCATCGGTGGCAGCACTGCCATCCCCATTAAGTGCGGCTATTTGAAATTTAAAAGATTCAATACCAATAACATCGGGAGCAGTAAATGTAATTTCCTCTGATGTCCAATCGGTGATCCCTTCAATCGGGGTACCTTCAATTTGTGTCCATATAATGGATTGCCCATTGACGGTGCCGACCAGTCGACCACTCAAGGTCACATTGCTGCCAGGCTCATATTCAGCGCCATCACCAGCCAATACACCTAGTGGTCTGTCTTCCGGCGTATAAGTCGCCGTGTCGGTATTTAGCTTAGCCTCATCGACGCAGCCAGTGGTAAACCCCGCAAGTAATGCTATAAGCATCGCTCCAGCTGGTTTAAGTGTTGTTTTAATTATCATTATCGACCTCGAAGTTGATTGTCATCCCATGCCCAGTAGTTTTCCCTTAAAACTATATGAACCGGTTCATCAAATGCTTGCAAAAAAACCGGTGAAGCCTCCTTTTTTAAAGAGATATACCGGTCAATCATGAACCGGTTCAATTTAACGTAACCAGTCAACCATTTCAACAACAATATTACAAATCTTTAACAAGACGGATGAGTTCATTCATAAAGAATCTCCCCATGTATACAAGAACGCACTAGAGAGTGTGTAGTCAGTGGCTTAGCACTTTGTGACGTAATTAAAATCTAAATTAACCTCAGTTCGGGATAAGCAATGCCTTACAGCACAGCTATTTTTGCCCCTCCCTACGTTATCCACTATGGGTTTAGAATGACTAAACAACATAGTGAACGCCTTGATATAAACAAAAATAGCAGCACTGTACCGAATAAAAACAATATTAATATTAGTAAACAAAAGTAACGCATTGAAATATAAGGAAATATTTACATTTCCGACAATTCTTATCCCGAGATGAGGTTAAATTATTATATTTATACCCTCGACATTTATATCCTCTACTGAGGTTAATTCATCACTTACGGGTAATGTCCATGGTATGAGAAACGACAAACAAAAAAATACCGGGCAATGCCCGGTATTTTAATTTCTAAACTAATTGAATGTATTTAGTTACCAAAACCTGCAGGTAATGCTGAGGATTGAATACCGTTAGGGCCATTCACTATCTCGTTACCACGGGTTGTTAACTCTACACTGTTTTCAGAAGTAGACATATCTAGCACTACAGCATCGCCACCATTGCCTTTCCATGACCATGCAATCCAGCCATAAGGAACAACACCGTAACCATGTACTTTAGCGTCTGCTAGCGAAGTTTCATCAAAACCTCCTTCAGCGTAATCCAAGGTCCATGCATCGACTTCATCAGCGTTGTTAAAGCTCATGTTGAAGAGTGTTTCTAGCTCTAATGGTACTAAACCAATTTTCTCTACTCTGACATAATCAATCATAATCGATTCAGCTTTATCAGCACCAACACCACCAACTTGAATTCCAAGACGTTGTAGTGTTTGCACCATGGTAAAGTCAACATCTTCAAAGGTCACATCAGTCCAGCCACCAATATTAAAATCAGCGAAAACTTTATCTTCAGTCGTATTCCAACCTGACCAATCGTCACCATGCTGAACATAGAAGCGGAAGAATAGACTGCTGGCATCACTGTATGAAGCGGGGATATACACGCGAGCACTCAAGGTAATCGGCGCACTAGTATCCAGATTAGCCACACCACCAGCGACATAGAAACCCAATTGATCTTTACTTGACCACTGCTGGCTTAAGGCTAAATCGGTACCTTCTACCGCGATAGCACCAGTAAGATCTTCATATGTATCACGTTCCCAACCACCTAGTTCACCAATAAAGTCTTGCTCATATTGAGTAATGAGACCCAACACACCGCCAGCATCAAGTGATTGACCATCACCTAGCACCGCCATGTAATCAACCAAGATAGGATCGGTGTTTTCGGTCATTACCACTCCGCCCATTTCAATACCAAAACGTTGGTAAGGCGCAACTTGTGAAGATAGGTCAACATTTTCAATAGTAATGTCAGTCCATTCACCCGGCGTGAAATCAGCTATTGTCAAATCTGGCTCAGGTACAGCGAACCAGCCCCATCCTTGATCCTGCACAAATACTTTGAAGTACAAACCACTTTCTTCGGCATACGAGGCTGGAATAAAGATTCTGCTTTTGATGGTAACCGGTGCTGAACTATCAATACCGCTTAGACCAGCAATACCAAAGCCAAGTTTACCTTCAGTAACCCAATCAGGCGTAATAACCAACGAACCTGCGGCATCGGATGCAACCGTAGTATCCCCGCCCCAAAATTTAACCCAACTTTCAGCATCGACATCAAATTGTGCGTTATACATCGGTGGGTCACCGGCACTTTCAGTGGCTTCTGGGTCAACTACAGTAATGGAGTCAACTAGAATTGATTCGGTTTTACCGGCACTAATACCACCAAATAACATCCCGAATTTTTGTAAAGCACCAAAGGTGGTCCAGTCTACATTTTCAAATACCACTTCACTCCACTCTCCCGGAGTAAAATCAGCAATAGTTACTGCACTGGTTTCGCCCCATTCCCAAGCATCACCGTGGCTAGCGTAGATTTTAAAATATAGATCTGTTTCACTAGCGTACTCAGCTGGCAAGAACATATTGAGTTTAATGTTAATCGGCTTACTGGTATCAATACCGGTATTCGCACCACCGACAAAAATAGCGAAGGAATCACTTGCGGCCCAATCTTGAGTAATAACCAAATTGTCGGCATCAGAAGACACTACAGTACCCGCAGTCCAGTCTTTACCCCAACCTTGCGTCTCGCCAATAAAATCAGCTTGATACATGGCTGGCACCGCACCACCGGCTTCAATTTTGATATTATCAAACTTGATATCACCAGTAACATTAGTAGGTTTGCCGTTAGCTGAGATTTCAAAGCCTATTTTCTTCACATCCGAGAGATCAAAGCCATCTTCAACCCAACCGGCAAAATCATCGGCGCTTGCCACGCTAAAACTCAGATTGGTCCAAGCGTTACCTTTTAAATCAGTATCGTTAGCCTGCATAAAGCCCAAACTTGCATAACGGTCAGAACCATCACGCAGATACATTTGCACACCTAAATTACCATTTTCAACGTAACGCACAGGAACGTACACATCGGCGCTAATATTTGAACCTTGTAAGTCCAGCGCTTCAGATAATGTATGCTGATAAGCAGATTTATTATCACCACCATTCCAAGGGAAGTTAAAGACCATAGCTTGATCACCCACCCCTTTAGTAATGAGGTCGGTATGGTCGATAGAAGCGGCACCAAATGCCATTGAACCACCAAATTCACCAATAATGAATGGTACACCGGTTTTTGACATTGCATCCGTTGCAGCAACAATCTTATTACTAGAATTCCACTGTGCGTGATAACCATGCACAGACAGTACTAAATTGGATTCAATATCAGAGGCTTGTAGCTCCAAACCACGATCAGCGGAAAAGGCATTGTAATCTTGACCACATCCTGGGGCGTCAATCACTAATGGCACTCTAAAACCCGTATCACGGAATTCACGAATAATTTCTTTATAGGTATCAATATATTCAGAATAACCAACACTGTTAGCATCCCAGACACCCGTAGGTCCCCATTCATTAGCAATGTTGATCATTAAATAGGGTTGATATTTACCTTCCACCAACACATCTAACCATTCACCAAACCATAATGTTTGCACGTACTCTTTAAGCTTTTCAGAGCTCTCGGTACAAGTAATTTCGCCTTCTTCTTCCCACAACATCACCATGGCAATCATGTCATTGGCGACAATTTCATCCAAGGCTGCACGTAGTTGGTCAGCAGTAGTATTGGCACGAAGTTGTAAACGTATAACGTTCGAACCAGTTTCCTTAATGGCAGCGATACCCGCTAAACGCACATCGGGATTGTCACCATACTGCAAGTTAATACCACGCAGTAGTATCGGGTCAGTAGAGGCATCAAAAATTTGCGTAGCGCTGGTGGTGATCACTAATGCATCTTCAGGCGGAGAAGGCCGATTAGGTAATTCAACCGGTGCTTCGGGTATCAATGTATCGATATCCGCATTTTCATCTAATAATTCTTTGCCACACCCCTGTGCAAGCAAAGCTGCCATTACTAAGGGGATAAAGCCTAAACGTAGGTTCATATTCGAACTCCATTTATGTATTTTTTTCATTTTCACTCTCTTGGCAACCTAAAAGGTTGCCTCTCATTAGGGTTAAAATAACGGATTACAGACTCAAAGAAACACCCAGTGTGTATCGTCGTTCTTGTACCCATAATGATTGAAATTGATCCTCGAACTGGCCATAACTCTTACGATCCTGCGAAGTTAAGTTAGTACCACTAAAGCTAAAACTAAGGTGCTCATTAACCCAATAGTTAATCTGCGCATCTAAGTAGCCAACAGATTCGTTCCAGTTACCTAAATTAAGCGGTACACCATTAGTATTTAGTCCGACACGGCCAATATATTCTTCGCTACGCCAGTTATAGGCGATACGCATATTCAGGCCTTCTTTGTCATACCATAGGATAGTATTAGACTGATGCTTTGAGTTTGAAGGTAAAGGTAAAGCGTTACCCTCTACATCTATATCCGGTGACTCACTGTCAGAATAGGTATAGTTAAACTCAAAACCTAACGAACTTAAGAACGGATTTTCAAAGAAAGTGAAAGGCTGTTTGTAACCAATTTCAAAACCAGTGAGGTCAGAGGCATCAACATTACCCGTTGTCCATACGTTAACGGTACGACCTCGATTGATACCATCAGCATCAGCGAAATTACGCTGCTCTTGATAGCTGGCAACAGCGGTTTCTACATCAATTAAGAATACGCCCATGCCCAGAATGGAATCCTCAGCAAAATACCATTCCGCCGAAGTGTTATACACGGTCGCGCGCCATGGTTTCATATTAGGATTACCATTGTCGCTACCACCACCGGAACAACCAACCTGTGCATCACGTAATTGACCACTGCCATCACGTACTTTAACTGGCAAGCCATCGGCAGCTGTTTTTACACACTGCTGGTACCACAACACCAAACCAGAACCCAGATTCTCCAAATTATTCCGCGTCATGTTTTTCGATGCACCAAAGCGTAAAATAACATCATCGGATGGGAAAAAGTTCAAGTTAAGTGAAGGCAATACATCGGTAAAAGACGTTTCGATAGTTTCGGTATCCGAGACAAATGCAATTTTCTGCCAAGGCTGAGAGCCAGCGCCCACTGAATTGTTTCGATCCAAGACTTCCGGGATTACTGCTTTAGTGATTTCACGTTCGGTACGCACTACGCGTACACCAATATCACCTTCCATTGGAATACCAAAAAACAGCTCATCATCGGCAAAGTTAGCTTGTAAAAACGCCGATGTTGAAGTTTCTTTCACTGCATAAGTAAAACCAGGGTCTTCAATAGTTTTAGTACCAGGATAAAGCATTTGCAGGAAGTCTAAAGGACTGTCCCAATTGTTAGGATCCAATGATGACACGCCATTTTCAAAACCTTGGATCGGTCCGAAATCGGTAAATACGTCTGTATCCCTAACACCAAAACCATTATCAACATAATCTTCTTGGGCTTGTAAGTTAGCGTCTTCTAACTCGAAATAAAAATCTTGCCACTCAGGATACTTTTGCCATACCTCGTTACCCGGAAGTAATTTAAAGCGTTTATCTACCGGTACGGTTGCATCATCATAAACTGAATAACGCCCTGTCGGTGTGGCATAGAAAAACTTAGCATGATCCGCTTTACGTACGCCCCGACGAAGACCTCCATCAAGTGATTGTAAAAAACTATCACTATCTAAATAATAAGTAACATCAGCACGTAACACATCCAAGTCGGCATCGGTATTGGTTCCATCACCAAAGCCCTGATATTTTCTTAAAATTGCGGCCTTAGATAAGTCATTAGCAACCGGATCATAAGAAAAGCTCGGCACATCACCGCGGTAATCAACTACCACATCATAAACGATGAAGGGGTCACGACCACTTATATCATCCTCATCAATCCACAACCAAGCAGGTGTGCCTTGTTGTAACTGCGCCGTACGATATTGTTTTTCGGCATGGGCATACACATAACGAATTGATGCTTCTAAATTATCGTGATTGTTGTAATCCAACTGCACATTAGTATTTAACGCGGCCGTGTGATTAATATTCGAATTAGACGTGGTTAAAAACTCACGAGAGTTAATATGTGCAACTTGTAACGTATGGATAGTTTTGGTTTGCGAAACCCCATCAGCATCAATAAAATTAATATCAGTGCCTTCAGAGGTAATTGTGCCGTCTTTAACTAACACATTGTATAAATCGGTTGGCGCTTCTGGGCCATTATTAACGGACACCGAATCAATACTGGATGCGCCGTTGAAGTTAATGTTTACACCACGGTCATACTGATCCATCTGGGTGTAGAATACGTCACCGCTTAATGTGAAATTATCGGTCAGTTTCGCTTCAACGCTGAAGGCGCCACCTTTACGTTTACGTTCCATAAAGTTACTGCGCACACCGAAATTAGCCGGCACCATATACCAATCGTTTACCAAATCACCATCGTTATTAAGATCCAGTGGATCAGAAGGTAAACCGCCTTGAGAATCTAAAAAGGCTAAACGGTTGTCATCCCACATTTGATAGTTAGCGGCGTTGGACTCAGAGTTAAATAAGCCTGCGGTAAAACCAAATTTTCCGCCTTCGTTATAACCGAGAAAGACGTTAACGTTATGGTCAATTCGCGGGTGAACCGCCCTTCCAGAATCAACGTATTCACGTGTTAAGTCACCTTGAGAGCCTTCAATACGTACGTTACCCGTCCAGCCATCTTTAAGCGCTAATGCACTAGCTGTTTTTAAATCAACTAAACCTGAAATACCACCGGAAAGTGCTTTAGCACTGATGGATTTATATACATCCACACCCGTGATCATACTGGCGGGAATATCACCATAGTTGGCACCAACATCAGTAATGGTCCAAGGGCTTAAAAACTGCTCACCGTTTAGCGTAGTAATAACCTGAGGCATACCACGAATATTTAACGATGTTGCTTCATTGGCCTCACGCTTTACCTGTACGCCAGATATGCGCGAGAGAGAATCCGCAATAGTAGCATCGGGTAATTTACCGATATCTTCAGCCACGATGGAATCAACAATGTTTGAGAATTCTCTTTTTAAATCAATGGCTGCTGCTTGTGAACCACGGATCCCTTTAACTTCAATGACTTCAACGCCATCTTCGGATATTGGTTGGGCTGTCGCTTCGACAGCCGTATCGGTATCGACTTCAACGCTATCTTGCGCCCAAACGACTGAACTAAACAAAGCAGTGCTAATAGCGACCGCAATTGCCTTTTTCCGGGTTAAAAATTGTTGTGTTGCCAGCATAAAGTGTTGTCCTCTTTATTTATTCTGTTCTCGGACACAAATTGTTTGTCTCAAAGACAATTTGCTTTGGTTTAGGCTACAGCCTTTAAAAAGGCTTTTCCGAGATTAATGTGATACCGGTTACATCATTAAAACTGAACTATTATTGAATAATACCCACTAAATGATTAATCATTTTAATTTCATATCAGTGATTAATAGTGAAAAACAATAATATTATCAGAGCTTTATGCACTGAAACATAAAGCCATGAACCGGTTCACTCTATTTTTCTAAAAAAACGATAGCCACTATTAAAATAACTACCGGTTCATTAATTTTCTAAACCTGAGTCGAATCTATACTATTATCAATTATTTTCAACAATAAAATTTCATTTCATTTACATTTGCGTTACCTATCTTTACCCACTGCAATCGATGTTGTAAGGTCGGGATTAAATTATCGTTGCTGTTTTAATCGACGGCCCATATTAGGTTTCACAAAGGATTCTGCATGACCACCATTCGCGATGTTGCCAAAGAGGCTGGGTTATCAACTGGCACCATTTCTAAAGTGTTGAGTGCACCTAATACGGTGTCACAAAAAAGCTTGCTACGTGCACAAGCCGCCATCAAAAAACTTAATTACAAACCCAATATGCTGGCGCAAAAATTCCGCAGTAAACAATCCAAAACTATCGTGGTGATGGTGCCAGATATTGCCAATTTATTTTTTGCACAGGTGATTAGCGGTATCGAACAAGTAGCGCAAAAAAGTGGATACAGCGTATTACTTGGTGATACTAAAGACAGCACCGAACGGGAGCTGGAATTTGTAAGAATGGTAGAGACCCGCTTAGCCGATGGTATTATTAACCTACGGCCCTATGCTCAGGACGATACTAGTTTACCTAAAGAAGGTGTAATTGCCGTTAACTCAGCCAGTTGCGAGAACACCCCTTATACCAGTGTACGTATTGATAATGCCGATGCGGCTAAAACCGTGATTAACTATTTAATCTCCCTTGGGCATCGTCGCATTGGCGTGATTTCGGGACTGAAAAAAAATCCACACTCCATAGACCGTATGCGAGGCTATAAACTCGCATTACAACAGGCCAATATTGAATTTGATCCCAGTATTATCGTCGAAGGTGACTTTAATTTTTGGTCAGGCCTGAATGCATCCGAGCAATTTACACGGATGCAAAATCCACCAACAGCATTATTTTGTATGAACGATGAAATGGCTATTGGGGCAATGAAAGGCTTTATTAATAAGGGATATCGTATTCCAGAAGATATGTCGATCACCGGTTTTGATAATATTGAAGCTTGCCGCTATTTTACCCCTACCCTGACCACCGTGGCACAGCCTGCCGAAAGTATGGGGCGCAAGTCGGCTGAGGCCTTGCTACGGCTTATTGACGGTGATACGTCGGTACAGAATGAATTTATTTTGCCTTATGAATTCATTATTCGTGAGAGCACCACTGCCATCAATCAATAACCACTAACGTTTACGCGTTTCTCGATTAAATACACGTTATTCGCGGCTTAAGCGCTTAAGGGCAGCTCTAATTGTTGAATTTGGGATTGATGGGGTAAACCCACATGCACACCCACTAAACGAATACCCCGTTGTTGCTGTCGAGTTAAGGCCTCGGTTAGCAATGAACGGAAAAAACGTTTATCAAACTGATTGCGCTTCAATTCAACCGTAGTTAACTGAAAATCCGCAAACTTGAGTTTAACCCCTTGGGTTTGAGTGGCAAAAGTAGGACTCACCTTTTGTAACCTTTTCTCCAACTTTGGTATCAATGTTTGAATACATTGCCAGCATTGCTCAAAACTAGTGATGTCAGTCGCTAAAGTGGTTTCCACACCAACGGACTTACGTTGACGCTCGGTATTCAACTGGCGATCATCAATACCCTGACTACGTTGCCATAAAATAGGCCCAAATTTACCAAAGGCTTTAAGTAACTTATCAAAGGGATAACGACGAACGTCCTCACAATAATACAAACCTAAGCGATTCAGTTTTTCTAATGTGACTTTACCCACACCAGGAATTTTACCTAAGGGTAACTGCCGAACGAAAGTATCGACTTCCTCTGGTGTAACAACACAAATACCATTTGGCTTATTTTCATCACTAGCAATTTTGGCGACAAACTTACAAGGTGCCACTCCAGCCGATGCGGTTAACCCTGTTTCTTGGTAAATACTTTGACAAATATGCTGCGCGATCAAGGTAGCACTACCACCGAATAACAGACAATCACTGACATCCAAATAGGCCTCATCTAACGATAACGGCTCAATAATATCGGTATAACGCTGGAATATGTCACGGATTTGCTTTGAGATGCTGGCATAGACTTCCATTCGCCCCGGTACCAACACCAACTGTGGACACTTTTGCAGCGCGATAGATGTTGGCATTGCCGATCGCACGCCAAACTCACGAGCAATATAATTACTGGTGGCAATCACACCACGCCTGTCGGTGGCGCCACCAATTGCCATGGGCACATTACGGTAAGCCGGATTGTCACGCATTTCGACCGCAGCAAAGTAACAATCCATATCCACATGAATGATTTTACGCATAGCCCACCAATAACTGTTTATCCATACAGTTATTTTGCGGGTATTTTAAATATTGTCAACTATTGAATATTGTTAACCTGAAAATAGCGCCCGTCGATTATGGTGATAACCTTTGCGACTTAGACTGTTGTATTTCATTGTTGATGGCTTGTAATAAACTATGTTCACCTTGCACATCATGGGATAGCTCCCAAATCATCACACCACTTCCCTGCTTTAAAGCTAAACGCGTTTTCGCTTTAATTGTCGCTAAACCATTATAAGTAATGTAATCACAACCTTCACAAGCCTTACCAATGACATCACTATGTGTCGTTGCAAATGCAAATTCAGCGAGTAAATCTTTATAAGCATAATTTGCAGAATATTGGCCAAAACCATAGCCATAAAAAGGCACACCCAATACCAATTTCTCAGCACTTAATCCACGTTTTTTCCAAAGGTTAATATCGACGGCGGCCTGTTCATAGGTTGAATGTTCACTACCTGCCCTCCCCCAACTTGGACCAATGGCATCGTAAGACATGACATTCACAAAATCGAAATAAGGGATGGAGTCAACAGGGATAATTCCTCCTTCGTAAGAAGCTGTTGCGCTGGTTAACAATTTACCTTGTGGTTTAAGCCCATTAGATAAAGCTTGAATAAAGGGAGTGTAATTATTGTTGTTATCAATTTGGGTTAACAAAAGACCTTCTACATCGATATCCAATCCATCCAATTCCAATACTTCGACGATGTTGAGCAGTTGACTGATTACTTCATCGCGATTTTCTGGCCGTAATAAGTCATTCCAATCACCGCTACAAGCCGGTAACACACCGCCCCCTAACGACAGTAAAACTTTAACCTGATGAACATGAGCTCGTTGGATAACATACTTCAATTCATTCACGTCAACCGTTTTATCGCCGCTATTTTTGGGCATGCAAACAAACTGCTCGCCCACCAAAAAGCGGCCATGACGATCAGGGTTTAAAAAAGACACATTAATATGAGTGAGCAAGGTTAAGTCTTGAGCATCAATAATCTGTTGAGTATTTTTATAGGCGGGAATATACCCTACTACCTTTACTGCGCTTTGTGCGGCAGCAACAATGCTAAAGCAAAGGCTACAGTAAATTATCGAAATCAATGTTTTTATCATCTTAAATCACCTCAGTTCTAAAATTCGGTTTGGTAATTCATTACTCAACTATTATTGAGCAACATCAATCTCCAACTAGCCTCTATCCCACATTAAATCTGATTTAATTCATAGAAAACATGGAAAAATCTAAAAAACAGTTGGCTTAAACTCTGGCACAATCTTAAAAATAACAAACTGAATAAAGGCAGACCGTTAATTAACCACTTCTTTACTATTAGAGATAAAAGCACAAGTTTTGTTAAATACTGTAAATCTTGTTTGCCAACAAATAAATTATGTAGTAGGTTCGTATACTGACAGCGCTGTCATTAAATACTATAAGTAAATACATGACATAAGTCGACTGTTTTTACCGCCAAATGACAACGCTGTCATAATGAGCAAAAAAACAATATGCAGTGCGGCATCAATGTATATTTTTTGCCAGATAGTAACTTTGTGACGAACGATAATCGATGTAAAAGTAATGGTTTAGAAGAGATATTGTTGTAGAAAATAGAATTAATGACCGTTTCATGTCATGTAGATTCTGAAGTTTTGATGCTCTCACTATTTTCATTTTTGCCAATAATAAGAATTATTTGAGTAAGTTTGTAACATCAATATAAAGCCAGATTTATATAAAATACTGAGGGATAAACATGTCTAATAAATTTAATAAAAAACGTCTAGCCATTGCAATATCTGCGGCAATCACTTGTGCACTTTCTATTCCAGTTATTGCGCAAGAAGCAATAACTGATGAACAAAATGCCGATGAGCCTATGGAACAAATCGAAGTGCGCGGCATTCGTAGAAGCATTCAAACTGCACAAGATTTAAAACAATATGCCGACACCGTAAAAGATATCATTACAGCGTCTGACATTGGCTCACTACCTGATAGGTCTGTTACTGAAGCACTACAACGTGTTCCAGGTGTTACCATTGAACGCTTTGCCGCATCTGATGATCCCAAGCATTATGCCGATGAAGGTACCAGTGTATTAGTGCGTGGTTTGGACCGCGTGCGCAGCGAAATTAATGGTCGTGATTCCTTCAGTGCTAATCCTTGGGGTGGACTAAGCTATGAGGATTTTCCCGCTGAATTATTAGGTGCAGTAGAGGTTGTTAAAAACCAAACCGCCGATCTTATTTCTGGTGGTATTGCGGGCACTGTTAACTTAGTGACTCGCAAGCCTTTTGATTCTGACAAACGCTTGATTGCGGTGAGTGCACAAGCAAATTATGCAGATTACCGTGAAGAAACCGCGCCATCGTTCAGCGCGCTTTTCTCTGACAATTGGGATACCGACTCTGGCAAGTTTGGATTATTGGTTGCGGTGTCTAGTTCTGAGTTTAAAACCCGTGGCGATGGATTCGGTTTAGGAAATTTCCACAGTCGTGGGCCTGTTGATACTTTCTCCTACGATGAATGGGGAACCCCAAGCCCTGGTGTTAATTCAGGACAATATTCTAATCCTTGTATTCCGGGTGCATCAGATTGGCGTGCTTGTGGTGCGGGTTTTGAAGATACCGTTCAGTATACCGATGCTGACCAAGCCTCTTATATCCCAGCCTATGATGGTGAAGCGCTTGAGGGCCAACCTGATGGTGTGACGTGGTATGCGCCGGCTAGCTACACTATGACCTCGGCAGAAAATGACCGTGAGCGTCAAGGTTTAACTGCCTCGTTACAGTGGCAGAGTACTGATGAAAAGATTACTGCGACCTTGGAACACATTAATTCAAAAGCATCCTTAAAATGGCGTGAACATGTAATTGCTTCTGGTGATCGTGGTTTCTTATCCTGGGCACCCAATACTATTCAGTGGTTCGACGAAAGTGATGATGGCCGTCCATTGACCGTAGATGATAACGGCTATGTAACTTCGGGGGTAGGTCGCGCAAATGAGCCGAATGTACCACTGCAGTTCCGTTCCCGTTATAACTTTAACGAGAATACCGTTAAAGATACATCCTTAAATGTAATATTTAAACCGACGGATCGCATAACCGTTGTTGCAGATTATCAGCATGTTGACTCTGAACAAATTGTTCACAACAACTCAATCACCTCTTTAATTAATGGTAATCAGACCGCTGAAAATGCACCATTCTTCTTAGACTTAAGAGGTTCTACTCCAACACTCGAGTATTTAAATTCAAATGCATCTAACCCGCCTGATGTTGAAGCTAACACCAATCCAGTTCTGCGGATCGGCAGCGGCATGCAACAAGAAGAATATAATGAAGCAAGCGCAGATACTTATCAGTTGGATCTAGAGTACAAGCTTGATGGTGCTTTTACCGCGATAAAAACCGGGCTTTATTATTCTGAGAAAGAATTGATCGTACGTAATACCGAATACGAAGGTTGGCAGGCATTAGGCACTGCGTGGGTCGCGCAAGATTCCTACAACGCGTCACCGCAAGTTGCACCTGAGTTATACGACCGTATTGACCTAGCTGATCACTATAATGGCCAGAGTCTAATGGGTGCTAACACCAGCTTTTTATTTCCACGTATGGATCTAGTAGAAAATTACGAACAAACCCTGCGCGATGGTTGCGGTACATGGAGTGCTGTGGGTAATACAATGGATGGTAGCGGCGGTTGTGCATTGCCCTATGCCGATTTAAATGATCGGGTATTCAGTCATTTTGCCCCCCGCCATATTAGTTCAAGTAACACAGAACGTACTGAATTTTATGTGCGCGCTGATTTTGACGTTGAGAAGTCTGATATTTTAATTAAAGGTAACTTTGGTTTACGTTATGTTAATTATCAACTGCAATCTACTGGTGGTATCAATTTCCCCTCAACGTCCAGTCGTGGTACCGATGAAACAGGTTCGCTTTACCAAGTTATGCTGAATCAATACCCCAGCATTTTTGCTTTGGCTTCAGGTGAATCCATCTCTAGCACCGTAGAAGGTACCGATTATTCTACGGTACTGCCGAGCTTAAACCTGAGTTTTGGTCTTACTGATGAAGTAGTAGTAAGATTCGGTGCTTCTAAAGGCCTTTACTATCCAAGCCTTGTTGATTCGGCTAACAAAATGGTTATTGGCTTAGGCTATCAACAGGTTCTTCAGAATCCCGATGAAAGCAGAGATGACACTACGAACCCTGTGGTTGATATCACAAACATCGAAATCAGTGCTAACGCTCGTAACGCTTTCTTAGAGCCAGAAGAGTCGGTTAATCTTGATTTGACCGCGGAATGGTATTTTGCCCCTGTAGGTTCGGTAACTGTTGGCTTGTTCCACAAAAAGCTATCGAACATCATTCGCAACAAGCAATTCGCAACTGAGGTGGAAGTCAACGGTACTAGCTACCCAGTGTCAGCCTATGGCCCAGATAACACGGGCTCAGGCACCATTCGTGGTGTCGAGTTTTCCTACACCCAGTTTTTCGATATGTTACCGGGATTATGGAGTGGTTTAGGGGCGCAATTTAACTATACCTATATTGACCAAGACGGTCTGGAAGATCCGAATACCAACCCAACTCAGGTAATTCAATATGATGGTGCAGGTGTACCGATTAGCGATAATCGTAATTCCTTCCGCCAATTTACTGGCTTGCCATTGCAAGGTTATTCAGACCAAAACCTTAACGTTGTCGGAATGTATGAGAAGGACGATATTTCCTTCCGTTTAGCCTACACATGGCGTTCAGAATACTTGTTAACGTTGCGTGAGTCTGAAGAATTTGTTCCGGCCTATTCAAAGGCTCAGGGGATGATGGATGCGAGCATGTTCTATGCCATTAACGAAAACGTCAAAGTGGGTTTACAAGTTAGTAATGTGCTGGGTACGGATACAGAAACCCAATATCAGCAGAATCAGGAAGGGACATTAACGGATGCGTTTTCCTTCACCACAGACCGCCGTTACGCGCTGACTGTTCGTGCTAATTTCTGATAGTTAACAATATCAAAAGCGTTAATCTAACCTGCGTAGTAGCAATGCTACGCAGGTTATTGTTTTTTTAAAACAGACGAATATTTCACTTGCTAACAGCACATAATCTCAATACGGTTTCACTATGCAAAAGACTTTAAAAACACTATGTATAGTTGGTGGTGGCACCGCCGGTTGGATGGCTGCAACGCTGCTTTCATCTGCCTTAAGGGGTAGTCATATACATATTACGGTGGTGGAATCTGCCGATATTGCTAGCATTGGCGTGGGCGAGTCTACCGTACCGTCGATGATGGATTTTTTGCAAACTAGCCAAATTAACCTCAAAGAATTTATTCAAGCCACCTCTGCCAGTTTTAAGTTAGGTATTCGATTCGACGATTGGCTAACCACTGGGGAAAGCTACTTTCATCCCTTTGGCCGTGTGGGCAAAGATGTCAACGGATTTGATTTTTATCAGGCATGGTTAAAGTCTAAAGCGGATGGTCACACTAGCCGTTGGGTCGACCATTCCCCAAGTGCCATTATGGCCGAAAACGAACGCTTTATGTTGCGTCCCACCTATTCGCAAAACGGGCAGTCACAAGAGCCGTCTGAAAACTGGGTTTTATACAGCTATGCTCATGCCCTTCACTTAGATGCCGTTCAGGTAGCGCGTTATTTGCGGGAGCTTTGCTTTAAACGGGGAGTAACCAGAATCGAAGCGACAGTTAATAACGTCGTTATTGATGAGCAAAATTTTATTCAAAGTCTAGAGCTGGATAACGGATCGACTGTCAAAAGTGACTTCTTTATTGACTGTACTGGCTTCAAAGGATTGTTGATAGAAGAAGCATTACAGGTAGGTTATCAAGATTGGTCTGAGTATTTACCCTGCAATCGCGCCGTAACCGTACAAACGGAGAATGTAAGTAACCCAGTGCCCTATACCATCGCCACAGCACGTGATACAGGCTGGACATGGAAAATCCCATTGCAACATCGCACCGGCAATGGCTATGTGTTTTCCAGCCAGTTTTGCAGCGATCAGCAAGCAATGGAGACCTTGCTCAACTCGGTCACCGGTAAGCTAATCAATGAGCCAAAGATCATTCCTTTTGTTACCGGTAAACGGCAAAAGATCTGGCACAATAACTGTTTGGCCTTAGGCCTTGCTGGCGGATTTTTAGAGCCTTTAGAATCTACCGCGATTCATTTGGTATACAAAACACTAGTGCATTTTATTAAGCACTTCCCCGATAGGGATTTTGACCCATGCAATGAGCAAATCTTTAACCAAAAAATCGATACGGATTATACCGAGATCCGCGATTTTATTATTTTGCATTATTGTACGGCGGGCCGTGACGATACTGATTTTTGGCGATGGTGCCAAACCATGCCGGTACCTGAGTCGTTGAAAGAAAAAATCCACCTCTTCCGGCAACGGGGACAGATTGAACATAGTCCTGAGCAGTTTTTTAGCAGTGATAGTTGGTGCTCGATTTTAGAGGGTATGCAGATACGCCCGCAAAAGTACCACCCGTTATTGGATGCCTTTGACTCACAAAGCTTAGCCAATACGCTGAGCAACAATGTGCAAGCTATTCAGGATACCGTACTAAAAATGCCCAACCACCATGATTATATTCAGGCTCATTGCCCAGCCACGCATCAAAAAGCTAACTCAAAGGCAAAGTCATGACGGCATATAAAACCATTGCGGAGTTTTCCGACCTAAGCCCAGAACAATTCTTTGAGGAAATTGCACCAGCTCAGAAGCCCGTTGTCATACGTGGATTTGCTAAAAATTGGCCGCTGGTTGCCGCAGCTAAACATTCACCCAAAGATTTCGTCACCTACCTGAATCAGTTTTATACAGGTAAAAAGACCAAAATGGTGGTGGCCCCTCCAGCTGCCAATAAGCGCTTTTATTACAATGATGACATGACCGATGTTAATTACGTCAGCGGTGAAGAACGCGTCGATCTATTTTTAGGCCGCCTTCTAGAACTAATGGATAGAGAGGTTTACCCAGCTATCTCCATGCAAAATACTCTCACTAGTGAGATTTTACCGGGTTTAGTCAGTAAAAATCGTTCCGAGCTTTTCCCCGAATTAGAGCCACGCTTATGGATTGGTAATGAGGGAATTGTTAGCGCTCATTATGATGGCTCAGATAATGTGGCTTGTGTGGTGGCGGGGCGGCGGCGCTTTGTGCTGTTTCCGCCAGAGCAAACCTGCAATTTATACCCCGGCCCACTGAACTTTACCCCAGCCGGTGCGCCCACTAGCTTGGTGGATTTAAATAGTCCTGACTTTGTACGTTATCCATTGTTTAAGACGGCACTGTCCGAGGCTTACAGCGTTGAGTTAGGCCCCGGTGATGGGATTTTTATTCCTATGTTGTGGTGGCATCATATTGAATCTTTGGCAAAAGTGAATGCACTAGTGAATTACTGGTGGAATGGCTCGTCAGCGCCCGACTCAGTATCGCCCAGCCCCATTGATAGTTTGAATCTAGCACTGCTGGCCATGCGAGACTTAAGCCCCAAACAACGGGATGCTTGGCGCTGCATGTTTGATCATTATTTATTTCATCAAGGTAGCGATCCAACATCGCACCCAAAGGCTTACATTCCCGAGCATCAGTTACATATACTCGGTGACTTATCGCCCGAATACGTTAAATCCATAAAAGATTATTTTATTAAAAAATTACAAAAATAAACGGTGCATGAATACTGATGCTAAGTAACAACAAACCTAAAAAGATACTGATTGTGGGTGGTGGCACAGCCGGATGGATGGCGGCTAACCTTCTAGCCTGTAAGTGGCAAGACACCGACATTACCTTAGTTGAATCTAAAGACATCGGCATTATTGGTGTTGGCGAAGGCAGTACCCCCCACTTAAAATTGTTTTTTGATGCCATCGATGTGGCGGATGCCCAGTGGATGCCTCGCTGCAATGCCACCTACAAAAATGGCATTACCTTTGATAAATGGTCAACGGTTAAGGGTTATGAGTCCTACTTTCATCCATTCGCCGCGCAAACCGATGATGTATTCACCGTGCCGCTGTTTTTCAAAAATATTCAAGCTCGCAAGCAGGGCTATAATGTTAACGCTCACCCCGATAACTACTTTTTAGAAACCTATTTATCTAGAAACCATTTAGGCCCCTTACCTGCCGAATCTTTCCCCTTTGGCATTGCCTATGGCTATCACTTTGACTCAGCGCTACTAGGCCAGTTTTTAGCAGAACATGCCCAAAGCAAAGGCGTAACCAGAATAGAGGGCAAAGTGACCGACGTTTTAGTTAGTAACAATCAAGTTAACAATAATGGCAACCTAAGTGCAGTAAAACTTAGCGATGGTACTTTGTTAGAGGCTGACTTTTTTATCGATTGCTCGGGGTTCAACGGCTTACTAATACAACAAACATTAAATGTCGGCTATCAGAGTTTTAAAGATAATTTGTTTAACGATGCCGCCGTGGTCATGCCAACTAAACTATCAGACGTATTACCGGTAGAAACTAAATCCACAGCCCTATCCAATGGCTGGGCATGGCAAATTCCACTTCGAAATCGCTTTGGTCATGGCTATGTGTATAGCAGTGACTATATAAACGCCAATCAGGCTGAAACGGAACTTAGACAGCATTTAGGTTTATTGGAAAGCGATGTGGAAGCCAGACATTTAAAAATGAAAGTCGGACGAGTGGAAAAGCACTGGCACAAAAACTGTCTTGCGGTTGGGCTTTCTCAAGGCTTTATTGAGCCGTTAGAGGCAACAGCAATTGCGCTGTCATTTAATACCATTGCGCAGTTTATGCAGTATTTTCAACAAGGCCAGTTTACGAATCAACACGAAGATGCTTTCAACCAAGATATTAATTCGCGCTTTGATGGCATCCGCGACTATATCGTCTGCCACTACAAAGCCAACCAACGCACCGATAGCCAATACTGGCGAGATAATGCTGCCAATTACAACATTTCCGACACCCTGCGTCACATTTTACACCTGTGGCAGCACAGTCATGATTTCGCTGGCGATATGCATAAATACAAATTAATGGGCAGCTATCAACCCAAATCATGGGCCTGCATGCTGGCCGGTTATGGTGTATTCCCAAAGGCCAATATGGACCAGTCCATTGACTATTCTAGCCACCAGCAAGAATTAGAAGCGTTAAGCGATTTTATTCGACGCTGTGGGATGAATTTTAAAAGCCATAGAGATTTGCTGGTGGGGATAGACTGAGGGAGAGAAATTTTGAAGGTTAGCTAGGAGCGAATTGCCGCCGTTGGGGAAAGTCGATTTTTGATTAAATTATCGCTCTATAGCGGACATTAACGCCTCAAACACCGGCGCAGCTTTGCTGCGTCCGAGTGCTTTGACTTGTTAGATTTCTTTGGCTAGTTCGCATATTTCATCTTTGGTAGCTTGCTTTCTATGATAAGTATAAGAAAACAGCCCTTCGACACATCCCAACACTCTAGGCGGTCTAGCTATTTCATCAAGTGTTTCGCATACGGTCAGAGTTGTTCTATTAGATAACGACTCGGACTCGTGAAATACTCCCGAACTCACTTCGTAAGAGGAGCCCGCACGACAAATTGATTTTTTAGTCAGTCTCTTTGAGCAATATACATTGGTTTTTTCTATTATTGACTTATCACCATCATATCTAGCCTCGTAAATTGCATGATCTTTTCCGTTATGTTCTATCGCATATTCTTTGTTTTCAATTTCACCAGAGATAACCCAGCTTTTAAGATGAAAGAGGTGGTCATGAATCAGTAAGGCTGGAGTTTGTTGATAGCCTTTATGACTTGGCCAGATATGGACTCGCAGACTTAAATTCTCCCACCTAGCCACTCTACACATTACAAAGCCAAGTGGATGCCATAAGAACTCATGCTTATTATCAAGCAGTACCTCTATTAATTCATATGGACAGATTTTATTATTTTTTAGAGCGTTATTCCATTCTATACTCGAGAGATTACTTAGGCTCATGAATAAGGGTCTTCTGGTGAGTTAATGCTTTGTACAACGCGCTCCATGTCTAGATCCTGGAGGTCGCTCTCTGCCATAAATCCTATATCAACTATAAGGCCTTTGATGTTGCCTGATGTCAAATCCCCATCTAGTGGTATCTTTTTGTTGTACGAAACCCCTTTAGACTGACGCTCGCTAAGCCTTGAATCATCTACATATGAATCATAAAAATATGTAGATTTGTCTGCCTTAAGCCCAGCAGCTTCACTGTCTTCCTTTGTTACGATGACGTATTGGTCAGATATATCAAATCTAAAGGCGGAGAAATGATTGATTAAGTGAATTTCTATTCTCAATAATGGTTCTTCATGCTTATACCGGAGAGCAGATATTACTGTCGCTATAACTTCTTCTTTTACTTTATTTTTTGTCCATCTGCTGCCATTTTTTGCAGATTTTAGACTCCTCCTATACGTAGCGTATTCTTCACACAGTAAATCATTACTGGGGTCCAGAAGAGTGATCCTTATATCCCTACCAATCCCTTCCTGTCTTGCAGATTTTGCCATCGTTGGAAGTGTCGTCGCTCGTGTATATCGACCACACGCACCCTTATATATCCATGTTCTAGAATCTGAAGTGGCTTTCTTTAAAAGGGGGCCAATCTCTTTTGGGTCAATGACATCCATAACCGATTTTTTGACGATATCCGGAGTTACCCAAAACACAAACCCTCCGATTAGAACTGAAACAAGAAGCGATATGGCAAACCCATCCAGTATGATGGCAAAGAATTTTATAAAGCTTGCCTCAAGTGAGTTATCGAATTGTGGTAAAACCAAATACCTGAGAATCACTGAAATTAAGAAAAGCAGAACTACGAATCCGTAAAAGATATTTCGGTAGTGCTTTTTATTTAAGATGGATTCCAATTGTTTCTCCTGAAATCTAACGCTTTTTATAAACGGCGCGCGTTTTTTGCGCGTCCAATGGAGGCCGTTTTTTGGCCGTAATAATGTTTAATAAACTTGTTATATTACGATGCCTGTTCATGGCAACAAATGCACCTATTGGGAACTTCGATAGAACCGATAAAATTCATACCTACACCAAAAGGTTTGTTGCATATAGGGCACTGTATATTTCCAATACTTGAATATATGTAGATAGTTGCACCAACGAACCCTATTAGCATAACAAGAATACCTAAAGGCATGGAAAATATGCTTATCAATGACGATGCAAACAGTATCGCCACTCCTTGAACTACTTTCCCTCTAGCTTCACTTCGTAATCGTTTAATTGAAATGCTCATAAAGTAATATAACGCTTATTAACGAGCATTTCGCATTTGCAATTACTCAGTTTGATTGTTTTTATCGTCATTTTTAGTGCTTACCTTCTGTTTTTATTACGTATTTTATGTTGTAACTCTACTCATATTGATACATTTCCAAAAAACAAAAGGAGCCTGACTTTAACGAGACCTTTTTCGTTTCCTATTAAAAACCATGTGCAAAATATTTTCCATAATTAAATTAGTGACTTAGCGATTTTCTGAAAAACAAAGTGAGACCCATTAAAATTATTTAATAGGAAGGGAAAAGGGGATTTTTAAGAAAACTTCATTATACCTGTATAAATAATCAGAGGGTCGTTGGGACAAATAAAATGTCTGCTTTGTCTATAAACTAGAGGTTTTGCATGAAGTACTCGACTGTCTCCAATTGGCACTTAACAGACATATTCATCAACCTATCAGGTCGGCGACATGCGACTTAAAAATGGATTAGCAAGTGATCGTCGCGAGGATTCTTGGGTTACTTTCTTATCCCTAAGAAAGTAACTCGCGCCACGGAGGGCGCGAAAAAAGCCATGAACTGGCATTAATTGAAAACACGATTAGCCTGCCAGCTTTGGGTTTATTTAACTAATTATACTAAAAGGGATCCCGAAGGATCCCTTTTTGGTTCTAACCATTGGCTATTACAGTGAGTTCAAAAACGCCAGTACGGCGGATTTATCCGACTCATTGAGGCTTTCGTAAGCAACTCGTGATGCTTGCGACTCGCCGCCGTGCCATAAAATGGCTTCGTCAATAGTGCGTGCACGACCATCATGCAGGTAACTATGTTCTGGGGTACATACCTCGTTGCCCTGCCCGCCTATGGGGTTAACCACACCACCGGTGACACAAGCAGATAAACCAATACCCCACAGCGGCGTGGTACGCCATTCTGCACCACTGGCTTGTCCATCGGCTAGATTATCCGCCAAGCCTTCGCCCATATCGTGTAGTAGTAAATCCGTATAAGGGTGAATAGTTTGGTTTCTTAACTCTGCTAGTGGATGAAATTCACTCGTCTGTAGAGTGTCGGTATGGCAACCCGTACAGCCGATATTGGCAAACAACGCCTGCCCTTGTTGCACTTGTACGTCATCTAAATCACGTTGTGCACGCACGCCTAGTAGTGAAATATATTTAGATAATTCATCTAGATGTTTATCCGACACTTCCGCACCCGATTCACCACAAAGGCTTTGTGCCGAACCACAATCCGGATCAGGTAACATACTGCTCATTACCCCCATATCCGTATTGAATGCCGCTGCCACCTGATGTTTGATACTGCTGGTGCTGGCCTTCCAACCAAAGCGACCTAAGCGGGTTTCACCGGTAATGGGGTCGATAACGCGGTTGGCCTTGCCAGAAATACCATCAGCGTTGCTATCATCCACATCTTCCATGTCGAGAATAGTGCTTTCTGGAATGGCTTCTAACAATCCTAGGCCAACTAATTGCGGGGCAATACGTGCCGAGAATTGCGCTGGCGTACCTTGGCTAAATTCATAATTAGGGGAGCGCAAGCCGTTTTCTTCCGCCCAAGAGGCAATAGCAACGGAACCTTCACCGTCGGTTAGATTGTTAATACCGACATTGCTTGGTTGCAATACGCGACCAATGAGTGAGTCTGGCGCACCGGTTGCATCACCGACTTTAAATACCCATTTATCGAGTGGCTCACCCAATGGTGCGGGCGCGGCACGACCATTACGTTCATGGCAACCTGCACAACTTTCATTTATGTAGTGGGTTCCAGCTTTACCAACCACATCTGCAAAGACACCGTTTTCGCCGTTACGCTCGTCATGTTGGCCGGTAACAAAGCTACTATGGTGGACACGACGACCTTCAACAAACACCTGACCATTCACGTTTGATAAGTTGGTGGCCATTTGCATAAAGTGGTTATCTGGCTCGTTGGTGTAGTTATAAGGCAATGTGGTTTCACCGCCTAACCAACCTGCTTGGTCGATAGGATATGAGTCTTCACGCTCTGAAGATTTATCATCAAAGTCACCGACAGTTTTCCAAGGCACTAAACCCTGACCAACAATATACAAATAGGTGGTGCCGTAATAATTTTCTCTACCTTCTGGTGGCGCGTCTAAGAATTGGCTAACTTCCACTTCCATGCGCTGGCCTACTTCTAATGGTAAATTACCACCTGAGGGACCCCAATTTAATGGGCGGTAATCATCAATAATCACCTGATAGCGATACTGATCACCATCATCGCTGATTTTATTGAAGTTGAAATCGTAACTGCCGCTATCGACTTCAACCACCGCACCACCACCAAAATAGTTGCCATGATATTCGGCTACTGTATTTAAGCCGCGATACCACGCTCTGAATTCGCGGGCGCCTAGTTTCCACTCAGTGATAAAGTTAATTTCGATGCTAGCGCCGCCTTTGGCAACATAATCGACAAACTCAAACTGCGCCGTACGATGTGTCCAATAATGGGATAGATAGTGGTCGTAAATTTGGAATTGATCTTCTTTAGCATGACGATCACGACCACGGTCGGCGAAACGCGTTACCAATGCATCACCACGGTCAAAACTGATTGCTTGCTCTAACTCGGTGCTAGCACTAAACAACGGCGTAACATCACCGATATCAATGCTGTATTCAACGATATGCCATACACCACCGGCGCCATCACCGTTAGTATCGCCAGCCGCTAGGTCATTGATATAAAAATACAGTGGGCGACCATTGTGAGCAGCCTGAAAAGTACCATCATCACGCTCAATAGTAGTGAGATCGGCAACCCCTGAAGCGGCACCATCGTTAACCAACACCGGTGGCCAATTAACGGCGCAATCGTCGTTACACACACTGCCGTCAATGGATTGATCATTATCAAATACATACAAGGCGAATGCTGGTTTTGTTGAGCCTGAGCCACCAACCAAAATATCATTCATCGCCGCGACTTCACTAACCGTTTGAATAATGGTGCAACCAAGGGAATCAACAAGATCATTGGCTGGGGTAGCTGGACATTGGTCATTTTCATCGGCAACACCGTCGTTGTCGGCGTCTTCAATGGGGATTAAGGCACAACCAATAACATCCACTTCACTGCCAGCGGCAGTATTGGGGCATAGGTCAATGTCATCCAACACCCCGTCGTTATCTGAATCACCAACAATGCTACAACCTAGAGTATCAACCTCTGCACCTGCTGGAGTATTCGGACACTGATCAACGTTATCTAATACGCCGTCATTATCACTATCAGTAATGCTACCACCGCCTACAACAAAATAGGCTTGGGGGCTATCTGTAGCTCCACCGCTATCTTGCAAATAGGTGAACCAGTACTGCACTTGATCGCCACTGGTTAGGTTTGCCACATTAAAAATATTCATGCCACCGACAATTTGCATCCGCACATTTTGCTGGCCACCGCCATTAATCGAAAAATGCACATCCGCCCAGTTAAGAGTATTCACATAAAAATACACACTGGTTTCACTGTCCTGAACTACGCCGGTAACAGAATCTAAAACCAGCGGACAACCTAAACCATCAACAACGGTATTGGCAGGGGTATCGGCACATTGGTCATTGGCATCAGTTATGCCATCACCGTCACTATCAATACTCACAACCAGCACACAACCGGTGTCATCGACGTCGCTGTTTGCAGGTGTGTTCGGGCATACATCATTGCTGTCGAATACACCATCGCCGTCGCTGTCTAGATTGATAACTATCACGCAACCCGTCGCGTCTACGTTACTCTTTGCAGGTGTAGCTGGACACAGATCGTTGCTATCCAACACACCATCAGCATCACTATCTAGTTCTGGTTCCGAACCACCAGCGAGCTTGATGTCATCAAAATAAAAAGTCCAGTTTGCAGGATTATTATCAGCATCCCCCAACACGCCTAAATCAAAGATAAAGGTAATTTGAGTGATGTTGCCAATGGTTCCGGCAAAATCAAAACTAAGCTCTTCCCAACCAGTGCCGGCATGGGCAATAATGCGTTCGATATTCATGCCTTCAAGCTTGAATAACACATTGACCGCCCGCGCAGACCACACTTTCATGGTGAATACCGTGCTGTTTACAGCAAAGGGCGCTGCTAAGGTGAGGGTTGAGCCGCCCCATTGGGCACCAGCAAACTTTTGCATAAGACTAACTTGCGCGCTGCCGTTATTAGCACCCACCTGTGGATTAGCAATCACATAAGACACGCCACCATCAAAATTAGCAAAAGTATAACTTTCAGCTGCAGCTTCGAAATCGACTAAGAAATCCGTTGGCTCAGGGGTGACCACAATAGGGTCATCTTCAGCGGAGGGAAAACTGATATCGTCATAGTAGAAAGTCCAATTATTCGGGTTGGCGTCCGCGTCCCCTAGGATGCCTATGTCAAATATCACTGTGACTTGGGTGACGCCGCTACCTACTTCACCATTAAAATCGAATGATAGTTCTTCCCAGCCGTTGCCGCTGTGGGCAATACTGCGTTGAACATTCATACCTTCTAGTTTAAACAGCACGTTAACCACGCGATCGGACCATACCTTCATGGTAAATACCGTACTATCGATATCTAACGTTTTATCCAATGTTACAACTGTTCCCCCCCAAGGTGCGCCAGCATATTTTTGCATTTGCACTACTTGAGCACTGGTGTTGATACCCTCGCTCTGAGGATTAGCGATAACAGTAGAAACGCCCCCTTCAAAATTTAAAAAACTGTAGGATGCTGGCGCTTGCTCAAAATTAATAACATCTAAATTTGGCGCTTCAAAAATACCGACATCGTCGTAATAAAAGGTCCAATTGTTAGGATCAGCTGCCGCATCACCTAAAATTCCCAAATCGAAAATTACAGTAATTTGCGTAACGCCTGTACCAGCGTCACCGTTGAAATCAAAAGTGAGTTCTTCCCAGCCAGAACCAGAATGAGCAACGCTACGTTCAACTTCCATACCTTCCAATTTGAACAGCACATTCACCGCTCGGTCAGACCACACTTTCATGCTGAATAAGGTGTTATCTACATCTATGGCTTCATTCAAGGTAAAAGTGGAGCCGCCCCAATTTGCGCCTGCATACTTCTGCATTTGCACAACTTGGGCACTAGTATTGATCCCCTCACTTTGAGGGTTTGCGATAACGGCGGAAACACCACCATCAAAATTAGCAAAATTGTAGTTAACAGCGGGTTGTTCAAAATCCATTAAAATACGCTTATTCAAACCTTCGCCTGGTGGTGCCGGTTGGCCTTCTTTAAAGGCGAGGTTATCGACTCTAAACACCGCTCCTTCACCATCTCCCCAATCAGGGAAAATCATCACTACATCGATACCGTTTAGATTTAGTCCGGCACCCGCTAAATTACGCAGAGGGATGGAATAGTGTTGCCATTCGCTGGTTGGCGTATCGATAGTGACGACTACTTCAGTCGTTGCACCTGCTTGCTCTACTTTCAAGTTCCATTTAGCACTGGCGTTATTAGGGGGCGTAACCAGTTTTAAATCAAACTCCAATACGCCCTTACCGAGCATAGGTAAGCCATCATAGGGTTGGCGATTGCCCGATTCATTGGTATTAAAGCCGACGACCGCAGCTGTACTACCAATAGAGAATTCCACAACGTTGCCGTGATCACCATCGTCTACTACCACAGCTGGGGTTGAATTACCGCAACAATCCCACGCTGGCCAACTGTCATTAATTGCATCATCGAAAATGGTTAATTCTCTAGCAATACCATCCGAAGGAGGAACCGGTAACGGCGCTAGGCCGTTAACTAGAGTTCCGCCATTGTCTATACTTTCATCATAACCATCAGTAACCGTGGCACAACCTTGACCGTTGCTGGGTGAAATGGCGCATTCATAGACACGTACATAATCGATTTCAAATTTATTTTGTTCATGGAAAGCACTAGCATCAACTCCACCCACGTTGACGTTCTCTGGCCAACTTCCACCCACGGCAAAATTCAAAATCAAATGGAATTTTTCATCAAAGGGGGCTGAGCTCCAATCTAGCTCACCATCTTTCTCGGTATACCAGCCTTGATGTAATAAACCATCAGGATTGCCTTGTTCGTTGTAGGTCACGTCAGATTGTCGTTGGGTGGCAAATAGCACACCGTCCACATACCAACGCATTTCACCTTCTTCCCATTCCATTACATAAACATGGAACGCATCTGTAGGGTTTTCACCATTCGGTAACGCATAGTTATGACCAGTATTGTCATTATTGGGCCAGCTTTTTCCATAATGTAAGGTGCCATATACATCTTTTTGTACAGCATCAGAGCCGGCAGCAAGTGGTGCGCCTAAGTTAACCGCTTCAAAAATATCAATCTCACCGGAGTGCGGCCAACCACCGTACACTTCGTCGGTAGGTAGCATCCAAATGGCAGGCCATGCGCCTTGCCCGCTTGGAGCCTTCGCACGAATTTCAAAACGGCCGTAGGTCCAATCACCTTTATATTTAGTTCTCAATCGAGCTGAACTGTAGGGTAAGGCTTGATTGGCTTGTGGTTTGGCAACAATATTCAGAATGCCATTTTCAACAAACGAATTGTCAGGGCTATCGGTATAACATTGCTTTTCTTGGTTACCACCGCCGTCACAATTGAGTTCATGTTCCCACTTAGCAAAATCAATACTTTGGCCATCGAATTCATCACTCCAAACCATTACCCAGTCTGAAGCATTATTTTGTAAAGTACTGGTAAATGTCAGTCGCGTACGGCGATCAAATGCAAACTTAGCGGTGACCATCATTGACGCGCCAGCAATCAATTCTTGCTTTTGAAACTCAATATACGGCACACCATTGATATCGGATCCAGATGATTCTAATACAGCAAGTGAGGCGTCATCCAACAACAATCTAAATGGTCCAGTAAGCGTTGTTGAGGTATTGTTAGTGACGGTAACTTGAACAATATAAGCATTTGCCGACCGCAAATAGCGAGCGCTTGATTCTGTAAGTGATATGCCTTCAGTAACTGGTGACCACTCAGCCTGCACAACACTCGCAAACAACGCCAAGGTGCAAATAATACCTTTTATATAGGAGGGTAATTTCATTTGAGAGCCCTACCTATTTAGCTAAAGAGGTGACTGTAACGTCACTGGGAAAACGACGACGAGTCATTAAACCAGCAAACCCCATGGCAAAAAGGGCAATGCTGGTTGGTTCAGGGACTTCTGAAACAATTTTATTTAAAGAAACACTATTAATTAAAACCGTTGAATCTGATGCTTCTTCAAATCCATCTTGGAGGGAAAAATACAGTGACCAGCTATCGGTACTATAATTATCAATTAAGTCGTCAGTATTAATTACGAAACTTTTGGATTGACCATCAAAATTAATATCTTCAGGTGCAAGAAAATCGTAGAGATCGTTATTTTGACTTATAAGACTGATATAAAATGAATCTTCGATGCTTAAAAGACTGGTGTCGAAATCCACTGTTAATAGATATTCAAATCCGCTTTCTAACATTAAACCTTGGTAGAGATCCGCAAAGAAATCATCATAATTAACATCCATTTGGGCAGCACAATTAGCTGGAGTTCCAGTTAAACTTACCTCTCCGTACGTCTCCCAGCCATCTAAGTTACAACTACTAGCAAAATCACCATTGGTAATCATAGAACCCAGTGCAGATGAGCTGGCTACTACTGCACCAACTAAGAATATTGTTTTTAGAAACTTCATGTTTTACATCCCCGATACGTATTTATTATTTTAATTAATAAAAACAGTATCTCGATGAAGAACAGATACCGTCCTAGCTTTCTAAAATTAAATGTAAGCGCTTTCATTTTTATTTTGTAAGCGCTTACATAAATTAACAATGGCAGGGTATGTTAAGAAAAACCTTTGATCAACATTAATTTAATAACTTTTTAACAAATATAAGGACATTAAGAGGAGCGATATGACGAAATAAACAGCAACCACAGTGGATTGCCGTTTATATTCTGCTGCAAACTACGCAGAGGGAAAGACTACATAATTTTATTTTGCTGCCATTGTTTAAGCTTTTCAGCTCTGGCTTGTTCTCTTTCTAAGCGGGCTTTTTTGCGATCACAAGGTTCGGGGCAGTCGCAGGCCTTATCAATTCCCAAAGCACCTAACCCACCGCAGCTACCGGCGATAGACTTTTTCTGAAATAAATAACCTACCGCCATGGCCAGCATGACGACGAGAAATACCACAAAAGCGAGTAAAAATGTTGTCACTGCAACTCCCAGTGTCCAATTAAAATAAAATGATTAACGTAAATATGCTGCAAATTCAGGGCTATTATACGTCTTGAATCCATCCTTTTCCCGACTAATTAACATAACGGCCAAATTATTCTCTTCAGCAAAAGTAATCCCCTTTTCCAATCCCATCACACTGATAGCGGTGGCCATGCCATCTGCTGTCATACAAGAAGGGTGAACCACTGTCACCGATACTAGATTGTGGGTAATAGGTTTACCGGTAAAAGGGTCGATAAGATGAGAATAACGCACACCATTTTCTTCATGATAGTTGCGATAATCACCCGAAGTGGCAATGCCGTTATCACCTACAGAAATTATCTGTTGTACGGAACGAGTGGTTGATTCCGGTTTTTCTATGGCGACACGCCATTCAGCACCATCCTGTTTGCTGCCGGCAATACGCATCTCGCCACCAATTTCTATTAGATAATCATGAATATTCTGCTGTTCTAATAGTTCAGCAATGACATCCACACCGTAACCTTTAGCAATAGTAGAAAGATCCACATATAAGTCATCGATGTCTTTACTCAAGCCTTCATCGGTAAGCTGAATATGCTCTATACCGACCTGCTCTCGCGCCTGCTGAATGGCATTATCATCTGGGACAACTTCAGGCCTAGCTTTGGGACCAAAGCCCCACAGGTTGACTAAGGGGCCAACTGTCACATCCAACACCCCGGCGCTTAGCTGATGTAGGCGAATCGATTCATTAAGGACTTTGCGCAGCGCTGGCGATACTGCTATCAACGCCCCTTTTTCAGACTGATTAAAACGTGAAAGCTCTGAATCCTGTTGATAAGTCGACATGGAGTCATTCACCGCAATCAAAGCTTCATCGATTTGCTGCTGCAACGTCGCTTGAGTCAGGGCCGATTCGGGAGTCACTAACTTAACGTTGTAAGTTGTGCCCATGGTTCGTCCCTGCAGCAACCAATGAGGATCCGGTGCTGGCTCACAGGCGCTTAACAGCGACAAAGTAACGAAGAAACTTAATGAGCGTAATAATTTGTATTTCATGGTTTTTCCAATCAAAAAGGGGCCGCAGCCCCTTTTTATTTAATACGAATGTTTTGGCAAAATTTAGCCGCCGAAATCATCCAACATAATATTCTCTTCTTCCACACCTAAATCTTTAAGCATGTTTACAACGGCCGCGTTCATCATTGGCGGCCCACACATGTAGAACTCACAATCTTCAGGAGCGGGGTGTTCTTTCAGGTAATTTTCCAACAATACATTGTGGATAAAACCTGTATGACCTTCCCAATTGTCTTCTTTTTGCGGATCAGACAATGCGACGTGCCATTTGAAGTTTTCATTTTCAGCTTGCAGCGTATCAAAATCTTCTACATAGAACATCTCACGTAAAGAACGAGCGCCATACCAGAAGCTCATTTTACGTTTTGATTTTAAGCGACTTAACTGATCGAAAATATGTGAACGCATTGGTGCCATGCCGGCTCCACCGCCAATGAACACCATTTCTGCATCGGTATCCTTAGCAAAGAATTCACCAAATGGACCAGAAATCGTTGCCTTATCACCTTTCTTAAGGCTCCAAATATAAGATGACATTTTGCCCGCAGGTAAAGTCAGATTATTAGGTGGCGGCGTAGCAATACGCACGTTCAACATAATAATACCTTCTTCTTCTGGGTAGTTAGCCATCGAATATGCACGGATGGTTTCGTCAGCCACTTTGGATTCAATATCAAAGAAACCAAAATGCTTCCAATCGCCACGATACTCTTCTGGGATCTCAAAATCTTTATACTTAACATGATGAGGTGGAGCTTCAATCTGAATATAACCACCAGCGCGGAATGGGACGCTTTCACCATCAGGCACGGCTAATTTAAGCTCTTTAATAAAGGTCGCTTTGTTATCGTTAGAAATAACCTCACATTCCCACTTCTTGATGCCGAAGATCTCTTCTTCAAGCTCAATGTTCATGTCTTGCTTAATAGCTACCTGACAGGATAAACGACAGCCTTGTTTGGCTTCACGTTTAGTAATGTGATCCAGCTCTGTTGGTAGAATTTCACCACCACCAGAATGGATGTCTACGCGACACTGACCACAAGAGCCACCGCCACCACAAGCCGAGGAAACAAAAATACCCGCATTAGCTAAGGCGCCTAGTAACTTATCGCCTGGCTGAGCCGTAATCGACTTATCAGGGTCGTTATTGATGGTAATAGTGACTTCGCCTTCGGGTACTAACTTCGATTTGGCGAACATGATCAGCATTACCAGCACAATCACTATGGCGATAAACATGCCTACGCCAAGAAAAATCTCAATATTCATGGTTGTTCGTTCCTCGCTTAAAGTGAAATGCCAGAGAATGACTGGAAGCCAAGTGCCATTAGGCCAGCAGTAATAAATACTGAACCTAAGCCACGCACACCTTCAGGCATATCCGCATACTTTAATTTTTCGCGTACTGCCGCCATTAACGTAATCGCTAATGCCCAACCAATACCGCTACCCATGCCGTAAGCCACACTTTCACTGAAGTTATAATCACGTTGAATGGCAAAAGCTACACCACCAAAAATCGCACAGTTAACCGTAATCAGTGGTAAGAAGATACCTAGCGCGTTATACAACGACTGAAAGTACTTATCTAAGGTCATTTCCAGAATCTGTACCAAAGCGGCAATGACGCCGATAAAGGTCAAGAAACTTAAGAAGCTTAGATCAGCGTCTGGGAAACCCGCCCATTCCAGTGCACCTGGCGCTAGAAACAAGGAGTAAATAACTTGGTTAGCGGGTACCGATATGGTTAACACCACAATAACTGCTACACCAAGACCCATCGCCGTTTTAACTTTTTTCGATACCGCCAAAAAGGTACACATACCGAGGAAATAAGCTAATGCCATGTTCTCAATGAAAATAGAACGAATTAACAAATTAATATAATGTTCCATTACTTACCCCTTAGGCTCGATTTGGTCTTTCTTGAACGTACGAATCGCCCAAATCAATCCACCAATTAAGAAGAAAGAACTGAATGGCAAAATCAATAATCCATTTGCCTGATACCAGCCGCCATTTTGCACTAGTGGAAGAATCTCAAATCCTAACAGACTGCCAAAGCCGAATAGCTCTTTAACAATACCCACAATAATCAACACTACTGAGTAGCCCAAACCGTTACCGATACCATCTAAGAAACTCATTAGAGGTGGGCTTTTCATAGCGTAAGCTTCGGCACGACCCATTACGATACAGTTAGTAATAATCAAACCAACGAATACCGATAGCTGCTTGGATATCTCGTAGGAGTATGCTTTAAGCACCTGATCCACAACGATAACCAATGACGCAATAATGGTCATTTGCACAATAATTCGCACACTGGACGGGATAGCATTACGAATAATCGAAATAAATAAATTCGAAAATGCAGTTACCGCCGTTAGGGCTAACGACATCACTAATGCAGTTTCTAACTTAGTGGTTACCGCTAACGCCGAACACACACCCAATATTTGCAACGCAATGGGGTTATTGTCCCAAATGGGTCCTAATAGAACCTTTTTAATTTCTTTAGAATCAGCCATCTAATTAGCCTCGCTTAAGGTTAGTCAAAAACGGCCCATAGCCTTCCGCACTCAACCAGTATTCCAAGGTGTTTTGTACACCCTTACTGGTTAGCGTCGCGCCTGATAATGCATCGACCGCATAAGGATCATCTGTTCCGGCATTTTTCTTAACTTCAATAGCTAACTTACCGTTTTCAAATAATTTCTTACCTGGCCATAATGCTTTCCATTTTGGATTTTGTACTTCACCACCCAGTCCTGGAGTTTCTTTTTGATCGTAATAAACCAACTGCTCAACGGTATTAAAATCGGTATCCAGCGCTAACAAGCCGTACATGACATTCCACAAACCACTACCATGGATAGGTAGGATGAGGCGCGATATCGCACCGGCATCATCTTTAACAATATAAACGCTAGCCACATTGGGACGGCGTAATATACCTGCTGTATCGGGTTCTGGCTTAATGCTTTGAGCGTGATCACGAGCTGCTTTATACATGTCATAACCAGACTCTTTTTCTACATATTCACCAGTGGCTAAATCAACGAACTTCTCTTCGATATAAGTGGCGTAGGTGCCTGCAATATCACCATTAGCCACTTCAAGTAAACCTGCTGCTTCGAGAATATTGCTTTGCTTATCTACTGCGGCGTTATGTTCCTGCAATGGACGCAAGCCAACGGCTGATCCAGATACAATAACAGCACAGACTAAACATACTGCGAGTACAATCCCTAGGGTTTTAGCTAGTGTTTCTTTATTTGCTGACACGAGCGAGCCTCCGTTTAATATTGCTTTGCGCGACAAAGTAATCGAAAAGTGGCGCCCACAAGTTAGCAAACAAGATTGCTAACATCATACCCTCTGGGAAGGCTGGGTTGACTACGCGGATCATCACACACATAAAGCCGATTAATGCGCCGTAAGCCCACTTACCTTTGTTAGTGAATGACGCAGAAACGGGATCCGTTGCCATAAACAACATGCCGAATGCAAAACCGCCAGTAACTAAATGCCAATACCACGGCATAGCGAACATGGGGTTGGTGTCGCTACCAGCCATATTTAATAATGTACTGAAAACGATCATACCCGCCATCACGCCCAGCACAATGCGCCAAGATGCAATACGTAAGTAAATGATAAACAAGCCACCAAGTAACAACATCAAGGTTGAGGTTTCACCAACAGAACCTTGAACAGCACCGAAGAATGAATTCCACCATGCATCGTTAACTGACCAATCGGTGATATGACCCAATGCAGCTTGCCCTAATGCAGTCGCACCAGAGAAACCATCCGCAGCGGTCCATATAGCATCACCAGAAATTTGTGCTGGATAAGCAAAGTACAAAAATGCACGACCGGATAACGCAGGGTTTAAGAAGTTTCGGCCGGTACCACCAAATATTTCTTTAGCGATAACCACACCAAACGTAATACCTAAAGCAACTTGCCATAATGGAATAGTTGCAGGTAGCGTTAGCGCAAATAACACCGAAGTAACGAAGAAGCCTTCGTTAATTTCGTGCTTACGAATAGACGCAAACAATACTTCCCAGAAACCACCGACAATAAAGGTCACTGCATAAATCGGCACAAAGAAACAAGCACCATAGAAGAATAACGATAACGAACCGGCATCAGCGCCTAATTGGCCACCAAGCAGCGTAAATAAAGCCGCTTGCCACATATCTGGCAATGTAGCGCCAGCAGAGACAATAGCGTTATTCGCTTGAACACCTACGTTATACATACCATAAAACATGGCTGGGAATGTCGCCATCCACACCATGATCATAATACGTTTTAAGTCGATACTATCTTTTACGTGAGTAGTAGATTTATTAACCTTACCCGTTGTATAAAAAATAGTTGCAGCCGCTTCATATAAGGCATACCACTTTTCATAGCGGCCACCTGGTTCGAAGTCTGGCTCAATCTTTTCTAAGTAATCTTTTAAGCTCATGGATTACCCTTCCTTTTCAATCGTGTTCAGACAGTCACGAAGTACTGGACCGTAGTTATATTTGCCTGGGCAAACATAAGTACACAATGCCAAATCTTCTTCGTCTAATTCTAAACAACCTAAAGTTTGTGCGCCGTCGGTATCACCAGACAACATGTCACGTAGTAACAAGGTTGGCAGAATATCCAGTGGCATAATGCGTTCATAGTTACCGATAGGTACCATGGAACGATCCGAGCCATTAGTGGTGGTGGTCATATTAAAACGCTTTTTCGGCGTTAAATGACCTAGATAAGCGCGGGTAACAGAATGTTGCTGACTGCCCGGTAATATCCAACCTAAAAAGACTTTTTCACGACCTTCGGCCAATACCGCAACCTGAGTATGATAACGACCAACAAAACCATGCACACCAATAGCGTTGTGACCATTCAGTACAGAGCCAGACACCACTCGAAAATCAACATCAGGCACTTCATTAGCCACTAACTGCTCAGTATCTGCCCCTACTAAGGTGCGTACTAAACGAGGCTTAGCAACCAGCGGGCCGGCTAAAGCGATAACCCGAGTACTATCAATTTCACCTGTGGTGAAGAAATGGCCAAACGCGATGACATCTTGATAACCTATGTGCCAAACGGTTTTAGTTGCGCCAGCGCTATCCAAATAATGGATATGGGTACCCACTAAGCCAGCAGGATGAGGCCCAGCAAATTCATTAACTTCAACTTCAGCAGTACCAGTGTCAATATCAGCATCAGGCGCTTTACTTACAAAGACTTTGCCATCGGTTAGTTGGTTTAACACCAACAAACCTTTAACGAAGTCTTGTTTGCGCTCAGCAATAATCACTTCAGGATTAGCCGCTAGTGGATTGGTATCCATGGCGTTAACAAATATGGAATTCGGCTTAGAGCCGACGGCAGGCACCTTACTGAATGGGCGAGTACGCAGCGCAGTCCACAATCCAGAATCAACAAGTGGTTGCTGAATTTGTTCGGCACTTAATGTGGCAGGGTCTGCAACATCAAATGTAATTTGCTCGTCACCGTCGATATCAATGACTACCGATTGTAAAACACGTTTGTCACCACGGTTAACCGCGGATACTGTGCCTGCTACCGGTGCAGTGAATTTAACGCCCAGATTCTTTTTATCTTCAAAAAGAATCTGGCCTTTTTTCACTTTATCACCCGCTTGTACATGCATAGTGGGGCGCATACCGACGTACTCTTCGCCCAACACAGCAACTCGATTAACGGTGTTACCTTGTTGGATTTCTTGAATGGGTTCTCCCTGAATTGGGAGGTCCAAGCCTTCTTTGATTTTTATCATATGCAATTGCGCTACTCTGAAAATTTAAAGAAAGAACTAAATTTTTTAACCATAAAAACCTTAGTCTAAGCATGGAATTTTAGCATCATTGATGGAAACTGCGCCACGCAAATTATTGTTTATGCGATTTTTTTTGTAAAAAAGTGACAGTTTCGCTAATACGCTAACGGATTTGTTTAAAACTCAGACAAAATTGTTAAGCCAATGTTAATCCTGTTAACCAAAAAGCCGCCCAATAGGCGGCTATACTATTCTAGACAAATTTACCATTGCACCTGATGTTCAACTTCAGCGTCATAATCCACACCGGCAAAGTCAAAACCAAATAAACGCAAGAATTCCTGATGGTACCCAGCGTAGTCACTTAACTGATGGAAGTTATCTTGAGTCACTTGATCCCATAAAGCTTTAATCTTCGCTTGAGTGGCATCGTTAGTTTCTTTGCCATCCATACGTAAGCGATTGGCCTCATCAGTTTCAGGATCTGCGACCAATAGTTTTTCGGTAAATAAACCAAAAATCTGCTCAATACAATTCTCGTGGGTACCTTCTTCCTTCATGACTTTATAGATCAAAGAAATATACAAAGGCATTACCGGAATCGCAGAGGCAGCTTGAGTTACCATCGCTTTTAATGATGAAACATAAGCCTGAACATTAAGATCAGCATATTTGTTGTTAATCGCTTTTACCGCACGATCTAAGTCTTCTTTAGCTTTACCAATAGTAGCCTGACCATAAATCGGCCAGGTTAATTCTTTACCAATGTAGGTGTAAGAAGTCGTTTTACAGCCTTGGGCTAACACACCCGCGTCGGCTAAAGCTGACATCCACATTTCCCAATCTTCGCCGCCCATGACTTTAACAGTGTTGAATATTTCTTCGTCATTGGCCGGCTCTAAAGTGACTTCATGAATTAAATCTTTGTCAGTATCATAAGTCTTAGTAGTGTAGGTGCCACCTACTGGTTTCAACGTCGATTTATACACTTCACCGGTATTAGGATCGGTACGACGAGGCGAAGCTAAACTATAAATAACCATATCAACCTGACCTAAGTCAGCTTTTATAGCAGTTATAACCTCTTCCTTGATTTCATTAGAGAAGGCATCACCATTGATAGTTTTGGCATATAAATCAGCATCAGCTGCTTTTTGATGAAAGGCCGCAGTGTTGTACCAACCAGCCGTGGCGGTTTTGCGCTCTGACGGTGGCTTTTCAAAGCAAACACCTAAGGTTTGGGCACCATAACCATAAGCGGAAACAATCCGTGATGCCAAACCATAGCCCGTTGAACAACCTAGTACTAACACTCTTTTAGGGCCGTCACCTAAATTACCTTGCTTTTGAACATATTCAATTTGCTCTTGTACGCTTACCGCACATCCTTGTGGATGTGCATTAGTACAGATAAAACCACGAACCTTTGGCTGAATGACCATATTTAACTCTTTCCTGAAAAAAATTGCGCTCATTGTAAAGGTGCTAAATAAGATAACAACTCTGAGCAGATAATTAATCTATTAATAATACAAGTATTGCCGTCACTTCACATTGCTCGTGACAGCAACAGCACGTTAAAATTTCAATAAAAACTACAACAAAAGCTACCGGTTTTTATAATATTCCCATTCTGAAATGCGGTGATATTCGGTCACCCCTTTCTGAAATTCGGCGTAGGACTTATACACTTTAGCAAACATCGGGTCGGCTGCAGCTTGCTCTTGCATTACCGCTAAGCTGGCTTTCTTTAATTCAGCGACAACAGAATCGGGGAAGGGACGCATATCCACATTGTGTTTCTTCAGTAACGATTGCATTGCTTCGTTATTTTTGGCGGTATACTCATCCAACATATCCTGATTCACCGCACGAGTAGCTATTTCAATAATGGCCTGTAAATCATCAGGCAAGCTGTTGAATGCTTTCTCATTAACAGTAAATTCCAATGCGGGGCCCGGCTCATGCCAGCCAGTATAGTAATAATAATCCGCAGCCTTATATAAGCCGAAGGCTAAATCATTATAGGGGCCAACCCACTCGGTCGCATCTATGGCTCCACTTTGCAATGAGGTAAATAACTCACCACCTGTGAGTGCTACCGGAACACCGCCTAGCTTGGCCAGTACTTCGCCGCCCAACCCAGGGATGCGCATTTTCAAACCTTTTAGGTCATCAATACTGTTAATTTCTTTTTTAAACCAACCGGCAAGTTGTACTCCGGTATTACCACCGGCAAAGGGAATGATGCCGAAGGGTTTATACACTTCACGCCACAGCTCCATACCTCCGCCATAATGGAACCAACCATTCATCTCGGTAGCATTCATACCAAAGGGAATGGCGGTGAATAACTGCGCCGCGGGGACTTTACCTTTCCAATAATATGCCGCCGCATGCCCCATTTCTGCGGTACCTTGAGACACCGCATCAAACACTTCAAAACCGGGAACAATTTCACCAGCACCGTATACTTTAATTTGTAAACGACCGTTGGACATACGTTCAACATTTTTAGCAAAAGTTTCAGGTGCGCGGCCTAAACCGGGGAAATTCTTTGGCCAAGCCGTCACGAGCTTCCATTTAAACGTCTGCTGTGGAGCTTGTACCGAATCACTTTGGGGCTTAGCGGCATCGTCACCACAGGCGCTTAACGTTAAGCTTCCCATCAAGAGCACTAAAACAGATAAACACTTTTTCATATTAATCATAAATTCACTTTATTGTTAATTTTAGTTTAATGAACGACCAGTTCGGGCCAGATGGCAAGGGCCACCAACAGCAATATTTGGATAATAATAAACGGCACCACTCCACGATAGATTGCCATTGTTGATACCGAGTCGGGGGCAACACCACGTAAATAGAATAAAGCAAAACCGAAGGGAGGTGTTAAAAAAGACGTCTGCAGATTAATGGCAATCATGATCCCCAACCACACTGGGTCAACCCCCATCGCGAGCAAAACCGGCCCCACTAACGGTACCACCACAAAAGTAATTTCAATAAAATCGAGGATGAAACCTAATAAGAAGATCACCACCATCACCAGCAACACAGCAGAAAAGGTACCACCGGGTAAATCGGCAAAGATCTGTTCAATGACCTGCTCACCGCCAAAGCCACGAAATACCAATGAAAAAATAGATGCACCAATGAGGATCAAAAACACCATGGAGGTCACGTTTACCGTGGATGTCATTACCGCTTTGAGATTTTCTAAATTTAAACTTTTTTGCAACAACGCTATCAGTAACGCCCCAGCAGCCCCTATGCCCGCCGCTTCTGTAGGGGTGGCAAAACCGGCTAATATCGCGCCCAGTACTACCACCATTAACAATAACGGTGGTGCTAGTGCTAGCAATAACGGTTTCAAGGTTAAATGATTGGCATCGTCCTTATCCTGTACAGGCGGGACTTTATGGGGCTGTATAAAGGCGACACCAACCACATATAACAAATACAGGCCTACCAGTATCAACCCTGGCACAATTGCACCTACAAACAGGTCGCCGACGGAAACACTTTCAGGTGAGAAAATACCCATATCTAATTGCGCTTGCTGATAGGCACTAGACAACACGTCGCCCAGCAAAACTAGCGCAATAGAAGGCGGAATAATTTGCCCTAGAGTACCGGTGGCGCAAATACTGCCCGCAGCCAAACTCGGTGCATATCCCTTTTTCAACATGGTCGGCAACGACATCAAGCCCATGGTCACTACGGTTGCGCCGACAATACCGGTACTGGCGGCGAGTAACATGCCCACCAACACCACTGAAATTGCCAAGCCACCACGAAAACGGCCAAACACCTGCGCCATTGCTGATAATAAGTTCTCAGCGACTTTGGATTTTTCCAGCACCACACCCATAAACACAAACAGCGGTACGGCCAATAAGGTTTGATTAGTTAAAATGCCATAAAATCGATTGGGTAAGGCGTGTAAGTAGGATTCGTCAAAAGTACCAGTAAAGATGCCAAAACCGGCAAACAATAACGCTGTACCGGCTAATGAATAGGCAACTGGGTAACCAAACAACAACACCACACACACTAACGCGAACATAATTAGCGATAAGTATTCCATTACACCGGCTCCTTGACTGATTTAAGTGCCAATGCATTTCTGATGATTTCGGCAATTCCTTGTAAAATCAGGGTAATAGCAAATAACAGGATCAGGGATTTCAAAACAAACACCAACGGCAAGCCACCCGCTTCTTGGGAGGATTCCAACAAGGCCCAGGAATTCATCACATATTGCCAACTCACTAATAAGATAAAAATATTCACCGGCATGAGTAACAGCACCCCGCCGATTAAATCCGTTAAATGCTGCTTTTGCGGTGAAAAGTTGCGGTAGAACACATCTACACGCACATGACCGTTCACTCTTAATGTATGCGCGGCACCTAACATGAAGACCGCCCCATGCAGATACATCACCGATTCCTGCATGGCAATCCAACCTAAGTTAAAACCGTAGCGAAGTACCACAATAAGAAAGGTCAACAACACCATCAGCAGGGTAAACCAGCTAATAACTTGGCTAAGTTGTCGATGAAACTGGTCAATAGCAACTTGAATACGAGATAACATTGAGTTTAATTGTGACCGAGGAAATTTTATGTGGCGCAAATAATTAACAAAAAAGCACGGAAATTGAAACTGTTACTGTTGATTTGCCAGATTAAATCACTAATTTGGTCCATTTCAATCTAATTCAGCCATAAAAAAGGGGATTCAGTACGAAGTAGTGCGCTCCTTAGGACGCCATGACAAAGTGATTAGGTTGGCGACAACGGCTCATGCACGCAAACGATTTGATGACTTGCCAGACTCTATTGAAGCACGT
>JAUHQD010000005.1 GCA_030418115.1 Alteromonadaceae bacterium BrNp21-10 | reverse complement strand
ACATCGCAGTACAACTCAACTAAATTCTTCATGCCTGTTCCTTGTTGATTGAACCTTTCTTGGTCGAAAGATCCGATCTTGGAACAGGCATTTAGTTCAATTTCTTAAACCGAGCTGAGGTTAGTTAGTATTTTTTAAGAAATGGTAAAAGCAAAAAGCCCCAGATTGGGGCTTTTTCATTTTACGATGCTCTAGTTTGCTAAGAAATAATCCTTGGCAATTAAATTCCACCGCGGATATGTTGGCGCACGTTAACTTTATAAAAATCAGCTAATGCCTGATGCAACTCAGGTGACAAAGGCTCTTGGCGACTTGCTGCAGCATTGAGTTGTACCTGTTCAATTTTGCTGGCTCCGGCAATGATGGTGCTCACTTGCGGTTGATCTAAGATCCAACGCAGTGATGCTTGCTGTAAGGTCATGCCTTTAGGTAATAATTTCTTTACCTCTTGAGTAAGGGCTATGCCTTGCTCGTAGGGGATACCATTGAAGGTTTCGCCAACATGGAAGGCCGCACCGTCTTTATTGTAATTGCGATGATCGCCGTCACTAAAGGTTTGTGAGGCGGTCATTTTGCCGCTGAGTAAACCACTAGCCAGTGGTAAACGTACGATCACGCCGATATTATTTTTAGCCGCTAATGGCAGTAAAGCCTCAATGGCATCCTGGCGAAACAAATTAAAAATAATTTGCACGCTGGTTAGCTTTGGATGAGTACAACAAAATTGGGCTTCATCCAGCATTTCCACACTAGCGCCAAAGTGTTTAATCAAGCCTTCCTGTTGAAAATCTTCCATCCATGCCAGCAAATCACCGGCTTTTAATACATCGGTAGGTACGCAATGTAGCTGGGCAAGATCCAAGGATTCAACACCTAAACGTTTCGCAGAAGCTTGCAGATTGGTACGCACTTTATCTTTGCTGTAGCCATCGGGAAATAAAGCGCCATCGCGGCCGACTTTAGTTACTACTAGTGGCGGCTCATCCTGACCTTTTAACCATTGGCCAATACGGGATTCACTTAATCCGCCGCCATAGACATCGGCAGTATCGAGGAAGTTAATGTTATTTTGAACGGCAGTTTCCAGTATTGATTGTGCCAGCCCGTCTTCTAACGGACCAAAATCGTTACCTAATTGCCAGCAGCCTAGGCCAATTTCAGAGACTTGATAACCGCTACGGCCTAATGTTCTTAATTCCATTTTATAATTCCTAGTGGGGATTCAGGGTGGTTATTATAAGAAAAAAACGCCCTTAGTGAAGGGCGTTTTGGACATTAATACTATGATTACTGCATTCCGAGCTTTTTCTCAAGATAGTGGATATTGGTACCACCATTGCGGAAATTCTCGTCCGCCATAATACGTCGCTGTAATGGAATGTTGGTTTTAATACCATCCAAGACTAATTCGTCTAATGCTAAACGCATACGCGCGATAGCAACATCACGGCTCTCACCATAAGTAATCAATTTACCTATCATCGAATCGTAATGAGGAGGTACGGTATATTCAGCATAAATATGTGAATCCCAACGCACACCTAATCCACCTGGTGAGTGAAACATAGTAATTTTACCCGGTGATGGAATAAAGGTTTCCGGATCTTCGGCATTGATTCGGCATTCAATGGCGTGACCACTGATTTTAATTTGTGATTGATCCATGGACAATGGCTGGCCAGCAGCAATACGCAATTGCTCTTTGATCAAATCCACACCGGTGATCATTTCTGATACCGGATGCTCTACCTGAATACGGGTGTTCATTTCAATAAAATAGAACTCACCGTTTTCATAGAGGAATTCAAAGGTGCCAGCACCACGATAACCAATTTCCACACAAGCACGACAACAACGCTCACCAATTTTTTCACGCATGGCTGGAGTAATACCTGGTGCAGGTGCTTCCTCGACTACTTTTTGGTGACGACGTTGCATAGAACAATCGCGCTCACCTAAGTGAATAGCATTGCCTTGGCCGTCGGCCAAAACTTGGATCTCTATATGGCGTGGATTCTCGAGGAATTTCTCCATGTAGACCATGCTGTTACCAAAGAATGAGCCAGCTTCAGTTTGCGTGGTTTGAATGGCGTTGATTAATTCATCTTCGCTACGTACTACTCGCATACCACGACCACCACCACCACCAGCCGCTTTAACGATAATCGGGTAACCAATGCGTTTAGCAATGACTTTATTGCGATCATGGTCGTCGGTTAATGGTCCATCTGAACCAGGCACGCAAGGCACTCCGGCTTTTTTCATGGAATTAATGGCTGAGACTTTATCGCCCATTAAGCGAATGGTGTCTGCCGTAGGGCCAATAAACACAAAACCACTTTTTTCGACCATTTCAGCAAAATCGGCATTTTCGGCTAAGAAACCGTAGCCGGGGTGAATCGCAACGGAATTAGTCACTTCTGCAGCAGCAATAATGGCAGGAACATTCAAATAACTTTCGGTTGCTGAAGGGCCACCGATACAAATTGATTCATCTGCCATTAGTACGTGTTTCAAAGTTCTGTCAGCCGTTGAGTGAACAGCAACCGTTTTAATGCCCAGTTCTTTACAGGCGCGTAATATCCGCAGGGCAATTTCACCACGGTTGGCGATAAGCACTTTATCCAACATAGCTAATAATCCCTGTTATTCGATAATAAACATGGGTTGGTCAAATTCGACCACGTCTTGATTTTCTACCAGAATTTGGGTGATCACACCGGCCTTATCGGCTTCAATTTGGTTCATCATCTTCATGGCTTCAAGAATACACAGTGCTTGACCGACTTTGACGGTGTCACCGACTTCTACGAAGTTTTTGGAACCCGGGGAAGCAGCACGATAGAAGGTACCGACCATGGGTGAGCGCATGGTGTGGCCTGCTGGTTCAGCTACTACTGGCGCAGCGGGTGCTGCTGCAGCTGCCGGCGCAGCAACTGGTGCGGGAGCTGGCGCAGGAGCGGCGGCATATTGTAATTGTGCACTGGCGCTAGGGCCGCGATGAATACGTACGGATTCTTCACCTTCGGTAATTTCTAATTCTGAAATGCCAGATTCTTCTACCAATTCAATGAGTTTTTTAATTTTTCGAATATCCATGGAATGCTCTCTTAGATTGTGTTCTTAGCGGCTAAATGTTGTTTAGCCGCCTGTAATGCGAATTCGTATCCTTGCGCACCTAGTCCACAAATCACCCCCACTGCTTTATCTGAAAGATAAGAGTGTTGACGAAAAGCTTCGCGGCTGTGCACATTAGATAAATGTACTTCAATAAAGGGAATGGCCACACTGAGTAAGGCGTCACGTAATGCAACACTGGTGTGAGTAAATGCGCCGGGATTAATAATGATAAAGTCAACGTCACCCATGGCTTGATGGATGCGATCCAACAGCTCATGTTCTGCATTGGATTGCAGATGCTCAAGGGTGATATTTTGTTGATCGGCCACGCTGAGCAAATGCTCAACAATGTCATTCAAACTTAAAGAACCATAAATATGTGGTTCACGTTTGCCCAACATATTTAAGTTAGGGCCGTTTAATAATAAAACTTTCACAATAATGCGACGATCTTGTAGTTAAAAAACCATAATTGCTTATTTTTCTGTAAATGAGAAGGAAAAATAATTCAATCGAACAAAAAACAAGCAATCAAGTTGTGGTTGCTCCCATTATAAGCAAGAACAGGTAAATAGCAGTAATTTACTGGTCTTATCTGCGAAGATTGCCACAAAGTTTCCTTAATTTCTAATTAAGAATGATACTTACTCTTACATTAGTATACTTAATAGGCGGATCTACCAGATCGTTGCTAGGTAACATTTAGCAAAAAGGCTTCGATACCTGTGAGGTAGAAGCCTTTTTGAAAAATAGAACCGGTAAAAATTACTTGTTAGAGTTTTACGAAGAGTTTTTTACGGTATAGCACTAATGCCAATAGGTAGAAAATGCTAACAATCATTAAAGCAAATATAAGTGATGCTAGTTTACTGGGGAATATACTATCCAATGCGTTAAAAATGGCTTTATAGCTACTGATGGACTTACCATCAACATCGACTGATATTGCGTACAATGTAGAGGCGAGTAACCATGAGCCCACATACACCACTAAGGGATTGCTACCATAGATACGCATAGACTCTAGGCCAAAGCGCCATTGACGTAATTCCCAAGCCCAAATGATGAAGGCTAATACCGCCCACGCTGCGGCTGTGCAGATGAGTACATAGGAGCTGGTCCATAAACTTTTATTGATAGGCATGAGTAGGTGCCATAAGCCGCCTACTATTGCCATTAACAGGCTACCCATCAATAAGGTTTTTATTTGCTGCGAGATTTGGCTAATGCCTTGCAGTAACACACAGGTTAAATAGCCACTTAGCAAGGTTACAATCGCTGGTAAGGTACTGATGAGACCTTCGGGGTCAAATGCCAAACCTTTGCCTTGATATAAATGGCTGGCACCCAGAACAGCAACATCAAATGGCAATACGATATTATCAGTTAATGAATAAGGGTCACTTGACCATGAGCCTAGCAATCCCCAGTAACCTAATAGTATGGCGGCGCAGGTTATTAATAGTAGTTTAGGTTTGAGGTAGAGAATCAATAGCGAGCCGATTAAATAACATAGCGCGATCCGTTGTAAAACGCCCAGTATCCGCCAGTTTTCTGGATCACCAGTAAACGGGAAGATATTCAAGATGAAGCCGATTAAAAACATTAAACCGGCGCGCTTTATTATCTTGCCAATGGGCCGCTCACCATTGGCGATAACTGACCGTAGTGAATAGGCCATGGCTGCGCCGACAATGAAAACAAAGAATGGAAATACAAAATCCGTGGGTGTAACGCCATGCCAGTCTGCATGCAAAAATGGCGCATAAACATGGGACCATGATCCCGGTGTATTCACCAAAATCATTAGGGCGATAGTTAAACCACGCAACACATCCAACGCGGCGACACGTTGAGGTTTGCTGTCCATTATTTATTGCTCCATTGACGCATATGACAGCCTTTCAACGCATAGAACAGAATAATAAAGTAGCAGGGGAGCATCATCCAGTAAGCCGACTGGCCATCGGTATGGTCAGATAAAGTACCGTAGACAATAGGTAATATGGCACCACCGGCGATACCCATAATCAATAGTGCTGAACCTTTAGGAGTAAACTTACCTAAGCCATCTAAGGCAAGGGGCCACACTGCCGGCCATACCATAGCGTTAGCAAAACCGAGTAGCGCTACATAGGTAATAGTATTAGGTAAGGATTGAACACCCATCCAGCCCCATAACAGGTCAGATACACCGGTGTCCGTTTGGCTGGAAAATACGACTAATAATGAAAAGATAATGCCTAACACCGCTGAGCCAGTGAGCGCCTGATGTTGTTTTAAAAAGCGTGGAATAAGCACTAAGCCTAATAGATAACCCAACACCATAAAGGCCATAGTGTAGGAGGTTAATGAAGTCGCATTAGCTACACCGAGTTGTGAGCCAAACAGGCCGATGGTATCACCGGCGATGACTTCGACACCAACATACATAAACAAGGCCAAAACACCGAGTATCAGTTGCGGAAATTGCGTAATTGAGGTCTTTTCAATGTTGTTGCCAGCTTCGTGTGTATCGGTTTCTTCTTCTAAATTTAATTCAGGAAGCGATGATTTTTTAAGTAACAATGCCAAAATGATCAACACTATCGCCATGCCTAAATAGGGCTGAATTAATCCATTGGCTAAGGATTCTATTTGCGCAATACGCTCCGCGTCGGCCATGGCAGCAACTGCTTTTGCGGTCACGCCTTTAAACTCACCTAATACCAATGCCGTAAAGGCGACCGGTGCAATAACTCCTGCGCCTTTATTCAGCAATCCCATGATTGAAATACGTACGGCCGCGGTTTCTTGTGGCCCCACTTTAACAATATAAGGATTGGAGGCAGTTTGTAGAATGGTTAAGCCAGTACCAACAATGAATTGTGCAATCAAGAATACCGCAAACGTATGACTTTGGGCGGCGGGAATAAACAACAGACAACCAGTGGCAATGAGTAATAGCCCAAGTACCATGGCATTTTTATAGCCACTACGTTCTAGCACGTAGGCCATTGGCAGCGCCATTACCACATAGGCAATATAGAAACTAAAGGCAACAAACAGGGCTTGGGTTTCAGTGAGGTCGCAGACAATTTGCAAAAAGGGGATCAATGCCCCGTTTAACCAGGTGATAAAGCCGAAAATAAAAAATAACGCACCGATGATAAGCATCGGCATAAGACTACTGTTAGGTTTGGTCATGGTATTCATAGGGCTCGCCTGTAGTTATTATTAATATATTTGTTTGCCTTTGATCCAAGTCGATTGCACTTGTAATTCGTTATTTAGCACCGCAAAGTCGGCTTGATAGCCTTGTTGCAACATACCTACTTTATTGTCTATGCCTAAAAATTCTGCCGGTGTGCGGGTTGCCATGGTAAGCGCGTCAGTAAGGGCAATATTCAAATCTCGATGGCTATTGCGAACTGCGCTGGCCATGTCTAATGCGGATCCAGCTAGGGTGCCGCCGGGGACCGTTAACTTGTCATTGACTCTAGTAATGTGGGTGTCGAAATAAGGTAAGGTATTTTGTTCACAGCCCACATGGGCCATAGCATCGGTGACTAACATTATTTTTTGTGGTGTTTTGACTTTAATAGCCAACTGACAATTTTGTGCATGTACATGATGGTGATCGACAATCAGCCCACAGTAACTAGCATTATCTGCTAAAGCACTACCCACCATGCCCGGCTCGCGACTGGTCATTGGCGACATCGCATTAAATAAATGAGTAAAACAACTGGCGCCTGCCGCCAACGCGTTATTGACGGTTTCGGCATTCGCATTGGAATGGCCAAGGCTGACTAAAACCCCTTGTTTGACAAGATCGGCAATAACATCGACAGGTACATTTTCCGGCGCTAATGTGACTTTGACGATCCCTAAATCTTTGCGACAAAACAGGGCTAGTTCAGCATCAGATATGGGGCGCACAAAATGTTCAGCGTGGATCCCGCGCTTGGGGACACTTAAATGAGGTCCTTCATAATGCACGCCTAAAATACCTAATGCCTCAGAAGCGATAGCTTCTGCCATGGTATCGGCGACATCTTGCATTACCGCAATTTCATCGGTAATCAGGGTGGGCAACATCGCTGTAGTACCAAACTGGCTATGGGCGGCCATCATAGTTTTCAAGCAATCTAGGGTTGGCGTGGCATTAAACAACGCACCACCGCCGCCATTTACCTGTACATCAATAAAGCCGGGCACGACCAAACCATTTAATGTTGTCGCAGGCTGGCCTTTTGGTTTCCCAGAAACACTGACCACTGTATGCCCTTCAACTTCAAAATATTGATTGTCGAGGAGGCGATAGCCATCAAATAATTGCTCTGCAAAATAGGTGGTCGTCATAGTCTGCTCTATAGGGTCTGGGTGACTTTTTTCAGGCCAGCCGGATTATCTGGATCGATGCCCTGTGCCAATGCAATTTTTTCTACATCTAAGTAGAAGCGCTGCAAAATAGTGAGTGCCGCTACTCGAGGGTGTAAATCACTGCCTATTTGATTCAATTGGATGACATTGGCTCCGCGACGGGTAATTTCGGCGATTTGCTCTTTATGGGCATTGGCAGATTCATCTTCGACGGTAATATCAATGACGGATAATTTTTTTTCCACCAAGGTTACTGGACCATGTAAAAACTCGGCGCTACTGAAAGCTTCGGCGTGCACACTGCACACTTCTTTTAATTTCAGGGCTATTTCGCGAGAAATCGCATAGCCGAACCCGCGACCTAACACTACACAATGTTTCAGCGGGGCAATAAATTCAGCTGTAAGCTGACTGGGGGCGGCTACCGCTTTTTCTAATGCTTCTGGTAATGTCATTAGCGCAGATAAGATAGACTTATCTTGTTTCCAATAACCTACCACTTGTAATAACGCGCTTAACGTTGCTAGGTAACTTTTGGTTGCGGCAACGGCTAATTCTTTATTGGCGCGCAGTGGGATAACGCAGTCGGCCAATTCTGCTAATGGCGAGGTTTCATCATTAACTAAGGCCACACATAGGGCGCCGGATTCTTTAGCTGCTTTGGCCTGAGCAAGGATGTCTGGGCTACGGCCCGATTGGGAAATAGCGATAACTAAGGCGCGTTTAAGGTTCAGAGTTTGACCATAAATACTTGAGACCGAAGGTGCTGCCGCGCTCACTGGGATACCCATTTCTACTTCAATCAAATATTTAGCAAATACGCCAGCGTGATCAGAAGAGCCTCGACCAATCATATACACATAAGCAGGATCAAATTGACGAATTTTCTCGCCTAACTCAATACAAGCATTGATGTTATTTAGTAACTGTTGACGAATAATACTTGGCGCTTCAGCTGCCTCTTTCGCCATAATTGTGGTAGTCATGATTGTGTCTCTCTGCTTTGAAATTGTTGGCGAGCATATAAAATGGCGCCACACTCTGGGGCTAAAATTGGCGAATTAATAAATTGCTGAACATCGGCATCTAGCCAAGGTCGCATGGGCTCCGCAAGACCACCGATAAGTGATAATCGTTGGGGGTTTTCTTGCAATAAACGTTTGGCCATACGGCTTAAATATTCTGCACCTTGCTGCACGATACTCAGGGCTAGGGGCTCATTCTCATTAGCATTTTTAATAATAAGTGGCGCTAATCGGGCATACACTGCTGGTGTCGCACCAATAATGGCTTCCACTAATGTGTGACCGTTGTTAGCAGAAAAATGCTGTAATACTTGTGGTACTAAAATTGAATCGTCAGCGATGCCATCTAATACTTCCAAACATTGGGTAATGGCTTGCGCCCCTAACCACGCACCACTGCCTTTATCACCGACGGTTAAACCATGACCACCTATTTCCACACATTGTTGTGCATTAACCGCCACGCCTGAAGAACCCGTACCGGCAATGATCACTGCACCGTCTTCACCATTGTGGGCGCCTAGGCAAGCAATATGTAAATCGGTGGTTAAGTACATTTTCTGAAACGGGTGCTGCCAGCGTTGCATAATGTCGTTATATTTAGGTAAGTTGACACCCGCAAGACCAATGCCTGCGACTAAAGAGCGAATTGCCGTCTCTGGTAATTGTGCTTGTTGTAATGCGACATAGGTGGCGCTTACGATTGAATCGATGGTCACTTCGACGCTACGAACAGGATTAGCTGGCCCCGATTGTCCTTCGCCAATGACTTGCCGTTGGCTGTTTTCGATACGCACTTTGCATTTCGTCCCCCCGCCATCGATGCCAATAAATAATGGTTGTTGCAGACTCACCTTTAAACTCCTAGTGGATATTGCCGATTGATATTAATTTCAATCGCTATGTCACGCTATTTTTCGTACAGTAGCAAGAAATGACAGCGTTGTCATTTCGTTTTTATCATGTTTTTTAACAAATTCATTAGTATTATGTGTGTTTGAGTTTTAACTCGCTTATCAGCCCTGAAAATGACCCTTCAGAATATTCAAATAACTCTAAGTCAATAGTGAGGAAGTGGTTCCTATTGCCATCGGCCAGAGCTAATTAGTGAACGGTCACAATCCGACCACGGCGCTCTAATCCTGCTAATTGATGACGTAATTCCACTGTCCCCGACACCTCGACGGGCTGGGTATATTGTTGCCATTCACCGTCGGCCAGTCGATATTCAATATTCAGATCATTAAAGTTTGCATTGGCATGTAATATTCCATCAATAATGGTCGCGCCTGGTGTCGGCAAACGGAAAAAAACGTCGCTTTGCGCCAATTGCGGTAACCATTTTTTGACTAAGGTTTGACTAAAACTGTACCAGTCGGCTAATTGTTGCTGTTCAAGCTGCTCAGTAAAGTGTGCTGAGGTTGCCGAATAAGACTGGCCGCGGCTATAGGGCAGTGCCCATTCCGGTTTATGCCAAGCGCGCTCTGCTAGGGCTAATAATCGTGGGAATAACATATAGGTCGCCATTTCATCTGAGCGTACTGTTTCACTCCACAATTGTGCTTGGATACCCGTCGCAATAAGATTGTCGTTGATGGTGACATCTTCCTTGGAGCTGTAATCGTTACCCATGGTGTCTTTCCAAAATTCCGCATGAGCAGGTAAATTATCCGGCATAAATTGGAAGACTTGGAAGGTGTCGGTATAGCGTGATCCCCAATAATAACCGGTTTCTTTAGAATCGGTTTGATAGGGAAAGTCGAAGTACATCACATCGGGAATAGATAGAATGGTATCCCAACCGTTATTAATATGTTGATGGGCGCGGTTATGACCTTGGCCGGGTAATGAGTCCCAAATATTCGATTGAATATTTGCTGGTAGTTTCTTGGCGTCCACATGGCTTAAGCCATCACTCCAAGCACCTGCTATTAAACCTTTATCACTGACCATATTGGCAACACGCTCTACAAAATAGGCTGTCAGGTGTTCCGCAGATTTTATGGTGTCAGCATGTTCAGATATTAATGCCTGACAAGTAGGTGAATCTTTCCATGCGCCAGCGGTTTCATCGGCACCTATGTGATAGCGTTTTAACGGTACACCTGCTTCGGCATGCATATTGATGACTTCATCCAGAATTTTACCGACGAAGTTGTAGGTTGAATCAATACATGGATTTAACGTGTTGTCGTTATAGTGTTGAATTGATGAATACTGGCTTTTGTCTTCAAATTCGGTGAGTAAAAATTCGGTAGCCAGTTGTTGATTCTCGGAACGGAAGTATTTGTTATAACGTGCGAGCATGGCTTTAACTGCCGCTCGAGAATGTCCCGGCATGTCTAATGCAGGAATAACTTCGATGGCCCGCTGCGCGGCATATTTCACAATGTCCTTATAATCTTCAACGCTGTAATAACCGTTAACCTGTAAACTGCGTTCTGCACCGTTACCGAGTTGAGGTAATAAACATTGTTGTTCTGAGGTATCAAAGCAGCGAAACGCACCTACTTCGGTTAACTCCGGCAAGCCGGGAATCTCTAATCGCCAACCTTCGTCATCGGCTAAATGCAGATGTAGTTTATTCAACTTCATTTTCGCCATCTGCTCAATCACGCTGAGCACAAAATCTTTGCTATGGAAATTACGCGCAACATCAATATGCACACCGCGGAAATTGTATCTTGGGGCATCGGTAGCGTTACCAGTAGGCAAACTGAGATCGTCTGGGCTAACTAATTGAGCTAATGAGGTTAAACCGTAGAAGAAACCGTCGTTATCGGCTGCGGTGATAGTGATTGCTTGTGGTTGTATATCTAATTCGTAGCCTTGAGCGCTGAGTTCACTATCTTCAAGAATCATGAGCTCAAGGGGAATCCCTTTGTCTGTACTAACTGCAATATTAGCTTGATTAAACTGCGTGACTGCAGCGGCAAAATGTTGTTGATTACTCGCGGATACTTTTAGACCATCTTTAAGACTGACTCGCTCAGCCTGCCATTGTGCTGATTGTATTTTCGGAATAATGCGGTTGTTGTCGTAGGCAACCGGTTGGCTATTGAGTCGTTGGTTAACTTGGTATAAATATTCTGGTGTCGCCAGCGGGGTGTTATCTTGTTTGGATCGCTTTTGCTGCTGTTCAGTAGTAAAAGCCTGAATATGTGGATAAATCGGTAACTGACTTTCTTGGTCTATTTTAATTTTAGTTGAGCTGATAGTGCGTGCTTGCAGATTGTCCGCGACCATCATGAAGTTAGGCATAATCTCCGATTCGGATACTATCCAATTTGGACCCAGGAAGGGAATAACATAAGGTTTGCCCTGCTCAATGTGACCGCTTTTGAGACTAATCTTATGCAAATCACCATTAATTCGGGTGATATCAAATTCTTCACTACCATCCCATAAAATGGGGGATACATGACTAAAGTAAATTGCCCAATCGCTGGTTGGAGTAATAGTATCGAAAGTAAGAGTTATTTCCCCCTCATAACATTGTTGTACATTTAAAACAGTTTGGCATTTATCACTGCCGACATTATCGATAATTGCGACACTTACATCCAAATCATTAGCTATCTGATTTAAGGTAGCTTGAGTAAGTGCTGTATTCGTAGGTTGGCTACAACTGACTAATACGCCACAAGCTACAACCGGCAATAAGTTTTTTATCATCATTAATTTTGCCTTAGGTCATGGATCAACCTTGTTCAATAGTGACTTGGTTGACGGAATTACATGAATTTATTAGCAGTGGCGATTCGCACTGCCTTATTCTTAAGTCATTGTTATATTGTTTTACTAATCAAATGACAACGCTGTCATTTATGTTAACAAGAGTATTATGAATTGCAACATTTTTGTTTGAGTATGCCGATATCCCTTTAAAATAAGGCTATGGCTATTTTTTACTATGAGAAATAACAAAGCTGCGGCCGGGAAATTCTGCGTTAAAAGTGTCAATTGTGCGTTTTTTCTGCAGAGTCACAAACACTTGTTTGCCGTCCTCACCACCAAAAGCCACATTGGTAGGGAATTGCCCGGTTAATGTGATTTCTTTGATCAGTTCGCCATTAACAGACAGAATGGCAATGACGCCCTTACCATAACGCGCAACGTATAAATTGCCCTGAGAATCGGCACGCATACCATCAAGACCATGATCTTTAAAATGGTGAAACAAACGCTTATTGGTCAAGCTGCCATCGCTCAAAATATCGTATTGCCAAATATTACGTTGCACGCTTTCATTCACATATAAATGCTGTTCATCATGGCTAACTTCAATACCATTAGTGGTACCCATATTGCCTTCAAGTAGGGTAGTTTGCCCTTGTCGATCGATCATCCATAGTTGACCGCTGTTGTCTTGCCAATTGGGGTCACTAGCGTAAAGAATGCCATTGGCACTAATGGCAATATCATTGGGTTGATGCATGGCGCTGTTATGGGCATATACCTCTAATTTCTTTGAGGTAGCCGACAATCGTAGAATATTGTGGCCGGAGTAGTCGGCAATATACATGTTGCCATCCTGATCAAAACGAATGCCGTTGCCAGTGCTGCCTTCAGGTAAATCTATATAAAGACTAGCTTGGGCTGCCGAAGTAATGATGCCAATAGTCCCTTCGCGAGCAAAATTGACGGCATACAAATTACCCGCGCGATCCACTGCAGGACCTTCAATACCTTGGGTAAAAACTGGGGTAGATAGATATTCCACCGCACTGTTCTCGGCGTAACTACTAAAGGAAATGAACGAATAAGCAACAGCATTCATAAGTAATAGGTATTTTGAGCGATAAGTCATGTGGATCTCGATGGTGTTAAGTTAAATATGACAGCGTTGTCATTCATCCTAGCAAGAGTATACTCAAAAGCAACTCTTTGTTGTAACCGCTACAGCGTTTACACTAGTTAAAAGCATAGATTTGAGACCAAGAATATGAATTCTGAACCCATTGAAAGTATTGTGATTGTTGGTGGTGGTACTGCTGGCTGGATGGCTGCGGCAAGTCTTTCGCGCTTTGTTGCGAATAAAAGAATATCTATTACCTTAATCGAATCCTTAAGTATTGGTACTGTTGGTGTGGGTGAGGCAACAGTACCTAATATTGTTGATTTCAATCGCAGCCTCGGCATTGATGAAATTGAGTTTATTAAAGCCACCCAAGCAACCTTCAAGTTAGGTATTCAATTTGAAAATTGGTCACAGCCCGGCAGCCGTTTTTTTCATCCATTTGCAGGCTATGGCCTTAAAATGGATAACGTTGAGTTTCATCAATATTTACATCGTTTACGTGCAAACGGTGAAGCTGTTGAGTTAGAAGATTATAGTTTCTCCTGCATGCTGGCCAAACAGGGTCGCTTTGCACAACCACATCCGAACCCGCCAACTCCCTTGGCTGAGTATTCTTATGCTTATCATTTTGATGCCAGTTTATACGCTAAATTTTTACGAGATTTTTCGGTTAAACGAGGCGTGAAACACGTAGATGCCAAAATCGGTGGCGTTGATTTACATAAAGACAATGGCTTTATTAAATCGGTCACATTAGATGATGGCAGGGTTATCAGTGGTGATTTATTTATAGATTGTTCCGGTTTTAAAGGGTTACTGATTGAAGGCGCATTGAAAACCGGTTATGAAAGTTGGGATCACTGGTTATATTGCGATAGTGCATTAGCGGTACAAACCCGTCGGGTGGGTGAGCCCGTACCTTATACTCGCACTATTGCTCGTGACTTCGGTTGGCAATGGCGCATTCCATTGCAACACCGTACGGGCAATGGTTATTTGTTTAGCAGTCGTTTTGAAACCGATGACAACGCCAAGAAAACCTTAGAGGCCAACATTGAAGGTGAGGCGCTCACTGATATACGCAAGATCACTTTTACCCCTGGGCGGCGTAAAAAAATATGGAACAAAAACTGTTTTGCCTTAGGTTTAGCCGGTGGTTTTCTCGAGCCGCTGGAAAGCACTAGTATCTCGTTGATTCAAACCGCCATCTCTAAGCTACTGACATTCTTTCCAGATAAATCCTTTAATCAAGCCGATATCGAAGAAGCGAACCGTTTACACAATAATGAAGTGGAACATATTCGGGATTTTATTATTCTGCATTACAAACTAAATAATCGTCAGGACACCGGTTTTTGGCGTCAATGCCACGATATGCCAGTGCCGGACACTCTCGCCCATAAAATGGCGGTATACGAAAGCCGCGGTCATTTTGTAATGTATGACAATGAGTCGTTTGAATTGGCAAGCTGGTTGACAATGTATAACGGTTTTAATCGTGTGCCGAAAAGAGTGGATGAGCGAGCTTACGCAGTAGATGGAAATGTTTTAAAAAATAAACTTCATCAAATGCAACTGTCACTTCGCAATGCTGCTGAGCAGGCTCTGACCCATGATCAGTTTATTCAAAAGCACTGTCCTGCCAAGTCTATTTAACGCAGTGTATGATCCGTGCCAAGACTTAAAATAGCAAGTAGGTGATTGTCTGTTATTTAGTTTATGCAGCTGGTCGGCCTGACCAGCTGATTCTAAAAAGTGCAGAAAGCGTATTTTTTCGTCTTTGAAAATATCTCTCGTTTATGGAACTTGTACTGCGGGTTTACTTGTTGGCGCAGGCAAGTTATCAATCTTAAATTCCACATCGAATAAGCGGGTGTTTAACGCCTGATTATCGGCTTTGATATCGGCCATTTGTTTAGCAATGCTGGTTAAGGCTTTGTCCGTTTTAGTAATAGCAGATGAAATACTGTCGACGTTATTTTGTAAATCCGCCCGTTGGCTACTTTGTTTGTTGATCTGCTCTTGTAGTGCCGACAAATTAGTATTGAAAACACCGAGTTCCACTTCCAGTACGCCAGTGCTTTTTTGTATGTTACTCATTTGGCCAGCTACTTTCTTGACGTCGTTGACCACCTCTTTGATATCACTTTGATTACGGCGCCAAGCCGATGCCCATAGTTTATCCATTTGGTCCCATAGCTCGCCGGACTTGTCCAATAACGCTTGCACTTTGACTTGTAGCGCCACGGTAGATTGGCCCATTTCTTCGCCGGTATTACTTAATGCGCGTTCTAGTTCGGTAATGCGTTTTTGTGCGTTGACGATTTGTAATTGCTGTTGTTGATTGAGTTGATACAGAAAACCGGCCGCACCGCATGCGCCCAGCGTTAGTATGAACAATAAGAAAATCGCAAAGCCATTAGATTTAGGGGCTTTAGTCGTTGTAGGTTCTGGCTCTACAGATGCTGTGGTTGTTGCTTTATGCTTACCACGCTGACGCAGATAGGCTTCTTTATCTTCAGAATCTAAATTGAAATCCGGCAGCTCATCATCAAATTTATCGTTAGACATTCTTTCCCTCTAATTTGGCGTCATGCTAAAAGTGATAGATCACGCTCACAAACAGTAAAAGGCGGTGAGCGGGATCCTATCTTTATCTTGCTACAATTAAACCCTAGATTGCACAAATAAAAAAGCCCCGATAACGTTAGTTATCGAGGCTTTTTAAAGATTAGACGCTAATTATTTTTTAGCGGCTTCTCTTTTTTCTTTTTCAGCAGCCATTACTGATTCAGCTACGTTGTTCGGACACGGTAAGTAGTGTGCGAATTCCATAGAGAACTGGCCACGACCGGAGGTCATCGTACGTAGACTACCAATATAACCGAACATTTCAGAAAGTGGTACGTCAGCTTTAATACGAACGCCTGTTACACCTGCTTCTTGATCTTTGATCATGCCACGACGACGGTTAAGGTCACCGATAACGTCACCAACGTGATCTTCAGGAGTGAACACATCAACTTTCATGATTGGCTCAAGAAGTTGCGGGCCCGCTTTAGGAATTGACTGACGGAATGCACCTTTAGCTGCAATTTCAAACGCGATTGCAGATGAATCCACGGCGTGGAAGCCACCGTCATATAATTCTACTTCAACGTCAAGTACTGGGAAACCAGCTAATACACCTGTAGACATCATGCCCTTAAAGCCTTTTTCAATGGCCGGGAAGAATTCTTTAGGTACGTTACCACCAACAACAGAAGAAACGAATTTGAAGCCAGAAGCAGTTTCACCAGGGCGGATTTTATAATCAATTTTACCAAACTGACCAGAACCACCAGATTGTTTCTTATGGGTATAAGAATCTTCAACTTCTTTAGTGATGGTTTCACGGTATGCAACCTGAGGCTTACCAACAATTAAATCAACACCGTAAGTACGCTTAAGGATGTCTACTTTGATGTCTAAGTGTAATTCACCCATACCTTTAAGGATGGTTTCACCTGAATCTTCATCAGTTTCAACACGGAAAGAAGGATCTTCTGCAACCATTTTACCGATAGCAATACCCATTTTCTCAGAACCACCTTTATCTTTAGGTGCAACAGCAATTGAGATTACTGGTTCTGGGAATACCATGGCTTCTAAAGTACAAGGGTGTTTCGGATCACATAGTGTATGACCAGTTTGTACATTTTTCATGCCGACGATAGCGATGATGTCACCAGCGTGAGCTGAGCTTAATTCGTTACGGTCGTTGGCTTGCATTTCAACCATGCGGCCTACACGTTCGGTTTTACCCGTAGCAGAGTTAAGGATAGTGTCACCCTTATTCAATGTACCTGAGTAAATACGTACGAAAGTCAGGGCGCCGAAACGGTCGTCCATGATTTTAAATGCTAAAGCACGTAGTGGCTCATCAGTTGACACTAATGCATGCTCACCAGTTTCGTTACCTTCTTCATCCGTTAACGGCTGAGGATCAACTTCAACTGGGTTTGGCAAATAATCTACAACGGCGTCTAATATTAATTGCATACCTTTGTTTTTAAAGGCAGAACCACAGTATGTTGGGAAGAAATCAAGCTTACGAGTACCGTTACGAATACAACGTTTAAGATCGTCGATAGAAGGCTCTTCACCTTCCATATAGGACATCATTAAATCGTCGTCTTGTTCAACGGCTGTTTCAACTAGCATTTCGTGATATTCGTTAACTTTGTCAACCATATCAGCAGGAACGTCAGTAATGTTATAGTTTTCAGGAAGACCAGTGTCGTCCCAGACGTATGCTTGTTTAGTTAATACATCAACAACGCCAACGAAATCTTCTTCGATGCCGATAGGCAATGTCATCACCAACGGTGTAGCACCTAACACACGTTTAACTTGGTCAACAACGCGATAGAAATCAGCGCCCATACGGTCAAGTTTGTTAACGAAAATAATACGAGCAACTTCAGAATCGTTAGCATAGCGCCAGTTAGTTTCTGATTGTGGTTCAACGCCACCAGAACCACAGAATACGCCGATACCGCCATCAAGTACCTTCAGTGAACGATAAACTTCAACAGTGAAGTCAACGTGCCCTGGGGTGTCGATAACGTTAAAGCGGTGGTCTTTCCAGAAACAACTAACAGCTGCCGACTGGATAGTAATACCACGCTCTGCTTCTTGCTCCATAAAGTCAGTTGTAGACTCGCCATCATGCACTTCACCAGTCTTATGGATTTTACCGGTAAGTTTCAAAATACGTTCAGTAGTAGTCGTTTTGCCCGCGTCTACGTGAGCAAAAATACCTATGTTTCTATAGTGGGATAAATCAGCCATTGTTTCACTTCATATGTCTTAAAAATTGCGCGGCAGTATACATGAAATAGCTTTAGAGTACATATTTTGTACCCTTTTATTTTGGCAAATTAACGTGGCATGAACTTTTACAGTAACGGTGTCATTACAGTTATGTGGGAATTGTTAAAAATTAGCGCTGAGGGGTTAATCCGCACCGCTAATAATTTGTAATTGAGCAATGTCCGTGTCGCCCTTAAGGACCTTTAAAATACCATCTTGAGTCAGGGTGCGCATGCCATCTTTCATGGCTTGTTTTTTCATCTCTGATACTGAAGCTTCTTTATATACTAACGAACGTAGATCTGGCGTCATGGCTAACAATTCATGTACCCCTGTTCGGCCCTTATAGCCGGTGTCACCACATTCTTCGCAACCTTTACCGCGATATAGTTCTAGGTTTTGTATATTGATTTCGTCGATATAAGCTTCGCCATACTGACGACGTATGAAGGCGATATCATCTTCAGATGCGGGGTGTTTCTCTTTGCATTTGGGGCAAATGGTACGAATCAGGCGTTGGGCCAAAATACCCACGCAGGCATCGGAAAAATTTACCGGATCTAAGCCTAGATCTAATAAACGGGTAATAGTTTCTGGTGCAGAGTTGGTATGCAGAGTAGATAACACCAAATGACCAGTTAAAGAGGCTTCAATACCAGCATGAGCCGTTTCTTTGTCACGCATCTCACCAATAAGAATAATATCGGGGTCGGCCCGTAAGAATGCTCTTAGTGCATTGGCAAAGGTAAAACCTATTTTGGGGTTAACTTGCACTTGCTGTAATCCTGCTTGGGTAATCTCCACCGGATCCTCTGCGGTCCAGATTTTTTTATCTGGTGTATTTAAGTCACCTAGTACGGCGTGTAATGTGGTTGTTTTACCGGAACCTGTAGGGCCTACAACTAATAGAATGCCGTGAGGTTTGCTGATCATATCTTTAAGCATGCCGGTATTGCGCGACGATAAATTCATTTTCTCTAAGGGTAATGCACCACCGGAAGCCAATATCCGCATTACTACACCTTCACCGCCGACTGTAGGAATCGTTGCTACCCGCACTTCGACGAGTTGGCCGGACATCTTCACGGCAATTTTTCCATCTTGTGGTACGCGTTTCTCAGCGATATTGAGATTAGACATGATTTTGATCCGCGCGATAACCGCACTGTGATGGGAAGCGGGGACTTGGTTCATATCGCGGCACACTCCATCCACACGCATTCTTACTCGCGTAGGGCCGTTTTTTTCTGGGTCAATATGGATGTCTGAGGCATTAATGCGTTTGGCATCGTGCAAAATTCTACTGACTAAACGTACAACCGCAGGGGCGTCATCTGACATTTCATCAGAGCTATCATCGGCCTCTTCAGCACTGGTACCAATTTCATCTAAAATGTCATCCATGGCACCCGGCGCACCATTACCAGCACCACTAGCGCCGAGATACTGCAATATGGCGTTAGGTAAGCCTACGGATATTTCGTAGCTTTCTATACCTAGGGCACTTTCTATTTCCATCAGTAAAGCGGCGTTATTAGGCTCCGCCATCAGCACGGTGGGATTGTCGGACGCATCTGAAATCACCGCCACCAGATTACGTTTCAAATAAGACGAATTGAGCCGGCTGTCACTTTGGTAAAGATGATATTTGTCAGGATTGAAAGGTATATAAGGCACTTGATAGTGAATCGATAATGCATGACCTATATGTTCTTCGTTAATGCGTAATTCTGAAATTAAACGTTGGATTAATTGACGATTATCTTTACTGCTTTCAGTGATCTGATTTAAATCAGCTTCTTTAAGTAAGTTACTGTGCACTAAGTATTGGAAAGGTTGCTGTGTGCCGCCAAGTTCATAGCGAAATTTATTGCCGATGATTTGCGTAAGATCTTGCGCTATTTGTAAGTCATCATCTGAAAAGTCGCCTTTACGTTTGTTGATAACCTGTAAAACCCCAAGGAGTACACCGGAGTTGAGAATAGGTACACATAAAATGTTGCGGGTGGTGAAGTCGCTGGATTTATCGAATTTTCCTTCGAAACGAAGCCGTTGATGGACCTGACGTAGTTCCTCAGCGTTATAAGGGTCTTTAATCATCAGCGGCAGTTGCGCTAACGCTACGTACCCTGCAATAGATTGTGGGCTGATAGGGACTTTTATCTCGCGGGTTTCGCTGCCGGTTTTGAAACGAGCGACAAGATCCTGATTTTGGCGACGGCGTTGGAATATACTCATGCGCTCGGCATCAAACAGGCCAAGCACAATAATCTCTAACTTTTGGTAAGCATCCAATAATGATTGATGCGACTCAAGTAGTTGATTAACTTTTTCTAATTCTCTTTGTTTAACCGGCGTTTCCAGCATGTTTTCTCAACGAATCACGTACTTACGAAACTATTAATATAACGTAGGCTGATAAGACTTGGTATCCCTGTGTGCAGGTTAGGTATATATAACTAAGAATTATTAATTGATTGGCGGTAAATTTAACTAATTACTTCTATAATTTTGTTGGACAAACACGTATCGAGCACTACTTTGAATCCATTATTAGTCGTGCAGTGTAGTGACTTAAATCCATGGCATTTTATTTGCTTATATTTAATGTGAGGGTATTAATCACCCGCCTTTGATGTATGCAGTCATTAAAGTGTCATTGTTTTGCATAATATTTGTGCAAGTTGTTTATCTTTGGTGCATCTGCATTAGGGTACGATGATCATCATTAATTCATTGAGCAAACATTCATCACCGAGTGTTAAAGGAGAAAGTCATGAGTTTTAAAAAGCAATATTTGAAAACTAAGCCTATTTGCAAAGTCACCTTTAAATTATCTAAGGAAGAAGCAAAAAGTGCCAATGAAGTCGCGATAGTTGGGGATTTTAATAATTGGCAAAAGCAAGCGTTGCTAATGAAACGTCTCAAAAATGGAGGTTACAGTGCGTCCGTGGATCTTGAAACGGATAATAAGTATCAGTTTAGATATTTGCTTGATAGTGAAAAATGGGAAAACGATTGGGCCGCGGATGCTTATGTGCCATCCCCCTTGTCATTAGAAGATAATTCAGTCATATCGGTTTAATATATAAACGATTAGTAAGAACTGATATATTATAACGGGTGTATCGTGTGGGTTAGCTTAACTAATAAGCTGCAGTACGCCCGTTATTCCTTACCTTAATTTAGCCCTATATCCCCAGTACCTATTAAAAATCCATTAATTAGACTTGCAACAATATTGAGGCTGTGTATAATTCGCGCCCACTGTCAGCGATGGCAGTGCGGAATACCATGTGTATTCTGTAACTATACAGCGTCCCGATATGGGACTGTCGGTTTATTCATGCATCCCCCCATCCGGTAAGAGTGGTTGGTGGTGGTTGTTTTTTTTTGTTCTTTTGATTGGAGCTTGGTCTGATGCCAAATCAAAGAATCCGTATTCGTTTAAAAGCGTTTGATCACAAGTTGATCGATCAGTCTACGGCTGAAATCGTTGAAACCGCCAAGCGTACTGGTGCTCAGGTAAGTGGTCCTATTCCTCTTCCTACGCGCAAGGAACGCTATACAGTGTTAACTTCACCTCACGTAAATAAAGATGCGCGTGATCAGTATGAAATTCGCACTCACAAACGTCTGGTTGACATCATTGAACCTACTGATAAAACAGTAGATGCATTGATGAGACTAGATTTGGCTGCCGGTGTTGATGTTCAAATCAGCCTAGGCTAATTGGAGGGGTTTTAACAATGACTATTGGTCTTATCGGTCGTAAAGTAGGCATGACTCGCATCTTCACTGAAGATGGCGTATCTATCCCTGTGACTGTTATTGAAGCGAACCCTAATCGTGTAACTCAGTTACGTACTGAGGATACTGATGGGTATCGCGCACTACAAGTGACCACTGGTACTAAAAAAGCTAACCGCGTTAATAAAGCTCAAGCAGGTCATTTTGCTAAAGCTGGCGTGGAAGCGGGCCGTGGTTTATGGGAGTTTCGTTTAGAAGGTAACGAAGGTGAAGGTATCGAAGTTGGCAGTGAAATTACTGTTGAGCTTTTCGCTGATACTAAATCTGTTGATGTTACTGGAACTTCTAAAGGTAAAGGTTTTGCAGGTGCGATAAAACGTTGGAATTTTAGTCATCAACGTAATACGCATGGTAACTCTTTGTCCCACCGTGCACCTGGTTCTATTGGTCAAAACCAATCACCAGGTAAAGTTTTCAAAGGTAAAAAAATGGCAGGCCAGCTTGGTAACGAGCGTGTGACTGTACAATCTTTGGAAGTGGTACGTGTTGACGCCGAACGCAATCTTTTGTTGATCAAAGGTGCAGTTCCTGGCGCAACTGGTGGCGATGTAATCGTTAAACCTGCAGTTAAAGCGTAACGTTCGGGAGATAAGTGATGGAATTAGTATTGAAAGACGCTAAAGGCGCTCTTGAAGTATCCGAAGCTACTTTTGGACGTGAGTTTAACGAAGCATTGGTACATCAAGTGGTTGTCGCCTACGGCGCTGGCTCACGTCAAGGTACTCGTGCGCAGAAAACACGTTCTGAAGTTCGCGGTGGTGGTAAGAAGCCATGGCGTCAAAAGGGTACTGGTCGTGCTCGTGCGGGTACTATACGTAGCCCAATCTGGCGTTCTGGTGGCGTAACATTCGCTGCTAAGAATCAAGACCACAGTCAGAAAGTTAATAAAAAGATGTACCGTGGTGCAATTAAAAGCATCCTCTCTGAGTTGGTACGTCAAGAACGTCTGATTGTTGTAGAAAAATTTGCTATTGATGCTCCGAGAACCAAAGATTTGGTTGCGAAGCTTAATGAGCTAGAGCTTAACGACGTTTTAATCGTAACTTCTGAAGTTGATGAAAACTTGTTCTTGTCTGCACGTAACTTGTACAAAGTTGACGTTCGTGACGTAGCAGGCATTGATCCAGTTAGTTTGATTGCGTTTGAAAAAGTGTTGATGACTGCTGATGCAGTGAAGCAATTAGAGGAGGCGTTAGCATGATTAACGAAGAGCGCTTACTTAAGGTGGTGTTAGCACCCCATATTTCTGAAAAATCAACATTGGCAGCTGAAACCAACAACACTGTTGTGTTTAAAGTTGTTAAAAACGCCAACAAAAACGAAATCAAACAAGCAGTTGAGAAATTGTTTGAAGTTGAAGTTGACTCTGTACGTACAGTGAACGTTAAGGGAAAAACTAAACGTCACGGTACTCGTATGGGAAAACGTAATGACTGGAAAAAAGCTTACGTTGTCCTTAAAGAAGGTCAAGACATCGATTTCGTCGGTGGCGCTGAGTAACAGGAGTAATTTGTCATGGCATTAATGAAAGCTAAGCCAACTTCTCCGGGTCGTCGCCACGTCGTTAAAGTGGTTAACCCGGATTTACACAAAGGTGCTCCTTTTGCACCCTTGTTAGAAAAAAACAGTAAATCTGGTGGTCGTAACAACAATGGTCGTATTACGGTACGTCACGTTGGTGGTGGTCATAAGCAACACTACCGACTTGTTGATTTCAAACGTAATAAAGATGGCATTCCAGCCAGCATTGAGCGTTTAGAATACGATCCAAACCGTTCTGCTAATATCGCTTTGGTATTATATGCAGACGGTGAGCGTCGCTACATTTTGGCACCTAAAGGTGTTAAAGCGGGCGACCAAGTAGTATCAGGTTCTGGTGCACCAATTAAAGCAGGTAATACTTTACCAATGCGCAACATTCCAGTAGGTACTACGGTACACGCTGTTGAAATGAAGCCAGGTAAAGGCGCGCAAATTGCTCGTTCTGCTGGTGCATATGTTCAAATCCTGGCACGTGACAGCATGTATGTAACATTGCGTCTACGTTCAGGAGAAGTTCGCAAGGTATTGGCTGATTGCCGCGCCACTATTGGTGAGATCGGTAATGCAGAACATATGTTGCGTTCACTAGGTAAAGCGGGCGCCACCCGTTGGAGAGGTATTCGTCCAACAGTACGTGGTGTTGCAATGAACCCTGTAGATCACCCACATGGTGGTGGTGAAGGCCGTACCTCTGGTGGTCGTCATCCGGTTTCCCCTTGGGGCAAACCGACTAAGGGCGCTAAAACCCGTAAAAATAAGAGTACGGATAAGTTCATCGTACGTCGTCGTAACAAGTAATAGCGAGGATTCACCATGCCACGTTCTCTCAAGAAAGGTCCCTTTATTGACCTGCACTTGCTGAAGAAGGTAGAGACTGCGGTGGAAAAGAGCGACAAAAAACCAATTAAGACTTGGTCACGTCGCTCTATGATCATTCCAGATATGATTGGTTTGACCATTGCAGTCCATAACGGTCGCCAGCACGTTCCTGTATTTGTCAGTGACGAGATGGTTGGCCACAAGTTGGGCGAATTTGCACCAACGCGTACTTACCGCGGCCATGTCGCGGATAAGAAAGCCAAGAGATAAGGGGTTAAAAAATGGAAGCATTTGCAAAACATCGCCATGCCCGCACCTCGGCTCAAAAGGCACGCTTGGTAGCGGATCAAATTCGCGGTTTACACGTTGAGAAAGCATTAGAACTTTTGACTTATAGTCCAAAGAAAGCATCCGACCTTGTTAAAAAGGTTCTGGAATCTGCCATTGCTAATGCTGAACATAACGAAGGTGCTGATATCGACGAATTAACCGTCGTTAAAGTCTTCGTCGACGAAGGTCCTACCATGAAGCGTATTAAGCCTCGTGCTAAAGGCCGTGCAGACCGTATCTTTAAGCGTAGCAGTCACATCACAGTCGTAGTGGCTGATAACTAGGAGTAATTTATGGGACAGAAGGTACATCCTACAGGTATACGCCTGGGTATCAGCAAACCATGGACATCGACCTGGTACGCTAATACTAAAGACTATGCAGACAACTTGTTTAATGACCATCAGGTACGTACTTTCCTGACTGAGAAGCTGAAAACTGCTTCTGTGTCTAAAATTGTTATCGAGCGTCCTGCCAAGAGCATCCGTGTGACTATTCACACTGCGCGTCCTGGTGTGGTTATCGGTAAGAAAGGCGAAGACGTAGAGAAATTACGTAAACATGTGTCTAATTTGGCTGGTGTCCCAGCACAAATTAACATCTCTGAAGTACGTAAGCCTGAGTTAGACGGCCAATTAGTAGCTGACGGCATTGCTAGTCAGTTAGAGCGTCGCGTAATGTTCCGTCGTGCTATGAAGCGCGCAGTTCAAAACGCCATGCGCATTGGTGCGTTAGGTATTAAAGTTCAGGTTAGTGGTCGTTTAGGCGGAGCAGAAATTGCTCGTGCTGAATGGTATCGTGAAGGTCGTGTACCATTACACACTTTCCGTGCAGACATTGATTATGCAACGTCTGAAGCCAACACGACTTACGGCATCATTGGCGTAAAAGTTTGGATCTTTAAAGGTGAAGTATTGGGTGGTTTACCTACTCATGAGCAGCCTGCTGCACCAGCACCTAAGAAGAAAAAAACTCGTGGCCCTAAGCGAGGGGAATAAAATATGTTACAACCAAAACGTACAAAATTCCGTAAGCAACATAAAGGTCGTAACCGTGGTTTAGCGATTGCTGGCGGTAAAGTTAGCTTCGGTACATTCGGTTTGCAATCAACTGGCCGTGGTCGTTTGACTGCTCGTCAGATTGAAGCTGCACGTCGTGCCATGACCCGTCATGTAAAACGTCAGGGTAAAATTTGGATCCGCGTTTTTCCAGACAAACCAATCACTGAGAAGCCTCTTGAGGTTCGTCAGGGTAAAGGTAAGGGTAACGTTGAGTACTGGGTATGCCAGATTCAACCAGGCCGTATGCTTTATGAAATGGAAGGTGTTCCAGAAGAAATCGCTCGTGAAGCTTTTGAACTTGCAGCATCTAAATTGCCATTTAAAACTACTTTTGTAACTCGGACGGTGATGTAATGAAAGCGACTGAACTGAAAGATAAAAGCGTAGAAGAGCTAAACGCAGAGTTGTTAACCCTACTCCGCGAGCAGTTTAACTTACGTATGCAAAACAGTACTGGCCAGTTAGAAAAAACTGACCAGATCAGAAAAGTGCGTCGCAGTATTGCCCGTGTTAAAACAATTTTGACTCAGAAGGCAGAAGCGTAATGACTGAACAAAGTGTTCGTACAGTACAAGGCCGTGTAGTTAGCAACAAAGCTGAGAAATCAATTACAGTTGCTATCGAACGTCGAGTAAAGCACCCGGTATACGGTAAGTACATTACTCGTACAACGAAGTTGCACGCCCATGACGAAACAAACCAATGTAATGAAGGCGATTTAGTCACTTTACGTGAATGTCGTCCTCTATCTAAGACTAAGACTTGGATGTTGGTAGATATCGTTACTAAAGCTTAATTCTTTTAGATTTAAGTATTAAAAAAGGCGCTTCCGTTAAGGTCGCGCCTTTTTTGTATCTGTTTTAGCAAGTTACAGTCGCTGTTCTGCTTTTTCACACATGCACTAAGGGCTGGGTGCTTGGCAATATTCCTTGATAAAGTCTTCATGGCTGGGTTGTTGCTGGACGATATTTTCAATCGCCTGCTTACCTGCATTTAAAGACTGTTGTAACTTTTTATAATCCAAAGCATCAACCGTAGGGTTATAGCTATTAGGTAATATGGCCATACCAGTTAAGATTGCATACCAACTACTTGGCTGAAACAGTTCTTCAACCCCGGGAATTAGCCCTCCCGCTACTTGAAAATAATCTAATTTTCTTTGTAGGCTAGGTGGCACTTTCATATTTTTACACCAGCGCCAAAATTCGGTATCTACACGATCACTAGCGCAATAATGTAACACTAAAAAATCACGGATCTCTTGGTAATCCGCGCGAACTCGTCGGTTAAATTCATCCATGATTAGCGGGTTACATTCACGGTCGGGAAACATTCGTACAAATAACGCTAGCGTTTTTGATACTAAATGAATTGCGGTGGATTCTAGCGGTTCTAAAAAGCCTTGCGCTAACCCTAATGCTAGACAGTTTTTATGCCATGACTTTTTCCGCATACCGGTAACGAAGGGAATAATTCGTGGTTCGCCTAAAGGCTCACCATCAATGGTATTCAATAAGGTTTGTATTGCCTCTTTATCGGAGCAGAACTTATCGCAGAAGACATAGCCGTTGCCAGTACGATGTTGCAATGGGATGCGCCATGTCCAACCGGCTTCTCTTGCTGTTGCGACTGTATAAGGTCGAAGAGGGTGTATCTTTTTGGTTTGCACTGTTACAGCACGATTACAGGGGAGGTACTCTGACCAATCGTTATAGCCGGTGTTGAGTGTTTGCTCAATTAACAATCCTCGAAAACCGCTGCAATCAATAAAAAAATCGCCGGCTATATGCTGGCCGGATTTCAGACTCACCCCAGTAATCCAGCCATCATCATCTTGAGTGACATTTTCAATCAGCCCTTCGGTACGTTGTACGCCGAGGTTTTCTGCAAAATTACGTAAATACCGACCGACCAAAGTGGAGTCCAAATGCAGTGCATATTGTGCTCCGGCTAGTGGCGTATTCATGGCTTTAAAAGGCAAGAAAAAACGTCCATGTTCGGAAAGAACCGATTCTGGTGAATGTGCCATTAACGGTGTATTGTCACCCTCTGCTTGGGTTTTTAACCAGCATTGGTAAAAGTCGTGGCCATCAATAGTGCGGCCAATACTACCGAACGGGTGAAAATAAGATTCGCCTTTAGTATGCCAATCAACAAACTGAATGCCCCATTTAAAACTGGCTTGTGTTGCCTTAATAAATTCAGCTTCATCAATACCTAAACTGCGAATAGTTGCTAACAGCGGCGGGATAGTGGCCTCGCCGACCCCAATAATGCCAATGTCATCGGATTCAACGAGTTCAATACGGACATCGGTGTGTTTAAAAATATTAGCGATGGTCGCCGCCGCAATCCAGCCAGCGGTGCCACCACCAACAATGACAAACTTTTTAATAGGATTTTCGGTGGTGTGCATTTAATAACTCAACTATGAATTTACTAATGATTAGGCTGTAGATGGTTTGGGTTGATAGCCGCCAAAGCGTTGTAAAAATTCTTGATGCTCCGGTACCGCTTTGACTGATTTTTTAATGCTGTTGCGCATCTGAAATAAGCCTTTTTGTATCTCCTCAAGGGGCATATTATCGACTTTTTTATCATACACATCGGGTAAATAGTTAAAGCCATGATAGATAGCTAGCCAGCTGTCGGGGCCGAATATTTCCCATGGATAACGTTCTAATGTACCCTGTGTTTTAAACAAGTGCATTTTATGTTCAAGTTCGCTGGGTAATTGCATATCTCGGCAAATTTGCCAAAACTCGCTGTCGGTACGTTGATTGGCTTTGTAATGTAGAATAATAAAATCACGTACGCGCTCATATTCCATTTTTGACACTTCATTAAAGCGCTCGACTTGCTGTTGGTTATAACTGGGCTTATCGAAGGTGAGCAATAGGCGTTCAATGGCAGTTTCGATTAGGGCGATACTGGTACTTTCTAAGGGCTCTAAAAAGCCAGATGCCAAGCCGATGGCAATACAGTTTTTATTCCATGCTTTTTGGCGCCGACCGGGGGTAAAGCTAAACTCCCTTGGCTCATGTAAGGTCTTGCCAGCAATATTGGCAAGCAAGGTCTCGGTTGCTTGCTGTTTATCTATAAATTGGCTGCAGTAAACATGACCATTACCCGTTCTTGTTTGCAACGGGATTTTCCATTGCCAGCCAGCTTGATGGGCGGTGGATATGGTGCGTGGAATGGGTATGCTATCCGATTCAGACTGCACCGCTACGGCTCTGTCACATAATAACCAATGACTCCAATCCTCATAGCCCGTATTCAGTGCTTCTTCAATCAGTAGGCCTTTGAAACCCGAGCAATCAATGAATAAATCAGCGGATATGGATTGACCATCTTCTAACGTGATTGCGCTGATATTGCCATTGGTGCTATCTATTTTTACATCGCAGATCTTGGCATCAATGGTCTTTGCACCATTGGCGAGGGCATTGTCACGCATGAGGTTGGCAAATAAACCCGCATCAAAATGTAATGCCCAGTCAAAAATGGCCAGTGGTGATGACGGCTTAGGTGCGGGTAAACAGAACTTATTATTTTGTGCTAATGATACGCCTAAGGAGTATTCAGCCAGGCTGGTAATGTCACCCTTTTCACGTAACTTTAGCCAGTAATGATGAAATGCCACGTTGTTAGCTGGTTGCCCAAATAAACCAAAGGGGTGAATAAAGGAACTGCTCTTTGTATGCCAATCTTTAAACTCAATACCTAACTTACAAGTGGCATTAGTGGCTTTGATTACGTCGATGTCAGTTAGGCCTAACTTGGCATAAAAACGCCGTAGGGTGGGGATGGTCGCTTCACCCACACCAATAGTTCCGAGCTGTGAAGATTCAACTAGAGTGATCTCGACGGGCATATTGCCAAAGTGTTTTGCCATCGCCGCCGCTGTCATCCAACCAGCGGTGCCGCCACCGACAATAACAATGGATTTTATTGCTTGCTCTGAAACCGACATCGATTAATAACCATTTATTTTCCGGCTCTATTTGCGCGCAATTATTGCCGTTGAGTTTATGTTGAATTTAAAAATAACCATAAGCCCCCTCAATTGCAAAGAAGCTTAGGGATATCTTCGTTTCTTAAAAGAAAACCGCCACAAATCCTTGTGGCGGTTTAGGGTTGTTAAGCAAAGCTTAACGGGACAACAACAACTCGTTTAGAATTTAACGCGGGTACCAACGGTCCAGCGAGCTTCATATACGTTTTGGAAGGCTTTCTGTTCAGAAAACTCCAAGTAAGTCTGTTGATATTCTTCAAGAATGTTAGAGCCGTTAATGTAAACGCTGATATTTTCGTTCACATTGTAGGTAGCATTTATATCAAGTTGCGAATAATCGTCTTGATAAAGAGATTGACCACCTACGGCGGCATTTCCCCATCCTGAAGTAATTAGGCGAGGGCTACGAGAGTTCCAAGCTAAACGGGCAGAGAAGTCTTCTTGCTCGTACCACACAACAAAGTTATATACATCTTTGGACATACCGACGAATGGCAGATCATCACCGAATACATCTTTCTCTGTTTGTTCGCTGTCACTGTATGTGTAGTTAGTATCAATACCTAAATTGGCTAACAAGGCGCTGTCAGTGAAATCACTGAACGCAAACTTAGCACCGACTTCGAAACCTGAAACCTTACCACCTTCACCTTGCACTTGAGTAGTGAAAGGCCATGGACCACGACGGATGCCATCTGGATCAGGCTCGTCAATCATTACCGTTCCACCTTGTGTGAAGCTTTCAATTTTAATATTGAAGGCTGCAACATAAGCCATAGAGGCTTCACCGGTGTACCATTCGGCTGAAAGTGAAATATTGTCTGAACGCCAAGGATTTAAGCCCGGGTTACCGGTTAAGTTACCACTGTTAACACGTAAGCAGTCACACTCACCTTCGATAGACATACCGACGGTTTTACCACCACCCCAAGAGGCTAGACTCAATGCTTGCATATTCTTAGAATAGGCAGCACGTAAAACTACATCTTCAGTTGCTTTTACAGCGACGTTTAATGAAGGTAAGTAATCGGTATAGCTACGTTCTGTAACAACATCACCAGTATCTGGACCTAAACCACTGTGTGGTAAGTTGGCACCAACAGTGTTTTGTTTAACATAGAGGTCAGTTTCAACGACTTTCATGCCGAAGTTACCGCTAACGATACCGTATTCGAAATTAGCTTGAACAAAAGCAGTGACTTCGTCTAATTGCACATCGTAAGTCGCGCCGCCGTTTTCTGTACGAGCTACATTACCAAAGGTATCTAGATGCCATTGACGTGGGTCACGGAAGTTTTCTGGGTCAATTGACCACACTCCAGGAATACCACTTACACCACCGAAGTTAGTTTGCCATACGACTGAAGTATGCTCATCCAAACGTGTTGGTGGTAATAAGGTGTAAGGTGCCCAAGTGCCAGCTGGAATAACTGCACCGTCAAACTCGGTGTCTACTGTTAAATATTCGCCTGCCGCAGGATTGCCTTCACAACCTGCAGTATCAATATATTGGTCAACAGCTTTCCATTGAGCAATATCACAGCCGTCACCGAATTCAGAGGTGTAAGTAAATTGGTCGTGATCAACTAGGCGCTCGCTAGTACGTACACCGAAGTCAATGCTGGTAATAAATTCATTATCTTCTAATGCATAATTCCATTTGGTGCTGAAAGTATTAATTTGACCTTCATCATCGGTATTACCTTCAGATGAGAAAGCACCAATGTGGTACGAATCCAAATCAGCCATGTAATCGGCAACAGAACGTGAACCCTTGCCACCATTGACCATTTGGCCAAAACCACTGAATACTGGGTGTTCACCAGATGCATCATAAGAAAGAATAAACTGATCTTGAATACCACCCGGCGCAAACTCTGCATAACAGCCGCCGTTAGCACCAACAATAGCTTCACCATTGACGCAGTTTTCACCTTGAGAGAATTGACCAGGACCGGTAACTAGCGTTCCTTGGTCGATACTTAACATGTCGCCTTCACCGTAACCATGACGCATAGTGGCGGTAGCTTTAGCACGGGTCATACGAACTTGACCGGTTAAGGCTCCGCCATTGTCATAATCTAGTTGTAAGTTAAAGTTGTGAGATTTTTCTTCATTAACGTTTACTTGAGTAAAAGACTGCATACGCCAAGATTTCATGTCAAAAGAGTTTACTGCACCCCAGCCATTACCATCTACGTCGGTAAACGTATCACCTGTCCAGCCATCAGGGGTGGCGTAGGCGTAATCATTAAATGAATACCAACGGTTGTTTTGTGAGAAACCTTGACGATTATTGAAGCGCTCTTGAGCGGTATAGAAGTAATCAGCCGTTAAGGTAAAGCCTTCGCCTAGGTCAGCTTGAGCTGATAGTTGGAAAGCATCACGTTTACGTTCTTCTTCTTTATTGAAAGCGGCAAAGCCTTGTGGAACAACGTGATAGACTTCTTCACCACGCGGATTTGGCCCCCAAGTTTGGTTGTTGTTAGCCGCACCAATACCACCATTTTCAGAGGTATCAAAATAGCCATTGTAATCGGTCGCCAAATTTACTTCTGTAGTAACGGCGGAAAATAACACACCCCATTTTTCAGCGTTATAGCTGATTAAACCATTTAAGGTAGGGTCAGTTTCTTTGCTTATTGAACCTTGAGTAACTTCTGCACCAGCGGAGAAGGTATAGCCTTCTTCCATATCAAATGGGCGGCGTGTTTTAAGGTCAATTGAGCCAGAAATACCGGCAGCGGTATATTTAGCTTCAGCGGATTTAAATACATCAACGCCAGAAAACAACTGTGAAGGTAAATCGCCATAATCAGCACCTGAAGAATCGATAGTGGTTGCACTAAGGAATACTTCACCATTCATGGTGGTGTCTACTTGAGGTAGACCACGAATAGCAACTGGGCCACCTTCACCAGCGGTACGCTCAACTTGTACACCTGAAATACGCTGTAAAGAGTCGGTGATGGTGACATCCGGCAACTTACCAATATCAACAGCAGCAATTCCATCTACTTGTGAAGCAGCAAAACGCTTGGTGTTAATACTGGCCTGAGTACTGCCACGGATACCACTTATTTGAATGACTTCGTATTCTTTGGCGGTATCTTCTTCGGCGGCATGAGCTGGAATAAAAGCTGCACCACCTGCGGTAGCACTAACAAGCAGTGCCATTTTTATGCTGTGTGTTAATTTATTATGTTTCACGTTGTTTTTCCTGTCGTAGTTGTGACAGCGTTGTCATTTTGTAAGATAAAAATGACGGCTGTTCGTTTTATAATTAGAGTTCAACATGACAGCGTTGTCATTGAGTCGTTTTAAAAAAACGACTGCTGTACACTAAATAATCTAAAATTACATGACAGCGTTGTCATTGGCAATATCGAACATACAACAACAAAATTTATAAGGCAAACAATTAATACAAGAAATTAACATTTAATTTATTCTAAGCAAAAGGTCATAACAGTAAATTGCTACTGGATATTTAGGCGCCGCATGTGTTACCTATGACATATGTAACTTGGAAAAGAAAATATGAAGTCAACTATTACCGATGTCGCAATACTAGCTGGAGTTTCGATTAAAACCGTATCACGGGTGATTAATCAGGAGGCATCAGTGAAAGCGGATACCCAAAAAAAGGTCGCTGCTGCAATTCTGGAATTAAATTATCAACCCAATAATGCCGCAAGGAACTTGGCTGGTACCAGTTCTTACACCATTGGATTTGTTTACGATAACCCAAACGCCTATTACATTATTGATATGCAGAATGGTATTTTGGCGGAATGCCGTGAGCGGGGATATGAATTATTAATTCACCCCTGCAAAGTGAATGAGGGCAATATCCTCGAAGAAATAAAAACCATGGTTAAGCGCTCACAACTGGCCGGTTTGATCATATCGCCGCCATTGTCAGAAATGCCAGAAGTACTCGATGCATTGGGCGAATTGGGTATCAGTTTTGTGCGCATTATTTCTGGTTCATGTGAAGAAAAAGAAACCACACCTTGTGTGTTTATTCACGATCACGAGGCAGCATTTCAAATTACCGAGCATTTAATTGAACTTGGGCATAAACGTATCGCTTTTATTCGAGGTGACAAAGGTCACCGTTCCACCGATGAACGTTATAACGGCTATGTAGAGGCCATGAAAAAACATCAACTAGTGGTTGATGAAGATTATTTGTTTGATGGGCAATATTCTTTCGAAACCGGTGTCGCGGGAGCGCAAGCTTTGCTGGCGTTGGACGAACGGCCTACGGCAATATTCTCTTGTAACGATGAAATTGCCGCGGGGGCATTGTTTGCCTCAAGGTTGATGGGGTTATCGGTGCCGGACCAGTTATCCATTGCAGGTTTTGAGGATAGCCCCTTCTCACGTCAAACTTGGCCAAAGCTTACCACGGCGGCCCAACCGACGAATATCATCGCCCGTAAAGCGTCATCGACATTGATTTCACATATTATTGCGAAACGTACCAATAACGCCAAGGCGACACCGATTAATCATCAACACTTCCAACCTGAGTTGGTGATCCGCGAATCTACCGACGTACTTAAAGACGTTTAGACTCGGTTTGAAATACAACCTCCTTCCATTAGTAAAGTATTGTTTATGCTGGCGGCGTAACGCGATTGGCCATTTATTGTAAATGGCCAATGTTATTTATTCACCATCAGTGCAACGGCTAGGATCACCATGGTTAATCCGCCAAAATGAAACCATGTGAAAGCTTCACCCAGCCAGATAACGGCGATAAATGAGGTGATCACAGGCCCACAAGTACCGACAATGCTGGTACGCTCTGGGCCAATTTTATTGATGGCCTCCGCCACCAGAAACGATGGAATAACCGTACAAAATAAGGCGATCGCTGCGGTGAGTATTAACGCTGTAAGGGGGACATTTAATACGACTAAGGGTTGGGTAACCGCAAAGTGACTAAAGATGGCAATACTGGCCGCTATCATGGCAATACTGGTAAACATCTGGCTGCCAATTTTTGACATCAGCGGTTTGCTCCACAACACATAGATAGCAAAACTAATGGCACTGCCAAAAACTAGGGCGGTTCCTACAGCAACCTGCCCACCTAAGGTCATCATATCGTGACCAAATATCAGTAAAATCCCCCCATAAGATAGGCCCAATAGCGGCCATATACGTTTACTAATCGGGGTTTTGAAAAACACTCGGGACATGACCACGACAATAGTCGGAAAGCAAAATAACACTACCCGCTCTAACTGCGCGCTAATGTATTGCAACCCGAGTAAATCTAAAAAGCTCGCCACGTAATAACCTAATATACCTAGCACTGCTACTAGGAGTAAATTACTGCGGTAAGCAGGGCGTTTATCTTGATATTTGTACCAACTGAATCCCGCGACCAGTAAATAAAATGGCAGAGAAAATAACATCCTTAATGTCATTACTTGTACGCTGGTTAGATCGAGTAAATAGGCCTGCTTAATTAAAATGGGTTTAACGGAAAACATAAAAGTGCCGGCCAGCGCTAACAGTAATCCAGATATCACCATGGGTTGCATGTTGGTTTGGGGGGAATTCATTATTGCTCCTTAATATTACTTTCAACTCAATTGGGGTTGGAATATTGCGGAGCGGTGGCTTACTGGCTGCGGCTGCACGCAATAATTTGTGCAGCCTGAAATTGTGTTAACTAATACCCAACTCCGGCCGCATCTCGAGTGAGAAGCCAGCACTTGGTTGTATTAATAGTTAACAAATTGATATTCATTTTAAGTTATTGATTTCTTGCTTACAGAATGAAATTCAACCATAACGTTATGGATTAACGGCTGCAATTTCTTTTTGATTTTTATAACAAAAAGAGTGTATTAAAAAGCTAACAGCAACGTAACGGCTAGCTTTTTAATTTTGCCGCACTTAATAAAATGTTCTATTAACGTGAGCGGCGAAGTTTTCGGCATTCATAAAGCCAGTCACTCGGGCTTGAGTCAGCTCGTTACCCTCTGTACTAAAAAACAAAATTGTGGGTAAACCCAGTACTGAAAAATGCTCTTGGAACTGTAAGTTGGTAGGGGTGTTGTCGGTTAAATCCACTTGCATCATCACTGTATTACTTAATGCAGCAACAACCTTAGGTTCTGGAAATGTGTATTTTTCAAATTCCTTACAGGCAACACACCAATCGGCATAAAGATCGACCATCACCGTTTTACCTTCAGCATTTGCTGCGGCCAATTTAACTTCAAAGTCAGCTAAATCTTTTACTCTTAAAAAAGTAGGGTGAGCGTTTTTATTACCTGAGTTGGCGCTATGTGTATTTGCGCCTTGCAAATTCAGCAGCGGGGCAACTTGGTTGTAGCCATACAATATACTGGCAAAAAGTCCGATAAAGATAACCGCATTGCGCAAACCTTTAGCAAAGCCATTTTTACTGCCTTGATTAACCATCAGCCAATAGCTACCGGTGGCTAATCCTAATAGCGCCCAACTCAATTCAGTCCAGATGTTAGTTAGCATACGTTCTACAAATAGTAGCGCCACCGCCAGCATCATAAAGCCAAAAGTAACTTTGACCACATTCATCCAATTACCGGCTTTAGGTAATAGTTTACCGCTGGTAATAGCAAACAGAATTAATGGAATGCCCATACCTAAGCTGAGTACATACAGTGCGGTAAAGCCCAACACTAAATCACCACTTTGCGCCACAAACAGTAATACACCGGTTAATGGTGCCGTAGTGCAGGGGGATGCGACTAATCCTGAAATAGCACCCATGGTGAATACACCGATAACACTGCCAGCAGTTTGCTTGTTGCTATATTGGGTGAGTTTTTCTTGCCAGCTTGAGGGCAGCTGTAATTCCCATTGACCAAACATGACGAGGGCGAGCAACACGAAAATACCGATCATCACGATTAAAATGGCAGGGTGCTGCAAAGCTGCTTGAAATTGTACGCCAGCAGAAGCAACCACTAAGCCTAAAATTGAATAGGTTAAAGCCATACCTTGCACATAAATAAAGCTCAGAGTGAAGGCTTTGGCCACTGGGATAGTTTTACCTTGGCCTAAAATAATGGCGGATAAAATCGGGTACATGGGGAAAACACAGGGAGTAAACGCCAGTAAAATACCTAGACCTAAAAACAACAGCAAGGTGTAGCCAAGATTGTCGCCTGCGAGTAATTGTTCGGCTAAATTGTATTGCTCAGATTGCACCACGTCAGTGTTAGCGGCGTTTTCAGCCGCAGAATTTTCTTCGGGCAATAACGTGCTTGATGTAGTGCTAGCTTCAGCTGCTTGTTTTACCACTTTTTGCAGATACACCACTTTGGTCGTGGGTGGGTAGCATAAACCGGCATCGGCACAGCCTTGGTAGCGAATTTTAACTACGCCATCTTGCTCGGACTCAATGATGGGATATTGAATGTCTACCTGTTGATAAAATACATCGGAGATACCAAAGAATTCATCTTCATGTTGCTTGGCCGCAGGGTAGGCGGGTTCACCTAACACCGCGCCTTTAACCACGGATTTAAATTGCTTTTTATACAGGTAATAGCCTTCCGCTATTTGCCAGCTTAAAGTGAGTTGATCGCCTTTCTGGAAAAAATCGAATCTAAATGCGTCATCTACCGGTAAGAATTCGGGTTCTTCACTGAATAAATCTTGCAGTGGGTCGGTAGTTTGAGCACTGGCGGTCATGCTGACTAACAGTGCTAAGGCCATCAATAGGGGACGCATTACGTTCATCGGTTAGGGGGTCTCATTTTAAACTTCGGTTAATCCAATTAAGGTATTCTTCACTGCCGTCATTGATATCAATAACTAGCCATTCAGGTACATCATAAGGATGTAAACTTAATACTAACTTAAACATCTTATCGCATTCAGATGGACGGGTTTTCATCAATAACTGACATTCCTCTTGCTGCTGCACCTCACCTTCCCAAATATATAACGACTTTACTCCGGGAATAATATTGGCGCAGGCCGCCAGTTTTTGTTCAACAACATTCTTGGCAATTGCTTCTGCAATAACCGCATCTGGACAGGTACATAAAACCATACAGTACTCCGACATAAGTGACCTCTAATGGTAAGAATTACTTTCAAGGTTTTAACATTTATGTCGGTAGTAGCTCTACCCTTGGATTTATTCAAAGGTATAAAAATGATTACTTTGCTCCAAGAATAGCTTATCCCGAGTTGGGGTTAGTTACATTAACCACTGCTTAATCGCTGCGTCTATAGCAGATATATCATCCATATCCGCAGTACGAAATACCGCATTACCGTCTTTGAATATGATTAATGTCGGCATGCTACGTATGCCATGAGTAAAGAAACTATCGCCATTGTGATCAACGGCCACCGGATAAGCGATATCGAATTTTTGCACATACTCTGCGACGTCTTTGGACTCAGTCCACAGATGACTGACCACGCCATACCAATGCAATTGCGGTAGCGACTGTTGTAATTTATTAATGGCTAGTTGACCGTCGCTACAGGCTTTAGCCATTTTCGGGCGGGTATCGGCTAGGTACCAATCACACCAAGTCGCCGAGAAAAAAACAATACCATCGGTGGCCTGTAAATTGTCGAGGGAGGTTTGCTGACCCATGTTGTCGGTTAAGGTTATTGGTATTAGTTCACCGCTATTTTGTGACGCGAGTAACGCGATTTTACGATCAAGCTCTGCTGTGGAATCATGGCCTTTATGCACCACGTTACCCGCTTTATCCAACAAGATGTGGTATGGCGTACCAATAAACTGAAAGGCCTTGGCCAGTGCGCCGTCGTTATCCAGTGCAATCGGCACGGTTAAACCGAATTTTTCAATAACCTGCTGAATATCTGCACGGGTTTCATTGATATTGATATTCACCGATATAATTTCAATGTGGTCGGCGTATTGCTCATAGGTGTGTTGCAAGTGCGGCATCTGTTGCATACAGGGTTTGCACCAGCTGGCCCAGAACTTCAGGTAAACCGGCTTCTCCCCCAGATAGCTTTGCAGTTGCTTCGTTTTACCATCCAGCAGGGTTATTGGGTCTTGATATTCAATATTGGCCATGGAATATGACGACAACAACAATGAGCATAATAAAAGGGCCATTACCTTGCTCGTTAGCAAGGACACAGAACGTACAATATTTATTTTTAAAAAAATAGCCTGGGCACTGTTGAGTAACATTTGTTTATCTCATTAAATATTGCATTAGGATAGAGCAATAGTGTGCGGTAATATTTGGTTCTATAAAAGAGCCAAAATAGTTAAATTCTATGGATCCAATTTTTGAGCTTAACATAGCGTTACCCGCGGCCAAACACCATCGTCTGCAGCAAAGTATCATCCAACAGTTAAAATCCGCTATTGTAGATGGTCGACTAAAAGCTGACATATGCATGCCGGCCACTCGAAAGCTTGCTGATCATTTACAGGTGTCGCGTAATACGGTGATTGCCGTTTACGCCACGTTGGTGAGTGAAGGTTACCTTTATGCAAAAAGTGGATCCGGTACCTTTGTTGCTGATATTCATCAACAAGCCTTCAAACAGGTGTTACAGCAGCAAGTATTGCAGCCAACAGAAATAACCGAAGCGTTACATCAACAAAAACTCACGGCGTTCTGGCGTGGGACTAAACTTCCGGAATTTAGTCAGCCTCAAAGTAAAATAGAATTTGATTTTAGTGTGGGCAAACCAGAGGTGAGTTTTTTACCTTTTGATATTTGGCGCAAGTTACTCACTAAAGTTTCAAGGCAACATGCACAACACAAAGTTACCGGCGGTATAGCGCAAGGACAGTTAACTTTGCGGCAGGCGATTGCTCAGCATATTTCATTATCTCGTGCTGTGGCCTGTGATGCCGAAAGCATCGTAGTTACAGCTGGCGCGCAGCAAGCGCTAGATATATTGGCGCGAATTTTAATTACTCCAGGCCAAACTCAGGTGGCTATGGAGTCGCCAGGCTATCCGATGGCCCGCCAGTTGTTCGCTGCTGCCGGTGCCCAGATTATTGATATTGAAGTGGATGAGCAGGGTATTCTGGTTGAATCTATTCCCAATAGTTGTCGAGTTATTTATGTTACGCCGTCCCATCAGTTTCCCACAGGGGTAAAGTTGTCTGCAGATAGGCGGTTACAATTACTGGCTTTTGCGCAGCAATATAATGCCAGCATTATTGAAGACGATTACGATGGTGAAATTCGTCTACAAGGTAGCCCATTAGATGCCTTACAAACCTTAGATACAGGTGCAACGGTTTTTTATGTGGGGACTTTTTCTAAATGTTTATTGCCGGATTTACGTTTAGGTTTTGTGGTAGTGCCACCTTGGGCGAAAGAGGCCGTCTTGGCGGCTAAAATGTATTGCGATTGGCATTGCCCTGTGTTGCTGCAGGATACCTTAGCGTTATTCATACAACAGGGGCATTTAAAGCGGCACCTGCAAAAATTACGCAAGTGTTATCGACAGCGGTTGGATCAACTTAACCAATCGCTTAATGATTATTTGCCAAAGCAGTTAACGGCCATTCCAATCTCTACCGGTGCACATATGGCGGCAATTATCCATGGTGATGCCAATGCTCAAAAAATTGCCCAAGCAGCTTTGGAACAAAGGATTAAGATATTTGCTATTCAAGATTTTTCGATAAAATCACCGACGATAAATGGGCTGATATTTGGTCTTGGGGGGATTAATGAAAAACAAATTGATGAGGGAGTTCAACGCTTAGCGCGATTGTTTGAATCGCAGAATAAACGTAACAAGTAATGTCATTTACTTGTACCGGCGGAACTTGTCACCATAACTGCTAGCCTACCCATGGTATAATCGATTAAACGTTTTTGGAGGTATTCCCATTGGGCAAATTATTTATACTTTTCGCGCTCCTTCCTATTGCTGAAATTGCTTTATTAATTAATGTCGGTGAGCAAATTGGTGGTTGGAATACTGTCGGGATTGTCATTTTAACCGCAGCGGTGGGCGCTTATTTGGTGCGTCAGCAAGGCATGGCAACCTTATTTCAAGCACAAACTAAAATGCGTGCAGGACAAATGCCAGGGCAGGAAATGGCCGAAGGCTTGCTGCTGGTGATTGCGGGTGTGTTATTGGTAACGCCGGGATTTATTACTGATGCTTTTGGTTTTATATTAACGCTACCCATCACGCGACCACTAATTGCCAAAGTATTGCTAAGCAAAATGCAGGTTAATATGGTGAATGGCATGCATGGACAACAAAGTGGTTTTCATGCGCAATACCAATCCACCCAATCACCGCCCCAGTCATCCCAAGAAGGGGATGTTATTGAAGGTGAATTTGTAGAAAAAGGCCCTAAAAATCATTTAAACAAGCACTAGCTATTGCCTCTAAACACCAAATGAAAGAGGAGCGGGTAAAGGTTTGGGGCGTACTTTAACTAACAAAGTGGGGCAGTGTTGATTAATGAAATGATCAATTTTTTGTTTGTTTTTAAATACCTTCATTCCCCCCAGAATTAATGCGCCAGCTTGTATTGCGATGATAAGTGCAGCTGCCCAGAGATAGTCACTGTAAATGTCCCATACAAGGTGGTTTAAATAGGTAACAACGCCAATAGCGGCGGTCATAACAAATGATGGATATCGTAGGTAAATTGAAATAACTAATAGCGCCACACAAATCCATAGAAACATGATTTCAATATTACCGGTATCAATATTGATGAACGTACTAATCCCATAACCAATGGCGATAGCGGCAATTTTATTTAGCCAAAATGTCATGTTCATTTGGGTATTCAAATTAGCGTACCAAGCAATGGCGATGGTTAACCACCCCGTTATTAACCAAAAGCTTTGGGATAGAATATCCACATCAAACCACAGGCTTATTAACCCGATAATGCCAGCGTAGATAGCGACAATGAGTAGCGGAAATCGATATTCGAATATTGCTACGCAGGCCGTGATAATAAGCACGACAGCGAAGATAGATTGCAAAGTCTTATCACTTAACGTCATCAGCAAATCCGCGCCTAGGGTTAGCCAAAATGGTGTAATAACGACGAGAATGGTTATTAATAATGCACTGAGAAAAAGCATGTGTTTACTAAATGTGTGTCTGGCCGCGATGTAAAACCCCAATACATAGATACAACCTAAGACGAATAAGCCTTCATTATCAAATTCATCATTGACCCATACCGCCATAATGATACAAGCAAACAACATTAAGAACGCACCCAAGAACCATACGGTATGGGTTACGTCGAACTTGCCTTTGATGTGTGTTGATTCGTCATTTAATTCGAGAAAAGCCATTAATGGCTGCAGTTGTTCATTGGATAACATGCCTTTTTCAACGGCATGTTGCAGTTTTGATTTGAGGTCGTCCATTACCTTGCTCATTGGGATTGTGATTAATGTAATATAGTACAAATATCACTTAACATTTAATATAGAGAAGTCATATGAAAGCCAGTGCCTGCCATATATTGGTAAAAACCAAAGAACAAGCCGAGAAGATCAAGGTCTTGCTAGATAAGGGCGATAATTTTCAACAGCTCGCTAAAAAACATTCCCTGTGCCCTTCGGGTAAAAAGGGCGGTGATTTAGGCGAGTTTCAGCCCGGTCAGATGGTTAAAGCCTTTGACAATGTGGTATTCAAAAAGCCCACATTAGTGGTGCATGGTCCCATAAAAACCCAGTTTGGTTATCACCTGATTAAGACCTTATATCGCGGTTAAACCGGTGGCCGATATTTTCTTGGCCATAACCACCCAAAATAATCACATTATTTTCACTTTTTTATCTATTAGCCCTTGAGTTCATGTGGATTAGCCCCATTTGGTCTTGCAGGCAAGAAATTCGACGCGCTGGCATTAGTGCCGACACGTCAAAACCTCACCCTATTTAGGGTATTTAAATTTAATTTTCATTGGAATTTTCAGGAGATTTGAAAATGGCAATTCGTCCTTTACACGACCGCGTAATCATCAAACGCCAAGAGCAAGAAACTAAATCTGCTGGTGGCATCGTATTAACTGGTTCTGCGGCAGAAAAGTCGACTCGCGGAGAAGTACTGGCTGTAGGTAACGGTCGCGTATTAGATAACGGTGATGTTAAGCCGCTTGACGTAAAAGTGGGCGATATCGTTATTTTTAACGACGGCTACGGCGTTAAAACCGAAAAATTAGACGGTGAAGAAGTGCTTATCCTTAGTGAAGGCGACATCTTGGCAGTAGTAGCGTAACTCGCTACCGTATTTTCAGAACTTAAAGAATTTATAGAGGAAAAATTATCATGGCAGCTAAAGAAGTTCGTTTTTCTGGCGACGCTCGCGCAAAAATGTTGGCAGGTGTAAACATCCTTGCTAACGCAGTAAAAGTAACCCTAGGTCCTAAAGGTCGTCACGTTGTTTTAGACAAGTCTTTCGGCGCACCTACCATTACTAAAGATGGTGTATCGGTTGCTAAAGAGATTGAGTTAGAAGACAAATTCGAAAACATGGGCGCTCAAATGGTTAAAGAGGTTGCCTCTAAAGCCAACGATGAAGCCGGTGACGGAACAACTACTGCAACAGTATTGGCTCAAGCCATCGTCACTGAAGGTTTGAAATCAGTTGCTGCGGGCATGAATCCAATGGACCTTAAGCGTGGTATCGACAAAGCCGTTATCGCAGCTGTTGCTGAGCTTAAGTTACTTTCAACAGATTGTGCCGACAGCAAAGCCATTGCCCAAGTGGGAACTATCTCTGCTAACTCGGACACTGAAGTCGGTCAGCTAATTGCTGATGCAATGGACAAAGTGGGTAAAGAAGGCGTTATTACTGTTGAAGAAGGTCAATCACTACAGAATGAACTAGAAGTGGTTGAAGGTATGCAATTCGACCGTGGTTACTTATCCCCTTACTTCATGAACAACCAAGAAAATGGCACCGTTGAATTAGACAATCCGTACATTCTTTTAGTTGACAAAAAAATCACTAACATCCGTGATTTATTGCCAACCCTAGAAGCCGTTGCAAAATCATCTAAGCCGTTATTAATTATTGCTGAAGATGTTGAAGGCGAAGCCTTAGCTACATTGGTAGTTAACAACATGCGCGGTATTGTTAAAGTGGCTGCGGTTAAAGCACCTGGTTTTGGTGACCGTCGTAAAGCCATGTTGCAAGACATCGCTATTTTGACTGGTGGTACGGTTATCTCTGAAGAAATCGGCCTTGAGCTTGAAAAAGTTCAACTAGAAGATTTAGGTACAGCCAAACGTGTTGTTATTAATAAAGATGACACCACTATCGTTGATGGTGCCGGTGAAGAAGCGGCAATCGAAGGCCGTTGTGCACAAATCAAAGGTCAAATCGATGATTCATCATCTGATTATGACAAAGAAAAACTTCAAGAGCGTTTAGCTAAGCTTTCTGGTGGCGTTGCGGTAATTAAAGTTGGTGCAGCGACTGAAGTTGAAATGAAAGAGAAAAAAGCCCGTGTTGAAGATGCATTGCATGCAACTCGCGCCGCGGTTGAAGAAGGCGTAGTTGCTGGTGGTGGTGTTGCCCTAGTACGTGCTGCTTCTAAGCTAGCTGATCTTCGTGGTGATAATGAAGACCAAAATGTAGGTATCAAGTTAGCACTACGTGCAATGGAAGCGCCTTTACGTCAAATCGCTTCTAACGCCGGTGCTGAAGCATCAGTTGTAACTAACGAGGTTAAAAACGGCACAGGTAACTACGGTTACAATGCCGGTAACGACACTTACGGCGACATGTTAGAAATGGGTATTTTGGACCCAACTAAAGTGACTCGTTCTGCACTACAATTTGCAGCATCAATTGCCAGCTTAATGATTACCACTGAAGCGATGATTGCCGATGCACCTAAAGATGATGCGCCAGCAATGCCTGATATGGGCGGCATGGGTGGTATGGGTGGAATGGGCGGCATGATGTAAATGCATAGCCGTGCATAGCATTGCATAAGCTTGCAATGTGACACTTTTAAAGCCCGCAGTTTTTTAATCTGCGGGCTTTTTTAATGGATTAAAGTAAGTCAAAATCTTATTTTCTCTTTGTTTTTTAAGATTCATCACTGCGGTTAACTAGCTTAGTCTCGCCTGAACTCAATAATCTACATTCCGAAATATAAGTAGTTAGATTCCGTAATTTACGTTAGTCTGATCCCAAATTAGCGCGAAATGTTATTGTGGATAGACTAGATATGTATTCTCGACTCATCAAGCCTCGTTTACTCGAAGCACAGCAAGATACACCCGTTACTTTACTAGCAGGACCGCGTCAGGCTGGTAAAACAACCCTAGTTAAGCAAATAGCGGTTGAGCAGGGAATGAAGTACATGACATTAGATGATCAGTTAACACTTCTTTCCGCTAAAAACGATCCGGTAGGCATGATAAGAGACTTAGATAGAGCTGTTATTGATGAAATTCAACGCGCTCCAGAATTGCTATTAGCGATTAAAAAGAGTGTAGATGAAGATAGGCGTCCAGGACGATTCTTGCTTACAGGCTCTGCAAACATAATGGCAATGCCAAAGGTTGCTGATTCGTTGGCCGGACGAATGGAAACTTTATCTTTATTACCTCTGTCTCAAAGCGAAATAGAGCTACAAACTGCTAATTGGATCGATAACGCGTTTAAAGGGCACATTCTCGAGGCTGCGCAGCTATCAGTTGGTGCTGAGCTTATTGATCGTGTTCTAAAAGGTGGTTATCCAGAATCGGTGGCACGAGAAACAAGTCGCAGACGGGCCAAATGGTCACAACAGTACATTGACGCTATTATTCAGCGGGATGTTAGAGATATTGCAAATATTGATAAGCTTGATCAATTACCTCGTTTTCTAAGTGCGCTGTGCCAGACTGTGGACCAAATGTGTAATTATAGTAAACTTGGCGGTCAAGTCGGCCTTGATGGCAAGACAACATCCAGATATATCGGCATTTTTGAGCAAATGTATTTACTAAAACGAATAGACGTTTGGTCTCGTAATCGGCTCAATCGTGTCGTCAAAACCCCAAAGCTACAATTTATTGATTCAGGTTTATTGAGCACACTGCTTGGTTTAACAACAGATGAAATTCAACTAGATAAAACTCGATTCGGCAATGTACTTGAAACATTCGTTTATGGCGAACTTCTCAAACATACTACAAATTCTGACGGTAATTATCGCATTATGTATTACCGAGATGCTGACAAAGTTGAAGTAGATTTTGTAATTGAAAATACGATAGGAGATATTGTTGGGGTTGAAGTCAAAGCGTCTGCTACTGTTACCGAGAAAGACTTAAAAGGATTAAAAAAGTTGGCAGGGCTCGCTGGTAATCGTTTTAAAGCAGGCCTGTTGTTATATGACGGTACCGAAACTATGCCACTCGGTGAAAACATTTGGGCAGCACCGTTATCATCGTTATGGGGTAGATAGTCTAATGTGATAGGTACTTTATTGCCAGATTTGCATTATCATCAGGTTGCATTATTGAAGAGGTATAAAGCGGGGTACCGTTTCCAAATCTTTATATTTTTCATTTATTATCAATGGTATACGCAACAATGGGCGGTATGATGTAGTATATTTCAGCCTCCATAGCTCACTTTAAAAGCCATATTAATAAACCCTAATTCCCATTTTACACGCTGTGGCGTGTATTTATCCGCTCAACGCCTGTAGCGTGTAAAACTAGTTTTAACTGTTATGACAGGTAAATGTTGCCTTACCTGTTGGGGCGTGTAAACTAAATTAGTTGTGTAAAAATGCAAAAGGTAAATAACTATGAAGGTGACAAATTCAAGGCAGCTTAGTGCATATATAAAAGATATTCGTCTAAATCAAAAGCAATCTCAGACAGACGCAGCAAAAAAGGTGGGTATTCGTCAGGATACCATTTCAAGTTTTGAGCTAAATCCTGATTCTACTAAATTGAACACCTTGTTTAAGATTTTATCGGCTTTAAATCTAGAGCTAGAAGTTAAAGTAAGAAATTCAAAACTATCAGAACAACAAGGAAGCAGCTCTGCAGCAAGCGTTAATACAAGTGATAGTAAATGGAAGGAAGAATGGTGATGGCTATTCTAGATGTTTATATGAATGGCTATTTAATAGGAGAGTTCACTAAGTCGGCGAACGGGTCCCATCTGTTTAAATATGAACTCCAGTGGCTAGAAACCCCCGATAGTCGCCCTATTTCACTTTCCATGCCACTGCAACGCAAAACATATATGGGGGATGAGGTTTATAATTTCTTTGATAATTTATTGCCCGATAATATTGAAATAAGAAATAAAATTGTTGCTCGTCATGATGCGAAATCTACACAAGCATTTGATTTACTAGCTAAAATAGGCCAAGACAGCGTTGGCGCTTTGCAGTTAATAGCGCACAAACAGCCCGCTCCCGATGTAAAGAAAATAGAAAGTAAAGCACTGTCAGACGAGAACTTAGAAAAAATTCTAAAAGGCTATGAGTCTAATATCCCATTAGGTATGTTAAAAGAAGAAGAAGACTTCAGGATTTCACTAGCAGGAGCTCAAGAGAAAACAGCGTTATTGAATCTTCAAGGCCAATGGCATTTACCTTTAAAAAACACGCCCACTACACATATTATGAAACTACCCATCGGTGAAATAAAGAGCCATTCACATACTATTGATATGACCGACAGTGTTGAGAATGAATATTTGTGTATGCTGATAGTGAGAGAATTTGGCTTAGATGTTCCACAATGTTCAATTATCAAAGCTGGAGATATAAAGGCACTTGCTGTTGAGCGCTTCGATCGAAAACGATCTTCAGATGGCACGTGGATCATGCGATTGCCGCAAGAAGACTTTTGCCAAACTTTAAATGTTCCATCGGCAAAAAAATATGAAAGCCACGGTGGTCCGAGCATTAAAAGAATTATGGATTATTTAATTGGCTCTACGAATTCGCAAAAGGATCGATTTGATTTCATGAAGTCGCAGCTACTATTTTGGTTATTGGCTGCAACAGACGGGCATGCAAAGAACTTCTCTCTTCTTATTCACGCTGGTGGATCATATCGTCTCACACCATTTTACGACATATTATCGCTCTATCCTGCCATGGGTGGAACAGGGTTGAATATTCGAGACGCGAAACTAGCGATGGGGCTAAAGGCGTCAAAAGGAAAGAAATATCTGATAAATAATATCTTCCCAAGGCACTTCTTAGATACTGCCAAAGACGTCGGCTTCGATACTGAAATGATGGTGAATATAATGACTCAGGTAATTAACGATCTAGATCCGGTAATGACGCGAGTTGAAGGTCAGCTAAAAAAAGATTTCCCAGTGAAAATAAAAAACGCAATATTTAAAGGCATGAAAGACAGAGCTAAACGACTTGTTGATTATAAAACTCAATGAAAACCCAATTAATTTGCTGTGCTGGATTTAATGTTATGCAAAATACCGTATTGAGAATGATCTTAGTTGGAAAATAGCAGCTGTTTGTTTAGCTTTAAAAGATAAATAAAAAACTCGCTTCGGCGGGTTTGCTTTTATGTGGGCTTATATAAGGACGTGCCATAGCCTAATGAGTAGGTAGTTCGCAGCTCTTTAAGCTCCTTTACATATAAAGCGTCTAATGGACTCGTTGTGCCAGCTCGTTTATTTCCAAGCACATGAGTATATATTTCGGTAGTTCGTAAATCGGTGTGTCCTAGCAATTCTTGTACTGTACGAATATCGGTTCCTTGTTGTAGTAGCTGTGTAGCAAAAGAATGTCGAAACGTGTGCGCAGTAACGCGCTTCACTATACTGGCGGCTTTTACTGCTTTACGAAGTTGACGTGAATAGGTAGATGGGTGCAAGTGATGACGGCATTCATAACCATCAATTGGATGCTGGCAGCGTACCGTCGAAGGAAATATATACTGCCAGCCAAAATCTTTAAGGGATTGATGATACTTTTTGAAAAGCGCCCCTGGAACCGATGAATACCCACATCCATTGTCTAAGTCACTTTCATGAATCTTACGTACTCGCTCTATTTGCCTCATCAAAGGTTCTTGCAAACTGCTCGGAAGCAATGAGTAGCGATCTTTTCGGCCTTTTCCCCGGAAAACAAATATTGAACGTGCCTGAAGATCAATATCTTTTATTCTAAGGGTAAGTGCTTCTTGAATCCTTAGTCCACAGCCAAAAAGAATGCCTGTAATTAGCTTTGTTGAACCGTACATTGTCGCAAAGATACGGTGAATTTCTTCGGTATTTAAAACGGTAGGCAGGTTTTTTGGGGTTTTTGTAAAGCCGTATGCCAACCCGTTTAATTCACGATCAATAACATGCCTGTACATAAATACAATGGCGCATAATGCTAGATTTTGAGTAGCAGCACTGACTTTACGGCTCACTGCTAAATGAGTTAGAAAATGTTCAACTTCTTGATTGCCCATATCTTTTGGGTGGCGATAATCACTAAATCGAATAAATCGCTTTATCCAATGGATATAGGATTTTTCTGTGCGATAACTATATTGCCGTGAGCGTAACGTTTCACGCACGGTTTGGATAAAAGCAGACTTGGCCATTATTTTCCTTTAAGTATAACTGTTTATATATACAGGTATAATTGAAAAATAAAATTATGCCAATCTGTTTGAATTTAAACGTGCAATAAATCTCGATTTAAACATGCACCAAATTACCTAACACTTTGTTTATAAACGATTGTTGTTTTCTTGTGCACGAATTAACCTGTCTTATATAGAAACATGCACGAATTCCCCATTACAAATTAGCCAAAAGCGCCACAAAAACAGAATTTAACTTATTGATACAAAGACAGAATTAGGGTTAAAGTAAAGACATGGAAGAACGCCTGTTCATGTAATTAAACGAAACGCAGGCTAATACACTGTTGAATGCACGAGCCATTCAACAGTAGCAGCATTATAACTGTACATTATTACAGAACTTTTAGCATGAAGATAAAATCTAGCGGGCTTTAGTTATTTATGATATTGCTTTAAGCAGTTATTGTGCTGGAGAAAGCCAGCTTGCTCGCAGACACAGTCACTAAGCTTAAAGTAAAGCTAAAAGCCGAAAGGGGTTCGGGCGCATCCGCCAACAGGCCGAAGGAATGGAGACCAGATAAAGCATATGGACAACTATCAAAATTTACGCCCCCAGCTCATTCAACAAGCTGTTACAAAGGACGCAGAACAACGCGCCTTTGAACTAGATCGTTAGGTCATAGATGAACATTTATAGCCCATATCTCATCATTACAATTTGCTTGATTGTTTGGGGGATCTTACTACTTAGAAAGTACTTACTAGCAACGAGATCCTTCGAGTGGAAAAGCACAAGAGGTGTTATCGAAACCTATGATATTGACGAGCAAAGGGGCAGGGTTTTTGTTGTGGGAAAACAACTTCGGTATTTATATGAAGTTGATGGAGAGCAGTATGTCTCCAAGATGGTATTTCCAGCGGTTAGTCCTAGGTCTTGGACTTATGTAGTAAATTTCAATGACAGACTATTTGTCGGTTCTAATTATAGTAGTGGCGACCTAGTAGATGTTTATTTTAACCCTGCAAAACCCAGTCAATCGTGCTTACAGCGTGGCGGGTTAAACCTTATTAAAAAAGAGTTAAATATATGGCTATCGATAATATTTATTGCGGTAGTTTTTTCGATAATGACCTAACAAATTGCTCAACCGGACTCCTACTGCTTCGTTCCTGGTTGTGCATGGCCTTCGGCCATTTTTGCACAACCACTCTCTACACAGCAGTCGCCAGTTAGCAAGGCGTTGAATGCACGAGCCATTCAACAGTAGCAGCATTATAACTGTACATTATTACAGAACTTTTAGCATGAAGATAAAATCTAGCGGGCTTTAGTTATTTATGATATTGCTTTAAGCAGTTATTGTGCTGGAGAAAGCCAGCTTGCTCGCAGACACAGTCACTAAGCTTAAAGTAAAGCTAAAAGCCGAAAGGGGTTCGGGCGCATCCGCCAACAGGCCGAAGGAATGGAGACCAGATAAAGCATATGGACAACTATCAAAATTTACGCCCCCAGCTCATTCAACAAGCTGTTACAAAGGACGCAGAACAACGCGCCTTTTAACTAGATCGTTATATGCCTTTATGAATAATCAACAATGGAGTAATTCGGAAAGTGCCGTTGAAATGTTATCGGCGCTAACTGATGAGCTAAAACAAAAGTTCAAAATTGAGTTGCAGTTGTATTTTGTTGATTGCTGCAAACATTACTTGCATCTTCTACCACATGAAGAATTTAGAGTTGCGTTGGATTTAGCAGAACAATTTTCTTCAGGTTTGATACCGGTAGAAAAAGTGAGAGGCTATAATTGGTATACGGAAAGTGCTGTATTTTCGATGGATTACGATATAGATACCACTAAAAATATGGAAATCTATACAAATATTAAAGATAAAATGAGCCTATCCAATATATTAGATGCACGCGTATTTGCGATATCATTAGGGTATTTTATTGACTGGACTAGTTTATATTTAAGTGATTTTGATGGGAAAACCAATGACGAATATAAACAGTTTTTGGACCCAAACATGTTGCGTGAAAGGATAAATAAGCCTTTTTTAGAAAACGGTATATAACAAGTGACTATGGTTCCCCGTCAAGTTTTTACACAATATTTTCATCCCAATATGTTCCATTTTTAAGCATCGTATTTAAGATAACCAATTGTTTTCTCATGCACGCCACAATGGCGACTTTTTTGGGTTTGCCCGCTGCCACCAAACGTTGATACAGGGGTTTGAGTTTCGGGTGGCACTGAATGGCAGAAAGCATCGAAACAAACAACACCGTTCGGACTTTGGCTCGCCCGCCACGTGTGTATCGCTTACCTTCATAGGCGCCACTGTCACGGTTCATCGGTGCCACCCCGACGAGCGCGGAAATCGCTTTACGATTGAGTCGACCTAACTCGGGTAATTCACTCATCAAAGTGTACGTGAGTACTTTGCCAACCCCCTTAGCGCTTAACAATACGTCACGTTTTTCACGCCACTCATCGATTTGATTGACCAACAGGTCGAGCTTTTCATCAATCGCCGCCACTTCTTTTTGAATGCACTTGAGAATACGGCTTATGGGTGCCTGAACGTTCTTGGGCATCCGCTTCAGGCGATTCTTTTGCATCGTACTCATCTCCAGGCACTGGCTGCGAACCGTTAGCAAATCACTGAGTTGGCGTAATTTATCCGATTTCAATTCGGTTAGTGCAGGTTTAAGTGCTTCCCCAAAGTGGGCGATATCACGGGCATCCAGCCGGTCTGTTTTGGCCATACGTCCGGCGGCTTTGGCGAATTGACGCACCTGGCCGGGATTACACACCACGACAGGTAAGTTGGCTTTATCTGCGGCGCAGACAAACGCCATTTCAAGCCTGCCTGTGGCTTCGATAAGTACCCGGGTTGGATGATATGCACGGATACGCTTGATCCCCGTTTTAATGCCTTCATCTGAATTGGTTACTGTAAAAGCATCCCCTAAAGGACGCACGTGGATATCAAGTTGTGTTTGGCTGGTATCAATACCAATATTAATTTCTGTGTTCATAGGATAAGATTTCTCTGCCTTGCTATACGGGCTCGAGGCCCTCATGACTATTCGAGTTGTGCCTATCGAGTTTTTGTAACGCTCTTACTTGTTAACGGTCTCTTTTAAGGAGCCAGCCAATCATCGAGCTGTTACAAAAAGGCCTTTGGTTGCAGCCAAAGGAGGGTCTCAATTTACCCGTTTTTTAAAAGGAATTAAAAATGAAAAACAAACTAAAAGAACCATACAAGGCCCATCAGGCTCGCCCGCAAGCGGGCTGGACCTCCGTTCCGGCGCTTGTTTTGCGGTTGTCGCTAACGCTACCGCAAAACAATCACCTCCACTGCGGCCCCTGTGGGCGGCGTTATGCAATGAGGGAGTACGATGCATTTTGATCCAGATTTAGATGACGATGTACGAAAAGCAAGAGAGCGCTTTATTGAAAATAGGGAGCGCCAGCTGCAAAGTGTTACAACTGAGTCTGTAGATAAATCTTTAACTTTTTTGTTTTCTGCCAACGCAGGAAGTGCGGTAGCTATTTTGGCATATTTAGGCGCCATATCCTCAAAGCCTGATGTCATTGAGTTCAAGGTCGCATTGGCCATGTTCTTCTTGGGTGTAATGCTCATTGGTATATTCAGGGTATTTGTGACTGAAATGTATGGTTCGCTTTTCTGGGCGTTCAAAAAGTCGACTGAGAATTACTTCGAAGAAAAGCAAGAGTGGGAAGACTTCTATAGTGAAATAAATGCTCAGGTAGTAAAGAATAATATCCCTAGAATATTTGTATATTCATCCTTTGCATGTTTTTTTCTAGGTTGTATTTTCGGGGTGTTGGGCCTGTATGCATAACAAACCAAGCCAGCAGGACTTATTTTGCTGTCGCTTCGCTCCAAAACGCAAAATAAGCCTCTGCTTGGGGCGTTATGCTACAAGGAGAGTTCGGTGTTTAAACTAACCACTATTATTATTTCGTTGTTGTTTGTGACTTCATGCGCAGCAACTTCCCCTAAATTGAATTCAGGCACCCCTGTTAATATTTATGGTGTTACATCGTTATCACCAACAAATGGCAGTTGGTCTGTTATTACTTCAACTGGCTATCAAGTTGCTCTTGGAACTAAAGTGACTGAAAACGGTAGTGGCGTTATAAATATGTCTCTCTATCAAATTCCAGAATTCCCTTCAGATGAAGAATTTCTTTCACACGTAGTCAAGCAAAGAGCATCCTCACCCGATATTGGCAGATTCGAACTTCAGTAATCATCAGCATAACAAGTTGTCTAAGTTAGCCGCAAAAAACGCGGCTGGGATAAACACTCATTGGGCAAAGCCCAACAACGTTCGCATTTGTCCCTTGGCAAAGTGTTATGTGTAAATATGAATAGTAGCGAACCTATAAATTTAGAATTCCCTCGTGAGAATGCGCTAAAGCTTTTGAGAATTGGTGCCAATCCCGAAGGCGCAACACTTCGTTCATGAGTTGTAAATTATCATCATGGGAGTGTAAAAAATTGTTATCCCACAAGCCTTGCGTAGAACTTTAATCAAGGTACGTTTAAGCTCCTCACCTTAACCAATCAAGAGTTATTACTAATGAGAAATATAAAAACCACTCTGTTAGGCGGACTGTTAGTTTTCACACCGCTTTCTCACGCCGATTTTTTTGACCACTTTGATAATAAATCAGTAGCGGGCTGGCAAACCTTTACCGGTGATGGCAATGCGCAGTTGAAATTTTTACCCATGGATGGTTTTGCGCGTATGCAAGTCGATGCAACTAAAGATCAACACAATATTTATTGGACTATTATCAAACGCGATATTGCACAGTCGTTGGATATGGAAAAGCTTAAAAGCCCAGACTACGAATTGCGCGTGGAAGCTCGTGTACGCCCCAGCCATTCGCCGCGCCGGATCAACTTTATGATCAACACACAGCGCACAACGGATTTTCACGAACACTTACGTGAATATGACCTAGGGCAGAATGCTGATTGGCAAATTATCAGTATGACCACGCACAACTTTGATGCTGTTCCTGGTGATCAAGTTAATATACAACTTGGTGTTACCGATTGGGGGTCAGGCGAATATTATTTAGATGTGGATTATTATCGCGCTCAAGTTGTTAAAGTGAAGAATGCAAAACCAGATGTAGGCGAACCCCTTGTTTATCATCCTCCGACTCCTTCACTTGAAACCTTCAAACAACATGTGAACGTAACACAGGATGCAACAATTAACTCGGCGTTCCCTTTAGTTAATTTCAATAATTGGACATCCGACAACGCGCGCGTTTTAACGGTTAGTGCAGGGCAATACCCTGTGTTGCGCTGGGATCTGCAAAGCTTTCGCGGGCAAAAAGCTACTGGTGCGGGCGTATTGGAACTTACCACACAATCGGTACAAAAAGGTGGCGACTACATAGGCGCACTGGGTGAAGATTTTGGTATTGAGTTCGATAAAGTACGCGTATTTGAAATTTTGGGGGGTGATGAAAACTGGCAACAAAATAGTGTGACCTTCGCCAATTTTACCCAGGGCAAAGATCTGCAATCCACCATTAACGGTCAAATGATTTTTGATACCGAGGTTGCTGAGGCGAATGGTAAAACCTTGGTGACTATCTCGCGCCCCGTATTGCAACGCATACTCGATGGCACCACGCGGGGACTCTTGTTGCAACCACTGGGTGCGCTTGAAGTGTCGTTTTACGACTCTGAGCACGGCGATGGCAGTCAAGCACCCAAATTGTATTTCAGCACTCGCGCTAATTAACCTCAGCTCGGGATAAGTAATGCCTTACAGCACTGTACCGAATAAAAACTATATTAATATTAGTAAATAAAACTAACCAATTGAAATATATAGGGTATATCTACATTTTCGACAATTATTATTCCGAGCTGAGGTTAATTAAATATTTTATGCTGTGCAAGGAAGCACAACCAATCCTCAGGTTACACATTATCAACTTACGTCAATTTAAGCTCAAGCTTGTATTTGCTAACATCCTGCAAAACTTTATTTATAAAGAGGCTAAGAATGAACCAATTTTTTAAACGGCTATCAATAGTTAGGTTGCTAGTGCTATGCGCTGCAATTGGACTTATGAGTTGTGCGGCACCATCGACAAAAAACACGCAGCGCAATCAGCAACACAAGCAAATACATACTTGGGAGACCCAGGAAATTGTGCTTCTTGCAGAAAAGTCTTACCAAAATTATTACACCGATGTAGACATGTGGGTTCAGCTTAAGGGGCCAGGGTTCGATAAACGCGTATATGGTTTCTGGGATGGCGACAAGCGTTTTGTGGTGCGCGTGGTTGCCACCAATCCGGGCGAATGGACATGGCGCAGTGCGTCCAACCATCCGGATGACGTTGGTTTGAATGGCCACTCAGGTTCCTTCACTGCAATTGAATGGTCTGCTCGTGAAAAAAAACAGAACCCTAACCGACAAGGTTTTGTCCGTGTCTCGCCCAATGGTCACGCCCTTGAATATGCCGATGGTACGCCCTTCTTTATGGTGGGTGACACTTGGTTGGCAGGCACAACTTGGCGCTTGCCGTTTCGCAATGCGCCCACCTCAAATGATTACCAACCGGGCCCAGGTATTGGTTTTGAAGATGCAGTCACTTTTCGCAAGCAGCAGGGGTTTAACTCAGTCAGTATGATTGCCTCTTTTCCCAATTGGGATGCAGATTTAAATCCCAGTACCCATGCAGATAAAAATGGGATTTACCTTAGAAATGCGTGGGAAAAATTCGGTTACGACGTTGCCAGCGGACAAGGAACCGATGCATCGGGCGGCGTGAGTTATTGGGGTTCGTTCACTGCCAAAAGTATGCGTGATGAATACGGCCACTTGCCCTTTGCTATGTCTGCAGAGCATAAAGGTGTTTCGGATTTTACCCGCATCAACCCTGCGTATTTCAAAAGCCTCGATCGCAAAATGACTTATTTATCTCAAGAGGGGTTTGTGCCGCTGTTAGAAACTGTGCGGCGCGATGTGGGCCCGTCATGGAATGCCTATTTTAATTTCAATGAAACCTTTGCTCGTTATACGCAATATTTAATTGCCCGTTATGGCGCCAACAATATCGTATTTAGCGGTATTCATTTAGATTGGATCCCAAAAGACTTTAGCCTTACTGCTGCACAATTTAATGAAGCACTCACTTATCACTTAAAAAAATATGGCCCACCGCCGTTTAACCAACCGGTTACGGCGCTGATTGATCGCTCCACTTATGCAGCCTTTGGCCATGCTGAGCAAGTACCTTGGTTGACCATGCACAGCGTGGGTAACAAACCGCGCGATCATCGCGTGAGTGAAGCATTGGAAACACAATTCAAACTGACACCAGCTTATCCAACGATTAATTTCGAACCCTATTACACCGGCTGGCTGCACGAAATAAACAAACCCGCAGGTGAAGAACCGCCGGCAAATTCTGCGAGGGATAATTATTTTGCGCGTGCACAAATGTATGGCTCTGTGCTTTCGGGCGGGTTGTCTGGCCATGTTCACGGCACGGCTGCCTATGACCTAACCTCTACCGGTGAACCCGCAGGTGCAAGGCCGCATATCTGGGATGCATTGAATTACGGATCCGCCAACTACATGCAGCATCTGCACGCATTTGTGCAGTCACAAGGCCGACGTTATCAGGATTTATTGTTAGCGTCTGATCAGATTTCTGTGCGTAAAGCACCGGGCAGCCCAGAGGATGGGCTCGATGGTTGGTCTTACATGATGCGCACTGCGGAAAAAGATCTCGCGCTGCTTTATTTTGAAAATAAATCGGCACTACCACAATTAAAAGGTTTCGTCCCCGGCAAAACTTACACATTGAATTGGTTCGATCCAATGAACGGTAAATGGCAAAAACCGCTTTCGATTACTGCGAATAGTGAAGGCATCTTAAGCATGCCGAACTTTCCGCAAGATGAACAAATTGCCAGCCGCGATTGGGCCGCAAAAATTACGCTTTAAATTGATGCACAGCGGAAGCTAGCGCTTTCGCTGATCTATTTATGGAGAATATGCATACATAACGCCAAAATTAATTAGAAGTTGTTGTTATCTCTTTGATTTATACGGGATATCAAAGAAGAAGCTGCTTCAGCTTTTTGGAGTTATACGGGGATACAATACATTAGGGAAACTTGGTTTGTTGTTTGCAGCGTCATTGCTGACGTCGGGTCTATTTATGCGTGTTTGGTGCTGCAATATTTTTCAACATAAATAGGCGAGTTTGGTAACGTATAACAAACTGCCTAATATCGCCGCAAACAACGCGGCTGGGACAAATACTCACAGGGCTTCGCCCTACAACGTTCGCATCTGCCCTTGGCAAAGCGTTAGGCATATCAATCAAATGGAGATGTCATTGAGTTCTTATCAAGAAAAAAATAAAGGAAGAGTTGCTCTCATTACGGGGTCAACATCAGGTATCGGTAAAGCTATTGCACAACAACTTACCGACGATGGATTTACGGTTGTACTTCATTCTCGATCGTCAGTAAGCGAAGGTGAGAGATTGGCTGAAACTCTTCCAAGTGCAACATACTTTCAAGCCGATTTATCTGATCAAGTTCAAACTAAAAAGTTGATAGCTGATATTTTACTCCATCATGGAAGGTTAGATGTATTAGTCAACAATGCAGGAATAAATGCGATGATTCCTCATGCTTCCTTAAAAGAAGCGACAGCGGATATATGGCGAGATCTTTATGAAGTAAATGTTATTGCTCCATGGATTTTAATTTCTGAGGCAGAGCAAGCTCTTAGAGATTCATCAACTTCAGAGCGGCCTAGTAGTATTATTAATATCAGCTCACATGCAGGAGTTCGTCCCAAAGGTGCTTCCATTCCTTATGCCGCGAGTAAATCTGCACTTAATCATATGACACAACTTTTAGCTTTGACTTTATCTCCAGATATTCGAATCAACGCGATTGCTCCGGGTCTTGTCGATACACCTATGACAGCAAGCTGGGTTGAGGCACACAAATTATGGAAAGAGAAATCACCAATGAAGCGTGGTGCTAAACCAAATGAAATTGCGCATACCGCATCAATGCTTATTTCTAGTAGTTATCTAACAGGTGAGATAATTCTTTCTGATGGCGGCCTCAATCTTACATAGCTCAAAATAAACCATACAAGACAATCAACAAGGACACGTAGCAGTTGGCTACGTTGCGCTACGCGACACAATTTTAGCCAGCTATTATTTGCCCCTTTTTGGGGTGGTATGTTTTCAAGGAGAGAATATGTTCTATTTCAAACTATATGATGATCCACTTAATATAACTAAACGCTTAACTATTTTGGGTGGGTTGGTATTTTTGTCCGGATTTATTCTTTATTATCATTTGGGTTTTAATGCAGCTTTTTCTTGGACTCTCGTATCTATAATGCTTTTAAATGTCAAATTAGCTAGTTTAGAAACGCCAACGATTAAGCCGGTACCTCGCTATAGCTGTGGTTACAAATAAAACATAACGTGGAAATTGCTCGCTATCGCTCCGTATTTCCCCCGTTATATGGCTCCAAAATTATGATTGAGTTCGATGGAAGGTTATTCAGTTATACAATTGCTAGTGACATAGTTAGAAATGGTCTCGGTGCTGAACTGAACGACATCATTGACGGTAAAGAAAAATTTATCGCGGAGGTGTTCCGCAATGATACAAACCTAAAAGTCGAATTTAATACATTTGAAGCTAATTTACCTTATGCGGCACTAGTAAAACTCTTTGAAGTATTCGAACTTGAAGTCACTCATGAGTTTGACGTTTAATATCATATAACAAACAAATTAGGGCCGACGCGCAAACAACGTGCGCCGCCTATTCGAAGCGTTAGGCTTATATTCGTATCGGAGAAAAAATGGAAGAACACATTGGACGTTGTAGCTGTGGGGGCATTGAATATTGCTTTAAAGGTGACCCAATAAATTCAATTTTTTGCTATTGCAATGAGTGCCAATCCCTTACTGGCTCAGATAAATGGTTTGGGCTTTGGGTGGCTAAAGATAATTTCAACTTTATAAAAGGTACACCATCAACTTATTCGCGAGTTGGCGATTCAGGGAAAAAAGTTAACTATCAGTTCTGCGGCAGCTGCAGTACTACATTATGCGCTGAAATAACGGTAGGCAACTTTTACTCTGTTTCAGCAACATCATTAAAAAACAATAAATTCAGTCCCAAAATGTCAATCTACGCATCTTCGGCACCATCGTGGGCTATATTTCCTAACAATGTACCAAAGTTTGATATTTTACCACCGGGAATGGGCGGCTAAATGCCTAACAAAGCCAAGTACTATTGGCGCGCTGCGCAGGGCGTGGACCTCTATTCCGGCGCTTCGCGCCTACATTGCGGCCCGTGTTGGCCGCGTTAGAACAACCATTAAGTCAGGGACGGGAAAAAGCCGCCCCCCATATGCAAAGTGTTATACCTTTAGGAGAATAAATGGATAACTATCTCATCTATACCGGTGTTGCATTGGCCACCATTTTATTGCCAGGGCCGGCTGTTGTTTTAACGCTAAATAACGCAATGCAAAGAGGAGTGCCTAAAAGCTTTGCCGGTATTTTGGGGATCTCGTTGGCTATCCTTTTTGTCGCAATTATTTCCGCTACAAGTATTGGCGTTCTGCTAGCCAGCTCGCTTATTGCTTTTACTGCGGTAAAAGTTCTGGGGGCGATTTATTTAATTTATTTGGGAATTAAAATGTTCCGCTCAGAAGGAGCGGTTAGTAAGTCATCTAACTTACAAGATGCGACCTTCAGACATTGTTTTTTAGAAGGGTTTATCGTGTCCATCTCTAACCCTAAAGCGGTCATATTCTTTATGTCTATTTTTCCTCAATTCATAGACACGACTCAAAATTATATTCCTCAGTTTGCTCTTTTAGCTGGCACGTTCAGTGCCCTTGTTTTAGTTGTTCACACGGTATACGCCATGTTTGCTTACCTCGCTAAAACAAAGCTCTCATTAGAAAAAGGCAGTTCAATATTGGGTAAGGTCAGTGGCAGTGTTTTTGTTTGTTTTGGTGTTGGCCTTGCTGCTACAAGTCGATAAGGTATAACCAGCGTATATTGCGGGCGCGCTTCAACCTGCCACAAATGTGGGCGTTAGCATATCTGAGGAAATTGTGAATACATACATAGTATTGCTGAGAGGGATAAATGTTGGTGGTAAAAACCTACTGTCAATGAAGGAACTTACGCGTATTTTGAGTGAGGCTGGTTTTAACAATGTTAAAACCTATATTCAAAGTGGCAATGTTGTATTGGACGGAGTTAAAAACCCAGGGGATGATGTAGCTTCGCTAATTGAATCTAATTTTGGATTCAGACCTGCGCTACTCAGCCTCTCTAAGAATGAATTTGAGTTGTGCATTGCCAACAACCCGTATCAGGGGGTTGAGGGGAAATGTGTTCACTTCTACTTTTGCAAAGGTAACCCAACCTTAAACAAGACCAAGCTCGCGCAACTGGCCGCAGAAACAGAGCGTTATGCGCTTATTGGTCATGTTTTTTATTTACATGCACCTAATGGTATTGGTCGTTCTAAATTGGTCGCTAACATAGAGGCTTGCTTAGGTGTTTCAGCAACCGGACGAAATTTAAATACTATCTCTAAAGTCCAAAGAATGCTGCAAAATATATAACCAAAGACGCTGCGTAATATGTGCCGGTGAGTGTGTATTAGGGGGAGGGGGTCACAAAAGCATAACTGAAATTTGCTGTTCATTAAGTATAGTAATGTGCGTATTGAAAAGACAGTTCAATACAGAGTATAAAAAGCGTATTTAACCTCTACTCGGATTATTTAGCCCATACAATATCAACAGATTCATTTGGCTTTTCTTAATCTGTTTGGTAGCAAACAAGGAATAGGATCCTATGTCTTCTATGGCCTCTTTAGGACCATTTAAGGGCAGCGCCTTTGAAGTGCTTATCATTTTTCTAAAGTTAGGGTTAACCTCTTTTGGTGGTCCCATAGCGCATATTGGTTATTTCCGGCAGGAATTAGTCGCTCGACGACAATGGTTGAATGAAAGCCAATTTAGCCAGTTATTGGCGATTAGCCAATTCCTGCCCGGCCCTGCTAGCAGTCAGCTCGGTTTTGCTTTGGGATTATTGCGAGCGGGCTGGTTAGGTGCGCTCGCTGCCTTTATTGGCTTTACGTTGCCATCGGTGCTGTTGCTTCTTGGATTTGTTTCGTTATTGCCGTGGATGTCAGCAGACATAGGTGGACTGGCGATTCATGGTTTAAAGCTCGTGGCCTGCGCCGTGGTGGCTGACGCGGTTATCGGCATGTTTAAAAAGCTTTGTCCTGATCTAATGCGACGGGGTATTGCCTTGTTAGTATTGGCCATTTTGATCTTAGTGAACTCGGCTTGGACGCAAATTGGCGTGGTGTTATTGGGCGCGGTGGCGGGTCTGTTTTTACTGCGCGAGTCGGCCGCTAGCTCCAGAGATGTTATTCAAGTGCGCTATGGCAAACGAATTGGCTTGCTGTTATTCGCTATTTTTTGTGTTTTATTATTGCTGTTGTTACCTCAGTACACTCAGGCCGACGGATTGACAACCATCGCTAGTACCTTTTATCAAGCAGGCGCAATGGTATTTGGCGGTGGCCACGTAGTATTGCCGTTACTGGAACAGTCCGTGGTCGCCAATGGTTGGGTTAGTAATGAGAGCTTTTTGGCCGGTTATGGCGCATCGCAAGCTATCCCCGGTCCGATGTTTGCTTTTGCTGCTTATTTAGGGGCTCTGATTCCCGGTGATTTTCATCCGTGGTTAGGTGCGATGGTGGCGCTGTTGTTTATGTTCTTGCCCGGATTTTTGTTAATGACCGCCGCCATTCCGTTGTGGCAGACTATTTCTCAAAATGCCTTAGCTGCTAACGCGATTGCCGGTGTGAATGCTGCGGTGGTAGGAATTTTAGCCGCGGCTTTGTACGACCCCATATTCACCTCGGGGCTAACTTCTATTACCGATATATTAATTGTACTAGTGGCTTTTTTAATGTTGGCGAAGTGGAAACTATCGTCGTTGCTGGTCGTGCTGTGGTGTGTATTGACCAGCGTGTTACTAGGCTTTATTTGATACCGTAACTAAAAGTGAAATAGTTAAGTGCATATAACCATCTTTAAACGTCCTTGCTGGCAATTTTCTTTTGCGCTTGGCGGGATTGTGGCATTGGCTGTGACCGCTGTAATAACTGTATGGGAATCGTTGGAAAATCCGAGTGGGCTTTTTCACGATGCAACGGCTACTCACTGGGCTTTTGTCTATGACACCGCCATAAGTTGGTTGATTCCTACCTTCGTACAGGCAACTTTAGTCGCTGCGGTATTACACCTGGGTTATCGCTTATATCAACGCTTGGAAATATCAACAAGCAACAGTAATGATTAACCTCTACTGAGATCATCCATGCTCAATTTCTTATTCATGCTCGGCCAGTTATCACTGCCAATAACTAATAGGTGAACTATGACACCCATTGCAAGTACTCCTAAGCCCCCTTATTACGCAGTTATTTTTACGTCTTTACTCACAGAAGACAATAATGGCTATGGCGACATGGCTGATAAAATGCTGACATTGGCCGCCGCACAACCCGGTTTTTTAGGTGTGGAATCGGCTAGGGAAGGTATCGGTATTACTGTGTCTTATTGGGCTGACCTTGAAGCCATTAACAATTGGAAAGCCAATGCTGAGCACGGCGAAGCACAAAAGTTAGGAAGAGAAAAATGGTATGCCAGTTTTAAAACCAGAATTGCTAAAGTGGAACGGGATTATGGATTCTAAGTGAGTTTCAGCATTAATTTTAGCTGGGTAAGGGCTAAGTAACCTCAGTTCGGGATAAGCAATGCCTTACAGCACAGCTATTTTTGCCCCTCTCTGCGTTGTCCACTATGGGTTTAGATTGACTAAACAACATAGTGAACGCCTTGATATGAACAAAAATAGCAGCACTGTACCGAATAAAAACAATATTAATATTAGTAAATAAAACTAACCAATTGAAATATATAGGGTATATCTACATTTTCAACAATTCTTATCCAGAACTGAGGTTAAGTAGAATGCCATAGCATTGTACAATGTGACATTAGTCTTGGTCGCTGTTTGCAGTGGTCTAGCCGCGCTAGTCCATCTTGGCTGTATAATATTTACATGGCGTGAATTACTGGCTTTTGGGGTGTTGTTGCATCATTTTACGTAATGTCGGCTGAGTGACATTGAGCAACTTAGCCCGTTGCTGCTGGCTAAGATCTTGTTCCAGCACGATGGATAACAACGTCTGTTTTATAAGGCCCCAGCGGCTTACTGCCGATTCAGCCTCTAGCAAAATGTCGATAATCTCAGCGCATTCACTGGATAACGTTTGCCACTTATCATTATCAAAGGTTAAAGCGTCGAGCTTGGCGTAGCGGCGACGTAAGGTAGATTCCGATTGCTCTAACTGCTGCGCTACTTGATAAATACTGCACCACTTAGTTAGGCATTGGCTTAACCATTGTTTTTCTAACCAATCACCAATGGCAGTGAATGGCTGTTCTTGCATTGCCACTGCTACGGCTTTTTCCAAAACTTGTGTGAGTTGTTGATCACTAGGTGCTTCTGAGCGTTGACTGATGCTGTCGATTTTTAATTGACTGACCGGGGGGGCGGGTGGTTGCCCTTGCTCTTGCAAGATCAGATGTTGAGCTTCTAAGTAATGCCCTTGGCATAAGATAACGGCACGCATTAGGGAATTTTGTAATTCTCGAACATTGCCAGGCCAGTAGTAAGCACTGATTTTTTGGCTGGCCTCGTCGGATAAGCCAATAATCGTTTTGTTATATTGCTGACTAAACTGTTGTAGAAAATGCCGTGCTAAAACTACCGCGTCATTGCCCCGTTCATGTAATGTGGGCAAATGCAGTGTGAAGACGTTGATTCGGTAGTATAGGTCACCACGGAAGCGCCCTGCGGTGACTTCTGCGGGCAAATTACGGTTAGTAGCAAGAATGAGTCGCACATCTACCTTACGAACCCGTTGGTCGCCCACAGCAATGTAGGTTTTCTCTTGTACAAAGCGTAATAGTTTTGATTGTATGTCTAAGGGTAATTCACCCACTTCATCTAAAAATAAGGTGCCGCCATCGGCTTGTGCAATACGGCCAGGTTGATCATGGGTGGCGCCGGTAAACGCACCGCGTCGATGGCCGAACAGTTCGCTTTCAATCAAATGTTCAACAATGGTACTGCAGTCTACTGTGACAAAGGGCTTATCTGGCCTGAGGCTATTATTGTGAATTTGTTGAGCAATAAGTTCTTTACCTGTACCCGATTCACCGATAACTAACACGGTGGCATCGGTAGGGCCAACAAGTTGTACTTGTTGCATTAGGGTGCGCATGGCCGCAGATTCAAACAGTAATTGTTGTTTAGCAGGTTGACCTTCATGGGTCAGAGTTTGTCGTCTTTTTTCCTGCTCGACTAATAAAATTCGGTCGAGGGTGGCCGCTAAGTTGGGAGATATTTGTTGCAATTGTGTCGTGCATTTATCGGCTAGTCGTTGCTCGGTTTGTGGCCAACTGACTAATAACAGCCCACGGCATTGGTCGCGAGTAATCAATGGAATAAGGGCGCAGGCCTGCTCACTAATGTTTTGCTGGTAACAATGATGGGGATCTTTTGAACTTAACAACGGCTTTAATTGTTGTTGCGCCCACTGTAGCAAACTGTCGATTTGTACGGCCGTCAAGGCTGATTGTGCATGTTGTCCAATAGCCGTTAACTGGTTGTCATTGAGTAACAGCATGCCGGCGAAATGACATTGTAATCCGGGAGATAGCAGCTGACAGGTTTGCTCCGCAAAAGTAGATAACGAATGAGTCTGCCCCATCAGGCGAATAATGTCCCACTGCAACATCATTAAGCGAAAATCATCGTTAGGATCGCTGGAAAACTTGCCACTCATGCGATCTAAATTAGCTAGCACATTGTCATCAAATTGTGGCCGCCAAATTACTAACTTACCACCACCAATATTTTTGGCAGCCTGCAAGGCGGCATTGGCACGACGGAACAGTTCTAAAGGCGATTGCTCGCCAAGTTGTTCTTGGCCTTCAAGGGTGGATAAACCGACGCTAAAGGTTAAGGATAATTTTTGTTCAGCATAACCTTTATCGCTGAGGATTTGATGTAAACGCGCTGCCAGTTTTTGTCCTTGTTCGGCATTAGTATCCGGCAGATGTGCGGCAAAAACGGCACCACTGTAGCGGGTGGCAAAATCATTATCTCGTAACAGGCCTGCAAGAATTTGCATAATATCTTTCAACACCATATCACCCTGCTCGCGGCCATGTTGTTGATTAATGTCGGTAAGATTGTCAGGGTTAATTAGTAATAAGGTGACCGGTGAGCCTTGCTGTTTTTGTTGTTCTCCCCAGTTCTGTGCTTGCCAATTGGCGACCTGGCGCAACACCAACATGGTTTCATTGGGTGCTGAAGGAGCGATAAAACCATCCATCATTCTGACCATACCATTGTACTGAATGGGGAATGTGGGTAAGCGGGTGATCGATTTAGACGTGCCAATATCTGTGAAGATACTATGCATGCGTTTTTGTGCTGCGCTAGATGGAATACTAAATATATCTAACCAATGTTGTCCGTACAGTTCGGTAGCCGATTGGTCGGTAAGATCCGCCAGTGCGCTATTCACTTCTAATATGCGGCCATCTTGTGACAATGTAAGCGTTAGGTCGCCTAAACAATCGGATAATAAACTGAGTTTCTGCTGATGGCGTTTAAGCTCCTCAGCCAATGTTGTATTGGCTATGAGTAAAGGCCATAAAGCCGTCATATTGTTGGGTTGTTGCCAATGTTCTAGCCATTGGCCAGACATGTCACTATTTTGTTTTGTGGTTTTAGTATCCACTGGTAGCCAGTAGATCAAGTCATTCCTTAAGCTAAATTGAGTGGTTAATGCTAATGCCGAATCCGCATTCTGACAGATGATGAGCAAAGGGCGAGTTGCGCTTTGTGATGGTGAATCGAGTTGATGTAACCCTAACGTTGGATGACTTAATGTCAGTGTCTTTTGTAAAGTCAAAAAAGCGTCTTCACAGCCTGGTTCTACATAAATTGCTAGTGCAGCGACATGGTTATTAACTAGGGATACTGTCATTGGTTTATTCACGGGTTGGGCATCAGTGTTTTAAAGTTTTGCAGCATTAATGGTGCAATATATTCAGCGGCCACTGGGCGACTGAATAAATAGCCTTGCAACAACAAATTATTGGTGTTTTTTAATGTGGTAATTTGCTCACTGTACTCAATGCCCTCAGCAATAATTCCCAGATTTAAACTGGTTGCCAAGGCTAAAATAGCTTCGACAATAGCGATATCGTCTGGTGCTGAATTAATGTCGCACATAAAAGAACGATCAATTTTCAGAATATCAATGGGGAAGCGTTTTAAATAACTTAGCGAAGAATAACCGGTGCCAAAATCATCTACTGCTAAAGTAATACCCAAGGCTTTGAGCTCTTTGAGTCGGGTGATGTTTTCTTCGGCGTCGCTCATGATCACCGATTCGGTCAGCTCAAGCTCCAATAGAGAAGCAGGTATTTGGCTGTCTTTGAGCACTCTTTGTACTAGGTCGGTAAAGTCAGGTTGTTTAAATTGATGGGCCGACACATTCACCGCCACACGGATCGGGTGACCACTATCCATCCAAATTTTGGCTTGTCGGCAGGATTGAACCAGTACTTGTTTACCTAATTCAATAATTAGCCCTGTTTCTTCGGCTATGGGAATAAATTCATCAGGGCCGACAGTACGGCCTTGTGGTTGTAACCAGCGTACTAAGGCCTCAACACTGACGATACGTCCGCTTTGGGCACATATTTGCGGTTGGTAAAAAGGTAGTATTTCATTGTTATTTAATGCTCGGCGCAGGTCTTGTTCAAGTTGTAATCTGAGGGCTGCTTTGGCATTCATCGAATCCCGATAAAATTTGTAACAGCAACGGCCAGATTGCTTGGCAAAGTACATGGCAGTATCGGCATTTTTCAATAGAGTGCCAGCATCTTCTCCGTCATTGGGGAATAGTGAAATGCCAATACTGGGGGTGATGACTACTTCATATTGTTCCAGTTGAAAAGGCTGACTGAAACTGCGGATCACCCGTTCAGCGATGATCATGGCGTCACTACTATCATTCAGACGGCTGAGAAAGATAGTGAACTCATCGCCCCCAAAACTGGCCAATTCTGGTTCAACCATATCATCCATGCGCGCAAATATATCGCTGTCCCGCAGGTTAACTTGCAAACGGTGAGCGACTTTACGTAATAATTTATCGCCATAGCTGTGTCCCATGGTGTCATTAATACGCTTGAAACGATCAAGGTCAATAAACAACATGGCCGCTTGGTAGTTGTTACGTTTGGCAAGGGCTAAAAATTTTTGCAGATCCTGCATTAAATATTGGCGGTTGGGTAGGCCGGTTAAAGGATCATAAAACGCCAACTGGTGTAATTTTTCTTGTTGGGTAATTAAGTCTTCAAACGCCTGACTGGCGCGCAGAATATACTTTACCCGTTCGCCCAAAATCGGCCATTTAATAGGTTTAGAGATGAAATCAGTGGCACCGACCGCATAGGCTTTGTGTATCGATTCAATATCATCGGAGCCGGTCACCATGATAATTGGGATATGTTTGCCATGCTCGTGTTGACGAATTTTTTCACAGACTTCGAAGCCCGTCATGCCGGGCATGGAGACATCTAACAACACCAGTGCAGGATGATGTTGTTCAAATAGCTCTAATGCCTTGTTGCCATTTTCGGCTTCAAGTACTTGGATCACATTCGAACTTAATGTTTCTTTCATTAAGATGCGTGCGGTAAGGTCATCATCACACACCAGCACATTAATAGGGGTATTAGCGGCCATCACGGAATGTCTCCAATGCGTTAATACTTAACACAAATGTGGATTGAATTTGCTCGGATAGCTCGCTCACATTATTAGTTTGTTGGTTTTTGAGTTGCAATTCTAAGTCTTTACATAGTTCAAATAGGGCTTTAGCGCCGGTATTACCTGCCATGGATTTTAATGCGTGTGCCTGTTCAGCTAAACGGGTGTAGTTGGTTTCATCACTATCGACTTCATTGGCAATTTGCGCCGTCAAGTTTTTTGCTTCAGAAATAAACGCATTCAACACTTTATTGTAAACATCGTTGCCCGTATCACGAGATATTTTTAGTAGCGTATCAATGGTCGCCAGATCCAGCAAGTTCTCGACGTCTGTTGGTGTATCGTTTGCTTGTTTCTTAAGTGCGTCCTGATTTTCGCGGTTGGCTTCCTCTATGGCTGCCGGCAGCGTTAAAAACTGTAATAGTGTTTGTTCCAATTCTTGCAAGGAAAAGGGTTTGGACATGACTTCATTCATACCCGCATCCAAGCATTGCTGGCGTAAATTGTCACCCATGCCTGCTGTTAAGGCCACTATGGGTAAGGAAGGCCAGTTCTCGCGAATTTTTCGTGTTGCAGCATAACCATCCATGATCGGCATTTGACAATCCATCAGCACCAAATCGGGCTGCTGCTGATTAATGAGGTCAACCGCCTCGGCGCCATTGTCAGCTAACCATATTTCGCAACCGAGCATACCGAGCATACTTTTGGCGACTTCTTGATTGGTAAGGCTGTCTTCTGCTACCAAAATATTAGCCGCAAAATTTTGATGATTACGGCGTTCCGATTGTTGTCGTTTTGCTTGCTGTTGATGATGGCCTGTTGCGCGGGCGAGGCTGGAATGTAAGGCCGATAGATGCGCAGGCAAGGTCAATATATTACGTTGGTCATCTTCTTGCCATTGGGATGAAGGTAATAAGCAGATCCAACTATTTAGTGGAATGTTGGCGTTGCTAATCATCGGTTCATATTCTGGGAAACTGATCCATAATCCCAGTTTTTCTGAGGCCATTTCTGGTTTAATCCGTTGTACGTGAACATAGTTTACATTGAGTTTTTTCAGCATCGAGCTTAACGATTGTCCAAGGCCACCTTGCAGATTGACCAAGTGTACGGTGGGACAATCTTCTATAATCGGTGTGTCGGAAATTGTATTCTCAATAAGCGGAAAATCCACTGCTACGCTGAAGCGACTGCCTTTACCTTCTTCGGATTCGAGTAAAATTTGCCCGCCCATTAATGTCGTCAGTTGCTTACAAATTGCTAGCCCTAATCCGGTGCCACCATATTTCCGAGTGGTTGATACATCCGCCTGGGTAAACATTTCAAAGACTTTTTGTTGGCGATCTGGCGCCATACCTATACCGGTATCTTGTACGTGAAAAAGCACGCCGGTGTGGTCAAATTCAGGGTACTGCTCTTGGTCGACTTCATTGAAACAAGGCACCAATTCTACGCTGAGATTGATCTCACCCTGTTCGGTAAATTTAATCGCATTGCTGGTTAGGTTGGCTATTATCTGACGTAACCGCGCAGGGTCGCCCAAGACGTGAGGCGAGGGGCCATCGTTAAGTATGGCGTTGATGGTCAAACCCTTATTATGAGCGGTTTCACTGAATAAATTAGAGACATCTTCTAGTAGAGCCTCTAGATTTACAGGTACCGACTCTAAGGTTGCTTTACCCGCTTCAAGTTTAGAAAAATCGAGAATATTGTTGAGCAAATCCAATAATAGGCTGCCAGAGCGATACACCAATTGGGCGAAATGTTGTTGTTTGGGTTTGAGTTCTGAGCTGAGAAGTACTTCGGTCATGCCCAACACACCATTCATCGGGGTACGAATTTCATGACTCATAATGGCTAAGAAATTACTCTTTTCTTGGCTGGCTTGCTCAGCCGCTATCCGCGCTTTGTCGGTTTCCAGCATACTGAGTTCTAATTGTTTATTGGCTAGGCGTAGTTCGCCGGTGCGCTCTTCTACTTTTGCTTCCAACTCAATTAACTGTTGAATTTCTCGCTGACGTTTTTGCTGATAGCGCCAGATAAAGTACATTACAATCAGTGCAATCAATAAGGTATATAAACTGTAAGCCCACCAAGTTTTCCACGGCGGTGGTAACACGGTTAGCGGCAGTGCCACACCTTCGGTGTTCCACAATCCTTGGTGATTACTCGCTTGGGCTCGCAATACATAGTCACCTGCAGGCAGGTTGGTAAAGGTAGCTAGGCGCCGATGTTCAAGTTCAATCCAATCGGAATCTAAACCTTCTAACTGATAGCGATATTGATTGAGTCCGGGGGCGTTGTAATCTAGTGCCGCAAATTCAAAAGAGATGAAATAGTCTTGATAATTTAATTTTAAGCCTTGTAGTTCTTGGTAGGGCACATCAAACCAGACTTGTTCATTGAGCTTTTTAATGCGAATTAATACCACTGGAGGCACAACTTGATTGTCTTTAATATCGTTGGGATGAAAGCGCACAACCCCAGAATTACCACCAAAATACATATAACCACGACTATCTTTAAAGCCCGCACCATGATTAAACTCACTATCTTTAAGGCCTTGATAGTTATCGAAATGGCGCATTTTTCCGGTGTTTAAATCCATACGAGTTAAACCTTGAGTACTGCTCAACCAAAGGTGGCCATTGTCATCATCTAATATTGAATAGATATGACTGCTGGGTAAGCCATTAAAGCTGCCGTAGCGCACAAACTTGTTATGTCGTTGTTGTATGTCTGTCGCTTGCCATTGATTAAGACCACCGCCTTGGGTGCCTACCCATAATTGCGCTTTTTTATCCTGATAGAAGGTCCATGCCATGGGCGCTGACAAACTGTCGAAATTTTCCGCTTGGTGTTCAACGCGGTCAAAATCTAAGGTTTGTGGATTAAGTAAATTGATCCCAGAGACGGTACCGACGACCATAGTGCCATCTAGTAGTTGATAAATGGCCAGCACCTTGTCGCTGTTAAGGCTGCGTGGGTTGTCTGTTTGATGTCGATAATGAACAAATTCGTCGCTGCCGGCTTTTAGGAAATTCAATCCGCCACCATAGGTGCCTACCCAAATATTGCCAGCGCTGTCGGGAAATACGCTGGTGACACCATTAAAGCTTAAACTTTTTGGGTTGTTGGTATCGTGGGTAAAGTAATCAATATGATCATTATCTACATTCAATCGCCCTAAGCCGCCAGCACGCATACCAAACCACAGCATATTGTTATCGCCTCTGGCGGTCATTACCCGTGCATCTTGTAATTTTGTTTGAGTGGTTTTATTAATAACTTGCTGTATTTCGCCGTCCTGATTTAAGCGGGTTAAGCCGCCGTAACTAGCTACCCATATTGATATGTCGCCAGCCGTCGATGTAGTTTCGGCAAAACCCATGATGACGTTACTGGCTAAGCCATTATCAATTTGTTCAAACGGCACTTCAATACTATTGGTCAGGCCGTGAAAGGTGCCTAACCACATTAGACCTGAGGCATCTTGTAAAATTGACAGCACTTTGTCATGGGCTAAACCGTCGGCGCTTGAGTAATTTAGAAATTCGTTACGTCCATTCCATATACTGACGCCAGCTTCCGTGGCTACCCATATTCGTTGCTGATTATCTTGATAAATATAATGAGCTAAATTTGCGCCTAAGCTGTGTATTTGATTTTCTTGTCGTTGCCATTGTCGAAAATTGGTTTTTTGCGGGTTAATCATACTTACCCCCGCGTCGTAACTGGCTAACCACAAGCGCTGCTGATTATCGATAAATACTTGGGTTAAACGATCACTAAATAATGGTGTTGCAGAACCGCTGAACCAATGACTTAAACTTGATGTTTTTTTGTCAAACTTGAGTAAACCGTTGCCATTGGTGGCGAGCCAGATGGTACTGCCGTCATCAATAATAGAGGTGATCGCAGCGTCATTGGTTATTTCGGGTAGCAACTGTCTACTATTAAAATGTTCAAAACTGTTTAATTCAGGATCAAAACGGCTGAAATTACCGTCGTTATAACCAAGCCAAATCATCCCTTCAAGGTCGAAAAACATTGTGCGGATACGATTAGAGGTTGGGGCTTTGTTAGAGTGGTCGGCAGCTTGCCACTGAGTAAAATTTTGTCTCGCAGGATTATATAAATTAAGTCCGCCACCGTCAGTGGCTATCCATAATCGTTTTTTATTGTCTTCGACAACAATGCGAACATTATCAGAACTAAGTGAATTGGCTTGCTGTGGATTATGGGTAAAACTTAAAAGTTGATAGCCATCATAGCGACTCAGACCTTCTTGAGTGACCATCCAAATGTAGCCAGTATGGTCTTGATAAATTTGACGAATAGTTTTCTGGGAAAGCTGCTTGCTAATGTCGGCAGGCATGAAATTGAAATTAGGAATTTCTGCAGCGGGGAGGCTGAGGCTGAAGGTTAGAATTAACCAGACAAACCCATTTTTAAACATAGTCGAACCAAAGTTGTGCTTCAATTCAAAATAGACTACCCCAAAGGCTTACAGATGCCAATAAAAAGGCTCCCGTACCAACTACTTACAATTCAATTTGTAGGTAATTGATAAAGGAGCCTGTACAGGAGAACTTTAAATTATTCTTGTCTTAACCAGCTTTCTTGAATCATATGTGCTTCGTCCCACATAAAGGCCTCATCCCACATGAAAGCTTCGTCCCACATAAAGGCCTCATCCCACATGAAAGCTTCGTCCCACATAAAGGCTTCATCCCACATGAAAGCTTCGTCCCACATGAAGGCTTCATCCCACATGAAAGCTTCGTCCCACATGAAGGCTTCTTCCCAGACTTCAGAATCAAAACCCTGAATGTAGTAATTACCTTTGTCATCTTTACGGGCGTTACCCATATAGTGCTGATCACCATTCAAGTCGGCAATAATGTCCATGCCACGGTTAGCACAATCACTATTTGCAGATTCGACGGCTTCTACGGCATCAACATAACCAGCACCTTGCTGGAATGGACTGTAGGCTAGCTTGCCACCAATTTGTGCCATTTTTGTGCTGCTTAATAAACGACATTTAACATCGTTAGCGCTTAGTGTTGGATCTTGTTGCAACATTAACGCGGCTATACCACTTACAACACCTGATGCTTGAGACGTTCCTGACATGATAAAACGGTCTTTACCTACCATGTATTGTGGGTACTTGTTTGGAACGTACATATCTTTACTTGCTAAGCTGAACATGTGACCACCTGGGGCAACTAAATCCGGCTTAACAAAGGCTTCATGGGTAGGCCCTTGTGAAGAGAAAGACAATAAATGGTCATCTTGCATATTGTCTTGTGTGTAGTTATCACTGATTGCGCCCACACTAATAACATAAGGAACGTTAGCCGGCACACCAATGGTCATCGCCGACGGGCCAGTATTACCTGCTGAAGTAACAACGACAACATCGTCAGCCCATAGCGACATTACCGCTTGGTTGATTGGGTCGTTCCAGTAATTTGAACGGGGTGGAGCCCCAAAAGATAAATTGACAATGCGAATATCGAGCTTTTCATGGTTGTCTGCAATGTATTGCAATCCACGTAGCGCATCCAAATAGGTGCTGTGGCCGTCTTCATAAAAGGCTTTAACCACGACTAAGTTGGCGTCAGGTGCTACACCTTGATAATGACTTCTTAGTTGTCCATCAATAACCGCTTTATCACTATTAGCAATAATACCGGTAATATGGGTACCGTGGCTGTTTTCATCGGTTAATTTACGCAGACGAATATTTTTATCTTCGATAGCGTCATAGGCCGCTGCGATACGTTTTTGATTATGAGTGTTGTATTTTAGTGCGGAGTGACTACCCCATAAACCACTATCGATAACGGCAACAGTGACGTTTTTACCGGTAATGCCTTTGTCATGCAGGATGTCGGCCCCAATGGTTTCAACGTAATAGCTATTGCTGTCTTGATTATTGGCTTGAGTGTCGTAGCCTTTAACTAACGTACGGTCGCAATTTTCTTGAAATTGCATATCCATTGAAAAGTCTTTTTGATCGTAGTTGTTCGCACCATAAGACGAAAACGTTAGTTCAACGGTGGCACTTTCAAAAGCGTCCAACTTAGCACGACGATTTAAGTCGTTTTTCTCAAGGGTAAGTTCGCCATTTTGACGTTGGAATAAATTCCAATACATGGTCGAACCATTCATTTTCACTGAAACTACTCGGCCTAATCTTTCTGGCCAACTAAATTGCATTTGTGAAACATTGGCTTGCATGTCGCGGGCATTGTATAAATTCCAACGGACTTTGTTGGATGAGATATCTAATACATGGCTTCCATAGACCTGACATTGGTCCAAAGCGCCAGCCGTAAAAACAGCTTCATTTTTAGTAATAGTGAATAGCGGTAATTTTTTGAGTATCGCTAACTGTAAATCACTAACACGAACACCTATGCCCCCCACTAACGGTAATTCATGGGTAACTAAACCACCTACTTTTTTGATGAGATCTGACAGGATGCCTAAGTCTTTACCTTGAATAAGCACTTCATTGTTTAATTCAATAAGGTCTTTCACTATTGGTAAATTAGGTAAGCCTAGTTGTTTAGTCAGTTCCATTATTGAAGATTGTGATGATGTAACAGTACTTAATCCTTGGTTTACAACTCCACCTAGTATTGACGTCACTGTTTTTGATGATTCTTCTTCGGGTAAGTCGGTTGCGTCTGATGCCGTACTTGAATCTGTTTTTGTCGCATCCTCAACTACGATAGGAAGACCAAGGCCACCTAAGGTGCTGCCAATGGTTGTCCCTCCGAAGAGTGTGAATCCATCAGCCGTTGCTGTAAGAGGCACAATACTAAACATGGTTGCGAGCAATGCGTAGCCAGCTTTTTTAAATTTAGGCGTCATTGTTGATATCTCCAGTAAAAACTATTTGTTCAAAAGTGAGGTTGTGTGAAATCTCGCCTTGAACACTCAATATAGGTCTGTCCTCATTAACGCAATACTCAGGCCAATGTGTAACATGTTGTTTTTAAAGAACAATATTTGATATTGAAAAATATGGTAGGTTTGTGATGAAATAATTGGATGGTTAAAATGGCTGCACCTACAAGATTTGCCGTTCATATTTTTCATCTACCTAGTGTTAATCTTGTAAATGCTTGAATCATATAAAATTGTTGAAAAAGAATGCTACCGAACACCGAGAGCGCAGACATACTGCATAAGTCAGATCTGTTAAGTCGAAAGCTCCTGTACTTAATTGTTTCTATAATTATATTTAATGAAAGATAATGTTTTTTAGTACGGTCTCGAGGTCGGGATAGCAATAATTTAAAAAGGAACACTATGTTCGTTGTATCGTTAAGTTATATTTGTGACATTGCAGAAGTAGATAAGCATTTAGAGGCACATATTGCCTATATTGATAAGTATTTTGCTAATGGTGTGTTTTTAGCCTCAGGGCGTAAAGTGCCGCGCACTGGCGGCATTATTTTGGTGAAGGCCAACAGTTTGCAAGAGGTTCAGGCCATAGTGGAAGAAGATCCGTTTTTTACCGCAAATGTGGCAGTCTTTGATATTACGGAATTTATTGCCACACGAACATCTGCTGAATTGAGTATTCTTAAACAGTACGTATAGGCCATCATGTTGGTTTGTTGAATATAGAGCTAAATAAACCCCGACTCGGGATAAGCCACGCCTTACTGCACGGCTATTTTTGCCCCTCTGTGCGTTACTTACTATGGGTTTAGAATGACTAAACAACATAGTAAGCGTCTTGATATGAACAAAAATAGCAGTACTGTAACAAGCTAAAATATGATGCGTACAGGCGAGAGTGATTAATCTTTTGAAATATAAAGAATATATCGACATTTCTTATCCCGAGTTGGGGTTAAATAATACCTTCACCAGGGCAAATGGGCGGTGAGCTCATAAACTCATCGCTGCCCCTAATTTTATAAATGTATTTGTCTGGGTGAACAATGCGTTTTATTTCTCTATTATTGTTGCGCTCAGCTACCAAAAAATCTCCTAAGGCGTAAGCGGTTGCTTTATCTAAGGTAAAGTTAATTTGGCCATTTTGCTGAATTAATCCAGCGACTAATCCATAAGACACCTTTGTCAGCGGTGGGCGTAACACTGCCACTACCGGCTGACCATTAAACTGAGTGTTGGTGGCTTCAAATTCACGCTTAATTTTATTCAAACGACCGACTGCACTTAACATGTCTGCGCTTTTGCCATCAAAGTTCAAATGCTTATCGATTTGTTCGGAAATGATAAACACCTCATAGTCAAAGTCGTTATCGGCACGGGCATATTCACCGCTCCAGTGCCAAGTAACATCACCTACAACCATTTTCTTCTCGGCCGCGTCGCGCAATGCTACATAAGAACGCTGCAAAAGCAGCTTGGTAGGTAACGGTTGTTGGTTTTTGAGGAAGGTCAATTCGACGCTGATAGCATCACAACCGCTATCAATCCCGGAGAAGTTTAGGTTTTGCAGACCAAAGGTTAATTTCAATGGTGCATCGGCATTGTAAGGCTGCACTCGATACTCACCGGGAGCGCCATTTTCATAGGCATAAATTCCATTCACGCGAATATCGTAGTAATAGGCATCGGCATCAATGTTGAGCGGCGACGAAGCTTGTAGTGTAAAGGTGGTATAACCGAGGGTTTGTGCCGCGGGATTATGTTGTAAATTTTCCAGAGAGGGGATCGACCAATAATGTTGTTTGCTGTCTTGTGCGTAGGCTTTGGCAAATAACGATAAAGGAGATTGAGGTGAATGCTGAACCAATGCTTCCCAGTCGAATAAATGTGGTGCCAATTGATCTAACTGGCAGCCGTTCTCGGGGCTGCAATTATATCGAGTAAAAGGTTGAGGGTTGGCGTCTATATTGGCTGATTGTTTTAGGCGAAATTTAATTTCGCTTTGATTGCCAATATGACCATCAACAGTGATCGGAGAAATAATCGCATTGAGGGTTTTCCCTTTGTCAGGGAATTCGATGCTGTCCACATAAAAGCCATCATTTTGTTTTACCAGCTTGCGTTTATTTTGCCGATTCTGTAGGCCGAAATAGACTAAATCATGGCTGATAAAGTTGTTGTCGATAGTGGGTGTATAAGAGAATTGAAATTCTACTGCTTTAGGTAAGCGGGCAGAACCACATTGGTTGAGCATGCAGGCTTTGATATCAGGCATGTATTCGGCCAAGCAGTCTCTGATTTTTTCATCCTGAATACTACGGATCTGTTCATCCATATAACCTAAAGCCCCACTGAGATTTTGCTTGTTACCACCGGCACTGGCGTTGGCACCAGCGGTAAAGTCCGACTGTAAATCTAAACTGATACTTAATGAATCGCCCGCCAGGCACAAGGTTTGCGCGGTCTTCATTAGTCGCCAGCCATTTTTTTGATCTTCAGAAAAATCTTTAGTTGGGTCATCGATTAATAAAAAATAGCTAATAACCCCTATTGCAATAACGCCGACTGCTGCGGTGATGAGTTGTGTTTTCACTTTGCTTTCCATATCAGTGTCTCAGTTGTTCTTGAATGCCAGAAATACATCCCAAGGGATAGCGACTACCTCTTTAATGCAATAAAGCGTCCATTTTAGTAATCCTAATTTTGCTAAATCACCGGGCATATTTGCTCGCTGAAAAGGCTGTCGGTAAATGCGAAACAATAACTGACAGCGCCATGAATGGTAGGGACTAGTGCAAACATACATTGAGGCTACGCCATGCAGTGATTGAATAATTTTAGTACAGTTTTGTACGGTTTCTAAGGTGTCGGTGGATGCTTCGTCTTTAATAATTTGCGACTTCGCCACGCCATTTGCTATTAACAACGATTCCATGACTATGGCTTCTGATGGCGGGTAAGTGCCGATAGCACCACTGACGATAAATAACGGATGGTTATCATTGTTGTGCTTAGCAAACGCGAGGGCGCCTATGGTGCGTCGATATAAGCTGCCGCTGGCAGTACCGTCTGCTTTTACCGCCGCGCCAAAAATGACATATATACTCACTCAAACTCCTTTTTAAATGTTTACGCAAAATTAAAGAGTATTTGGCTCCGTAAGATTGTTCATATAATGTACTCCTTTGGCGAGGCTTTGAATATGCGCATGGTAATATTTTAATGCGCTGTTGCTAGTGCATTGAACTGTATTCACCTAAATCGTATCGCCATCTCATAACTGTGTAATGTTGTCTAAACTTGCATAGTTCAGTATTGAATCTTGCCACATCAATCATGATTTAAAACCAGCAGTTATCTTTATTTTTGTACTCACGTTGCAGTTTATTGAGTCAATTTTGCCAAGGAGAGTGAAATGAATATTCAAGATATGTTGAAAGATATCATTGCCAAAGAGGGGGGATTTGTTAATCACCCTGCCGACCGTGGTGGTGCAACAAAATACGGTATTACCCAAAAAACCTTATCCAAATATTTGGAGAAGATGGTCACCGTCGAAGATGTTAAAGGTTTAGATATTGAAACCGCCAAAGACATCTATGAGTTACGTTATTACCGCGCCCCAAAAATAGATAGGCTTCCTGAAGGTCTGCAACACTTTCTGTTTGATTGTGCTGTGAATCATGGCCCTCGTCGAGCAATCAAGTTTTTACAGCAGGTGTGTAATGATTCGGGCTATGGGCCATTAACCGTGGATGGGCTTATGGGCCCCAAATCCAAAGCGCAGGCCGCCGCCTGTTATGAGGAGTTGGGTGATTGGATGTTGGTCGCCTTAGTAGAAGAGCGGCAGTTATTTTACAGTGAAATTGTCGAACATAATGAAAGCCAAGGGGTATTCCTTGCGGGCTGGTTAAATCGTGCTCGCTCGTTTTTACCTGATGTGGCTTAAGGGAGGATCCAAGCATGGCTAACATTAATCTAGATCCAGTGTCATCGGTTATTGATTCGGTATCTAAAGGTGTAGAAACTGTTGCCGGTGTTTTTACTACCAATAAAGAAAAAGATGCCGAGCGCTCGTCCGAAGAGCAAATGGCGTTACTTAAGTCTTATCAGGCAGAATTTAATCAACGAGAAAATCGCAACTGGGTGGACTCCATAGCAGATGGTTTTAATCGTTTGGTACGTCCTTTTATTGTGTGTTTGGTGTTGTTTATCTTTTTTATTGCCTATTTTTCACCGAGCCATTTGGCGCAAATAACCTTAGCGATGTCGTCTATTCCCGATGGTTATTGGGCATTATTGAGTGTGATTATTGCGTTTTACTTCGGTGGACGTATGCAGCTTAAAAGCCAGCAATTCAAATTCAATGAGTCGCAAGTGCATGCCGTTAAAGCGCTGATTGAAACTAAAAACGAATTTCGACAATTGGAAATGGATGATGATGAACCAGATAAAGTCATCGGGGACGCAGCGGGTAAAGCGCCGGAAATCGATACTGCGCGCAGTAACCAAGTCAATTCTATTGTACAAACGGCGTTAAAGTTTGTGGATACGGATCAGAACAAAATCGAGCTGATGAAACAAATTAACGAGATGCACAACGAATCTGCAGACGAAATAAAGCAGCGTCGTAAGCATGGCCCTAGAAAATTCAGGCGTTAACTTAAGATAAAGCTCAATCTTCGTCGTGGTGTTTGATATTGTAGTGCGTAGGGTCGCTGATCAATTGGGATTATTCGACCCTTTAATATGCATTAGGAAGTAACAATGACAACATCGACTAATAAAATTCCGGCCAATGTACGGGTGATGATTGCCATCGTGGCCAGCCCGACATTAGCGGTGCTCGCATTTTTGTTCTATTCGATGTTCCTTGGTCAATGGGGTGATATCACCTATGCGACCGGAATATTTAGTGCATTGGCCTTTTATGCCTACTATGCGGTATTTACTGGGCGATTATTGTCTTTTCGTCGCCAAAGGCTTGAGCAATAAACGGCGGCGTGCTTTTATGACGTCCCATTTTCTAATGTTGTATTGAATGTATGTCGGTTCATCTCCACGATAGTGACTTTTATGGTCAGCAATTTACCCAGCTTGTTGCTACAGATTCAGAATTTGAAAATAAATCCTTCGACGGCTGCCATTTTACAGACTGTGATTTTAGTGGCAGCGTATTTCGAGATTGCGAGTTTAGTGATTGTCAGTTTGTGAAATGCAATATGTCTATGATCAATGTTATCAATAGCACTTTTGTTGACGTTGGTTTTGAGCATTGTAAATTATTAGGCGTAGATTGGAGTCAGGCTTACTGGCAGGGCTTATCTTTAGGAACGCCCTTGGAGTTTAATCATTGTTTGCTTAGTTCCTGCTCATTTTTCGGATTGGAGTTACCTAAATTAATGCTGCAGCATTGCCGAGCTCATGACGTGGATTTTCGCGAAGCGAAGTTACCTAAGGCCGACTTTGCCTTCAGCGATTTGGCCGGTGCGTTGTTTCATCATACGGATCTTAGTGAGGCGAACTTCAATGACGCCTGTAATTACCATCTTAACATCCATCATAATCAGGTGAATAAAGCGATATTTAAACGCTTAGAGGCAACACGTTTGCTGGAATCGTTGGATATCGTTTTAGTCGATTAATATGTTTATGAAAATGTGTGGAAGCGAGCAGTGTTAGAGACTAATAAGCCTTTTGGAACGGATGATGCCTCATATCAAGCGGCTGGTGAAATAGCCGGTATTACTCAACTAGTGCATGATTTTTATGTTGCGATGGATACATTTGAGCAAGCTCAAGGGATCCGGCGGATGCATCCGAAAACATTAGACTTATCACGTAAAAAGCTAAGCTATTTTTTAAGTGGTTGGTTGGGTGGCCCTAAGCTGTATGCGCAGGAGTTTGGCGGGATCAGTATTCCAGGTGTACATCAACATATGGCGGTTGGAGAACATGAGCGTGATGCATGGTTATTGTGTATGCAACATGCCATTGATAAACAACCTTATTCAGCTGAGTTTAAGTATTACCTTATGACTCAGCTGCGAGTGCCAGCAGAGCGGATTCGTCAAGCCTGCGCGGCACGGACATTGGCTTCTAAAGCTTAGGCTTATTGACGATGTTGCATATTTTTCTGCACTTTTTAATACCGCTTATACTCGCGCTGGTGGTGTATCGCCGTCGTTGGTTTAAAAGTTTTATGTTGTTATTAGCTGGTTTACTCATTGATCTCGACCATTTGCTCGCTACGCCGATTTACGATCCTAATCGTTGCAGCGTGGGCTTTCATCCTCTACATACTGAAATCCCTATTGCGTTGTATTGCTTAGCGTTACTGCATCCCAAAACACGATTATTAGCCATAGGACTGTGCATCCATATTATTCTTGATGCTATCGATTGCAGTGTGAATGATGGCTTATGGTGGTTCTAGTCAATGGCTACTGAGAATGAGGTTAAGCATTGGTCTAATATGTATGTTGTACAATACAGCGGATTGCTGGTGAATGCCTGATACGCATGGACAAGCCTACGGCAATAATTTAGGCTGTGGGTTCTTGGCTTGGTCGAGAGTATTAACCTCTGGATTACAAAGCACATTTCATTCTCATCAATAATTTAATTACTGAAATATGCCTCAAATAAACGAATTTATGCTGACAATAATTGACTTGATGCAGCTGCATAAATTGTTAAGTTCCTGTGTCATTGTCTTTTTTTTGCTTTTTTTTAAACGTTTACTAATTCGATTATTACGTAAGCGCAGTCGCCGAGAAGGGGCTGATAGACGCCACCAAATTAATTCGTTAAAGCAATTACTTAACGCCAGCATGGTGATTGTATTACTGTTGCTATGGGCGCCAGAAGTACAAAATTTTGCAATTTCCATCGCTGCATTTACCGTTGCCATAGTGTTAGCGGCTAAAGAGTTTATTCAATGCTTTCTAGGATTTATCTATTATCTCAGTGCTCGCTCATTTCGTATCGGTGATTGGATCCAAATAAATAATATTACCGGCGAAGTGCTCGAACTCGACTGGGCTAAAGTTGTTTTGTTGGAAATTGACGAAGAATCTTTTGATTACACCGGTAAACATGTTTATGTGCCGTGTAGTCAATTAGTGGTGCATACGGTTAAAAACTTAAACTTTTTACGTCGCTACAACATGCATAGTTTTGCTCTTACTGTTGAGCCGACCGTCAATGTCTATGCTTATGTCCCCCAACTGCTGGACAAGGCCATTGAGCACTGTTCACATTTTCGTGATGTGGCAGAGCGTTATAAAGGCTTAATAGAACGTCATCTGGATGTGGAGTTTATTAATATCGATCCGTCGGTCACGGTGGACACTAATCAGTTTGCGAAAATGGAGGTGCATGTATCACTGTTTTGCCCAACCAAAGAAGCCTTTAATTTGCAGCAGCAAATTAGCGCTGATTTTATGAGCTTAATTCATAAAGGAAATGAGATAAGTAAGTCATCACTAACTGATAATTATATTGCTCAGGAATAACTATCAGCCACTATTCAGTTGACTATATTGGACAAGTTTCGGTAAGCAGAAAGGGTTGTAACTTGCGGAAGACTTCATCAACGGAAATAAACAACATTGCGCGCTTATCATGAATGCGGTGGTGCCAGTCGAGTTCTGATTTTTGTTGATTTTGTAAAACCCGTGCAGCTTGTTCATAGGCATCAATGCATAGCTCACGATGTAAATACGGGCCACTTAATTCACTGCGGGCGACGGCATATAAACCAATGACGGGTGTGCCCATCGCTACTGCAATATGTACTGGCCCAGAATCTGGCGACACTAAACAGCTGCTATTGGCTAATAACGCGGCTAATTGTTTCAGGCTGGTTTTACCCACCATATTGATGACGTTATCACATTGCTGAGTAATTTTATTTGCCGCTGCTAACTCCAATTGTTGTTGTCCGCCAACTAATAGAATGTTGGCATCAGAATGGGCACTAATGCATTTAATTAAATGAATATACAGATGCGCTGGCCAATTTCGCTCTGCTTTACTCGCCGCAAGATTGATGGCAATAAGAGGGGAGCCTGGCGGACTGAGTTGCCGTAATGTTTCAATAAATTGTGGTTCTTTAATGGTTTCTGCCAAGCGCCAACCTTTGAATTCAATGGTTTCTCTGCCAATTTTTTGAGCCAGTGCCAGAAAGCCATCTAGCAGATGTTGGCGCTCAAAAGCGATACTTTCGTTAATCACATGTCGGTGACCATCCTTGGCGCGAATTTCATCGAAGCCGATTTTACGTTTAGCGCGGATCATCGGGTAAATCAAATTCGCCGATAAGCTGGCTTGCGCGCACAGCAGCACATCAAAACGCAAAGGCTGCAATTTGCCATAGGTGCTGGCTAGGCTGTGCAGACTCTTTATTTTATCAATCACCACAAAACTAACGTGGGGTAACCCCTTTAATAGCGCATAGCCGCTGGGCGATGTAATCCAGGTTATTTTTGCATCTGGATAGGCATGATGTAGGGGCTCCACCATAGCGGCACAAAGTGCTAAATCGCCAATTGCGGAAAGCCGAAAAATACCAATATGTAAATTTTTCATATTAATTGACTGAGGCTGTGACTAATAAATATCAGTGTAGGCAGAATTTATGACCAATTTATGTCATCAAATATTCATTGCAAAGTCATAGTGTATTTAAAAAATTGTCACACAAACCCTCCATCCTAATGCCTTGCATTATTCTGTTGGTGGCTGTGATGGCGCTATTTGTTTACAACCTTGTTTTTATTTTGGCCCTGCCGTTGGTGTATATCAGAATGCAGCTAAAAGCGCTCAAACAGCCAGATTATGGTAAACGCTGGCATGAACGTATGGCACTTGTAAAGTTGCGAGTGCCTGCTGATGGTGTGTTGTTTCATGTGGCGTCATTGGGCGAAGCGATTGCCGCTAGCGCGGTTATACAGCGCTTCATGCAAATTCATTCTGATGTGGCAATCACCATAACCTGCATGACTCCTACAGGTTCTGCTTATATTCAAAAAACCTTTGGCGATCGCGTTCACCATTGTTATTTGCCCTACGATATCGCGTTGTTGCAGTGGTGGTTTTTATCAAGAGTGCGGCCACGGGTTGTGGTGTTGATGGAAACAGAGCTATGGCCGAATTTATTACGTTGCGCTAAACAGCGTGGCATTCGCACACTGTTAATCAATGGGCGCTTATCCGCACGTTCTGCAAAAGGTTATGCCAAAGTCCCAGCTATAACTCAAGGCATGTTGCGTGATCTCGATTGTATTGGTGCGCAGTTTAAAAGTGACGCTCAACGTTTTACTGAACTTGGTTGTGATGCAAAAAAACTGATGGTGACCGGCAATGTTAAATTTGATGTTAGTTTGTCACCGCGTCAGAGCGAGTTAAACAAAGCTTTGCGTGATCAATGGCAGCTCAACCGACCCGTGTGGCTAGCGGCCAGTACTCACCATGGTGAGGAGCGTAAAATTCTTAAAGCTCATCAAAAATTATTAGAGCAGATCCCCAACGCCCTACTTATCCTCGTGCCGCGTCACCCACAGCGATTTGACGCGATTACTATTCAATGCGCTGAGCACTTTATATGTGAGAAGAAAACAGCGATTAGGACTGCACCTAACTCTGATACCCAAGTGTTAATTGGCAATACCATGGGGGAAATGATGCAGTATATGAGTTTAGCCGATGTGGTGTTTATGGGTGGCAGTTTAGTTGAGCGTGGCGGACACAATCCATTCGAGGCAGCCTGCCAAAAAAAGCCGATTATAGCTGGAAAACATGTCTTCAATTTTGAAGATAGCTATCGCTTACTTTCTGAATACAATGCTTTAATAATGCTCGATGGTGAAAAGAACTTATCGACTTCGGTATCATCACTACTATTACAGCCCTCAAAAAGAAAGCAACTAGGTGACAACGCTTTGTTGTGCCAACAGGCCAGCCGAGGAGCCACGGTAGAAACACTAAAATTGATCCAGCAGCAGTATCAAATAGCCTCTCAAAGTGCATCGCTGTTACCAGTGGCATTGGCCAATACCGCTTTGTAAGTTCATCAATATTGCTTCACTGCATTTAGCCATAAATAATCTCGTTGGTATCATCTAACTTTTTGCTTAAACTACAGCTCCTAGCACCTTGGTATCACGGAGTAATAATCAGTATGTGTGAATTAATGGGCATGTCGGCCAATGTTCCTACTGACATTTGCTTTAGCTTTAAAGGACTTCGTCAGCGAGGCGGACAAACAGGTCCACACAAAGACGGTTGGGGTGTGGCTTTTTATGACAACAAAGGCGTGTGTATTTTTAAAGATCCGCAGCCCAGCTATGAGTCAGAAATTGCTCAGCTGATTTCTAATTACCCCATTAAAAGCAAAGCTGTCATTGCCCATGTTAGGCAAGCGAATCGCGGCCGTATTGGTATGGAAAATACCCATCCCTTCAGTCGTGAACTGTGGGGACGAAACTGGACTTATGCACACAACGGTCAATTGTCTAATTATCGGAATTTGCCCGTAACACGTTTTATGCCGGTCGGTACCACTGACAGCGAACGTGCCTTTTGTTTCCTACTTAGCCAAATAGAACAACGCTTTCCAAGGCCACCAAAGAATCGTAAAACCGTCTTTAATTTTATTAAGCGCCAAGTGCAAGAGTTAACCAAACTCGGGGTGTTTAATATGCTGCTATCAGACGGTGAGTATGTACTAGCTTACTGTACAACCAAACTGCAGTGGATTACACGTCGAGCTCCTTTTGGAGTGGCGCGTTTGTCGGATATTGATGTGGATATCGACTTTGCTAAGGAAACCACCATGCATGATGTGGTTACCGTAATAGCGACCGAGCCACTCACCGACAACGAAAACTGGCATAAAATGCAGCCAGGCGAAAGTCAGTTATTCCGATTTGGTGAGCCAATCTGATCAAGTTCAATTAGTCACTTTGCTGATTGATTGGGTGTAGAAATAGCTCAATATTTTTGAAAATTAAAAGGACTTTTCCCAATGCAGATTCACTATTTACAGCATGTTGCCTTCGAAGGTTTAGGCAGTATGCAATCCCAGTTATTAAATGCAGGACATACAATAACCTCCACCGCTTTGTATAAAAATGAGCCTTTGCCAGAGATTACTAAGGTCGATTGGTTGATCGTTATGGGTGGGCCAATGGGTATTTATGATTATGTTCAATACCCGTGGCTAGCGGTTGAAAAACAGTTTATCCAAGGGTGTATTAAAGCCGGTAAAAAGGTCTTGGGAATTTGTTTAGGGGCACAACTTATCGCCGATATTCTTGGTGCCGCGGTGACTAAAAATCCCCATCGGGAAATTGGCTGGTTCCCTATTCAATTAACAGGTAAAGCTAAAGCGTTGGGTTTGAGTAATATCTTTGCTGATGCACAGCCAGTATTCCATTGGCATGGTGATACGTTTGCTATTCCACAAGGGGCAATTCCATTAGCAAGCAGTAAGGCCTGTATGAATCAGGGCTTTATTTATAAAAATAATGTGCTGGCGCTGCAATTCCACTTAGAGACCACCTTGCAATCTGCTAAGGATTTAATTGAACATTGCGGCGATGAATTAGACGGTTCGCAATACGTGCAATCCTCAGCAAGCATTCTTCAAGATTTAGATAAGTTTGATAGCATTAATAACAGCATGTCAGCGCTAATAGAATGGATGCAAAAATGAACATGACTGCACAAAGCCATTAGCAGGAGCAATAATGTATACCCCTAAAAACATGCAAATGTTAGATGTTGATCAGCAGCTGAAATTTATTCATAGTTATGGCTTTGCTATTCTAGTAAGTGAGGACTTACAAGTTTCACAATTGCCGTTAATTATAGAGTCATCCGAAAGTGGTGTTGCACATATCTATGGACATATGGCTAAAGCTAACCCTCAATGGAAGGCCCTAGACGGCACTAAAGTGAAAGCGATTTTTAGTGGGCCGCACAGTTATATTTCGCCTAAATGGTATGCTGGATCACCGGCGGTACCCACATGGAATTATGCTGCAGTACATGTTACCGGCATCGCCAGTTTACTCGATTCGGCACAAACATTAGTGGCGGTTCATAAGCTGGTTAAACAATATGAATCTACCTTATTGGATGATAACAATCTGATGCCAGAAGATTATCAACGTAAGTTGGCGCAGGCAATTGTCGGCTTTAAAATTGAAGTGACCCACATGGAAGGTAAGCAAAAATTAGGTCAACATCGAAGTGTGGGTGATCAGCAAGGGGTTGCTGCTGGGCTTGCCAATGATCCTCATCTTGATGCTTCAGCATTATTAGCTTATATGCGTAAAACAGGTATTGGATTAGGTTAATTTAGCAGGGGTAGGCAAAGGTAATCTGACAATCAATGTGTTTGAGCATTTTATTAACCACCATAGGCGTTGCAAAAGTACCGGTTTGTTGTGAGGCTACCGAAACTAAAATATCACAGGCGCTTAGCGGAATTTGTTGGCGCACAAAGAATGTAATGAGATCTTCAAAATAACACTCTTCTAATTCAATACTACCCTCGTAGCGCCCTTTGTCGTGGGGAATGTAGCTCGATCCCTTAATTTCGTGAGTTAAAGTAATGGCCTGTAGCTTATCGAGTTTTAAAAATCGAAAAATGACCTTGGCGTTTGCCTCTTTATTGTTCATGTGAGTCTCTTTTTAATTATCGTCATCATCAACATATTCCAGAATATCACCAGGTTGGCAATGCAATGCTTTACAGATTTTTTCAAGTGTTTCAAAGCGAACAGCTCGTGAGCGACCGGATTTTAGGATAGAAAGATTCTGTGGAGTAATACCAATTTTTTCGGCTAATTCTTTGGAGCGCATTTTATTAATAGCGAGGACAATATCTATGTTGACGACGATGGCCATGGTCTTCAATCTCCGCAATGGAGCCTAATTTAAACATTAATAGCGCATAGAGTAATAGCTATATCATCCCCCTTCAATAATAAATTATCGATAAAGGATAATTAATTGTATTTTATAGTGACATTCTCTTTTTAAACTCTGCGGCTTGTCGGCGAGACAGTTCGATGATCTTACCGTTTTGCAGGTGGATCAGTAAGTTGCTATTCAGGGCTATTTCTACGTTGTTAACGTATTGCATATTGATGAGTTCGCTACGGTTGGCGCGGAAGAACATCGGTTCTGGCAAGCGCTTTTCCACCTGACTTAATGATTTGTAGATCATCGGTTTATGTTGCTCAAAGTACAAACGAGTGTAGTTTCCAATGGACTCAAACAGTTGCACTTGTTGTAATTTTACTAACCAACATTGCTCTCCTTCTTTTACAAAGAATTGACTGTCGTTATGTAGCTTATCTTCAACAAGTGGTTTGTTACATTGTTGAGCGGCTTTTTCAATGGCGCTGTGTAATCGTGGCAAGGTGATAGGTTTAAGCAAATAATCTAAGGCATTCACTTCAAAGGATTTCAATGCGAATTCGTCGTAGGCGGTGGTGAAAATGATCATTGGTACATAAGTAAGCTGCTCGAGCATTTCAAATCCATCCATCCCAGGCATGTTGATATCTAAAAAGATAATGTCGGGTTGATGTTGCTCAATCAGCTCAATGCCTTGTTGACCATTTTCTGCTTCAGCAATAAGTTCGATACCGCTGATGTGTTTAAGTTGCTCTTTTAGTTCCAATCGAGCAAGGCGGCTATCTTCGACAATAATGGCTTGCATGCTTCCTCCTTACTTCCTTGGACTCAATTATGAGTTGGCTGACTGCTGAACTGCACCGCTTCAACAGGCAATGTAACCTCAGCAGCCACCCGAATGGTTTGCTGAGATATAGTAAATGATGCTTTATTGGCGTAGAGCATCAATAAACGTGAACGAATATTCTTGAGTCCAATTCCTGTGTGTTTATCTTCACTTAACTGGCCATCATTGGTTACTTTTATATTCAGTGTTTGATCAGATAAGCCCAAATGAAGGCTAACCTCGCCGCCAGCAGCTAGGTTGGTTATGCCATGTTTAACGGCGTTCTCTCATAATAGCTGAATGAGTATTCTTGGAATTAACCATTTGGCCTTTGCTTTTGGGTTTGGTTAGGTGCCAGCAAAGCTAAACTCGCCACTTGGGTGGGGATATTTCACGAGTTCTTCAACATAGGGGTAGGGTGCTTTGGGTTCTTGCGGTCGAGCCTTTTTTTCAGCCAGCACAGAAGCCTGATCTGTAGATTGGAGAATTAGTATCAGCGGACATTGTTGCCCGCCTTGTGAAAATGTTCCATCTAATGAGCCGTTTTTTAAGTTAGCCTGAAAGCGTGCATCAATGGCGTCTATGCTAATAGTGATATGTTGCTTTTCCACCGTAATGCTGTTGATGGGAATGCCGTTAGCACCTTGGTCTGGGCTATCTAGAGTACCGATAAGTTGATTGTTATCAGCTTCAATGTGAATGATTATTGTTAGGCTCATGCTTGGATTAATGTCCAACATACCCTGCCAGCCTCCTTGCCATAATTCAGAGGCCGAAGCCTTGTTCGACGAAATCTCACCGATCCACAGCACCATAAAACAATCAACAAGGTATTTTTGAATTTAGTCTTTTTGCAGATAGAGGGTTGGGTCATGGTATTGCTCCTTAATAAATTAACGATGGCAGTTTAAGTAGCAGAGTGGTGTTACGGTGAGATATATGACGAACGTGAAAATTAGCGGATAAATGGTATTGGCTTGGTGTTCGACTGAAGAATGATGTGAATTATCGATACAAGGCAGAAGGCGAATACCATACAGGTGGTTGGGAACCTGTACGGCATTCTGGTGAAGCGAAATTTCACTGTGAATAGATATTTATTCGTGACGTAACGCATGCACGGGTTTATTTTTAGCGACCTTGGCGGCATTACCGCCTACCGTCGCCCAAGCGATCAGCAGCGATAATAGTCCGGTTGCCACGCATATAGGTAGCAACCAGATTGCCTCCAGTCGATAAGGGAATTCTTGTAGCCAACTTAACATGGCATAGGCGGCGATGGGCCAAGCGATAATATTGGCAATCAAAACCGGTTTGGAAAATTGCCAAATCAACAGTTTTACAATATCGCTAATTTGCGCGCCCATGACTTTGCGAATACCAATCTCCTTGGTACGGCGTTCGGCGGTAAAGGCAGCAAGACCATATAATCCGAGGCAAGCGACGATAATAGCCAGCAATGAGAAGGTGGAGAACATCTTCGCTGTTGTGACATCATCGCTATATTGGGCTGCCATCATTTCGCTCAAAAACTGTAAATGAATAGGCTGCATTGGCACATTGGCTTTCCAAATCTGCTCTATTTTACTGGTCAGTGCTGGCGAATCATTAGTATTAAACGAGATGTTGGCTGCTCGAAAATGATCTTCTCTTAATAAATAGACGCTGGGGCGAATATCAAATTTAATCGAGCGGAAATAAATATCCGGTATTACCCCAATAATATGCAGGCGGTGCATGCCATTGTCGAAAATACCTGACTCTAAAGTACGGCCGATGGCAGTTTGCGGGTTTGACATTCCTAAGCGTCGTACTGCGGACTCATTCAGAATAACCGAGGCGGTGCCGACATTATTATCGCCATCAGGCTGTTGAACTGCTTTATCCGTTCCATATTGCTCGTCAAATACACGACCGGCAATTGGTGTAATTTTGTACGCTTCAAAAAAGCCATAATCGGTACTGTAATAATTGAGAATTTGCTGAATAGGTGCAGCATCGCCTTCACTAGTATTTGCATCCGCCGATTGTGGTATCAAGGTAAATTGGCGATTGTTTTCATTATCTTGAGTTGGCGCTTCCGAAGAAAACACCACAGAACTGACCTCTGGTAAATTGAGTAGCTCCTGTTTTAGGCTTTGTAGATTGCCGTTGGCAGCGCCCACATTCAGTATTAATTTATTATCGCTTTGATAACCCACATCTATTGTATTGGCATACAAGGTTTGGCCATAAACTACTACTGTACAGATAACTAAAATGATGGAAGTGGCAAATTGAAATACCACTAGTGCTGTGCGTAATGTTGTCGAGCCTCGTGATTCCCCACCTTTACTGGCTGTTAAAATATGCGCAGGCATAAAGCGGGATAAAAATAGTGCTGGATAAAGTCCTGCGCCAATGCCAACAATAATAGAGCCTGTAAGTAAAGTGAGTAATAACTGGGGATCTGAAAATAGCTGTAAGCTAAGTTCACGATTGAGTAATTCATTATACAAAGGCAAGAAGGCTTCAACCGCCACCAGCGAAAACAACAGTGATATCAACACCAGTGCTACGGCTTCACTTAAAAATTGCATTGCTACTTGCGCGCGGCTAGCACCCAATACTTTGCGCATACCCACTTCACGGGCGCGCTGGCTCGCTCGGGCGGTGGCTAAATTCATAAAATTAATACAGGCGATGAGTAAGATAAGCGATGCCACAATCACGAACATCACGATCATTTTATAATCGCCCATGGGGGAAAGATCGCCCATATTACCCGCGTCTTTACGGGCATGTAGGTGTAAGTCGGTTAAGGCCATTAACTTATGTTGCATAACATCTGTCACTTTACTACCAGCTTGCATTGCACCGATATCGTTAGCAATGGTTTGTACAAAAGGACTTTCATTATTTGCCCAGTAATTAATGCGCGATTGTAATTGCTCAATGGTGGTAGTGGGTTTGAGTTTGAAATAGGTGTATACATTTACACTCGTCCAAGTATCCAGCACGCTTGAATTATTGGCGAACAGTGCAGGTTGTAGATAAATCAATAAATTCACGTTTAGGTGCGTTGCCTGTGGCAGATCTTTTAACACACCGGTTATCGCCATTACCGTAGGTTCTTCGGCAGCGCAGCACAAGGTGAGCGTTTCGCCAATAACATCCGTTCGGCCAAAATATTTATTCGCCATTTTTTCGGTAATGACCAAATCGAAAGGCTTGTTGAACGAGCTACTGCGATCGCCATGGGCAAAAGGCAGATCAAGCACATCGAAAAAACTACCATCAACCATGGTCATTTCTTCTGGGAACGCCTCGCCATTTTGCTGTACGGTCAAACCCCATTGGATCAAACGCATACCAGACTCTACTTCGTTAGACGCATAGTCTCTTATAGCTTCCATCATGCGACCGGCAGAGCGCACGGTTAGAAAAGGCGGACGTCCCGGCATGGTATAGGCGGAATGCAAACGTGCCACGCGGTCGCTGTCTTTGATCCAGGTGTCATAGCCGGTTTCATCGCGCACAAACAGCATAATTAAAATGCAGCTCATAAAACCAACGGCTAATCCAAATATATTAATACCGGAAAATAAACCGTTCTTAATAATGTTGCGCCAGGCGGTAATTAAATAATGCTGAAACATAATGAAATCCTTAAATTATCGCTGGCTTAGGCTGCGCGCACGTTTTCGGTAACCACATGGCCATCGAATAAATTAATGGTACGGCGGGCATAATCGGCGTGGGCTGGGCTGTGGGTTACCATGACAATGGTGGTGCCTTCGGCATTTAATGCTTTGAGCATTTCCATCACCTCTTGGCCATGGGCGCTATCGAGGTTACCGGTGGGCTCATCGGCAAGGATCATCGCTTGATCACCGACTACGGCGCGAGCAACCGCTACCCGTTGTTGTTGACCACCAGATAATTGACCCGGTCTGTGTTTAGCGCGATGGGCAATACCCACCTTATCCATGACTTTTTCAACTCGCTGTTTGCGCTCGCTGGCAGGAATGTTGTGATACAACAATGCCAGCTCGATGTTTTCTTCTACGGTCAGCTCATCAATCAAATTAAAATTCTGGAAGATAAAGCCAATATGCTGTTTGCGTATAATGGCTAATTGAGATTCAGAATAACCAGCCACTTCATCATCCATAAAGTGATATTGCCCTTCGGAAGGATTATCGAGCATGCCGATAATATTCAGTAAGGTAGATTTACCGCAGCCAGAAGGCCCCATAATGGCGACAAACTCGCCTTGGGCAATTTCAATATTGACGTTATTTAACGCCACCGTTTCGACTTCGTCGGTTTGAAAATATTTACTCAGGTTATGTAGTTTCAACATTGTATTGGTCCTGTTATTTAATTAGTTATGTAAATTAAGGCGTTGCATATTTTGATAGCTAGCGTAGGGGCTGGTAACAACTCGCTCACCCTGTTCCAAGCCTTCGATGACTTCAATAAATTGGCTATTACGGCGCCCTAAACGCACCGAACGTCGCACAGCTTGACTGCTATCTGCGGTCACTACAAAAATCCAGCTACCACCAGTGTCTTGATAAAACGCACCATTAGGAATAAGTAAGGCTTCACTTTCATCACCTAAGGTGAGTTTGGTTTGTATACTTTGACCACGACGGATGTTGTTGGGCTGCTGGCCAATAAAGGTGAAATCAACTTCAAACTGACCGTTTTGCACTTGCGGGTATATTTTTGATACTTGTAGTTGATAACTATCGAATTGCGCTAGCTGACCGATATCCACTCGGCCTAAGTAAAACTCATCGATCTGTGCAGTTAACTTGTAATCATCTGGTGTATCAATTTGCCCCAAGCGTTCACCGCGACCGATACTTTGCCCGACCTCAACATTAAAGCCCGACAATTTGCCAGCGACTGGCGCTCGTACATTCATGTTGTCGAGGTTTTGCCGAGAAATAGCCAGATTACTTTCTAAGCGTTCACTGGTTTCGCGCAAAAAGGCCAATTGTGATTCTTGCATTTTGGCATCGGACGCTTGGCTTTCTAAGGTTAACTGCAAGCGGCTTTTGTACCACTTTAAGGTGTCTTGGGTGTCGGCAAATTGTGATTGGCTCACCGAGTCATTAGCGACTAAGGTTTCCTCGCGACTTAATTGGCGAGTTAGCATACTGATTTGATACTGGATATCCACCAGATTGCGTTTGTGTTGCAAGCGGTTTTGCTCAAGGTTTAGCTCAATGCTGCGCATGTTATTTAGCTGCTCGGCCACCCGAGCTTCATTACCCAATACGTTAAGCTGTAAAGATGCATTGGACAGCTCGACAATCAAATCCCCTGCTTTAAGGCTGGCGCCATCTTCAACTAGAATTCGTTCTACGCGTCCACCTTCAATAGCGTCTAAAAACAAGGTTTTTGCTGGCGTTACTCGGCCACGTATAGGAATGAAATCTTCAAATATGCCGCTCGTCACCGTGGAAATAACAATGCGCCCACTATTAACCGTTAATGCTCGCCCAGATTGCGATTGATAAGACAAATATAAAATGCCAGCCAGCAACGCTAATCCTGCTGCCATAACAATGGGTAAGGTCAGGCGGCGCTTTTTAGGGATTTTTCTGTCCATGGCCGATCCTGAGACAGCGTTGTCCTTATTAATTTTGTTTACTGAGCTAAGTTGACTTGGCATAGGTTCTTTTACTTTCCGATAATGCTGTAGCGATACCGTTTTCGGTATGCGCTTTTTAATTAGTACTCATACCCTAATCAACTATCGTACCAATAGTTAACTAACTGTTTTTACGTGCAATTATTTTTTAGTGTTCATAATCGGACAGGAAAACTTGTGCGTTACTGAACACTAGGTGTACGATAACGAACAGTCATAGAAGATCAACTCTGGAGATGGCGTGCAAAAAAAAATGGGGCAGATACTGATTGTCGACGACGATGAAGACATATTGGTTGCCGGAAAGTTACTGTTAAAGCGACATTTTGCCGATGTGCAAATTTGTAATCAGCCACAGCAAATACCGCAATTGCTGAGCGATAAAAGTTTCGATGCCATTTTGCTGGATATGAACTTTGGTCCAGGTGAGAGTTCTGGTCAGCAAGGGTTTCATTGGCTTCAGCAAATATTGCAATTAGATCCTCAGGCCGTGGTGATCATGATCACTGCCCACGGTGGCGTAGATACCGCAGTCGAGGCAATGAAGCTCGGCGCCACAGATTTTATCGCCAAGCCTTGGCAAAATGAAAAGGTGGTAGCGACATTATCTTCGGCGGTGCAGTTGGGGCAATCGCGCCGCGAAGCTAGTAGTCTACGGCAAACCAATAAGCTGCTCACTAGCAGCAGTATTTCAGGGCAGGTGATTTTAGGCCAGTCGGCGGCCATGGCCGCAGTGATGTCGTTAATACAACGCAGTGCGCCTACCGACGCTAACGTGCTGGTTCTAGGGGAAAACGGCACGGGTAAAGAATTGGTTGCCCGCGAATTACATGCACAAAGCCAACGAAGTGAGAATGTATTTATGGCGGTGGATCTAGGGGCGGTATCGGAATCCCTATTTGAAAGTGAATTATTCGGCCATAAAAAAGGTGCGTTCACTGGAGCAAATGAAGACAGAGTAGGGCGTTTGCAAGCGGCCCATGGCGGCAGTTTATTTTTAGATGAAATTGGCAATATCCCCCTGCATTTACAAGCCAAATTGCTGACTGTACTGGCACAGCGCCAAGTCACCCCGTTAGGGGCGAACGCCGCCATTGATATTGATGTGCGGGTGATTGCGGCCACTAATGTGGCTAAATCCCAATTAACCGATGAGTCTCGCTTCCGGCAGGATTTATTATTCCGCTTAAACACCGTCGAAATTACCTTACCGCCACTGCGTCAGCGCCCAGAAGATATTCAAACCATGGCCGAGCATTATCTAGCGCTCTATGCCAAAAAATACGCTAAAGCGCCGATGACGATATCCTCTAGTGCTTTATTAAAAATGCAGCAATATTCGTGGCCGGGCAATGTGCGCGCGCTGCGCCATGCTTTGGAAAGGGCGGTGATTTTAGCTGATAGTAACGAATTGACTAATAAGGATTTCCAACTTGAGTTAACGCCTAATCAGGCCGGTGAGATGGTGTCCTCGGCAGTGACTCAACCTGTTGCAGTATCAAACTCGGCTACAGGCGAACACTTTAATCTTGAGCGCATTGAAAAAGACACTATTGAACAAGCGTTGAAAATTCACCGCTTTAATATCAGCCATGCTGCTAAAGCATTGGGGCTAACACGGGCAGCGCTATATAGAAGGATGGAAAAATATGGGCTTTAATCGTTTTTCCTTATTGCTGAGTATTCGCATCGCAATGTTGATGTTGATGGTGATTTTACTCAGTGCCTTTATCAGCCAGCCGGGTTATCACGCCGCTAGTTTATTGTTGGTTATTTTGTTTGTGGTACAGGCATTTGACGTGGTGCACTTTATTCGTAAAACCAATACCGAGCTCACGCGATTTTTACAGGCGGTGCGTTATGCCGACTATTCCCAACGTTTTGAATTTCAACATTTAGGCGCTGGCTTTAGCGAATTGGGTGAGGCCTTTAGCAATATTTTAGCGCGCTTTCAGCAGAGTCGAGCGGATCAAGAAACCCAGCTTCGCCACTTAAAAGCGGTAGTAGAGCATGTACCGGTGCCACTAATGAGTGTGCACAGTAATGGCAATATTGTATTGTGGAATAACAGTGCGCGACGCCTATTTGGCAGCCACTCTATACAACGTTTGGATGACCTTAATCAATTTGGTGTTGATGTGTTACCGCAGATCACTAGCCTAGGCGTGGGCGAGAGGCGTTTAGTGGATTTTGTGGTAGATGACATGCAGCACCAGTTGTCGGTGTCGGTGACCGAAATCATCTTAGCCGGGCAGCAAGAGCGCTTATTCAGTTTGCAGGATATTCAAAGCGAATTGGATAAGGCACAACTGCAAGCGTGGCAGGATTTAGTGCGTGTACTTACCCATGAAATCATGAACAGCATTACGCCGGTGTCGTCGTTGGCGAAAACCGCCGTGGATTTAGTCGAAGACTGCAAACAAAAAGCCGACCAACTACCTGAACTCAGCGAAGACTTACAAGATGTCGCTGATGCGGTGCAAACCGTAGCTCGGCGTAGCGATGGCCTTATGCAATTTGTTGGTAGTTATCGACGGTTAACCCGTTTGCCACCACCGAATAAGCGTGTTGTGCTAATCGAAACGTTATTCAATTCCGTGCAAACCTTAGTCGCTCAAGAGTTAACCGAGAATAAAATCAGCTTGAATGTAGATGTGCAACCACAAGCATTGGATGTGAATATTGATGTGGATATGCTTGAGCAATTATTGATTAATCTACTTAAAAACGCCCAACAAGCGTTGGTTGGCATCCCACAAGCGCAAATTATCTTACGGGCGTTTTTAAATCGTCGCGGGCATGTGGTGATCGAGGTTGCTGACAATGGACCCGGTATCGCCAATGACCTTGCTCAAAAAGTGTTTGTGCCGTTTTTTACCACCAAAAAGGATGGATCCGGCGTGGGTTTAGCACTGACTCGACAAGTGATGATCGCCCATGGTGGCAGCGTTAAATTAAGCAAGGCTGATATTGGTGGAGCGTTGTTTAGTTTGACGTTTTAACCAGCCTAATCACATAATTGTCATGTCATCTGGCTAGCATTAGTATAGGTTGGTCTTAAATTAACCCGAATTGGGATTAATTGTGTAAAGGGAAGTCTAGGTATGGGTTTTAAGCAGAAATTATCTTTGGTTACTTGCTGGTTAGTGCCGTTGAGCTGCATGATGATGGCATCAACTTCTGCGCTGGCAGATACTAATACCACAGTGAAAGAAACAGTAAATGTCTCCGGAAAATGGTTACGCCATGAGAATGGCAATGTAATTAAAGATCCACAAACTTCTGGCTTGGTTATCTGGCGAGATCAGTTGCTTACCTTGTCCGATCGCAGTGCACTGCTAAAACACCAACGTGCGCTCCACCGTATAGAAAAGCATTCTGCTCGTGTTGGTGCCTCTGCTATGCCAATGCGTTTATCAGTCGAATTAGAAGCCAGCTGCTTTGCTAAGTATTTATCCAACACCCCAGATTTAGAAGCCTTAGTAGTCGACCCCGCGAATGACAAAGTGTTTTACACTGTGACCGAAGATGCATCCTATGACCCTTTAACTCCTGCCTGCGCGAAGCAATGGCTAGGCAGCGGCTCTACCGCATTTCCCACCTTATTGGTACGCATGGAATTGAATGAGGATTATCAATTAACCTTAACTCATGCGCGTCCATTGCAATATAAACCCGAGTTTGCCGTAGGTAACTTCCCTAACGATGGTATTGAAGGCTTAGCTTTTGCTAAAAACCGCTGGTTGTATTTAGCTCTGGAAAAAGACAAGAAGAAATATCCAAGGATTTTTCGCTTAAAGATGGATGCGGATTTCTGGAAAGTTCCGAGTTTTATCGCAGTGGAAGACCCTGAACTGTTGTTACCCAAAGGCGATGTCGGCGCCTTTCCGTTAAATGGCATGGATTACTACCCATCCAAAAAAGGCGGCCATGGGGGATACCTGATTGCTGCCGCGCGCAACAATGACCAGTTGTGGATCATAGACCTGAATAAGCAACGGCCGACTAAAATGATTGATATGTCTTACTGGGTGAATACCGCAGATGCATCTTGTTCGGCAATGGAGACTATTCCTTTCACTGCCATCGAAGGTGTGGCCGTGGATGGTGAACGTTTATGGTTGATCAACGACCCTTGGAAAGCTCACTATTTAGAGAATATTCAGTGTAAATCCAATGCCCAGCATTTTCGCGATATGGCACCGCTGTTGTTTTCGTTACCCATTGATAAGGGGTGGTTTCAATAGTTCAGGTTAGTTACATATTGGCAATGGCTAATGATGTTCCTGAGTAATTCAATGACGTTAGGATTTAATAAACAAAAGATGTAGAGGAACGATGAGTGGACACTCCTGAAACTAAATCAAAATTACCGTTACATATTCGTGTCTTATTGGGCATTGCAGGCTTACCCTCAATCGTACTGGCGTATATGCTGATTGTTACCTTTATGTCTGAAGGTGGCAACGGTATCAGTGCGTTTGAAGTGATTTATTCTGCTGTGGGGGTATTTGCGCTATATGTTGCTATAACGGGGAAGCGGCCTTTTTAGTTGGCCGCATCGGCGTGATTTTTATGGCTGCGCCACTGGCATCCTGCCCTTTTTCATGCCCCGTCCTTTGGGGCGCGAGGGTATTTACAGCGCACATCCCTGTGCTTCGTCGAATGATCAGCAAAGCTGTTCCAATTTACTCCAGATAAATTGGTGGAGAGACTCATATACCCGACAGAATTGGAAGAATTATTTTGAATGCACATCAGTGTGTTCCGCAGAGTGAAGGATAGAAAGTCCTGAGTAAAAAGTTATTTATCTCAGTCATAGGATCTTGATCTTGAAAGATAACTACCCGATACTGGCCCAAATAGTGGAGTAGTGAAAATAGGAAGTTAGTTTTCCGAACAGTTGCCAACTGCTATTAGTTTTTAATAAATATTCGGAGATTTAAATGATGAAACTAAAACAGGTAGCAGCTACTTTTTTCCTAGGAGCAGGATTACTTCTATCAGGGTGTTCAAGCGATGAAAGCATTGTTCAAAATGGCACATTGAACTTTGATTCTTCAGTGACGCTTTCCGATGCTTTTGACAACTATGAATTCTTCTCTGATTCTGACTGGAGCTCTTTTGAAGATAGACAAAACCGACAATTCGTGGAATTTGTTGGAAACATCAATATCGATGCCCACGAAGGTACAAGTATTCCATCAATGGGTATAGAGGTAACTGAAGAAATTCTTGAAAAGTCGAAGGAAAACTTTCCTGACGACTTAGAACTTGATTTGAAAGTTCAGTTTAAGATTTCCAAGGTTGACGATAGTTTTGAAATCCACAGAATCTTTATGACGATACGTGGAACTAATATGAAAACCGGTGAATACGGAGAAGCTGATACACCATTGCAAATGGATGCAATTGAAAGCGTGTATTCTAATGTTCCAATCCTTGGTGTATTTGGCTTGATTCACAACGCCGGTAGCCAATAACCCGTTTACTTACCTACAAATGGCCTCAAATGCGGATTTGACTGTAGAGGCTATCCTTGCCCCGAAATATCGATACAAAAGTCAATTTGCGAAGCAAAAAACTTATGTCATTCAGTCAGCGTATAGAGCTGGAATTCACGAGCCATAGAGTCCGCATCAAGTGCTCTTGGACGAATTAGGATTGGTGTTTAATGGATGCTAGTTGACGCGACTGATTAAAAACAAACAAGGAATCCGCTTGAAACCATTACAAACACATAAGTTTCCCAGCCATACCTACCGATACGGCTGGCTAGTGTTGTTACTCAGTTTTGTTAGTTATCACACTTGGGCGCAAGACGAGTTGGGTTACAGTGTCGATATTGTTGAGCGAAGTGCTCCTGATTATCCGGCCATTGATAGAACGATTACTATAGATGCAAACTTTACGGGGCATTCAAACAACAAGCAGCAGTTGCAAATAATAGAGGCGGGGCTGAATGAAATACAAATACAGGCTCAATTGTTTGTAAATGGTGTTAAGCAGGGCGATGCCGTAATGGAAAAAAATGCCAATATTCAATATCAAGGGGTATGTCATAACCCTGTTAGTGGTCAGGCTAGTGCGATTTTTTATGTTTCCGACAATGCGGCCTCAGTGGATACATCCAGGTTGATTGCATTGCAGTTTGATAAACTCAAACAGCAAATGCATGCTGTGGTGGCAACGGATGAAAATTATTATTTTGGTAGTAATTTCGATTTACTTGAATGTGACGCTGAGCAGCTATTTACACCGGAAGCAGGTAGGTTCAAACCCTGTCGTTGCCCAATAGAGTAGACAATTATTTAGCCGGTTAATTTAGACGTTAATTCAGATATATAGCACTGCTAAATGCGATTCTTCGCTTCTATCCATTGCGCCATATATTGGGTACTTTTCATAGAGTGATGACGCAACATCATGCCGGTGAAATGACTCTGCCGGTGCTGCTCTAAATCTTCGGCAATCGCCAACAAACGCTGAATAAGTCTTTGGCCAATGGCCACTCCATTAAAACGTTGCTGGATAATTTCATAACCAGCTTGCTGTTTTTGTTGCCACAATTCGGCGTTTTGATAAAGCGTAGCGGCGGCATCGGCGATGCCTTGGGCGTCATCAACCACTATCCCTGACCAAGGGTATTCCCCGGCCATGGCTTCGGCACCTATGGCTGTTGTGACATTTGGCGTACCATATTGCATGGCGTCGGCGAGTTTGCCTTTTAGGCCTGCGCCAAAACGTAATGGCGCAATACACACTCGTGCTTGTTGTATTGTTGTGGGGGCATCTTCTACCCAGCCTTTGACGAGAAAGCCTTGTTTAGGGTTATGTAAATCCGTGGCCTTTTTCGGTGGATAAGCGCCGTAAATATGCAGTTCAGCTAGGGGTAGTTGTTTGCGGATCAATGGCCAAATTTGTTGTTTTAACCATAATACTGCATCCCAGTTTGGCTCATGGCGAAAGTTGCCGATGCTAATAAAGTGTTGACGCTGTTCGAACTCGGGTAGTGTTTTTGCAACCGGCGATAGCATAAATGGGCAATACAGTAATACAGCCTCGGGAATTTGAAATTGCCGCTGCAATAGCGCCATTTCAAATTCGGAGATCACTAGAGTGATATCGCAACGATGGATAGCCGCTATTTCGCGTATGGCTAGCTCATTGTGTAAATCGTTGTGGCTGAGGTCACGTTGTTGTTTGTGAGCTTGATGGCGGGCATGGCGCAGAAAGTGGCAATCTTCCATATCCAAAATTCGCAGGGCATTCGGGCAATGCTTCTCTACCCGCCAGCCGAATTGCTCTTCCATCATAAAACGGTCGAACATTACCATGCTGGGGTTTAGCGCCCTGACAAACTCATCAAAGCTGTTGCTGTTGAGTTCTATGCTAACTTCGTCCACACCTAAAGCGGGTAAATCAATACGATGATCAGATAACTGCGCAGGGCTGGCAAAGGTCACTTGCCAACCTTGATGTAAGAAGCAATGGATCAACGCTAACATACGGCTACCGGCAGCAGAGGAGTTTGGTTCTGGCCATACATAACCGATGATTAAAATTTGTTGAGAAGCTTGGGGCATACTGGTTCGCAGAAACAAAAAGGCCGACTAATTTGCCGGCCACTTTAACAGATTTGAAGTTATTTTATAGCGTAACAGCCGTAACTCTAGGGGCGAAGCGCCTTGTCACCACGGGCGATGCCACAGACTCCTGAACGACTGGCTTCAATCACTTCGCCAATTTGGCTAACGGATTCAAGAAAGGCGTCAAGTTTGTCGGAGGTTCCGGCAATTTGAATGCTGTAATTGTTGGTACTTACATCCACGATTTGCGCGCGGAAAATATCCACATTACGTTTTACTTCGGCGCGAGCTGTTTCGTGTTTAGTGGCGACTTTGACTAGCATTAGTTCGCGTTCGATGTGGGGGCCATCGGTCAAATCCGATACTTTCAACACATCAATCAGCTTGTTCATCTGCTTGGTCATTTGTTCAATGGCTTTATCATCACCATGAGTGGTAATGGTTAAACGCGACAAACTACCGTCGTCAACTGGTGCAACGCACAAGGTATCGACGTTATAACCACGTTGGGAGAAAACCCCCACTAAGCGTGATAATGCGCCAGGTTCGTTTTCCATTAATACTGATAATATTCTTCTCATTAGGTGCGCTCCGTCTTACTTAGTCGCATATCATCCATGGAACCATACTTAATCTGCATGGGGTAAACATGTTCATTTTGGTCAACACGAATATCCATAAATACGAGGCGATCTTTTTCAGCGAAACAGCGAGCCATAGCGTCGTCTAGCTCTTCAGGTTTATCCACCTGAATACCAATATGGCCATAAGCTTCGGCTAACTTAACGAAATCAGGTAACGAATCCATATAAGAATGAGAATGGCGACCTTTGTAGATCATGTCTTGCCATTGACGCACCATGCCTAAAGCACGGTTGTTAATAGAGATAATCTTCACTGGTATGTTGTATTGCAAACAAGTAGCCAGCTCTTGAATATTCATTTGAATACTGCCGTCACCGGTAACACAAGCTACAACCGCATCTGGATGCGCGATTTTTACGCCCATGGCTGCAGGGAAGCCAAAGCCCATGGTGCCAGCACCACCGGAGTTGATCCAACGACGAGGTTTAGCAAACGGGTAATATAGTGCAGCAAACATTTGATGCTGGCCCACATCCGAGGTAATGAACGCATCCCCCTGAGTGTGTTTATATAACGCTTGAACCACCTGTTGTGGTTTAATTTGGTCGTTATCTAATTTGTACTCAAGGCACTTCTTAGCGCGCCATTGGTTAATTTGTTGCCACCAGTCGGCTAGGTTTTCTTTGTGTGCTTTGCTATCAAAACCTTCCAGCTTTTCAAAAAATTGTTCCAGTACGACATCAATAGAACCTACCACCGGCACATGGGCAGCAATGGTTTTGGAGATTGAAGTCGGATCAATGTCCACGTGTACAATAGTGGCATTGGGGCAGAACTTGGCAACATTATTGGTTACGCGATCATCGAAACGCGCACCCAAGGCAATAATGCAATCGGCATTATGCATGGTTTTGTTAGCTTCAAAAGTACCGTGCATACCTAGCATACCAACGGATTGCTCATGCACGCCAGAAAATGCGCCTAAACCCATTAGGGTTGAGGTTACTGGGCAGCCTAAAATCTCAGCGAATTTGGTTACTGCATCGCTGGCATCACAGGCAACGGCGCCACCACCGACATACATCACAGGGCGTTTTGCGCCTTTGATGACATCAATGGCTTTTTTAATTTGTTTGCTATGGCCTTTTAGCGTTGGATTGTAAGAGCGTAATTGTACGTTCTCAGGGAACACATAAGGGTGTTCTTCCAACGGGTTGACGATATCTTTGGGTAAATCGACGACCACTGGACCAGGACGGCCGGTGTTAGCAATGTGATAGGCCTTGGCAATCGCAGCTGGAATATCCACGGCGCGCTTAACTAAAAAGCTGTGTTTAACGATAGGGCGAGAACAACCGATCATGTCGGTTTCTTGGAAAGCGTCTTCACCAATATGCATCGTTGGTACTTGGCCAGATAACACCACCATTGGAATTGAATCCATATAGGCAGTTGCAATACCGGTAAGAGTATTGGTTGCTCCGGGGCCAGAGGTAACTAAAACGGTACCGGTTTTACCCGTTGAGCGGGCGTAGCCATCGGCCATATGCGCTGCTGCTTGTTCATGACGTACTAAGATGTGTTCTACATCATCTTGTACATACAAGGCATCGTAAATGTCCAGTACAGAACCGCCGGGGTAACCAAATACATGTTTTACGCCAGCATCTTTTAGCGCGCGCACAACCATGGCGGCGCCTGACATCATCTCCACTAGATTGTACTCCTTATATAGGGTGTCTTATCTTTTATGCGAATATGCAAAAGATAGGCACTTTTGGTTAATTAAGCGGTTTATGGTTAGTGTCTATTTATCTTTGGTGTGTACTTTCGCAGACCATAGAGTAACGAAATTTACAAATCAAAGATAAACAGACTCTAGGATTGCAGATTCTACTGGACTGTGGCCGAAGTTGGAATGGCAAATTACAGTAAAATAAGGATGAATATTTCAAAAAAACGACTTTAAGGAATAATTTGCCTACAAATTTAAATATATTAGGATGTTTATCCTAATTGACTAACTTATATAAAAATGTAGTAAGGGCAAAAAATAGTTTTAACGTTTTTTAGGGATCCACGCCCAGACAATATGACATTCAATCGGGGTTTCATCAACCGCATCTTTAACCTCAACTTTTACTACCACTTCGCCCTTTTCTTGGCTTTGCATTAGGGCGATTTGCTCATCGGTTAAATAAGCCGTTGCGGTCATATCGCCGGTTGACCGACGTACGAAATTAATATCCATTCTTTTGACTAGGGGCAGTTTGTCGCCGGGTAAGTTAATGCCAGTAATAAAACCCGTAGCCGACTCGGCTAATAATGTCATTGCCGCCGCGTGTACATTGCCAATGTGGTTTTGCGTTTTGCGAATATTGCGTTGGCGAAAGGTAACGGATTTACCATCGGTGGCTAAAATTTCAATACCGCAGGTACCGGCTAATTTCACTTTGCTACGGAAAAGTCGCGTCATTAGCCAGCGGGAAATCCATGCTGGCTGGCGGTTAGCAAAGTTTACAAATTGCCGTAACGGATTGCTGCTGTTAATTGTATCGGACTGAGACATAACTTATCCTCTGGTTAGACCAGTTTAGTATGTATGCAAATTCAATCTTCTGCAACTGATGCTGTCGCCATTATTTTTATCAGTTTATTGGTTATCAAAGTAATTGCTGTTGAGGTTTATGTGCGCATTAAAGTCGCCTAAACTGACAGTAGCTAAATTAAATATAAATTAGCTCAATGTAGGAGTGTGATGAATGTTCAGGATGAAATGGCTAGTTATGTTCATATTGCTACTGCTGTCGGCCAAAGGTTTTTCGACGCCAGCACTGGGCACATTAACCATGTGTGTGGATCATTACCCCCCATTGCAAATATTGCGTGAGAATGGCGAGGTTGTCGGTGAGAATGTCGCTGTAACAAAACGCTTAGTTTCACAATTGAATTTCGAATTAAGTTTTACTAAAAATATTCCTTTTGGTCGTTGTATGCAATGGCTCAAAGAGGGCAAAGTGGATATTATGGGTGGTGTTTTGGATACTAATAGTCGTCGCCAGTTCGCTCATTTATTTTTGTATAAAGATGTCACTATTAAACAATTTTTTGTGCATAGTGACGGTCCCCAAATTAGTACTTTTAGTGACTTAAAAGGCCTGCGTATTGGGGTGATCCGCGGGGTAAAGCATTTCAAGCAATTCGATAATGCTAGAGGGGATCATTTTAATAAGGTGGAATTATTAAGTTTGCAGGCGGCTTTTGGCATGTTGAATAAAGGGCGATTAGATGCGGTATTGTGTACCGATCGCCACGGCCATAGGGTTATTGAGCAAAACTCTAATTTCACTAATAATATTGTTGCCAGTAATTATAGCGAAAACCACGATACGCAAGTGTATATCGCGCTATCTAAACGCTCGGCCTTTGCGCGTTACGTTAGTGATTTTGAAAAGGCTGCCCAACAGCTGTATACCAATAAAATCTTTGCCAAGACCATTGATGATTTTAAAAAACAATATCCCCAGTATTATCAGCAAACCGTAACCACCGATAAAACTGAGGACTCACGCAAACTATAATCATATGGTTTGCGTTTTGGCTAAATGCTTAGCGCTTATATTCACACATGTAGGCGGTATCTACCGGTACCTTTACATCGAAACTGGCATTGGCAGGTACTTCAAATTTTTCACCACGGCCAACGCTTTGCCATTCGTCTGAACCAGGTAATTTGACGATTAACTCACCACAAATAACTGACATATATTCATAACTATCAGTACCGAAGGTATATTCACCTTTAGCCATTACGCCAACGGTTGCTGGTAAGCCGGTGGTATCAAAAGCGATGGATTTTACGTTGCCGTCAAAATATTCATTAATATTCATGGTTGTGCCTCTTAAAAAATTGATGGGTGATTATAGCGGTATCTTTAACGATCGTAACTGCTTGGCTTAGTTTCAAATAATCTGAGTAATCACTAAATTCACATTCGTTACTGAGGCATGAGATCGGCAAGTTGCTGTTGAATCGATTGAGTATTGTCACTGTAGTGTTGCCAGCGACCAATGGATTGGGTGTTGATGGGCTCGCGTACTTGTACTTTGCTGGCGGTAGATACTGGCGCGGTATTTTTTTCGACATGTAAGCACTGCTGCTGCCAGTCTAAATCACAAAAGTCGATAAGCTCGCGAACTTGTTGCTCAGGGTCACTAACCAATTGCTCGTAATTAACTAACTTAAAATTGTCCCAACCAAGTTGCGCAGTGGCATGGGCTAGTTGATGAAATTGGCGATAAAACTGGCTGATGGTTTCAAGATCATAAGCGTAATAATAGTAAGGACTGTTGATAGAAAATAATTGGCGAAAGTTGCCAATGCAGGTATCCATTGGGTTACGCAGCAAACAGATTATTTTGGCATTGGGTAAGGCTTGTTTAATTAACCCTAGATAAAAGAAATTAAACGGTAGTTTATCAATAAAGCGTGGGGTGTTACCGGTGAGTGCGCGGGTTCTGTCTAAGTACGTTTGCCCTAGTGTATTGAAGTTGAGTATTTCAGCTTGTTCTAAGGTGTCGATATCTAGCACTTTTTGCGAGGGCGTTTTAGTCAGCTCTTTAACCGCCATACCAAAGTCTTGTAATTCGCCAGCTGAGGTTACATCGCTATGGTTACTGATAATACGCTCAACTAATGTAGTGCCAGAGCGGGGCATGCCTAGAACAAAAATTGGCTCATTACTGGGGTGGCCGGTTGCATCGACTTGCGACAAGGATAATTGCTGCAAGGATATTGCGAATAGTTTGAGGTCGTCGGCAATCTGATAATTTAGGGTAGCAAGTTTGTTCTGCTTACCTTGTTGCAAGTACTCAAAAGCTTTTGCATAAGCCTTTATGCTCTCATGTTCTTTGGCGAGCGCATGGTAAATATGCAAGGTAGCATCGGGATGAACGCAACGAGTTAACACTTGCTGCAAACGCGGGATATGGTTTTTCTCAACGGTGGTGTCGCCTAAATCGGCTAAGGCAAAGTGGGCTTGATGATAATCCGGCTGTAATTGGATGGCGGCTTCAAATGCGTCGCGTGCCTTGTCAAAATCACCAATAAATTTGCAGGCGACCGCATAGTTGTAAAAAAACTGCGGGTTGCTACTAACCAGTGAGATCGCTTTGGTGAAGTAGTTTAAAGCCTCATGGTGTAAACCAACTCGGCTTAAGGCTACACCCAGAGTATCTAACGTAAGTGGTTGGTCTATGTCACTTGCGGGGGCTTGTATTGCCAAGGCTTTGGCGCGATTTAAATCACCCATTAAGGCGTAGGATTTGGCCAGATGAGCGAGGTATTCAGGCATTGCCTTTATGCCAATTGCTTTCTCTATCAGGCTGATGGATTTGCGTACTTGACCTAATTCGAAGTTGATAATCCCTAGTAAGAACCAACTATCGGCATGTTCCGGCTGCCGGCGCACCACACTGACCAGTAACGGATGCGCTTGTTGAAATTGTTGGCGGTTGATTAACTCAATAGCCTGTTGATGAAGTTGTTGTAGATTTTGCATAGGGGATTAAAACAACACTCTTTATCCATAGGGGTTAAATAAAAACAAGGCACTTATGATCATAAGGACAATATGATCATAAGTGCCTTACATGTCTAAGACGTTGCGAGTTTATTCAAACTTATAGGTAAATTTAACGCCAACTTTACGCGGCATATTTACAAAGTGTCCGTAATTACGTATTAGGTCATAGGCATTGGATTTTTCAAAATCATATTCAGCAATACCGATGTAACTTTTATCGACTCGGCTGGATGTAAAAGTGTATTTATCGAATAAATTATCTACGTATAAAGTAACAGCCCATAAGTTACCGGAAATGCTCGCAGACAGATTGCTCAAGCCGTAGCCGGGCAATATTTCACCATTATTACGCATACCTACTGTGGTAACGACGTCGCTTTGTGCGGTTAAACCGTAGATCACATCTAGTAATTTATCACCGAAGATTTCTTGGGTGTACTTTAAGCCAAATGAAAACTGTGTTTCCGGTGAACCCGGTAGGCGGTCACCGTCTTTGCCATCATAAAATCCAGGCACTGGTATGATCGGCTCGTCATTTTCATCTAAATGGGTCGCAAATAAGAATGGCGCATCTGCGGCCAACTCGGCCTGTGTATAGGAAAAAGTCGCATAAGCAGTTAAGTTGTCGCTCATTATCGCTCGGCTGGAAATTTCAATTCCTTGACTTTGTGCCCCTGCAGCATTTGAGGTAATAGGTAATGAGCCGTATGAAGTCGCTCCATTAACCTGTGCATCTTGCCAATCCACTAAAAATGCTGCGGCATTAAAATGCAGCTTGTTTTTAAACCACGTACTTTTGAAGCCAAGTTCGTAGTTAATGGTGGTATCTGGTGTATAAAATACTTCGTTAGGTAATGCACATAGATTTTGTTCCTGCGGATTTAAATCGGCAGGACATAAGGGCACGCCGTTAGCACCGCCAATACGGAACCCTTCACTTACTGTGCCATAAAGTAATACATCAGCATCCATTTGATAGCTGGCATTGAATTTGAACAATGAGCCGTTGTCATCCGCTGCTAGGGTTTCGTATTCTAGATTGATTACATCGGCAGGTACGCCGTCAAACACGGTATTGGCTAATGGTAGGTCAAATGCAGACTTGGATGTTACATTGTACTCGTAGAAACGGGCGCCGAACGTCAGCGTCAATTTATCGGTCAGTTGATAAGCAAGTTCACCGAAAATAGCTTTTTCGGTAATTTCTGTTTCAGCGGCTTCAATGTATTCCAGCGCATCAGGACGAAGCAGGCCTTCACCATCTCCAATAATAAATTCATCGTAATGAGGGGTGAATTCTCGGCTTTCTGCTACTTCTTCTTGTTTGTTGTAAAACGCACCGACTATCCATGACAGATCAGAATCATCTTTGGATACCAAACGTAGTTCTTGGGTAAAGTTTTTGACTTCTGCCTCTTCGCGGGTAAATGCGGTAAAAGAAGGGAATTCTTCATAGCTAAAACTCAGCCAAATAAGTAAGTCCGATTGGTCACGTTGCCCCAGTTGGTTATATTTGGACCAACCGGTGGCAGAGACTAAGTCGGCAAATTCCAAATCAGCGTTAACTTCCAAACTTAATAATTCATCGGTGATGTCGTTAGGTTCTTCGACTCGGTAAGTCGATTCATAGGGGCCCACCAAAGTGCCTAGCCCATTCTCAGCAGCTAAACTGCCATAATGGCTAATAGAGCGGCCTTCCACTTCTTTATCCTGATAAAAATACGACAGGTTGGCGTCAATCAAATCGGTTGGTAACCAACGTAATGACACTTTGGCTGTCATGGTTTTTTCGCCGTTGGCATCTTTAATGTTTTGCAGGTTGTCATTAATTTCTGACGAATTTGACCAATCTGGATCCGCTAAGGATACTCCAGGCGTTTTTACCGTGTAGGCATAATCAATAAATCCCGGATTGTTGAAATAATTGATGGAAGTACGTAATGCCAAGGTGTCGGTAATAAGCGGAATATTTGCGATAAAGCCACCTTCACCGCCCATACTGTCACTTTCACTTAGACTAAATATGTCGCCATAGACCTCACCACTGAAGAATTCCAAATCAGCCTTTTTCGGGATATAACGAATCGCACCGCCTAATGTGCCTGCACCGTACAAGGTGCCCTGCGGCCCAATGAGGACTTCCACGCGTTCAATATCGTTTAGGCGTAAATTAATAAATAATGGAATTTCACCGACATAAGTGGCCACAGTGCCACCATCAGAGCCTGGTCCTGAAGAGTTGGTGTTTAACCCACGCACAATAATGGGTGAGTCTTGACGGCCACCTTGATCGGTGACGGTTAATCCCGGTACCCAACGCGCGACATCTTCCAGATCGCCAATATTTTGTTCAGCCAACACATCCGCGGTTAAAGCGGTGATGTTCAACGGTGCTTCCTGCACTGTGCCAGATCGGCGTGTTGCGGTGATTTCGATTTTTTCAATACCGCCTTGCAGTGCTTCGCTTGATTGTGCCGCGACTGAACTTGCCGTGAAACTAGAAATCAATGCAGCTGAGATGGTGGTCAGCCGAAAACCTTGATGTGGTTGTTTACCCATAGTGTTGTCCAAGTATTAATTTTAATTAATTGATATTTATATCGGCTGCAAACCAATTAATAGCAGAAAATATTTAACAATGTTATGTAAAAGTGTAACTTTTTGTCATTTACTGTGGTTAGGCCTTATTTTTAAATGTTAATTTTTTATTGTTTTAATATTTATCATTAATTTTCAATTTGTTATGTGAAAATAGGTGTAAAGCCGTAGGGTGTTTTTTTGATGTTTTTGGATTATCAGTAAAGTGCTGTCTAATTGAGCATAGCGGATAGCCATTAGTTGCTGTATTATGCGCGACCCGCTTATCTCCATCTTTGTTAGAAGCGGTCTACACTTAATTTATCTATTCACCACAAGAAGTATCTATGACATTCCTTTCTTTAGGCTTATCTCCATCTTTGTTAGAAGCAGTCGCTGAACAAGGTTATGACACACCTTCACCTATTCAGGCTAAAGCGATTCCAGCGGTTATGGAAGGCAAGGATGTCATGGCTGCAGCACAAACCGGCACCGGTAAAACCGCAGCATTTACCTTACCTATTTTGCACCGTTTATTACAAGGTGCGCCAGCGAAGGGTAATCAAGTTCGAGTATTAGTGTTAACACCTACTCGAGAATTGGCGGCGCAGGTACATGAGAATGTGAAAACCTATTCTAAACACACTAAGTTGCGCTCGGCGGTGGTGTTTGGTGGTGTGAAGATTAATCCACAAATGCAGGCGCTACGTGGCGGTGTGGATGTGTTGGTGGCAACACCTGGTAGATTACTTGATTTGTATAATCAAAATGCGCTTAAATTTAACCAGCTAGAAGTGCTGGTATTGGATGAAGCGGACCGTATGCTAGATATGGGCTTTATTCACGATATTAAAAAAATTATTAGAGTGTTACCCAAAGTGCGCCAGAACTTAATGTTTTCAGCGACTTTTTCTAATGATATTCGCGCCTTGGCCAAAGGCTTGATTAATAACCCTGTTGAAATTGAAGTGGCTCCGCGGAATACCACGGCCAACAAAATTGAACAGTTTATTTACGAAGTTGATAAGAATCAGAAGTCGGCGCTGTTAACCCATTTAATTAAACATCATCAGTGGCAACAGGTGTTGGTGTTTATGCGTACCAAACATGGTGCTAATCGCTTAGTGAAGCAATTATTAGCTCGTGGTATTTCTGCCTCAGCGATTCACGGTAATAAAAGTCAGGCCGCTCGTACTAAGGCCTTGGCTGAATTTAAAAATGGTGAGATTAAAATATTAGTTGCTACCGATATCGCTGCCAGAGGCATTGATATTGATCAGCTTCCTCATGTGGTTAATTATGAATTACCCCATGTGTCTGAAGATTATGTGCACCGTATTGGTCGTACCGGCCGTGCTGGCGCGAGCGGTGAAGCTATTTCATTAGTGTGTGCTGATGAGATGAAAGAGTTAAAAGGCATTGAGCGCCTGATTCAGCAAGTACTCCCCCGTAAGAAATTACCGGGGTTTGAACCTATTCATGGCATTCCTGAGTCCAACTTGGATTCTAGAGCGATTAAACCGAAAAAGCCTAAAAAGCCAAGAGTTGATCATCGTGACGGACAACGATCTGGTGACAATGCTCAAGGGCATAACCCTAAGCCAAACAGCAATCCGCGTCGTCGTAAGCCTAAGCCAGCTGGTACTGGTGATGCTGCGCGTAAAGCCCAAGCCAGTGGTAATCGCCGCGGTCAATCATAACCAGCTACTTTAGGAACCTTGATGCGTATAGCTATTTATGTTGATGTGCAAAACATTTATTACACTACGCGTCAGCGTTTTTCTCGGCAATTCAACTACCGTCAGTTTTGGCAGGACATTACCTATCAAGGAGATATTGTCATTGCTAATGCCTATGCCATTGCTCGCAACGACGATCAGCAAATTAAGTTTCAAGACGCATTAAGGCATATTGGTTTTAACGTTAAGCTTAAGCCCTTTATTCAACGCTCTGATGGCTCCGCTAAAGGCGACTGGGATGTGGGTATTGCCATTGATGTCATTGATGGCGCTGCGGAAGTCGACAAAGTGATTTTACTTTCCGGCGATGGTGACTTTGATTTACTGTTAAAACACATCAAACATAAACACGCGGTGGAAACACAGGTTGTGTCGGTGGAAGATCTCACCGCGCGCTCGTTAATAGACGCCACCGATGTTTTCACAGCTATTAGTGAGCAACAGCTGCTTTAAAGCGCTTGCCTTACAAATTGTCAATAACCTTTAGCAACACACACTCTGCGCGAAACCAGCAATCCTCGAATAGCTAACAGCAAAATAAGTAGTATCGACAAGCTACCACCACCACCGCCACCAGAATTGCTGGGTGTGCTGGGTGTAGTAGGTGTAGGTGCTACAACATTATTCACGGTAATAGTGATGCTAATAGTGTCGCTTTGAATTTCATCATCAATGGCCCAAAAATCGTAACTATAATTGGTCGTTGATGTGACCTGTGGTGCAGCAAAGGTATAAGTGCCATTCCCATCGGAGGTAAGCGTGGGGGTGCCGCTGGCCTGAGTCCACTGAATGCGAACTTCATCGCCATCTTCATCTGAGGTAGTCAGGGTAAATGACACACTGCCGCCTTCATCTACGCTCAGATTAGCGTTGTCGACGCTGATTTTCGGGGCCGTATTGGTATCTATAATAGTCACAACAACATCTTTGGAAACTTGATATTGGCCATCGCTGACGGTTAGAGTGAATAACAGTTCGATATTGCCTGTCGTTGCTGGCGCGCTAAAGGATAATGTCGCAGTATCTGCGCCAATTAAGTTCAATGTCTCATCACCTAGATATTGCCATTGGTAGCCTAACTCATCACCATCGCTGTCGGTTACGCTAGCAGCAATCTCGACTATGCTGGCGGTACCATTGTTATCGACTTCATTGATACTGAAATTAAGCAGCTCGCCAATTACCGGAGAGGTGGAGTCACCACAGCCGTTTTCATTGATGGCGTCACTAAATGGCGCTGAAGTAATATTGTTAAAGCTCATGTTGTCGACAAACCACCCTTCGTGGCCACCATGGGTATCGGTAGCGATTAAAAAGCGGAACTGCACTTGCTTGCCATTTAATAAACCATCGGCAAAGGTGATGACTTCATTTAGGATATCTCCCGAATAGCCGATGTAGGCCAAACGTCCGGCGAGATAATCGTTACCTTCGTCGATAACCAATTCGCCATAACCAATGTCAAAGGTGCCACCTGCAGTAGTAACATCTTGCCAATTACCATCATCTATTTTGATTTCAACAACACCGCCGTCCCATGCTGTTTCGACATCATCAAAATTAAATCCTTTTTCAAAGAAATAATAATGGTCAAAGTGCATTTGGAATTCACCAGTAGTGGCAATGGACACAACAGGGCTAATCAGGCTTTGTTGCCCCGGTAATCCAATATCGGTGCCATGCCACATTTGCCCTTGTGCGGGGAAATTCTCGTGGGCGGCTAAGGACCATAATTGTTGATCATTATCGTCAAGGGCATAGGTATGCTCGACCTGCCAGTCATTTAGTGCTGCTAGTGAACTTTCGTTGTCGCTGGTAAATAATGCTTTGGTTAGATCCAAGTTGGTCATAGTGGTAATAGGAGTAATGACCGGTGCATCCAGTGCTGGGTCGCCACTAATCACGGCGTTAATAGTGACCTGCTGGCCAAAAGTAGCTGAATTTAGCGTAGCGCTAAATACCACATCGAATTCTTCGCCAAATGAGCGACCAGCCGCAAGGGGGATGCTTGTTCCAGTAGAGAAGGTAACATTGGCCGAGGATGACAAGTTCAAACTGACATTTTGCCAATCCAGTACACCGCTATTTTTTAGTCGAATAGTGAACTGACGGCTATCGCCAATATCCCAAATATCGTCAGCATCGCAATCAAACCCTGATGGCATACTGGTGTTAACCGATACTAGCGTAATGGCTAAAGCATTATTGCTAAAACTCTCGACCACACCAGCATTGTTCTCGCTATGGCGAGTGGGGGATATAGCCCCAATGCCTAATCCACGTGCGGCGAAGCCATCAAGTAAGTGGAAGAAGTCTTCTTCTGCCATGGCATAGGCGGCAGCTAACATGGCATCACGGGCTTCGGTGAAGGTTGGGTTTTGTGGGGTAATTTTCAGCCCGGCAACTAAGTAATCTTTAATGCGCTCTTGAGCAATGGCAAATCCGTGGGCTTTGATTAAATTGGTGTAGCCAGTCCATAGTGCCAGAGCCCAAATTTCACCGGCTGCATGCACCTCAGAATTGAAGCTACCACTGGTGCCGCCTTGCAAGTAGTGGCTGCTTGGCAGTGCAACGCCATCCTCAATATGTTTAAAAGTGAGTGCGTTGTATTCCATGTTAGTGGTGTAAGGCGCGCGACGAATACCCACAGAGTAGGCGATACGCGCCCCTGCTTTATCGCTGACGCCATTAATGTTTTTCTGATAGCCAACCACCGAATAACCACCGTCATTATACAAGCCTTCGAAATTGGCATTGCCATCGACTATTTCATCTTCTTCCCGTGCCATAAATAGTAACGCAAGGAAGTCTCCCCAACCTTCGCCTAATGCGCGGCTTTGATTGCTGACAAGTCCCGCCGCATCAAACACTAAACGGTTGGTCAGGTAGTGCCCCCATTCATGGGCGATGACCGCATTATCTAAGGTACTATCGCGTTTTATCAGTGACGAGGTTAAGTCCGCGGATACGCTATTATTGGCTATGCTGCTTTTAATTAAGTTGCCGTCACCTTGACGAATGAAAATTGCAGGAATAACGATATCGCCGGTATCACCCGACATATTCACCAGTCCTTCATCGACGTTATTCACCACAATGGCAGCGATACCTCCGGCATCCTGAATATTTTGTACTTTGACTACAAAGTCACAATCGCCACGGTCGACAATGGCGATTTTTCCATTAATGTCAGCAGCATTGTTTAACGTTTGGCAACCATCAGTGGGGCTGTCAGTACTGGCGTCATCAGCAACAATGGCCACCTCACCCTGCACATTAAAATTCTGTTCACCAAAAATAGACACGCTGAAATCCACTTTTGCTAAATCGGTCACGCCGGTGAGATTGGCCGCGCCTTTTTGTACTGCATCCCATAAGAACATTTGCATTTGCGGGCTGCCACCATCGGAGGGGGTAGACATATTGGCATTGTTTTCATCGGGGATATCCGTGCCGTCAGAAAACTGTGTGCGATCTTGGCCTTCTGCCAACATCGGGTCGCCACCAATTCCACCTCGGCCATAATTGTCGATTTGCGCATTACCAGCGGCTTCATCAAAGCCATTGGCGTAAAACCAATCATGTAGCCAGTTCACCATAAAAAACATATTGACGATGGCGGCGTTTTGATTAGTTGGGTCTGTTGGCGCTTTAGTCCCATCCCACACATATTCGAAGCGGTTGCTACTGGTAGTCGATGCGAAAAAGTCGCCATCTTCGGCATGGAAGCGGTCAGCACCTAAATCAATGTAAGCTGCAACGTTATTACCGCAGGTAACCTGAGTTTGTTGCTGACAGCGGAAATGGTTGCTGGCAGCTGCGGATATCCATGGATTATCTTCGGGGTTATCAATAGGCCCCGCGCTTAAAGTGATTAAATTCTGAGTGGCAACACTTTCAGTTATTTCGTCTTGGTCTGCATCGGGGTCGTACATGTCAGACAGCGCAAGCGGTGTCATTTGCGTACCGGTGGGACTATCAAAAGGTAAGTACGGTGATTCGCTTTGGGCAAAGGTTAAATAGCTGTAATTTTCATAGGCGGTAAGATTCTTACGAGTAAGCACTTGGCCATCAATGGCGGAGATCATAAAACTAATATGTTGGCGCTGGGCGCTATTATCTTGCTCGGTGCTGATTTCTAAGTAATAGGCCGGAATGATGTTTTTCTCAGCTGCGAAATAAACTTTTTTAATACGCTGTTCACCACTAAGGCGGTAGCCTACGTTGTGTGCTGTCGCGGTGAAATAACGATATTGATTTTCGCTACGATCTAATTGCAATGCGGAGTCATTGATTTGCCCACCAATATCGGCAAAAGCTGCGGCGATAGCCTGACTTTGAGAAATCTGAAAACCCGCTTTATGTAAGGGCAGTGAGCTTAAATTACCGGAACTAGCAATGAGGTTTAACTGTGAGTCCATTAACAATGAAACTTGACGGTTAATCACTGTAATACTGTTTATTTGTTGTTGATATTGCGCCACTACCGGTTTGTTTGCTTGCCACTGTAATTGACTTAAGTTAGCTTCACCGACACGGGGGGCGGAGAATGCTTGTTGAAAATACTGTGTGGCAGTGCGACTGACTAGGCTATGAGTCAGTGCTTCTTTGGCACTAACAGCAGGATGTCGTTGACGTAATGTTGCACTGGTGTTGTGCCAGCGGAATGTGGATTCACCACTGAGGATATCCGATTGCCCAACAAATCCCGATGTGGCTGCGTGAGCTACGTTGTTATTAATCGTGTTATTAAAGCTGACCTTGGGAATATATCCTTTATTCTGAATCGCGGTCGCCCCATGGGAATGAGCAACCATTGCCATACTGGCACTAATAAGTAGATAGCCGATTTTATTCATTTAACATCCTGTGTCTAAACTTTTGCTAGCTTGGTGATGCCTAGAGCATAGACGACAGTTAACATGCTCTAACCAATAAATGCGAAAAAAATTCACCGTAGTTTAGCTGGATCTATCTTGAATGGAAGTTTGTTGGAGGTTGAATTGCACCGTAAGTGCTGTGGCGCTTAGTTGACAATTGGAGCGGGAAACGAGACTCGAACTCGCGACCCCAACCTTGGCAAGGTTGTGCTCTACCAACTGAGCTATTCCCGCATTAAGAGGTGTTAAAACATAATCCTTGTTATATAGCCCGTTGTTTTGGTTAGTCATGCTGTGCATGACTCAACTGAGCTATTATCAAATACATCCTGTATTTGTCCTTGCAGGCTAGCCTTCGGCTGTTCTAAATTTGTTCCAGACAAATTTGGTCCCGCATTAAGAGGTGCTAAAACATAATCCTTGTTATATAGCCCGTTGTTTTGGTTAGTCATGCTGCGCATGACTCAACTGAGCTATTACCAAATACATCCTGTATTTGTCCTTGCAGGCCAGCCTTCGGCTGTTCTAAATTTGTTCCAGACAAATTTGGTCCCGCATTAAAGAAGTACTGTTAACGTTCCAATGTTTAGCTAGTCAGTCGTTTTGGTCAGTCATACTGTGCATGACTCAACTGAACTATTATCAAAAACATCCTGTTTTCAATTTAGTTGAAGATTTGGAGCGGGAAACGAGACTCGAACTCGCGACCCCAACCTTGGCAAGGTTGTGCTCTACCAACTGAGCTATTCCCGCAATACTTTTGGTATTAAAAACATAGTTCCTGTTTATTCATAACAGCCTGTCAATAATGCTGCGCATTATCCAACTGAGCTACTATCAAATACATCCTGTATTTGACCTTACAGGCCAGCCTTCGGCTGTTCCAATTTGTTCCAGATAAATTTGGTCCCGCAAAATTTACCATTTAGTAAAAATCTTCAGGAGCTTCATAGCGAAGCGGACGCGCATTTTACAAAAATAAACGACAGACGCAAGCCTTATTTGTATGAATTACCTGACTTAGCATCAATATCGTCTTGAGTTGGCTTAAATGTTAAAAACATGTTGGCGGTAATAAACCAACTCAGCAATGGATTCGCGGATGTCATCAAGGGCTAAATGTACGCCTTTTTTGTGGAAGCCGTTAAGCAGCTCTGGCTGCCAGCGGCGGACGAGTTCTTTGATGGTGCTAACGTCGATATTACGGTAGTGGAAAAAGTCTTCTAGCTCGGGCATATGTTTTACCATAAAGCGTCGATCTTGACCGATGCTGTTACCACAAAGCGGTGATACGCCTTTACTCACATAATTTTGCAGAAATTCGATAGTTTGTATCGCTGCATCTTGTTCACTGGTGGTACTTTGCTGACAGCGTAAGGTGAGGCCCGATTCGCCATGAGTTTTAGTACACCAATCGTCCATGCCGTTGAGTAGGTCATCACTTTGATGAATGGCTAACACGGGTCCTTCAGCTAAAATGTTCAAATTGGCATCGGTAACAATGGTTGCAATTTCCAACACTTTGTCGGAATCCGGATCCAGTCCGGTCATTTCCATATCGATCCATACCAAATTCGAGTCGTTCAATGACATAGCTACTCACCTTTTACTTAATTGTTCGTGTTATTCCGTGCTTGAGCAGAGTAATATAATTCATTCGGTGCTGAAAAGGCACCACTAATCATTGTTGAGTGATTATCGAAAGTACGGATTCAGTACAGATAATCATTAAGTCAGGTTAAATTTAAACGTTAGAAACAATAGGTGAAAGTCAGTGTTAACAAATGGCAGGGGTAAGTTTACCCCGCAATGTTGCAGTATTTGGGGTTGATGGGTGACAAAACGTAGCAAATTAACCACCCGACAAAAACGTCGAGTATCGTCTAACTTACAAAAGCGCTTAGATAATAAAGACGCTAAGTTGACTGATGAGCATTTAGGCGAACAACAGCAAGGGATCATTATCGGACGCTTTGGTCAGCATGCTGATATAGAGTGTGAAGGTGAGGTCTACCGCTGCCATATTCGCCGTAATATTCAAGATGTGGTTTGTGGTGATCGGGTGTTATTCCGTCAAGGCAAAGATGAAGGCTCGAATGTTCGCGGTGTTATAGAAGCCGTTGAACCACGTAAAACAGTATTAACTCGCCCCGATTATTACGATGGGGTTAAGCCCATAGCCGCCAATATTGACCAAATTATTATTGTCAGTTCGGTGTTGCCGTCGTTATCGTTAAACATCATTGACCGTTATTTAGTGGCGGCCGAAGATGTGCATATTCAGCCGATCATTTTGCTGAATAAGGTCGACTTGCTCGATGAAAACGAACGGCAAGCCATTGAAAAGCAATTACAACTTTATCGAGATATCGGTTATTCACTATTGTACTTAAGCTGTAAAAGCCAAGAAGGTATGGATGAGCTCGCCATATTATTGAAAGATAAGATCAGTGTTTTTGTAGGGCAATCCGGTGTTGGTAAATCCAGTTTAATCAATCAATTATTACCTGATGCCGAAGAAATTATCGGCGATGTGTCGGATAATTCCGGCTTGGGAACGCACACCACCACTACCGCCAAGTTGCTGCATTTTCCTGCCGGTGGCGATGTAATTGACTCGCCGGGCGTGCGCGAATTCAATTTGTGGCATTTGCCAGTGGAACGCCTAACCTCTGGGTTTATTGAGTTTCGTGATTATCTTGGTGGTTGCAAGTTTCGCGACTGTAAACACAAAGCCGATCCCGGTTGCTTGCTGCGTGAGGCCGTAGACAAAGGCGAAATTAATCCATTGCGATTTGACAGTTATCACAAGATATTGGATGGCTTGGACGAACATCGACCAGCATATTCAATGGATAAAAAATAATTCGCAATCGGATCTAAGCAAGCTGCCCATAATAAGTTAAAATTTCCGACGGAATGAGTTTTTAGGAATAGTTGTTTTGCTCGACACGATCAAAATTAAAATACAGTATATTTTGCCCAAGCATTTAATTTCACGCTTAGTTGGCAAACTAGCGGCAGCGGAAGCTGGCTTTATTACTCAATGGTTTATCAAACTTTTTATTAAACAATATCAAGTTGATATGCAGGAAGCACAAGCGCCAGAAGCAAGTAGCTACAAATCCTTTAATGCGTTTTTTACCCGCGCCTTAAAACCCGAATTACGTCCGATATGTGCTGAAGAGCATGCGTTGATCCACCCCGTTGACGGTGCCATTAGCCAACTAGGGGATATTCAGGACGACCGAATTTTTCAGGCCAAAGGTCATGACTACAGCTTATCTGCATTGTTAGGCGGTAAAGATGAGTTAGCAGCGCCCTTCGTCGGTGGCCAGTTCGCGACTATTTATCTATCTCCTAAAGATTATCACCGTATTCATATGCCGGTAACCGGTACGCTAACAGATATGTTGTATGTGCCCGGTGAATTGTTCTCGGTTAATCCATTAACAGCTGCCAATGTGCCCGGTTTGTTCGCCCGCAATGAACGTGTGGTTGCCTTGTTTGATACTGACTACGGCAAGATGGCAATGGTATTAGTCGGTGCGACTATTGTTGCTAGTATTGAGACCGTGTGGGCAGGTACAATTACTCCTCCAACAGGCAAGCGCGTTAATCACTGGCAGTATCCCACATCGGGATTACAAGCCATTACTTTGGAAAAAGGTCAGGAAATGGGACGCTTCAAGTTAGGCTCTACCGTGGTGGCGACATTCGCACCGGGTATGCTGGAATTTGAAGATATTGCCGCTGGTGACCCGACCCGTTTAGGGCAGAAATTTGCTGACCTGAATTCTAAAAAGTGAATCAAATTAGTAAAAGCCTCTACACCTTGCATTTAGCCATGGTGTTGTTGGGCTTCACCGCGTTATTTTCGATCATCATTCCATTATCGGCGACTGATATTACCTTTGGTCGTTCGATTGTGGCCTGCATTACGCTGTTTATTATCGTTAAGCTGGGTAAGCAAAGTTTAAAACTCAACCGTCCAAAGGATTATTTTATCGCCTTTGGCTTGGGCGCCATTATGGCGGTGCACTGGGTGAGTTATTTTGCGGCGATGCAATTGGCGTCGGTGTCGGTGGGAATCATTGCGTTGTTTACCTTTCCAGTAATTACGGTATTGCTAGAGCCCTTTTTTGAAGGCATTCGTTTAGTCTGGCAGGATGTTGCTAGTGCGTGTGTGGTGCTGTTGGGTATTTACTTGATAGTGCCAGATGTATCGTTAAACAACGATGTGACCTTGGGTATTGGTGTGGGTGTGTTCTCGGCAGTATTGTATTCATTGCGAAACTTACTGCATCGCAAATATTTTACCCATTATTCCGGTGCGCAGGCTATGGCTTACCAAACCTTGGTCATTGCTTTGTGTTTGTTGTTTTTCGTTTCCCCGGAATTATCCGCAATGTCGGGCTCTACTTTTGGGTTATTAGTGCTGTTAGGCACGCTTTGTACTGCTGCGCCCCATGCATTGATTGCCACATCGTTAAAACATATTCGCGCTAAGACCTTTTCTTTAGTGGCCTGTATGCAGCCTTTTTATGGGGTAATTTTAGCGATTTTAATCCTCAACGAACAACCCCGTTGGAATACGTTATTAGGGGGACTATTGGTAATTTCGGCATCAATATACGAAACTGTCAATGCCCACAAATTGCATAAAAGTAGTTAACCCATACATCGACTTGAGGCTGGTTAAATTTCCTATGTTGATTTTTGCTCATCGCGGAGCCAGTAAAGCCGCACCTGAAAATACCTTATTGGCCATTCGCAAGGCCCTAGAAATGGGTGTTGATGCCATTGAGATTGATGTTCACAATATCGAAGATCAGGTGGTGGTGCTCCATGACCGTCATGTAGAGCGCACTACTAATGGTAAAGGGCGTATTCAAGATATTAGTTTTGCCTATTTGCGGACGTTAGATGCGGGGCAAGGGCAGCGCATTCCAACGTTGTGGGAAGTTATGCAGTGTATCGCAGGTAAATGCACTCTGAACATTGAACTCAAAGGTATCACTGATATAGAGCCGATAATCGCCTTGGTAGATACTGCATTATTAGAACTTGGCTTTAGCATTGATCAATTTTTATTATCGTCCTTTGACCATCATATACTCTTAGCCTTTAAGCAACGTCGCCCGCAGTGGCGTATTGGGGCGGTTAGTGCTAGTTGCCCGCTAAAATATGCACAATTTGCCCAACAGTTGAATGCCTATTCAGTGCATTTAGATATACACACAACTAATCAAAAATTTGTAGATGATGCCCATGCGCGGCAGTTACAAGTTTATGTTTACACAGTGGATGATTTAGCAGAAATGGATGAGTTACAAGCGATGGGAGTGGATGGTGTATTTACCAATGTGCCGGATATTGCCATTAACCACTTACGTAGCAAAAGTAGATCCTAGACGGATAATTAACTTTCGTCATTTTGTTTGCTGAGATTACACAGGCGTAAATTAGACACATGCGCAAACACAATTAACATGGCGCCAACGGCAATAGTAATAGGCTCCCAAGCATCACCAAACATTCCTTTATTCCAGTAAATCAAGCCGCCAATCAACAGGCAATATAAAGGATAGATTTTACGATGGTAACGATAAAAGCCTGAGAATAAGGCCCAAAATCCTATTAGCAATGATGTGGATAAGATTGTCCGTTCAAACCAAGACTCACCAAAAAATCCGATACCTAGTAATGGCAGCATAGGTAAAGCAACAGGCAGCACTAAGCAATGGAAAGCGCATAAGCTGCTAATCCAAATGCCAAATCGATCAAGGATGCCGTTTTTGCTGATACTCATTTACTGTACTAAGTCCGAATCTAAAGCGAACGTTATAATATAACAAAACAGGTTTTTTGCAAGGGGGATTTTGTACAATATGTCTGTGAGCCTATTTTTTAAGGTGCTTCTTCCAAGTGTTTCTTCAAAAATGCATCCATTGCTTTAAATGCCTTATGGCGATTTCGTTGAATAGATAAATAATGGTCTCCATTTTTTAATTCAATATATTCCACCGGTTTATTTAAATTTTGTAGTTCTTTTACCATCATTCGACTTTGCTCTACGTCTACTACCCTATCGTCTTCACCGTGTAAAAATAGTATCGGGATTTTAATTTTATCAGCTTGATAATAGGGTGAGCGAGCTTTTAAATCCTCACTGTTACTACCAATTTGTTTTTTCACAAAACGACTATTAATATAATCTCTTTGTCGGAATACCAATTCTTTTAAGTTAGTTACACCTGCAAAACTGATTGCACACTTGAATAAATTAGGTGTTTTGACAGCAGCCATTGTTGCCGCATATCCACCATAGCTAGCACCGGCTATACAAATACGCGTTGGGTCGGCAATTTTTTCACTAACTAACCACTGAGCAGCGTCGGTTAAATCATCTTGCATGGTTAAACCCCAACCTAGCATTTGGCTTTGTGCAAATTCGTACCCGTAACCTGTGGAACCTCTAAAATTAGGCCTAAAAACTGCATAGCCACGATTAGCAAAAAATGATGTCCAATAGTCAAAACCGCCTTGTTCGCGGGCACTTGGCCCGCCATGAGGATGTAAAATAGTAGCTACTGGCCCGTCAAATCCTACAGGTAGGGTTAAGTAACCTTCGATTTTAGTACCGTCTTTAGCGGGGTAAGTGACCAGCTGGTGCTCAGTTAATACTTCTGGAATTAAAGCAGGGTATTGCTCCAATATGGGGGAGATAGATTTATCTTTGCGGTTACCTAAATAATAAACACCGGGTGTATAGTCGTTTTCTGTGTACAGTAAATAAGTATTTTCATTTTGACTAAAATCAACTAAATACACATCGCTTTCGGGTAAGACTGTGTTGAGTGATTGTTGAAATTTGCTGATATCTTCATCCCAGTAAATACGCCCATCCTCACTATTTGAATGATAAATTCCAATAACATCATTGGTTTTTTTTGAGTAAATTAATGAGCCGTCTACATCGTATTCATTATCAGCAAAAATCAGCGTGGATTTTTGGTTAGTCAAATTGATTTTAAATAAGGCTTTTTTGTCATTTTGATAGGCGTTGTAATACAAAATATTTGGATCTTTGGCAAAACCTAAGGGAGTAATCCCCGGCTCTTCCAGGGCATTATATTCAAACATTTTGTGCCAAGTCTCATCTTTTCCTATGCGAAAACGAATTGAGGCTTCGCCAGTTTTGTAATCTAAAGCTTGGCCTAAACGTAAATTACCTTGGCGATCGGCCATCCAATCACGAACGTCCATTCTGCCTTTCGCAATTCGAGATTTAATACCGGTATTTACATTAACTTTGTAGACGCTAGGTACGTTGGGTACATCCAAATCTAAGGCGATAAGCACATGTTCTGGATCGTCAGGTAAAAAAGAAATAATGTCGTCTTGAAGCTGAGAAATACGCTCCTGTTTAAACATGTTGCGCCTGGGTTTTAGAAGTTGCCTTTGTACTGGCTGTTCTCCGTCAATATCAATGGCGATAATACGAGTTTCAATGGTATCTGTTTGATCTCTCATTCCAGCAAATTTTATACTGACAAGAAGAGTTTTTTCATTCACCCAATTAAACCACTTAATTTTGCGATGTTCATTATCTGATCGAACAATATATTGTTTTTTAGCCGTGAGTAAATCAATGGTAGTAAGCACCGCTATTTCAGGGGATTGATAATTTCTAATAAAAGCAATTTTATTACCACTAGGCGATAAATTGGGGCGTATATGACTAGGTAACTGACTAAAACTTTCTATTGGTAATTCTTCGGATAAACTAACAAAAGGGGCAAATAAAAGTAGGCTAATTATCAAACGCAGATGGATGACTCCATTCATTACCAAATTCCCATGACATTATTTAAGGATGATATTCTAACCACAGAATTTATCCGATGTACATTTCGACTTTAAATGCTGACAGTACTTCATTATTCGATGATATGAGGTGCAGGGTCTATCGATTCAATCTTACGTTTTGCGAGTAAATCCCTTTCTTGGATAAAAACCGGCTAATGGGTACCAGTGTAATATTGTGTTCTGCTAATTGATGTAGGTTCTGTTGCAGAAAGTGCATGGTGGTGCTGTTGGGGTGAGCGATGCCAATGGCTTTGCGGTATTTTTTAGCAATACGCACTAAGCGTTGAAATTCTTTTTGCATCTTCGCTGGGTCTAATGAATGGTCGATAAACACATTTCGATGTAGCACTTCTACACCTACTTTATGGGCGATTTTTTCGGCTTTGCTATAACGAGTGGTGCGGCTGTCTAGAAAATACATATCACGCTGCTGTAAGAACTCCATAGTCGTAGTCATTGGCAAGGTGAGTTGGGTTAGTTTACTACCCATATGATTATTTAAGCCTAAGGCGTTGGGGATATCCTCTATCGCTCGTGATAATTTATGCTGAATCGCCTGTGGTGACATGCTTGAGGTAATGGCACCAGGGCCAGGGTTTGTTCCCGCTAGGGATTCCATCGGCATATGTAGCATTACTTCTCGTTGTTGCTTAGCGGCGCGATGGGCGAATTCATTGGAAAATGGCGTATGCGGCAATATGGAGAAGGTCACTTCTTTGGGTAATAAAAACGCCGATTCGTCATTACGGCTGTTACCTATATCATCGATAATAAGTGCAATTTCTGCAGCCTGTAGTGCCGGCAAGGCTAAAGCGATTAACAAGAATAAAGAGAATAAAATTTTGCGCACTGGTAATGAAGTCTTATTGTTATTCGTTGCCACTGTTGGCAAGCGTTTATATAGCTATGATAACAAGTTGCACGCTGGCGGCAACTAAAGGCTATCGGTCGGCATTTGTGGTCGGCTAACGGACCAACCAAGCGCTAGGGTTAACAGGGTTGCCCTTATGACGAATCTCAAAGTATAAACTTGGGCGTGATTGCCCACCACTTTGGCCCACCAACGCAATGGATTCACCTTGAGAAACACTTTCTCCTACTCCCTTTAACAACGCCTGATTGTGGCCGTACAGGCTCATATAGCCGTCGCCGTGATTGAGGGCGATGACTAAGCCGAAGCCTTCTAACCAATCAGCATAGAGTACTTGCGCATTTTGGATGGCTTTGACCGGAGCCCCTTCATTACCGTAAATAATAATGCCTTTCCAGCGCACTTGCCCAGTACGGCGGTTACCAAATAATTTCCGCAAGGTGCCGCTAACCGGTGCTTTCAACTTGCCTTTAAAATTAGCTAGCCCTAGCAGTTCAACTTGCTGTGGATTATTATTTTGGACTTCTTCCGCCGCTGCAGTAAGGGCTTGCAGTAAACTTTGTTCGTTGATTTGTAACTGTTCGACCTGTTCGGCTTCGGTATTAATGCGTTTATTGAGTTCGTTTAGGGTGATCTTTCGGGCATTTTGTTGAGAAGCTAATTGTGTTTGCTGAGCTAATTCGGTGGTGCGTAACGATTGTAATTGCTGTTGTTTATCCGCAAGTTGTTTTTCCACCGCGACGAGTTGTTGGCTGAGTGCTTTAAAGGCATCAATTTGTTGTTTACGCTCGGCATTTAGATACTGGTAATAGGTGAGCAGGCGTTCGAATTTACTGGCACTTTCAAGGTTAAAAATCATTTTGGCGTAATCGTGATTGCCTGCCATATAAGCGCTGCGCAATTGTTTTTCGAGGACGCTTTCTTGCTGCTGTTGTTTTTTCTGTAAGGTTTTACGTTCACTATTTAAGGATTTTTGTTCTCGCTGATTTTCAGCAAGCTGATTATTGGTTTGATCCAGTTTTTTGGCACTGGCAGAAATTAGTAATTCTTCTTTCTTAAGTTGTTGTTGCAGTGTTTTTACCGTAGCGATATTGGATTCTATGAATTGCTGCTTTTTTTTAATTTGTTGCTGTAATTCTTCTAAATCTTTATTTTCATCTTGTTGTGAAAATGAAGGAGCGCTCAATGTGGCTGCCATTAAACAAAGTAAAAGGCGCATGACACGCCCTTTACTGTTGGTTAATGGCTGATAACCAGACATTGAGAATTTAAACGCCATGGGCTGTTATGATTTTAAGGTCATAATCGGCTTACCGGTCATTTCCTTGGGTTGCGGCATTCCCATCAGATGTAACATGGTTGGTGCAACATCACTTAAGGTACCGCCTTGACGAACATTGGCATCGCGGCCGAAATAGATAAAGGGTACTGGGCCGTTAGTATGGGCAGTATGTGCCTGACCAGAAGCTTCATCGGCCATTTTTTCTGCGTTACCATGGTCAGCAGTAATGAGGCATTCACCACCTACTTTAGCTAGTGCTTCAGTAACCCGACCAATACATGTATCTACAGCTTCACAGGCTTTTACTGCGGCTGCAAAAACGCCAGTATGACCGACCATATCACCGTTAGGGTAATTACAAATAATCACGTCAAATTTACCAGATTCAATGGCTCCGACGAGTTTATCGGTTAGCTCCGTTGAGTTCATTTCTGGCTGTAAATCATAGGTGGCTACTTGTGGTGATGGGATCAAAATACGTTCTTCACCTTCGTATAACTCTTCGCGACCACCACTGTAGAAAAAGGTGACATGAGCATATTTTTCGGTTTCTGAAATACGTAATTGAGTTTTACCATTTTGCGCTAACCAGTCACCCATCACATTAACCAGATCAACCGGTGGATAAGCGCTAGGCGCGTCAATGCTAGCGGCATATTGAGTCAGCATGACGAAGGCTGATAGGTTTGGTCGTTTCTCACGAACGAATCCATCAAAGTCATCTTCGGTAAAAGTACGGGTAATTTCACGGGCACGATCGGCACGGAAGTTCATAAATACTAAGGTGTCACCATCTTCCATGGGGGCCGGTTCGCCAATGACAGTTGCGGCAACAAACTCATCATTTTCATCGCGCGCATAGGCAGCGTTGAGGCCATCAATGGCTGAGTCGGCCTTATATTGGCCTTTGGCTTGAGATAATAAATCGTAAGCGACTTGTACACGGTCCCAACGGTTATCACGGTCCATTGCAAAATAACGGCCTACTAAAGACGCCGTTTTACCTTTGCCCAGCTCGGCAAACAGCGCATCGGCTTTTTGTAAGGCGCCTTCGGCGCTGCGAGGTGGAGTATCACGGCCATCTAAAAAGGCATGTAAATAAATTTTGTCGGCGCCACGGTCTGCGGCCAGCTTAATCATGGCCAGAATATGATCTTCATGGCTGTGTACACCACCTTCAGACATTAGCCCCATGATGTGTACGGCTTTACCGGCCGCTACAGCTTTATCGACATTGGCCACTAATGTCGGATTTTCGAAAAAGTCACCGTCTTCAATGGCTTTGGTAATACGGGTGAAGTCTTGATAGACAACTCGGCCAGCCCCTAAATTAACGTGGCCGACTTCTGAATTACCCATTTGTCCGTCGGGTAAACCTACATCTAAGCCAGAGCCTGAAATGAGGGTGTTGGGGTATTCTGCGGCTAACTTATCTAATACCGGGGTATTGGCATGAGCAATAGCATTATTGGTTTTATCTTCACGATATCCCCAGCCATCCATAATAATAAGTACCAATGGTTTACGACTCGACATTTTTAATATTCCTTAAAAGTTAGCAACCTAGGCATTTTAGCCTGCCGAGCAACATAAACAAACGGCAATTTTCACCCTACCAGCAAACAGTTAGGCATGAGTTATAACAATTTCCAACATTTACCTACAAATAGTCTCAATAAATTACTGTTTAGAGTGATTTAAACAAAGCGCCTAACTAGGTAGGGAAGCTGTGGCTGATAATCAAAGTAAATAAAGCGAAAGACTGGTTTAACGTTCGAAATTCTATATACTTTGCAGTCATTTTTTAAGAGGTAGTCTCTCATATGCAGCAGTTTATCGAGTTTATTGGTAATCACTATTTACTGGCCGGGGGCTGGGTAGTGCTATTTTTTGCCATCCTATTCACTTTTATTTCAGCTAAGTTCTCCACCATCAAGGAATTGGGTACTCACGAAGCTACGCTGTTAATGAATAAGCAAGATGCACTGGTATTGGATATTCGTTCAGCAGCGGATTTTAAGAAAGGTCATATCTTAGGCAGTAAGTCGTTAAAATCAGAGCTAGTCAATAAAGCCGATTTTACTACTCTTGAAAAATATAAAAACACACCCATTATTGTGGTCTGTGCCATGGGAATGACTGCTAAGAAAACCGCATCGCAGATGCTTAAAGCAGGCTTTACTCAAGTTAACGTCCTTAAGGGCGGTATCGGTTCTTGGCAAGGTGCGAATTTGCCTATCAGCAAATAGCGGAGAGTTAGAATGGCGACAGTCGAAATATATACCAAAGGCTACTGTCCATACTGTATGCGAGCTGTAATGCTATTAAAGCAAAAAGGCATTGCATTTACAGAGTACAAAATTGATGTGCAGCCAGAATTACGAGCGAAAATGATAGCTCGGGCAAATGGGGGCTACACCGTGCCACAAATTTTCATTAATGATCAGCATATTGGTGGTTGCGATGAAATGATGGCGCTCGAAGCTCAACAAAAATTAGATGCACTTTTGGCTGCTTAAGGCTGAAAGTCAAAAATAAAAACAGGAATTATCATGACTGATGAAGTTAAAGCAAATGGCGCCGAGGCTCCAGCACAACAGCAAGCGCAATTTGCTATCCAACGTGTTTACGTAAAAGACATTTCATACGAAGCACCGAACACCCCTGGGATTTTCAAAAAAGAATGGAAACCAGAAGTTAAACTAGATTTAGATACTCGTAGCACACAAATTGAAGAAAATTTGTTTGAAGTGGTCTTGTCGGTTACTGCAACTGCAACGATGGATAATGAAACGGCGTTCTTGATTGAAGTACAGCAAGCCGGTTTATTCACTTTGGGTGAATTAAATGATGGGCAAAAAGCCCAACTTTTAGGCGCAAGTTGCCCGAATATTTTATTCCCCTATGCTCGTGAAGCGATTTCTAACATGGTTAATCGTGGCACTTTCCCGCCATTGAATTTAAACCCAGTTAATTTTGATGCGGTATTTGCTGCTTATATACAAAAACGTGCACAAGAAATGCAAGCGGCTCAGGGTAATGCGGAAGCACCAGCAGACGCCTAATGTCAGCACCTTGTAATCAAGATAATACTTTAACGGTATTAGGGGCGGGGTCTTACGGCACCGCCCTTGCTTTTTGCTTTGCGCGTAATGGCATTAAAACTCTGCTATGGGGACGAGACGCCGAGCAAATGCAGCAAATGGCAACTGATCGTGCTAATCAGCGTTATTTGCCAAATTTCACCTTCCCCGATGACTTGGCGGTTACCGCTGATTTAGCAGAAGCTGTTGCATTTAGTACGACCATTTTAGTAGTAGTGCCAAGCCACGCTTTTAGTGGCATGTTGCAACAAATTCAGCCGTTATTAACCGACCAACATCGCATTGCGTGGGCAACTAAAGGGCTAGAGCCTGAATCTGGTGGTTTATTGCAAGATGTCGCACGTAAAGTGCTAGGTGAAACCACTCCTTTAGCGGTGTTATCTGGACCAACGTTTGCACTAGAAATGGTGGCGGGGTTACCTACGGCTATCTCGTTGGCGGCTACGGATGAGTCATTCAGCCAAGATTTGGCAGCCATGCTACATTGTGACCGCAGTTTTCGCGTGTATAGCAATCCTGATTTTATTGGTATTCAGCTAGGCGGTGCAGTCAAAAATGTCATCGCCATTGGTGCCGGTTTAGCCGATGGTATGGGCTTTGGAGCCAATGCTAGAACGGCGTTAATTACTCGCGGTTTAGCGGAGCTAACTCGCCTAGGCTTAGCCTTAGGGGCAAAAGCCGAAACTTTTATGGGTATGGCCGGTTTAGGTGACTTAGTGCTTACTTGTACCGATAACCAATCCCGTAATCGCCGTTTTGGTTTGGCGTTAGGTCACGGTAAAAGCGTCGAACAAGCAATGAAAGACATCGGCCAGGTAGTGGAAGGCTATCGCAATACCAAAGAAGTATTTTTATTGTCACAACGCTTTAATGTTGAAATGCCGATTTCTGAGCAAATTTACAAAGTGCTATATCAAGGTAAACCCCCGAAAGAAGCTGCTTTAGCGTTACTCGGACGAGATCAAAAACAAGAGTAGTTTTGTGGTTTATCTTATTCCGTAGGTAATTGAATACGTACGCTAAGCCCACCCTTCTTATTGTTATACGCATTGATTTGGCCATGCATATTCTCGATGGCCTTTGCTGCAATCGCTAACCCTAAGCCGACTCCACCTGAATCCCTGTCTCGTGCAGACGTGGTGCGATAAAATGCAGTAAAAATATTATTAATATCCGCCTCAGCAACACCTACTCCATCATCACTTATTTCTATTACCAGCTGATTTTCATCAATTTCGTTGATAGTTAAATGAATATGGTTTTTGGCATATTTAATGGCGTTGCGTAATACATTTTCCAGCGCTCGATTAAAAAGCTCAGGATTGGCTTTGACTGTTATTTCGGCTGGGATCTTGGCAACGATTAAGTTTTTACCTAAGGCTTGAGCTTCGAACTCAATGTCTTCAATAAGTGCTGGCAATACTTCGGCAAGTTCCATGCAAGGCAGCTCTAAGGGGGCTTGTTGGGAGTTGAGTGCCGACAGATGTAGCAACTCTGCCAACATTGCTTCGATACGGGTTGATTCGAGCTCAATGCGATCCAACTGCGGTTGTTCGGTGTCGTTATTTTGTTTGGCAATGCCAATGGCTACCTGAAGCCTAGCGAGAGGCGAACGCAGCTCATGGGAGATGTCTGCCAGCATGCGCTTTTGGCCGCTAATCATACTTTCCAGCCGCTCTGCCATATTGTCAAATTCTTTACCTAACTGACCAATTTCATCGGCACGATAATGGGTTTCGCCGGTGCGGGTGGAAAGCTGGCCTTGTCCCATTTTTACCGCAGCTTGTTTCAGGCGGCGTAACGGTTTTACAAAGGACCAACTCAATAACAAGCAAAGCAAACCACTGGTGACAATAGCTAGCATTATTAATACCCCAGGATAATGGCGACGGGCATCGCGAATAAAATTAGGTGGGCTAGCTTTGCCAACAAACAGTAAATAGCGCTGGTTGTTTAAAATGATCTTGTCTGGTCCAACAAAATGCCAATGGGCGCTATCTATTACCAAGGGATTCTCTTGGCTGGCTAAATCTACAAAGTGTTGTTTGTCGGGCAGGGGAGGTTCTTTGCCAACCACCAGCATGTCATTATTGTCTGGGTTAAGCAGTACAATACCAACTCGTAAGCGTCGAGTCGCTTTGCTGATAATTTCTTCTGTAGGGATCGTCGAGTTACTTTTCTCAGTTGAAGCCGTTATGCGCTTACTGGCATTTTTCAGAAGGCCTAACTCAAAGCGCTTGGCCGGTTTAAAAGTGGTCTCTACTGGTAGTTGTTTGGCGATCCAAATGGTACTGACAATAATCAATAGCATGGCTAACCAAAACCATAAAAAAATGCGCCCAAATAAGCTGTTGTAGGGATTGAGCCTCATGGGGTGACGCCAATAAAAATATAACCAGCACCACGCACGGTTTTGATTTTGTCATCGGTGGTGACATCGTTGATCTTCTTACGCAGGTTACTCACATGCATATCAATACTGCGATCAAAGCTAGCCATCTTGCGGCCTAACACCTGTTCACTTAATTGATTTTTGGTTACTAGGGTACCGACATGATTCATTAATTCATGCAAAATGCCGAACTCAGTTCCCGTTAGGGGGAGTTCTTTGTTATTACACAGTGCGGTCAAACTGGCGGGGAAAACTTCCACATCATTAATATGTAGTGATTGCTGCTTGGGCGAGTTTAATAAATCTACGCGACGTAACATGGCATTAATTCGGGCAACCAAAACACGAGGATTAAAGGGTTTGGCCAAATAATCATCGGCGCCCATTTCTAAGCCCATAATACGATCGAAATCATCGCCCTTGGCGGTCAGCATAAGTATCGGCGTACTATGGCTTTGGCGTAAACGTTTTAATACTTCAAAACCATCGAGTTCGGGTAGCATTACATCCAATAAAATTAAATCAAAGTGTTGTGATGAAGTCGCCGTTTGCAGGCCTTGTTGGCCGTCATGGGCAATACTAATTTCGAAGCCGTTGGGTATTAAGTATTCGCTTAATAGCTCGGTGAGTTCGATATCATCATCAATAATTAGGATGGATTTAGCAGTCATTTTGGCTCTGGTGGTTAAGAAACACAGACAGATTACCGCATAAGCTAAAGTACTAAAAACAATCTTTACACAACCTTTACACCCTCTTTGCGTTACTTTGCATTGTCTTCACTATCATAATGACAACATATCAAAACAGGAAATAACTATGAAACTTCCAACTATTATGAAAACCAGTAGCGCGCTAACCTTGCTCGCAGTGTCATTATTTACTTCGCCTTTGTATGCTAAAGCCGAATTTTCAGGTAAGCATGAGATACGCGCCTTATTCAAGCAATTGGACTTAACCGAGCAGCAACGACAGGATGCACGCTTAGTCATCGAGCAAAATAAACCCGACTTTACTGCCGATAAAACCGAAATGCGTCAAAACCATGAGCAGTTAACTGTACTTATTCAAAGTGATGCTTTTGATGAAGAAGCGGTGGCGGCGATTATTGGTCATCAGTTAGAGCAAAGCGCTGATAAAAAATGGCAACGAGCTTTGCTTAAACAACAGCTTTGGCAATTATTAACGGCCGAACAGCAACAAAGTTGGTTGCAAGCCGACGACGAAAGACAAGCTAAAGGGCAGCACAACAAAAAAGATGGAGGGCATAAAAACAAAGGGGATAAGCGTAATAAAGGCGATAGTGCCAAGCATATGAATAAGCGTCTGCAATTAACAGATGAACAAACGGCTGCGTTGGCTACCTTAAAACAAGCGCAAAAAGAACAAGCAGTTCAGCATCATCAATCTAAACAAGCTTTTAAAAAGGCTGAGTTAGCTTTAATTAGTGAGGGTAAGTTAACCGAAGCTTCATGGACTGAGTTGTATGCGCAATATCAACCAGATATGCAATCTGCGGCGGTAGCTCAAGCGAAATTTCGTCAACAGATGTGGCAATTATTAACGCCGGAACAGCAGCAACGTTTTGTGAAATTGCAAAAAAAGATGCATAGAAAACATCAGTCACGTAGATCTTAAAAGCGGCGCTATTTTAACCGAGTAAAAAATCATCACCGCTAACAAAAACTGGCAGTATTGAGTACTCCTGAAAAAGGAAGAAGAATACTGTCGGTTTTTTTTACACTTTAGAATAAAATCTCAGAGTAATTAGAATTACTATTACCTATGCCGCCAGCGTCTTTAAAGGGAAGGGACTGATTGAGTAAAAGTTGGCTCGAAAAGTGCTTTAGTCAACCCCAGATGCAATTGAAGGTTAATGCAAGAAGTTCACAACCTTTCGAAGCAATGTTATTCGTAAATTATGGATGTAGGAATTGAAGTATGAAAAAGTTACTTGCGTTACCTTTGCTAGCTTGTTTGATGTTGTCTGGTGCAGCCAATGCAACTCTAGTGCATGTGGATTTTAGTGGTACATTTGAATCAGGTAATGATGATTTCAGATATTTCACAGTAATAAATCAAATAGTTAATGTGAATTTTTGGAGTACGGATAGTAGTAATTTTGGCTTGTTTGGCGGTAGTTCATATATCGGCGGTGTATATACTGCTGGCGGTGGTGCTGCTATCCCTATTCCAGATACCATAGGCCCTGGTGATTATGTCTTAGTTGTCGAAAATCCAGGAAATCAGCAGGATGATAGCTATGATGTAAGTCTTGAGTTTGGTAGTGATCCTACTCTACAAACATCAGGTACAGGAAGTGAGAGCGATATTCGTCAAGGCCGTCCAGTTCCAGAGCCAGCTTCTACATTGCTAATTGGTTTAGGTTTATTAGGCTTAGCGTTTCGTCGTAAAGCTTAATACCAAGAATAGATAATTTTAGAAAAGGACGCATTAGCGTCCTTTTTTATTGTCTGTAATTTTATTGAGGTGGATTTAGTGCCGAAGTTTTTGTAACCGATAAACGATAGCGGCCTTGTTAAATATCACGAACACTACAAACCAAAATCAGTTTTAATCTTATCGTATTCAGCAAAATCCTGTGGTTTGGCGGTATAACGGTTACCGTTAATAGTAAACATCGCCTGACCCCATTCACCAGACAGTGCTGGCTCCCAGAAGTAGGTACCTACACCACGAGAGTCAGGTAGGTTATACATAATATCGTTGAGTAAACGCCGTTGCGGATTGTATTCCACGATTGAAAACGTTAGTTGTGGGAAGGTTGTGCCTAATGATTCTAAGGTTTGTGGCCAAGCGCTAGACGGCCCTTGCCATTTTTCGTAGGCAGATAAACCTAATACATCAAATTCCACGCCTTGGGATTGCGCACCATTCACCCAATCAATAATACCGGCAAGATGTTCGGTGTTTTCTACATGCAGCATAATTTTACTCTCGGGACTGACTTGTTTAACCCCGCCTATACCCGCTTTCAGTAATGTCGATAACGCTTCCCAATTAGAGCTACTGCCATTGATGTTCTGACTATATGCAGAATTATTACCATAGCAATCGGTGGCATCAGTAGGTGTGTGCAACAGCATTCCTGGGGTGATTTCATTACCGACTTGTACCATGGCGGGCAGCGCATCAACATCTGCCAAAGCCTGCATTACGTCCACGGTATAGGCGTTAAGTTGATCTGCCATATCTTCAACACTGGCTAGGTGCCGCCAGCTTTGTGGAATAACCTGTTTATTGGGGTCGGCCCAAGTATCGCTATAGTGGAAATCTAACAGTAATGACATACCCGCTGCTTTTACCTGTTGTGCCAACTCAACAATGTCCTGCTTGCTGTTGTAATCCTTAAGCTTGCCGGGGCAATGATTACTGGACGCGTACCCATAAGGCGCAGCAGGGTCAACAAAAGTACGTAGGCGAATACTATTAAAACCATGATTTTTTAATAGCGCTAATAGTGATTTTTCTTCGCCATCGGTGTCAACGAAGATCACTCCTTTATCCAACATTTCGCTATAGCTGGAAATATCCGCCCCTAAAATATAGTTGTTGCTATCGCGAGGATCGGCAGCGGGAGATAATTCGGTAGTTGGCGGCACGACTGTCGCCGGAGCTGAGGCGTTATTGGCGCCGTTACCGCTACAACCAGCGAAAGTAAGGAGTGTGCTGGCGGCAATAATGCTGGCTATTTTACTCAGTTTAAATTGCATTTAAGTTAGGCCTTGTGTCAGTAAAATCAAGAAGGTAAACGTTTACCTTTAATTGCAGATTAAACCCAGGGAAAGGGATTGTCCAGTGGTAAATAAGTCGTAATGGAGTGGTTGAGAGGTTTAATACCTTATAAATGTCTAGCAAAAATCGAAAAGCCAAGAATGATTATCATCATGTTTAACCAAAGAATAAGCTGTATCAATAGGCTTTAGTGAGGTCACTGATTTATTTAATAGCGCTCAGCTATCAGCTAATGGGGAAAATCCAAATGGATTGTCGTAATTATATTGTATTGCTTTTTATGGTTTTGAGTTGTTTCGAAAATGCAGTGGCAGTCGCCGCTCAACCTTCAGAAGTAACCGCGCATAGTGTTAAATCCCCTGAAGTTATTGCCCAAATGATTGTTGATGATTTACTCAAACATGACGAATTTATGCTGTATATCAGCGACCACTTTACTGGTATTCATTACGCCGAAGCGGTACTGGGTTATGCAGCGCTAGACTTTGCGCATCAACGTAATAAACCACAGCTGCTGCAACAATTATTGCAGCGCTTTGAGCAGGTGCCGGATGTGGATAAATTGGTATTCGCTGAGCATGTTGATGCCAATGTTTATGGTGTTGTGCCATTACAACACTACTTGATTAGCGGTGATAAACAGGCATTAAAACAAGGGCTGGAATTGGCCGATGCACAATGGCAGCAGCCGTTAGCTAATGGTATGAGCCAGCAAACACGCTACTGGATTGACGATATATATATGGTCAATATTTTGCAGGTGCAGGCCTATCGAGCAACGGGTAATCCAATTTACTTAGATCGTGCAGCATTACAAACCGCTAACTATCTCAATAAATTGCAGCAAGCTAATGGCCTATTTTTTCATGGTGAAAATGCGCATTTTTACTGGGGTAGGGGAAATGGCTGGGTAGCGGCTGGGATCGCTGAATTACTTGCGGAGTTACCCTCGAATCATGTTTATTACCCACAAGTATTAGCCGGTTATCAAAAAATGATGGCGGCGTTGCTGGGGTTTCAGGCCGACGATGGTATGTGGCGACAGCTGGTTAATGAGCCTAAGGCATGGAAAGAAACCTCGGCCACCGCAATGTTCGGTTACGCCATGTTAGTCGGGGTTAGCAAAGGGATTTTAACTGGCCCTGAATATACCAAGGCTTACCAAAAAGCCTGGGCGGCGTTGATGACTTATGTGGACCCACAAGGTTTATTAACGGATGTTTGCGTCGGCACCGGCCAAAGTCAGGATATTAATTACTATTTGCAACGTCCTAAAATAACCGGTGATTTTCACGGGCAAGCGCCATTGTTGTGGTTCGCTAATGGCTTGCTTGCCCTAGAGCCTTAAGTTAATTGTGAATAGGCTTAAGCTAATCTTTCCACAACCAACGTAGGCCTTCTGGTAGCAGCATGCCAGGATGCTTATCGTTATGTTCACCATCGGTCCAAACCGCCGTGACCTGATAACGCGGCCCTTGCACTGCATTTTTATCGGCAATGCGATTAGCGTAATTTAGTGCTTTTAGCATTTGCTGATTGGATAAAAACCAGTTGCCCCATTCATTATCTAAATCATTACTGCCATCTTGGATAAATACCTTTAAAGGGCGAATAGCTTCGCGGCGTATTAATGCGGGATAATCTTGCCCTCCAAGTGCAATAGGTTTAGCGTCAGGCTTAAAGCCAATAGAAACAAAACTGCCAATGCTGCTATACACTTTGCGGAACATGTCCGGGCGATGCCAGGCCACTGTAAAAGCCGCAATGGCTCCACTACTAGTACCACCAATGGCGCGCTGAACAGGGTCTTTGGTCAAGTTATAATCTTTGGCAATCAGCGGCAGCATTTCATCAATTAACATACGTGCGTAACGGTCATCCATAGCGTCGTACTCTGGCGCGCGATGGTTGGGGTTACTCATGCCTAAATTGTCAGGATATTGGGCCGAGGTATTGCCGGGGGTAATAAATACGCCAATGGTCGTCGGCATTTCGCCTTTGCCAATCAAATTTTCCATAACTTGCGGTACCCGTAATGAACCGCTAGGGTTGGTGGCGCGCTGGCCATCTTGGAACACCAATAAACTGGCGGGTTCATTGGCGTTATATTGTGCCGGTACAAAGACCCAATAACGGCGCACCGTACCGCTAATTATCTTGCTGTGAAATTCAAAGGGCCCTTTTAATTCACCCTTAGGAATATTGGCTTGGGGGAAATGATCAGCGGTTAATTGCAGGCCGGTTCTGATTTCCAGTTGGTTTGCCATGCAAAATTGGCTGATAAACAGGCATAAAATAATAAAGCACTTGTTCATGGTGTTCCTTTCCTTGGCTAATTTTATCGTCTAGTAAATCCCAATGACGGGTTAATATCTATAACATTTTTGGCTAATTTACGACGTTTAAGGCATTTTGATTTAGACTAGGCCTCTGGTTATAAAAGGACGAATAGATGAAAAAGTATTGGCTACTATTGAGTTTAAGTTTACTACTAAGCGCCTGCGATAATAATGATGTGGGTGATATTTCCTTAGGGTTATTTACTACACAGGATATTAAACTCAATACCTTGGTTGACCCTATTGTTACTGGCGTAACCTGTCATGTGGCTAGTATTGAAGCTAATTTAAGTTTGGCAGACCCATCGGACAGCTCTATCGCTTGTCGGCAAACCGGTGAAATCACGGCACAAATGATCAGTCAGATCGATAAATCCAAATCCGGTGAAGTAGTGTTTACTAAATCAAAAAGTGTGTTATTTAAAACAATGAAGATCCGCCGTGTTTTCGATGCCGATTCGCAAACCCTTATGTATGTGTCTTACTCCACTAAGGAAACTTCAGGCAGCTTTAAACATAGTTTATCTACCGTGCCGCTATGGGGTACACAAGCGTACCAAGCCCATTAAACTGACTTAGTTCACAAGGACGTCCATTGCGTTATTTAATTGCTGTCACCCTATTATGGGCGTTTTCATTCAGCCTTATTGGTGTGTATTTAGCGGGGAAAGTCGATCCGTGGTTTGCCGTGTTAATGCGTATTGCATTAGCCACCCTGATGTTTGTACCTTTTTTAAAACTCAAAGGCATTCAATGGCCACTAGCCCTAAAATTCATGGCAGTGGGGGCCGTACAGCTGGGGCTGATGTATGGCTTTTACTATCAGTCTTTTCTGTATCTAAGCGTACCGGAAGTATTGTTGTTCACAGTGATGACACCCATCTACATTACCTTAATCAACGATGCTCTAAATCAAAAATTCAACCGTACTTTTTTGCTCACCGCCAGCATTGCCACCCTCGGTGCCATTGCTATTCGTTACGACGGCATCAACGCCAACTTCATTACCGGTTTAGTCATGGTGCAGTGCGCTAACTTGTGTTTTGCCACCGGCCAAGTCACTTACAAACGCTTAATGGAACATCAGCAGATTGCGCAACAAACGGTATTCGCTTGGTTCTTTATTGGTGCGTTAATAGTAGCGTTATGCACTTATGCTGCCTTTGGCGACAGTAGTAAGTTACCGACCACTAATATGCAATGGGGAATTTTGATTTACCTCGGTATTATCGCCTCCGGCGTGGGATATTTTGTCTGGAACAAAGGCGCCACTCTTGTAGATGTTGGTACCTTAGCCATTATGAATAATCTGCTGATCCCCGCCGGGATTGTGGTGAATGTTTTGATATGGAATCGCGAAGCAGATCTTGGCCGATTGGCCATCGGCGGTGGTGTGATTGTGTTGGCATTGTGGTTGAATAAGAGGTGGCGGCAGTAGCGGCTGTTTTTATTGGTTGCGCCAGCTGGCATCCTGCCGCGCGTTTGGGATTGTCATCCCGCACTTGATGCGGGATCTATGGAGTGAATTGCTGCTAAAATTGACTTTTGCCGTAGAAGTTTAGCTTGGGTGTCGCGTTGGCACCGCCTAAACTATGCCCCCAATCCAATTTTCTACACCTAATGCTTCCATAATAAACTCTACCGACAGGGCGGTTAAAATCATACCCATGATGCGTGTCAGAATGGATGCTCCACCAAGGCCTATTACCTTAATAATTCTGGTGGATAGCAGTAGCAAAACGAGTGTACATGCAAGTACCGATAGCATGACCAAGGCGGTGGTGACTTGTTCTTGAATCGAGTGAATATGATTGTCGGTTAGCAAAATAACCGCGAGTATTGCCCCTGGTGTAGCGGTTGAAGGAATTGCCAAGGGAAATATGGCCATATCATGTTTAGCTTCGGTTTCGTCGTCATGTGAATTGTTAGAAAAAATCATCTGCAAGCCAAACAGGAAAAGAATAATCCCTCCAGAAAGTTGGAATGACAGTAAGCTAATGCCCATTGCACCGAGTAGAAGTTGACCAACAATGACCGCGCCTAATAAGACGGCTGCGGCATAGGCAATGGCTTTAAATGCGGTTTTTCTTGCTTCCGCAGGTGTTAATTTAGCCGTAAGCCCGGCAAATAACGCCATAGTGCCAATAGGATCTATGGTGGCCCATATTATTAAAAAGTCTTGGATTATCTTATCTATCATCTAGGCTCCAATTTTCACTTATTACGTCATGTATTGGGTTTCATTATGGCATATTTATCAAAACGCCCTAAGAGTTAAGATAGTTAATAGTGTAACTATGGGTGTTAATGTTTTACTTCAAGTCGACGTTGCCAATCCCCTCCATGCTCGGCATGGCACTTGTCTTCGCTATCAAAAAATACATTACGTCGTGGGTCTTTTAATACGATTCCGACTTTTAATAATTGTCCTTGGATAAGCTTGCGTAGGTAAATATCGTGTTCATTTTCAACGGCTAATTGACGATGGCTGTCGGTGTCAAAAATACAAGTCACCATCAAACTGTTGGGGAAGTTACTGAAATCAGCAGTATGGGTTAGCCATTCAAAACCCACGACTTTATCTTTGGCGGTTTCACAGGCAATGGTTAAGGCTTTAACCACATTATTATCTAGCTTTTTAATGGTTTTCTTCATGGGCGTCTCAATGTTGCGGGTCGTTATTGTATGTTATTTATCAGAATAAATGAGTTGGTTTGAATTTTTATAATAAGAGGCGGTCGTAATGCCACTTACTTTAGGTTTTACATTATTTTACTCAACCATTTAAAAGGAATTAAATCTATGCCGCTCTTTCGTTATATTTGTTTTTCACTAGTGGTTGTTATTGGATTTGGTTGTAGCAGTATTCCGTTACGCACTATGTATCACATGAGTCAGGCTAACCCTCTTGAAACCCCACCCGAGTCGATTAAAGTCGCGGTGCGCGCAGATAAGGGCATTAAGATTCAGAAAGGGAGTGTGGAATTTAAACTCGGATATACCGCAGAAGATAACAGCCTGATTATCGAAGATATATATTTGGTTGAAGTACAAAATGATAATCGCCAATATCCGCGTTTACTCGATGATGCCCAGCCCGATGAAGTGGTGACTTTGCTTAAATTGTCCGATGCGGATGCTAAACAAATGCGCGAGTCCCAGCGACTCATTGGTCAGCATAAAGCCAATGGTGGTGAAGGTAAGGGTATGATCAGTATTCAACTAACTCGTACCTGTATTGTTAATGAAGTACCCAAAAACCTCAGTTTTGACATGTTTATGCAATTGGATCCTGAAGTCGGTTTTCTGACCTTTTTTGAAGATATGGATATTCGCGATAACGATGACGCCAAACTGGGCGACATTAACCAATGGCCCAAGTGTGCAGATTAGCGAAGTGGCACATCAAACCAAAATGTCAGATTTGAGTAGTATCGTTGTTATTATCCAGTAATAAAGTGACCAGCGTGTCCATCTGCGGATTGTCCTTACATTCTGAACGTAGCCCAAGCTGCAACGAAACTGTTCTAATCTGCCCTTGTGCCAGCGATAGCGGCAAAAGTTTGTGAGTCACTTTGGTCTGCTCAATTAACCATGTAGGCAACCAAGCAAACCCCACCTGTTGTTTAACCGCTTCAAGGGCTTCAGGTAAACTCGACACAGTTGTTCGAGCATTTGCACCTAACCAGCCGGAGTTACTATTTTTTCTTAGGCCGCCATCACGGATCACGATTTGGCGATGCAATTCTAACTCTGCAAAACTAATGTCTATTTTTGTCGCCAGCGGATGTTCCTTGCTGACAACTGCTTGCATATCGATGAGGTTTGCAACTTGCGCCATAAAGCCTTTGGGTAAAGTGCTAGCGATACCCATATCGACAGTGCCATCTTCGAGTAACTCACTGCATCTCGACAATACCGTTTCATAAATCTGAACATTGATATCGGGATACAATTGTGAAAATTGTGACAATGCCTGATAAAGTTTTGGCTTTGGGTATAGGGTGTCTATCGCGACACTTAATGAAGTTTGAAAGGTTTTTTTATGGGATATGGCCTCATGTTCCAAAGCGTCTGCATGGGTTACTAACAGACGAGCGGACTCAAGCACACTGGCGCCAAATGGTGTAAGCACCGCTTTTCTGCCAATAACATCAAAGAGCGATTTGCCCAAGGCACTTTCTAGTTTTTTTATACCGTGGCTGACGGTCGATTGGGTTTTAAATAATGCGTCACCCGCTTGGGCGAAGCCGCCGCAATCTACTACTGTGACAAACATTCGCCACTGTTCTAGAGAAATTTTGTGCATATTATTACCTATACATTTTTCTGGTATAAATTCAGTATTCCGCTCTTACAAAAACCTAATTGACGATACAATTCATACCCCATTGTCGATGACTGCAAAACAACAGTAGCCACATTGCTCTGTTTAGCATTATTTAATATGGCCAACATCATTTTCTTAGCAAGCCCTTGCCCCCGATACTGCTGAGGCACAGCTACTTGGTAAATGCCCATCACCTCATTTTGTTGGTAGAGTAGAGTAGTGGCAACCGGTACATTGTCTGAGTACAGCACATACAAATTTACCTTAGGATTATGTGCAACATTTTGAATCACACTTTCATCTATTGGGTAGTCAAAACCTTCGCTGCACAATGCTACAAATTTACTAATACTATCAACATTGTTCGATGCTATCTGTACTAGCTCTGTTGCTGAATCATTTTTTACTGTCACTACGTAGTCTTTCATGGCAAGCCACATTAAAAATAGCTGATTGTTTTTCTGCCAGTGCACTGCCAAATCCAGTTGCAGCGAGGCATTAACGTCCCAACTTGCCAGAATATGATTAGGAGTAGCCCATGGAAGGTGGATTAGCCTGTTTGCATCATCTTTCCCGTTTTTATCTCCCAGCCATATTCTATGGGGCCAAGAGTTATTTACTTTGAAATCACCTTCGTTAACTGCACCATAGGCCGTCCATAGCTGTGTCATGTTTTCAATATTGAGTGTTGAATAATGGTTCATCTGCATTACCAATTAATTAATGTTATGCCGCCCACGAGCGATAGAATTCCGAGTAGTTTGATTGGCGTAATAGTTACGATTGGCAAGCCAAATACCCCCCAATGGCTGAGTAGTATTGCCACAACCAATTGACCAGCTAACGCTAATGACATCATCGGGCCTACACCCATTTTGGGAATTAGAAAGTAAAAAAGACCCACCCCCAATGCACTGATAAAACCACCAAACCAAAGATAAGCAGGAATATGAGTGACGGTTTGCCAACTAGGTAGCTTTTTTGAATACAGTATTACGCTAATACTGCTCACAGTTGCGCTAAGCAAAAAAGCGACAGCAGTGGCCAACAATGGGTTTTTCAGTAGTGCGCCAAGCTGGCTATTGATGCCAGCTTGGATGGCAATAAATCCGCCGGCCAAAACAGCTAAAAATGCGAGCATGATCCGGTCACACCAAAATCGTGAATTGCTGGTTATCTACCCGAAATTTTTCAGCTAGTGCTGCCGTATCCGTACCAGATCGATAACCCAATGCACATATCACGCAACTGCTTAGTGAAAGTTCCTTTAGGCCAAGTACTTCGTCAAATCCAGCCGAATCAAATCCGCCCATAGGGCATGCATCAATTTCTTTTAATGCTGCAACGGTGAGCAAGTTACCAAGAGCAATATAGGCCTGCTGTTGGGCCCAGTTTGTTTTGGCATCTTCACTCATGCCACTGAACGCCGATTTAACATGGTCTTTGAATCCGTCAAGTGTTCCCTCATCGAGAGCACGTATATTTTCGGTGCTTGAAAAAATATAGTCGATGTAGTCGTCATCGATTTGAGTTTGACAAGCCAATATGAACAAATGAGAGGAGTCTCTTACTTTGTTCTGTCCCATCGCGTGAGGTACTAATAGTGAGCGTATTTTTTTAGATTCAATCACTATTAATTTATAAGGTTGCAAACCATAAGAAGAGGCAGTTAACCGCACGGCTTCAGACAACTCTTCAATATCTTTGCGGTCGATAATTTTGTCATTGAACTCACGAACGGCATAACGCCATTGTAATTGTTTGATCACGTTCATTGGTTGTACTCCATTAGTGCTTAGTTAGGGGAAAGGCGATGGGGCGTAAGGGGGCTGCATCTGCACCGCGTAGCTTTAAAGAGCCGCCGACAAAAGCAAATTCATACACACGCTTAGACGACAGTTCTTCTAGGTTAGCTAGTTCGATGATTGGGATGCCATTTTGTGCCAGCATGAAGGTATGGACTGGTACATAATTACCTAATATTTCCGATGGAAAAGCTTCAAAACTAAGATTGTCAGCCCCCACAATCATGGCGCCTGCTTCAGCAAGATAGATTGCCGCGTCCATGCCTAGCCCTGGTGATTTGGACATGTATTTTTGAGAGTCTTCAAAGACTTGCATTCTGCCAGTTCTGATCAGTACTACGTCCCCTTGTTCGAGGGACAGATTTTGTACTTTTAACGTCTGTTTGATATCAGCAGCAGTGATTCGATAATCATCGACGAGCATGTTGATTTGTTTTGCAGCTGGAATATCGATAAGTACACCACGAGCAATAATGGGCGGAATGCTTTCAGCCCCTGTCTTTTTCCAACCCTTGTCGCCAAGGTGGGTGCTAGCTGAAAAGTGGTTATAGATTTCGCCGTCGAGGCCAAAATGATTTAACGCATCAATGTGAGTGCCAGTATGGGTATACATGGAAATGGCACTACCGGAATAGCTAACGTGCTTATTAACCTGTTCTCCCTGAGACAATACATCATCTACTACCGCGCCCTTGGGAGTATGCGTCATCCAGAATTGGTACTGAGGGTCGCCGGCGGCCTGCCAACCTGGCATGCCGACATATAGATCAACCGACAAGTCGTAAACCATACTAAAATTTGCCCGACTCATTACTGCCGCTCTAGTTTTGGAAGTCATTAAATTTAATCTGCCTCGCTCATCCTCCTTTCCCCATGGACTGGTGCCAACGGCTTGCTTTGGCATTACCGCTGCTGAGGTCTGAATAACTACTAAGAGTCCAATGGCCGACCATATTTTATTAAAGTGTTTTAATTTCATGATGTTGTTTCTTCTAACGTTTTTATGGATAGGTCGCTAAAGAGTTTTTCTAACATTGGTTCGGTAAGGGTTTGTGATACCACCTGCGTGCCATTGATCAGTAGCGAAGGAATACTGCGTATATGGAATTGCCGTGCGCGAACATTATCGGCGCTAACGGCATCTTGTATGCGTTGGGAAAACATCAGTTCAAATAATGTGGTTGTGCTAATGCCAAGGCCCTCGGCAAGTGCAAGTAGGACATTGATGTCAGCAATGTTCTGGTTCAGTTGCAGATGAGTATTCTGCACCGCATCGAAGAAGTCCCAGTGCGCCTGATGTCCAGCGATTGCTTCAACGGCTTTGGCAGCAAGAGCAGCGTTTAAGCCACTGGGATACTCAAATTGAGCACGGCGCATACCTTGAATATTAATTTTCTCTGGAGTTTCAGATTGCTCTTTACATTGTTGCCAATGGTTAAGAATTTCTGTTTTGGCCGATTCCATGCTACCAAAGCGCGCGACCATTTCGGCCCGTGTGCGCTGTAACACAAAGGATCGGTGTTCAATTTCTATTTGATATTTTGTTGCAATGCGTCTCAGCCGTGGTGACAACAAATAACACCAGCCGCACACTGCATCATGAAAGAACTCAATTTTAGTCATTGGATAGTCCGTCTAAATTTAATATGTGGAGCAGTGTAGAGATCTGAGATCAAATAAAAAAATGACTTATATCGTGGTTAATGAGTGAAAAAATTCATGCAAATTGCAACGGAGAAAAGACAGAGGAGCGATATGATAGAAAATGAAATTAATGTTGAAATTGAGTCCACCTTGTTTAATTCGGGTCATTTGTAAATTGATCGCGAAGATGGGTAGCGGTGATAGTTTAAATAAGTAAAAGTGGAGTTAAGTGTGATTCGTGTTGTTTATCGTTGGAGAGTGTCGTCCCATAATTTTGACGAATTTAATCGAGTCTGGAAACAAACAACTGATCATATTCATGAGTCAGTTGCAGGTGCTTTTGGCAGCTTGATGCTGAGGTCGATTGATGAAAAGTCGGAGATTGTAACTATAGCAAAATGGGATTCGCTCGCATCTTGGGAGAGCTTTTGGGGAAATGAAAACCCAATACAGATGAAAAAGATGCACCAAATAGCCAAGCGAATGTCAGTTGAGGTGTTTGAAGAAGTGGCGGATCGTACGGGCTAATTTGGTTGGTATTGTGTACAAATAGGTTGAAAAGAGTTTACGCCATTGCGCTATAAGAATTTGTAGCAATAACTAAATTTCACAATTTAGAAACTGCTACTATTCACCCTATTGCCCGAAATGCTAGGCTTAGTTTGCTTCGCTCAAACCAGCAATTTAAAGGACGTTATTTTTGCTCACGGTTTACCCCTCAAATAAATTAGAACATCACGTTGATGTATTGCTGATATTGCTTAAGGCCATGCGTCAGTCGCCGTTGCAGCCGGTGACGATTGTGGTGGAAAACAAGGCCATGCAGCATTGGCTGCAGATGGAAATTGCCCGTCGTCAGGGCATTGCCATGCAGTTTGAATTTATTATGCCGTCCGGGTTTATCTGGCAAGTTGCCCGCGAAGTGCTGCCCAATGTACCGCGGGAAACCAGTTACAGCCGTGATGTATTACGCTGGCGTATTGATCAACTATTGATCAGTGACGAATTTGCTCAGCATGAGTTAGCGGTCAACGCCAATATTGCCAGTTACTGGAGCAAAAATGCTGCGACGTCGGCGTTAATGCGTTTTCAAATGGCGGCAGAGCTGGCAGATTTATTTGAACAGTATTTAATGTTCCGCCCTCTACAATTACAGCAGTGGAGCGAGCAACCGGCAGACTGCTGGCAAGCCTTGTTGTGGAAGTTGCTGGTGAAACAACAGCCCCAACACCCGCTAGCCTTGCAGCAACAATTGTTAACCCATTTACAAACCGCCGACATGGCCAGTTTGCCGGTGCCGGACAATTTGTTGATGTTTGCCATCAACCATATGCCGCCGCAAACTTTGAGCTTTTTCAAAGCGCTATCGTCAAAGTTAGATATTCACCTGTTCCATCTTAATCCTTGCGGTGAATATTGGGGCAACGTGCTCAGCGACAAAACTAAAAGTCGCCAGCAATTGTCCCTGCTCGATGAAGAGGATTTCTCCAATCCGTTATTGGCGAATTTAGGCCAGCAAGGTAAAGACTTCTTCAATCGTTTATTAGAAGGTAGTTTCAACGAAATTAATTTACAGTGTGACCCTATTGCCGAGGTAGCCGATCCGACGGTGTTGCAACAAATTCAGCAGGATATTTTTGCCTTAGAAGACAGGCGTGAGCAGCCACAAACTCAAATCGATAACAGTATTCATTTGGTGTCTTGTCATAGCGCATTGCGCGAAGTACAGGTCTTACATGATTGGTTGCTGCATCAGTTTGAGCAAGACCCAGATCTAACCCCGCGAGATGTACTGATTTTATGTCCGGGTGTGGAAGATTATGCGCCTTATGTGTTGTCGGTTTTTCGCCATCCTTATGCCAGCCCTAATCAGCTGTCCCCCCAGTTACCTTGTTCTGTCGCCGACCGTGCACCATTGGATGCGGAGCCCTTAGTGGCGGCGTTTATGGATTTATTAGATTTACCCGATAGTCGCTTTGCCGTCAGTAAAATCATCAGTTATTTAAAGCTACCGGCCATTGCTCAACGTTTTGGCATTGAAGAGCAGGATGTGGACACCCTTAGCCAGTGGTTGCTGGATGCCTGTGTGCATTGGGGCGTGGATGCGCAACATGTGGAGCATTTTATTGAGCGCCATGTGACGGTCAATGATATCGACGTTGATGAGGATGGTGATGTTTCAACCGAAGCGAATACAGCTCAAAACAACGATGGCCGATTTACTTGGCAGTGGGGTTTACAGCGTTTATTGCTCGGTTTTATGCGTGCTGATCACGCCCATATTGCGCTAGTTAATCAGCAACCCATGCATTTATTACCCACAGTAGAAGGTGGCGCAGCGGTGCTCTTGGGGCGTTTAATGCAGTTATTGGAAAGCTTGCAACAGGCGCAAACGCAGTTAAAACGCGCGCGCAGTGCTGAGCAATGGCAAAGCTTTCTGTTGGAGTTAAAGGAGCAGCTATTTACTCCCTCAGACGATAACGACATTGCCGACAATATTATTACTCAGGTCATTGCGGATATTCGCAAGCAACTGGCCATGGCCCATTGTGAACAAGTTATTCCGCTGGCGGTAATGCGCCACGCGTTACGTAAACGCTTCACCTTGGCGGATAATTACAATCAGTTTTTAACTGGTGCGGTTACCTTTTCGTCCATGGTGCCAATGCGTAGCATCCCGTTTAAGGTGGTGGCCATTGTTGGCCTTAATGACGGTCAATTTCCACGGCAAAGTCAGCCAAACAGCTTTGATGTTTTGCAACTGGGTAGTGCTTCTGGCGACCGTTCTCGACGCAATGATGATCGCTATTTATTTTTAGAATCGTTGCTGTCAGCGCGACAAAAACTGTATTTAAGCTATGTCGGTCACGACATTAAAAATAACAATGAAAAACAGCCCAGCCTAGTGCTGCAAGAATTGCTGGATTACCTGCGCCTTGGTTTTAACTGGCCACTAACCGCCAGTAGCGAGCAACAACACGCCGGTAGTATTGTTCAACAGCCGTTGCATCCTTTTAGCCCCGCCAATTTTAAGGGGGATAATCGCTATCGTAGTTTTGATAACGGCTGGAAGAATTTAGCCTTGGCCGCGTTACAGGGGCGCAGTCATGACAGTCTAAGCATCACTAGCGCCATGCCCTGGCCAGATGCGCCGATGGATATTGAAGAACTGGTGAGTTTACTCAGCAATCCGTTGAAGTTTTTTGCTAATCAGCAAATGCGGTTGTGGCTTAAACAACAGCAAACGGGGCTGGAAGATAACGAGCCTTTTGAACTGGATCCGTTGCTGGCCTACAACGTCAAAAGCCATTTACTAACTGAACAGTTAGGCTTGAATGACGAGAGCCCTGATGGGCAACAATCAGAGTTCGATTATATCCAACAGCAAACATTGGCAGGGCAGTTACCCCGTGAAGAGTTTAGTCAGGACAGCTTGGAGAAGCTGGCAGAGGATATTGGCAAACTCAGTGAAAAATTACAGCCACTGCGTGAAAGCGCACAGGCCAAGTTATTGTCCATAGTCATTGATGTGGCAGCGGATGTTAAAGTTACTCTTGAGGCCAACATCTATTGGCAAGAGCGTGAAAATCAGGTGTTGAGTTGGCGGCCAGCGAGCCGCAATGCCAAGGATGAAATCCGTTTATGGTTACAGCACCTAATGGCAACAGCAGTGTTTGAGCAACCCGTTAGCAGCACGGGGTTGTTTATTAAACCTGTTGGACCATTACAGTTTTCGGCGTTAGCGGATGCAAATTTAGCCCGCGAACATTTACAGCGGTTATTACAGGTTTGGCAACAGGCCAGTCAACAGCCGTTGTTAGTGCATGCTGAGCTTGCCAAAACATTGATGACCAAAGATGCAGATATACAGGCGCAATCGTTAGAGGAGCTGCAAGGTTTATGGGATAAGCGCTTTAATGACATTAATTCCCCGCTGGATCGTGATGGTTACTTGGATTGGTTTTACCCCCAGCAGCCCGAATTAACCCCTGCGATTTTGCAAAAGTTACAGGTCATTTATCAACCGATGTATCAACATATTGTGGCTAAAGCCGCAGGCAAGGCCCGCAAATGAGCACTCCATTAATGCAAAATTTGCAGATAGACACCCTAGCGCTATCCGGTAGACATATTATCGAGGCCAGCGCTGGCACCGGTAAAACCTACAACATTACTAAACTGTACTTGCGCTTATTGTTGGAAAAGCAATTAGAGGTGCAGCAGATATTAGTCGTCACCTTTACCAAAGCCGCCACCGAAGAATTACGTGGGCGCATAGCTTTAGAAATTCGTCAGGCGCTGGCCGATGCCGAACAACAACGTCATCATCGGCATAAAGAGTTGCTGCAAAAAGCCTTGTTGCATATGGACGAGTCAGCGATTTTTACCATTCATGGTTTTTGTAAACGGGCATTAGAACAACAGGCCTATTTAAGTGGCATTCCGCCAGAAGCAGAATTAGAAGTCGATTGTACGCACATGCTGATGGATGCGGTGCGCGACTGGTTGCGTTCGTTGTCGGCGGCGCAACTGTCTTTATTACCGCAAAAAAGCCCACAGAAATTTTTTGAGAATTATCGTGATGCACTGCAATCGGCGCTGGTGATCAATCCGCCATTGAGTGCGGAACAAGCTAATCAGCGGGCGCAGCAGCTAAAACAGCAGCTTGCCGAAGAACTAGTGCCTTATCACCTCTGTATTGAACAAGTGCTGATTGCCGATGCCCATGGCAGTGCCAACAGGGCAAGGCAATGGCAAGCTATTTTACAGTGGTTAGATGATGACAATATCCAGTTCAGTAGTATCGAAAAAGAGCTAACCAGCTTTTTCAATTCGATGCGAACCAAGGCATTAAAGTCGGCAGATGACGAGTTGTTGGCACAAGCGCAGTGGTTAATGCAAAGCAAGGTGTTGGCAGAATGTTTGAAAGCCCTAGCATCGTTGCAAAAGCTAGCCCAACAAGTTCCGGCAACAGATTTACTGGTTAACGGCATTAACCATATTCGCCAGCAATTTAGTCAATGTAAACGCGCCGCGACTAAGTTGGATGTGAATGATTTGGTGGAGTTATTAGCTCAGCAAATGCTTAGTGATGAGTCGGCGCCATTAGTGGCGGCGTTACGAGAACAATATCCGCTGGCGATGGTGGATGAATTTCAAGATACCGATGCTCACCAGTACGCCATTTTTGATCACTTGTACCCTGCCAGTCGTGAGGATTGCGGGCTATTTATGATTGGCGACCCTAAGCAGGCGATTTATCGGTTTCGTGGTGGCGATATTTTTACCTATTTACGCGCCCGCCAATCGGCGGACTATCACTGGCAGATGGACACCAACTGGCGCTCCACGCCGAATATGATTGCGGCTTATAACCGCCTGTTTCGTGGTCAGCCAACGGCGCAAAATGATGACGCATCATCAACTTACCTGAGTGTATTTGGGCAAGGCATTGATTACACCCTGATCCATCATCCTGATAACAACAACCTCAAGCACAACGACAGCGATATCCAAGACCCCGATACCGAGATGGCCGCGTTAAATGTGCTGATTGACGATCCGGCATTGCATATTGAAAGTGGTGAGGACGACGCCAGTAAAAAGCTCAGCGCTGATGATAAAACTGCCTCGAAACAGCGTGTGGTAGATTGGATGGTGGCAGAGATTAGTCGTTTGCTGGCAACCGTAAAAATTAATGAGCAACCACTGCAAGCGCGAGATATTGCGATTTTGGTACCTAAGCAAAAATTTGCCACTATGGTGCAAGACAGTCTGCGCGCTATCGGTTTGCAATCGGTGTATTTAAGCAATCGTGAATCGGTATTCGATAGCCCCGAAGCATTAGAACTGAAATTAGTGATGCAGGGTATTTTGGACCATGGCGATGATCGTAAGTTAATTGCAGCGTTATCTACCCGTTTATTCGGTGGCGATGTGCAACGCCTACATGATTTACAACAAGTGGAAAACGATGGCCAGTGGCAATATCAGCGCGATTACTTAGCAAATTTATTGCAACAATGGCAGAGCGTGGGTTTTTTGCCCATGGCTATGGGTCTTGTGCATCAGCATTATCAGCCCGAGCCACATCGTCACGAGCGCGCCTTAACCAATATGCTGCATTTGCTAGAGTTATTGCAAAAAGCCGCCCAGCAGTTTCGTTATCCGGCGCAATTGCTGAATTGGTTTGATGAACAAATCAGTTTGCACAACCGCGTCGAAATAGCCGAACAGCGGTTAGAAAGCGAAGCCGACCTTATCAAAATTAGTACCCTGCATGGTTCAAAAGGTTTGGAATATCCTTTTGTGTTTGTGCCCTTTGCCAGCGATTACAGTGATCCCATTAAGTTTGGCAATACTACTCGTAGTTGCCTGAAATACTTTGATGGCGATGCCAACGAATACCGCTTTAGTGTGCAAGGGGATGCCAATGTACATCATTGCGTTAAAGCTGAAGATAATGCCGAAAAAGTACGCTTGTTGTATGTAGCTATTACTCGCGCCATTTATCGTTGTTATGTGGGTGTGGCACTCGAAGATACCCAAATAGAAAATTCACCACTGGGGTTAGCCTGCCAAGTCACCGATAAAAGCCAAATCAGCCCGCGCTTGTTGGCCATGACCCAGCAACAGCCGAATATTGAGTTGTTTTATAGCGATAATCTGCCGCAGCAGCATCGACCACCAACAGCGGAAATTACCGCGGATGAACTGGCGGTGGCAGAATGCCAGCGGGATCTCAGTAGTCATTGGCGCATCAATTCATTTTCCGGCATTAGCCGTTTTGCCCAGCAAGCGCGATTAGTTGATCAACGGCTGGATGAAAAGCAGCGTAATGATGTGTCTTTGTTGGACGACATTGCCTTAGCTCAAGCGGAACAACTACGTTTTACCTTAGCCAAGGGCGTCCATACCGGTAATTTATTACATGACAGCTTAGAGCATATGGATTTTCAGCAATGGCAAGACGCCTCAAAATGGCAGCAGGCGTTGATGCATCCGATGTTGGCTTATGGTGATGACAGTCTTGAAGTAGAGTCGCTGCAAGCGTGGTTAAGCGAATGCCTACAAACGTCGCTTCCGGCTTTAGGTGAATCTGAAGAGTCGTTACGTTTGTGTGATTTGAGCCTGCAACAAACCTGTCGTGAAAGTGAATTCTATTTCGCCCTTAATACCAGCTCAGCCGAGATGGGGGTAACGCCATTGGCGCAGTTTTTAATGCATTATCGCCAAGATTTGCGCTTAGCAACTCAGGCGGATATCGCCGAACAACAGGTTAGTTTGCCGGATAATTTACAGGGCATGATGCACGGCTATATCGATTTAATATTTGAACATCAGGGGCGTTACTTTGTTGCGGATTATAAATCTACACATCTAGGATCACAGTATGAAAATTATCATCATCAAGCCTTGCAAACTGATATGCAGACGCACTTTTATGACCTGCAATATTTGATTTATTTAGTGGCCTTGCATCGTCATCTGCAGGCTACCTTAGCTGATTACGATCCTGAGCAGCACCTAGGCGGCATTTACTATTTATATTTACGCGGTATGCATCCTGAACAATCCACTGGCGTGTACGCGCAATCGGTGGCCGTAGAGGATATTTTGCAATTAGATAGCTTGCTTAGCGTTGAAGAGGTTAATGCCCATGTACGCTAACAGCCAACATTGCATGCAGTGTTTACACGAGGTTCAGGCCATTGATTACTTCTCGGCCACGGCGTTAATTGAGGAGCTAGTTGTTGATGAATTGGTCGCCGACGAGGAATTAGCCGTTAAGGCAGATCAGTCACTATTATTCCATTGTTTTATCGCACTGAGCCAGAGCTTACGAGAGGGCAGTAGTTGTTTGCCGTTATCGGCATTGGCTCATCAGCATTGTTGGGCAGCGCCCGAAAAAGCGGGCTATCAGTTTGCTGATTTAGCACAGCTACAACAGGCACTGGCGAGCTTAGCTATTGATGAGTCCGCATCCGCCAGTATTGTGCTGGATAACGACGCCTTGTATTTACGTCGCTACTGGCAGTTTGAGCAGGAAGTGGCCCAGCAGCTTGCCGCTGGTTTTAACGACCAAAGCTTTGCCTTGATGGCAGAGCAACAACAACGTGCTCAGCAAATCTTGACTGAGTTGTTTCCATCGCCATCCTCCTCTGAAGAACAACAAGATCATGCAGAGATTGACTGGCAGGCCATTGCCGTGGCCAATGCCCTCAGTCAGCAGTTTTCGGTGATCTCCGGTGGCCCCGGCACCGGTAAAACCTATACTGTGACCAAGTTACTCATGGCCATGCAGTTGCTGCATAATAATCAGTTAACTATCAAATTGGCTGCGCCTACAGGCAAAGCGGCGCAGCGCATGAAAGAATCCATTGCGGCCAATATTCAACAGTTGCAAACGCAATTGGATGTGCAAGTCACTTTGCCCAAAGATGCGTTAACCCTACACCGCTTATTAGGTATCGGGCGTAATCCGGTATCGCCCAAATACCATCAACAGCGCCCCATTGATTGCGATGTATTGGTGGTGGATGAAGTATCCATGGTGGATTTACCCATGATGGCGCGGTTGTTACGAGCATTGCCCGCACAGGCGCAATTGGTGCTGATTGGCGATGCTAAACAGTTGCCTTCGGTAGAAGTGGGTAACATTATGGCGGATATCAGCCGCATTCCTCATGAAGGGTATTCAGCAGCCAAAGCCATGCAGATCGCTAACTTGTTAGTTGCTCCGTCTTTAGCGGAAAAAATTCAAGCTAGTGATAGTGCTGATAATCATGGCGCAGATAATAAACATACCAAAGCGGATTACTTCAATTTATTACACAAAACTCACCGCCAACAACAAAGTGATAACCCCCATACCATTAGTCGATTAGCTAGTTTTGTTATACAGAATGCTGCTGACGAGGGCTGGGCATTATTGCAGTCGGCTAATGCTGACGTAGATCTTACCGTGGGCAGTCAAATATCGCAGTTCGCCGCATCAGAACTCTATAGCCATTTGCAGCAATTGGTTAGCCGTTACTATGTACCTATTGCCAAGGCGGCGGATATTTATCAAGCACTTGGTTTGTTAAAGCAATTCAGGTTGTTAATGGCTAATCGTGAAGGGGAAATTGGTGTTGAGGCCATCAACCTCAAAGTTCAGCAAATGTTGGGCGTACAGCAGCAACGTTATTATCGCGGGCGGCCGATAATGGTCAGTGAGAATGATTATGCCAATGGCTTGTTTAATGGTGATATAGGTTTAATTTGGCCAGACCCGCAGCATCCGCAAAAGCTCTGTGCTTGGTTCGAGGTGAATAATGACGTCAAGCCGATAGCCCTGAGCCGTCTGCCGAAAGTTGAAACCGTGTACGCCATGACCATCCATAAAACCCAGGGTTCTGAATTTGAACATGTGGCAATTTTGCTACCTAACGTGGAATCCAAGGTGCAATCAAAAGAGTTACTGTATACTGGCATTACTCGGGCTAAAAAGCAGCTAACTATTATTGCCGATGAGAACCATTGGCAATCGGTATTCAAGCAGAGTAGTGCTCGTTATTCAGGGCTGGCAAAGGCTTTATTTAAGTTGAGCTCATAACTTGTAATAAAAAGTCGTAGCTAACCCGAGTTCAGGTGCCTATTTCTTGACAGGGTAGCCTTATTTTATATGGGGAGATGTTTGCTACACTTAGCAGATTCCTCTACTCTTTTTATATATCAGAATAACAATACCCCCTTCTATGATAAGACGCTTGTTGTACTTTTCGCTGTTGCTTTTAACCTTAGCACCAGTAGTTGCTAAAGATGCATGGAATAACGTAAGAGTCCATTCTTTATACACATCCAGCATATCTAAGTTTGATAATGGTAATGCTGTTGTTCGCGATAAAGTGGGCTTTTTATGGATTGCCACCGATGGCGGTCTAAAACGCTATGATGGTTATGAATTACATAATTTCACTTTTAGTCAGAATGACCCCCACAGCATTGGTTCGAATACCGTTGCCAGCCTATATATTGATGATGAAGAGCGCCTATGGGTAGGTGCCGGCCAGCTTAATTTATACGATGCACAAACTCAGCACTTCACCCGCTTTGATGTATCAGATAACTCCACTGTTTGGGCAATGCGCAAGGACAGTAACAACATTATGTGGATTGGTGGAGAAGGCTTTGGCTTGAGAGGCGTAGATTTAGAAAAAAATACCGTTGTTCATCAATTTCTTGAGTCAGACAATAATCGTTTTATTAATGCCATTATTACGGATCCGAATTCTTCTAAATTATGGATTTGCACTAATGCTGGCGTGTATTTATTTAATCCATTTACACTCAAATTTGAAAAAAACTATACCGTTGAGAGCATGTCGTTGGATGCCTATAGCTTTAGAGACATAGTGTTTGCGGACGATGGTAAACTATGGATTGCGACTAATGTTGGATTGGTTGTGATTGATGTAGAAAATGATGAGTTGAAACATTATCAACATGATCCCAATAATGCGGGGTCACTCAAAACCAACTTATTATGGAGTGTATATAAAGATAACGACGGACGTATTTGGATAGGCACAGATAAGCAAGGCGTGCATATTTATGATGCCCAAAGTGACCAATTTTTCCATATCCCGGCATCTTCAAATGATAAAGATAGTATGGCGTTTCCAACGACGTCTATTAACGACATTGTGCAGGATGAGCAGGGAACCATGTGGTTTGTTATGCCGAATTATGGGGTGCGGCGTATATCTCACCATCTTGAGAAATTTACCACACTTAAAAGCGTTATTAATTCTGACAATAGCCTAGGTTTTAACAATGTATTAGACATCCATCAAAGTAAAGATGGCATCATTTGGATCGCTACCGATGGTGGAGGCTTGGATCGCTACGATCCGCTGCTCAATCAGTTTCAACATTTTCGTCATGATCCCAATAATCCACATAGTGTGAGTAGTAACTCGGTATTGTCTATTGATGAAGATGAGCAGGGTCTTTTTTGGATTGGCACCTATGGCGGAGGGATTAATTTATTTGATCCGCAAACCCGACAGTTTCAACATTTACGTCACGATTCTACGCAAGCATTGAGCAACACATTGGCTAATGACAATGTGTTTGAAGTCGCGGTTGCTTCATCTTCGCAAGTCTATATCAGTGTGTGGCGGCTGGGATTACAGGTTTATAATCCACAAAATGGTCAGTTCGACTCATACTTTCCCGGTGGTGAGGGGGCGGACAGTGGTATCTCCAGTTTTTCCATCAATGATATCGCCTTTGGCGAAGATAATTCGGTTTGGCTTGGTGGTCATGGTGGCTTTGAGCGCTTTTATCCGGAGCGTAAACAGTTTGAAAAAATTGATATCGGCGGTATTGAAACGGTTTACGATATTTATCCAGATGCTAATCATAACTATTGGTTAGCAACCCCAAGTGGCTTGGTGAGTTATAACAGCATTACTGGTAGGCATAGACGTTACACCCAAAAAGACGGTTTGGTTAATGACTTTGTTGTTTCTATTGAAAAAGATCAGCAAGGTTTATTGTGGTTGGGGACCAGAGAAGGCTTGAGTCAATTCGACCCCTTCACCGAGATCTTTCGAAACTTCACTGTGTCTGAAGGTTTATCCAGTAATAAATTTAATCGCTTTAGTCATTTGAATGCTCAAGACGGCAGTATGTATTTTGGCGGTATTGCGGGGATTAACGTATTTAACCCTGATCACATGCCACGTAATGAGCATTTACCGAATGTGGTTCTTACCGATATCAAAATAAACCAAAGGGATGTGGCGATAGGTGATAAGCAACTCATAGACCGACATATTAGTCATTTAGACTCCATCACGCTGCCTTACTTCCAACAAAATATTACTTTGCAGTTTAGCGCCCTTAATTTTATATCGCCCAATCAGAATCACTATCAATATCGCTTACTTGGCTTGGAAGACAACTGGAATACCGTGGACTCGAATGGGCGGCTGGTACGTTATACCAGTTTAGATCCGGGTAACTATCAATTTGAAGTGAAAGCATCTAATAATGAGGGGCTTTGGAATCCGCAATCGAAACGCTTACAAATCACGGTGCTACCCCCATGGTGGCAAACTTGGTGGATGAAAGTGGTATTAGTCATTGCCTGTTGGACTTTGCTGTATTACTTGTATCAATGGCGTATTCGTACCAATAAATTACGGGCTATTGCGTTAGAACGCCAAATTAAAGAGCGTACCCAGCAATTAAAACAGTCAAATCGAGCTTTTGAAAAAGCCATTGTTAATCTGCAAGAAACCCAAGGGCAGCTTATTCAAGCAGAAAAAATGGCGTCGTTAAGTGGCATGGTGGTGGGGATTGCTCATGAGGTAAATACCCCATTGGGAGTTTGTTTAACGGCGGTATCTCATATTGAAGATAGTAGTCGTAGATTATTTGAAAAATTTGATCAGCAAAAAATGACGGCTAATGACTTTATTCAGTTTCGTGAGGAAATTGATTCTGGTTCTGAAATAGCGTTAAACAATATTCATCGTGCAGTGGCTTTAGTGCGAACATTTAAACAGGTCGCAGCAGATCAGTCAGAAGAAAATATAAGCGAATTTAATCTTTTAGAACTCTTGCAAGATACCGCGAGTACAGTCAAAAGTAGCTTACAGAAAGACAATATCGATATTCACATATCATGCTCGCAGGAGATTAGTCTAAATAGCTATGTGGGAGTAGTGTCACAGATTGTTTTAAGTTTTATCGGTAACACTATGGTACATGCTTACAGTACACAAACTGAGCGTAATATTCGTATTGAAGTTACGCAGTTAAAGCCCGGTTTTGTGACTCTGTATTACTGTGATGATGGTGACGGCATTCCTGCAGAATATATTGATAAGGTGTTTGAACCCTTTTTTACCACTAACCGTAAAGACGGTCATACCGGTTTAGGAATGCATATAACGTTCAATCATGTTACGCAAAAACTCAACGGCGATATAAAAATTCACCCAACGGATAAAGGGGTCAAATTTGAGATTACCATCGCGCAGAATGCCAGTGCAGATCCCTAGTATTTAACTGACGTTGGGTATCCTCTTGCCGGTTAAGTCGTCCTTAAAAGGGCTTTCAGGCTATTAGCGGCTGCACTAGGTTAGCGAGTAGTAATATCCCACAAAGGAGTTTCCAGAATAACAGCGGGTTTTTCTCCAGTAATGGTGCATTTTGTGCCGCTTTTAGCATGTTCTCGTTAGGTTTCAGCATATCCGCTTCAAATTCAGAAAAGGCTTGATAGCGATTGTTGGGGTGGGGCTGTAGCGCTTTTCTCAACGTTAAATTTAGCCACATGGGTAAATCTTTACGGGCTGTTGTTAAGGGAGTGTAATCCCATTCCGCATAAGATTTTGGTTGATAATCTTTATACGCAAAGGGCTTGTATGGCAGCTTGCCCGCTAGCATTTCATAGCAAATTACGCCGAGAGAGAAAATGTCTGACTGGTGACTGCTGCTGTTAGATAACAAATATTCTGGGGCAATGTAATTGACCGACCCTAGTGGTTGATCATCTTTAATGTGTGTTTGCTTTTCGGCTAAGCCTGCGACATGCACGGTACCGAAATCAATCAACTTCACTTGGCCAAGGTGATTAATCATGACATTTTCGGGTTTGAGATCACGGTGGATCATATCTAAACGCTGCATGGTACGCAGGGCAATGATCAATTGCTGAATAATCCCGCGCACTTGATCAACGGAGGGTTTTGGATTGTCGACCATCCATTGGCGTAAGGTTTGGCCATCAATAAATTCACATAAGTGGTACATGAATTTGGCGTTCGCGGGTCGTGGAAATATACGCATGACACTGTGATGTTTAAGGTGTTGGCCTATCCATTCTTCATGCACAAAGCCACTTAAATACAGTGGGTCATCGGCATAATTTTCGGAGGGGGTTTTTAAGCCATATATCTTGCCATCTTCCTCGTTGACCACTTTATACAAACTGCTACGTGTGCCGTTAAAAATAACCTGTAGTACCTTGTAACCCTCTAGTTTCATACCTGGATCGAGAGGGGGAGGAATGGCTTGCTGACTTAATTGCCGAAAGCTTTCATCAATATCAAAGGCCGGTAGTGCATTTACCCGCACTAGTAGACAGGTGAGGTTGTCATCGCTGTTAGCTTGTTCAGCGGCAGTGATGATCGCACGTGCGGCTTGCTCTAAATCTGCATTAGTTTGTTTTAATATCCCTGAAATAGTTTTATCGGAGATAAACTCGTGGACGCCGTCGGTGGTGTAAACAAAAATATCCCCCTCTTGCAGTTCGACACTTTTGTAGTCGACATCTAAATGCGGATCAATGCCCACCGCCCGTGTTAGGTAACTAGTACTGCCTTGATAGTGTTTATGGTCACGGGTAAGTTGTTCGAGACTATTGTCTTGAAAGCGGTAAATGCGGCTGTCACCCACATGGAAGATATGCATAGTGGTCGATTTAAACACCGCGCCGCTAAACGTGGTGAGCATGTCACTGTGTTGGCCTATTTGTGTGGTATTTTGCCCATGGCACCAAAAATTCAAACTGGTGAGAACCCGTGCTGCCGCCCGTTTTACCGACCAAGTTTCAGGGGTTTCTAGATAATCTTGGATAAAGTTAGTGACGCAGGTAGAAGAGGCCAGTTTGGCTTTACTGCTGGCACTCACACCATCTGCAATCGCAGCAATAGCCCCTTTTAATTCTAAATTGCTGCCTTCGGGTTGAAAGGCTGCGAACGCATCTTGGTTTTCTGCTTTAGTACCCGCTGTACTATAGCCGCCAAATTGTAAGTCTAATTTTTTCACGCCGTTTCTAAACTCTGGTTAGATGCCACACTGGCATGTATTAAACCCTATTATCAGGTTACATTGTTGCAGTAATACAAAAGCCAAAAATGCGATGATCCGAATTGGCATCATCCCATTTTTGGTGTTTAGTCCCGACTGTTTCAGTCAGGTTTCATGCTCAATCAATTAACCTACATTAATTAATTCCACACTGCCATCTTCTTTAATTTCGGTGATGGTGCCGCTGGGCTCTTGCATAAATAATAAGGCAACAAAGCCTAATATTGCGGTGCCTGCTATTACCATAAAGAAGGTCGACGTATCCACTATGGAATACACCGTTAAATAAGTTACCGCACCCACATTACCGTAAGCCCCTGTCATGCCGGCGATTTGGCCGGTGAGTCGACGTTTAATTAATGGCACTACCGCAAACACCGCGCCTTCGCCTGATTGCACGAAAAACGAACAAGCCATTACCGCTAGTACCGCTACCCAAATTGGCCAACTGGCGTTGATTTGACTCAAACAGAAGTAACCAATGGCTAAACCAGCCGTAAGTATCAATAAGGTTTTCTTACGACCATATCTATCAGAAATATAACCACCACCGGGACGCGACATTAAATTCATAAAGGCGTACAAGCCAGCTAATAAGCCCGCGACTGCCATGCTCAAATCAAAGGTCTCAGAGAAGAAAGCGGGTAGCATAGAAATTACCGCCAATTCCGAGCCAAAAGTCGCAAAGTATAAAATATTGAGTACAGCAACTTGTTTGAAAGAGTAGCGGTGTACTTCTGGTACCGGCTCAACAAAGATAGTTTTATTTACTTTGTAAGCACCAAAGCAATCGTAAAAGAATAACGCGACTAAACCCAAATAGATTAAGTTAACCACTTGGGTGCTAAGCATATCCACGCCATCGGGAGATAACTTCCAGTTAAGCAGCGCCAAGGCTAAATACATGGGTAATTTCATGATCAGTAAGAAATAGAAATCGCCCTTACTGGTGACTTCTAAGCCGCCGAGTTTTTTCGGGCTGAAGTAGGTTGAACCTTTAGGCGTGTCGGTTACATTTTTGTAGTAAACAATACTAAATAATAAGCTCATTAAGCCAGTAAGACCAATGGCATAACGCCATCCATTTTCACCACCAAATAACACAGCTAAAGTCGGTAAGGTAAAGGCTGCCGCAGCAGAACCAAAATTACCCCAACCACCATAAATACCTTCAGCGGTGCCGAGTTCTTTAGCGGGGAACCATTCACTTACCATGCGAATACCGATAACAAAGCCGGCACCAATAAAACCTAACGCAAAGCGCGAAATCACCATTTGCATAAATGAATCGGCTAAGGCAAAGGTAAAACAAGGAATGGAGCAAATCGCGAGTAGTGAAGAGTAGACTATTTTAGGGCCATATTTATCGGTCAGCGCGCCAATTAACACTCGTGCAGGAATGGTTAACGCGACGTTGAGTATTAATAGGGTTTTCCAATGGGCATCGGTTAAACCGAGATCATTAACAATGACCTCTTTTAAAGGTGCCATGTTAAACCACACCATAAAGGTGATAAAAAATGCCATCCACGACAGATGTAATATCTTCATCTTGCCTGTAAATGACGCAAGATTGAATTTTTCCGCGACCACAACTTCTCTCCGGTGAAATAGTAAACTAACCATGACTCAGCAATATGCAGGCCAAGGTTAATTATCGCGTTCAAGGGGCTATCTAAAAATGCATTATCAGCGCTAAAAAAGCTTGTTTTTTTCATCCTCCAATTATTGTTAACTTAATGATTTTTAAATATAAAATATATGTATTTTATAAATTAAGAAGATCAATGTTAATTAATAAAAGGTGGGTACAAACAGCCCTTAATGGTTACCCGCTGAATGGTAGAAGTCTTGCACCCGAATAGTGCAGATTGCACTTAGACGAGCGCTAATAATCTTATGGATAATATTATTAAAAGAATAACCTTTTGAAATATAAGGAAAAAACATATTGGCATTAAGAGTGCTTGGTTAACTGCATATATCTTTATTTTTGAAACACAGTGAAGGGTCAAACATGTCAAACCCCGCAATTAAAGTAGTCGTTGTTGGCAACGGTATGGTCGGGCACCATTTTGTCGAGCAGCTAATTGAGCAGGACATTGGTGCACAGATAACAGTATTGTCAGCTGAACCGCGTTTGGCCTATGACCGTGTGCATTTGTCAGAGTATTTCTCAGGTAAAACAGCTGATGATTTAGCCTTAACCACGCCAGAACATTACCAAGAGCTGGGTGTCGCGTTTAAAACGGATGCCAAGGTCACTCACATTGATAAGGTCGCTAAAACCGTCACCACCGAACAAGGTGAAGTGTTTGCCTACGATAAATTAGTTTTGGCCACCGGCTCTTATCCTTTCGTGCCGCCTATCCCCGGCCATGATCGTGAGCATTCATTAGTTTATCGTACCATTGAAGATTTAGAAGATATCAGCGCTTCGGCCGCCGTTAGTAAAGTCGGTGTGGTCGTAGGTGGTGGTTTGTTAGGCCTAGAAGCCGCCAACGCCTTGAAACAAGCCGGTGTTGAAACCCACGTAGTTGAATTTGCTCCGCAGTTAATGGCGGTGCAGGTTGACCAAGGTGGTGGCCGCTTATTACGTTCTAAAATCGAAGAATTAGGTGTAAGAGTTCATACTAGCAAAGCCACGGATGTTATCGAAGACGGTGAAAAACACCGTTACAAATTGTGCTTTAAAGGCGGTGAAGAACTCGAAACCGATATGATCTTATTCTCTGCGGGTATTCGCCCACAGGATGCCCTCGCCCGTGAGTTTGACCTAGAGCTCGGTGAGCGCGGTGGTATTGTGATCAATAATCAGTGTCTAACGTCCGAACAAGATATTTACGCTATCGGTGAATGCGCGTTGTGGAATAACTTTATATATGGTTTGGTTGCACCGGGTTACAACATGGCACGTGTGGCAGCTAGCCATATAGCCGGTGGTGATTTAGCTTTCACCGGTGCCGACATGAGTACCAAATTAAAACTGATGGGTGTGGATGTAGGCTCTATCGGTGATGCCCATGCACGTACCCCCGGTGCGTTGTCTTATGTTTTTGAAAATCAGCCAGAAGGCGTTTACAAAAAGATTATCGTTGATGCAGATAAGAAAAAGCTTATCGGCGCCGTGTTAATCGGTGACAACAGCGAATACGATACTCTTTTACAATATGCCCTAAACGGTATTGATTTACCTAAATCCCCAGAAAGCTTGATCCTACCAGCTGGCGCTGGTGCAGCACCGGCTTTAGGTGCAGATGCCCTGCCAGATACCGCGGTTATTTGTTCCTGCTTGAACGTGAGTAAAGGCGATATTATTGCCTCTATTGATGCAGGTAATTGTGATTTACCTTCGGTAAAAAGCTGCACTAAAGCCAGCAGTGGTTGTGGTGGTTGTGCCGCCTTACTGAAAAGCGTAGTGGATTGCGAATTAGAAAAACGCGGTGTAGAAGTTAAAAAAGACATCTGCGAGCATTTTGCCTACAGCCGTCAAGAGCTTTATCACCTAGTTAAAGTGGGTGAAATAAGAAGCTTCGCTGAGCTTGTTAGTAAACACGGTAAAGGCTTAGGTTGCGATATTTGTAAACCAGCTGCCGGTAATATTTTAGCCTCGGTGTGGAATGACTTTATTTTGTCTTCGGACAATGTGGGTCTGCAAGACACTAACGATACTTATCTAGCAAATATGCAAAAAGACGGTACTTACTCGGTTATTCCGCGTATGGCCGCAGGTGAAGTAACGCCCGATAAACTCATCGTCTTAGGCCAAGTAGCCAAGAAATATAAGTTATACACCAAGCTTACCGGTGGTCAACGGATTGATTTATTCGGTGCACGTTTAGAACAGTTGCCGTTAATTTGGGACGAACTACTCGATGCCGGTTTTGAAACAGGCCACGCCTACGCTAAGTCATTACGTACGGTTAAATCTTGTGTTGGCAGCACTTGGTGCCGTTACGGCGTGCAAGACAGCGTTGGCCAAGCCATCGATATCGAAAATCGTTATAAAGGCTTACGTTCGCCCCATAAAATAAAAATGGCGGTATCCGGTTGTACCCGTGAATGCGCCGAAGCACAAAGTAAAGATGTGGGTATTATCGCCACCGAAAATGGCTGGAACTTATATCTTTGCGGAAACGGCGGTATGAAACCTCGCCATGCCGATTTGTTTGCTACCGATTTAGATACCGACACCATGATCAAATACATTGATCGCTTCTTAATGTTTTACGTTCGCACTGCGGATCGCTTACAACGCACCTCGGTATGGATGGATAATCTCGAAGGTGGTTTAGATTACCTTAAAGAAGTCATCATTGAAGATTCACTCGGCTTGGCAGCAGAACTGGAAGCACAAATGCAGCACGTTGTAGATACCTACGAATGTGAGTGGAAAGTGGCCATGAGCAATGAAGCATCACGTAAGCGTTTCCGTCAATTTGTGAACAGCAAAGAGACCGACAGCAATGTGATCTTTGTGCAAGAACGTGAACAGATTCGCCCTGCTACCGAGCAGGAAAAACAAGAACTTGGCGTGGAACTGGTTTAGGAGCCTGATATGAGTAGTTCAAGCTGGATAAAAGTGTGTAACGTTGATGATTTGGTGGATAATTCAGGGGTTTGCGCCTTGGTTGAAGACAAGCAAGTTGCCTTATTTAAGTTAGCCGGAGCCGACGACGTTTATGCTATCGGCAATTGGGATCCCTTAGGCAAAGCTAACGTATTGAGCCGTGGCATTATTGGCTCAATCAATGATGCCGTTGTGGTGGCATCGCCTTTATACAAACAGCACTTTTGCCTAAAAACCGGCATGTGTTTTGAAGATGATGACGTAACCGTACCTGTCTATGCAACACGAGTGGAAGATCTGCACGTGTTCGTACAGGTAGCGAGTTAATAAGGTAATAAATGATGTTAAATCTAAGTCACTCTGTATTGAATTTTTTTGTTGCTGGCGGGCAGTGGTTGCAGCGTCTTAGCAATGGCAACAGCAATACTCAGGGATTTAGTGTTCGACAACCTCAGCATCAACAAGGGCAGGTATGGTTAATTGGCGCCGGCCCCGGTGATGCTGAGTTACTTACCTTAAAAGCTTATCGACTAATCCAAAACGCCGATGTGGTGATGTACGACTGGCTAGTGAATCCGGATATTCTTAACATGATCCCTAGCGCGGTTGAGCGGGTGTTTGTGGGTAAAAAATGCGGTCAGCATAGTATGCAGCAGGCAGATATTTGTCAGTTGTTGGTGGATGTTGCACAGCAAGGTAAAAACATCGTGCGCCTAAAAGGCGGCGACCCAGCCATTTTCGGTCGCTTAGCCGAAGAGTGCGACATTCTTACACAGCACAATATCGACTTTGCCGTGGTGCCGGGTATTACTTCAGCATCCGGTATGTCAGCGTATTCAGGTATTCCGCTAACCCATCGCGATTGTGCGCAATCGGTGCGTTTTATTACCGCGCATATGAAACATGTCGAACAAGAGCCCGATTGGTCAACCCTAGTACCAACAGCCGGACAAAAATCTAACGAGACATTAGTTTTCTATATGGGCCTAAATCGTCTTGCGACTATTAGCCAACGCTTAATCGCCCACGGCATGACAGCCACTATGCCAATAGCGGTTATTGATCAGGCCACACTAAGCGCCCAAAAAGTCTGCACCGGCACCTTGGCCGATATAAGTGAACGAGTAGGCAGTGCCGACTTCCAAGGCCCCGCCCTGATCATTGTTGGCGAAGTAGTAACCAAACGCCAAGGGGTGAACTTGGCGATGTTGCAACAGAGCACAATGGCAAATACCGAGGCTTAAGGATTGCTGTTAGCTTTCTAGGAACATTTACTCAGTAAAATACTTCAGTACAACTCGTCAGTATAGGCTTTATCCAGCATCTCTTTTGTTCTTTGAACCGAGCCCTCACCCGCATCGCCACCCAGTGCCGGTGCAAGTTGTTTTGCCCCAATGGAATCTGTTGATGTATCCCAATATTGTGGTTGCCAAAGCTTGGAGCGGACTAGAGCCTTGCCACAATGCATAAAGCACTCTTTTACTTCAACATAAGTACAAAGCAGCGCGGGCTTATTATTCACATGCAATTTATGTAGTACATCAGGATCATTGTGTAGTGTTGCGACTCCTTTGACTCGCAAAGTTTCCCGTTGATTTGGGGCTAAAAAGATTAATCCTATTTCGCCATTGCGAAGTATATTTCTGAAACCAAATGTTAATCTATTACCTGGACGGTCGGGAATTAAGAGGTTACCACTTGCGTCGATCTCAATGAATCCACATGGGTCGCCCTTCGGAGATACATCTACATGGCCATTAGCATCAATAGTTGCGATAAAAACCAACGGCGATTTTCTAATAAACTCTTTCATTAGGTCGTCAAGTTGAGTCAATATTTTTGCTTTGACGTCCATTGGTGGACCAATTATAGATTCGAGTTCCATTTCATTTTTAATTTTATATTTATCGTCCATAACTAATTCCTTTTTGTAATTTTACGTTCGAATTTCAAACATCCTAATGATATAGATTTTGCTAAAGCTTGGACAAATAGCCGAAAAGAAAGTAGCGCCTAGCAACAACAAATTAAGTAGTATCTGAATTAACTTCGTTAGTAAATTGCATTGCAATTAAAGGAAGCCGTAAGATAAAAAACGTTAAAAAATACAAAATGGGTAAGCCAGCAGCGTCTGCAGCGATTGGCTTGATGTTTAAGTTTGCTAAGTCATTTTTAGCTATTGGGGAGGCAATATGAACAATCAATCACAAGCACAAACGGCGCGATTAGCCGGAGCGCTCTATCTCTGCATGGCTCCTTTTGCGGGATTTAGTTTGTTTGTCAACTTTTCTAACTTTGTTCATGATGACCCAGTGGCGACGCTGAGTAATATTCAAGCTGCGGGAAATCTTTATGCCCTTAGCATTGTTACCTGGCTTATATCCCAACTCATATTTATTCTGTTGGTTTTTACCCTTTATCATTTACTTAAAAATATTAGTAAAATATCCGCTCAATTAATGATCATCTTGGTATTAATCGGTGTGTCGATTTCGTTTTCAAACGAAATATTCCAATTTGCTATTTTGCGTCTAGTGGGTGGCGGTGAATATTTGACGACATTCGAGCCATCGCAGATTAACTCATTAGTGGTTTTCTTTTCACACTTACACAATCATGGCATTCAGATTGCTCATATATTTTGGGGGCTTTGGTTGTTTCCGCTGGCCTATTTAATTTATCGTTCAGGAAGTATGCCAAAAATATTGGCTGTGCTGATCGCCATCGCTGGTGTTGGTTATTTAGCAGATTTTGGAATTAATACTTTTGTTTTTGATTCAGGAATTACGGTTACTCAATATACGTTTTTAGGTGAAATACTTTTTCCTTTGTGGCTACTTATTAAAGGTGTAGGTAAAAGCAAAAAATAAAGCAATTGAGTGATGAATTTCATGAAGAAAAGGGCGGCTTAAGGTATTCTAGACGCCTTACCGACAGCCGCCCTTTATTGTTAAATTATGTCTGAACAGTTTAAACCTTTTATAAAAGCCATTGGCCGTGGATTAAAAGCCGGTCGTAGTCTTACTCAAGCTGAAGCCTTTGACGCTTTTAGCTTGTTATTGGCGGGTAAAGTCACGGCCGAACAGCGCGGGGCATTTTTAATGTTGCTGCGTGTGCGTGAAGAAACCGCTGAAGAAATCGCTGGCTTTGTACAAGCCTGCCGCTTGGCCTGTAATCCTGATATCGCTAAATTAAATGTTGATTTGGATATGGGCTGTTACGCCGGTAAACGCCGTCATCTACCTTGGTTTGTGTTATCGACGTTGGTTTTAGCGCAGCAAGGTAAGCGCATATTTTTACACGGCACCCAAGAGCCGGAAACCAACCGTTTATATTTAAGTACGGTTTTTCCTGAACTAGGATTGCCGGTGGCAACGTCGGCAGCACAAGCTAAACAACAGTTGGATGAATTTGGCCTGAGCTATATGGATTTGGTCGATATCAACCCACCCTTAAATGATATTATTCAACTTCGAGCTCAGTTTGGTTTGCGCAGTTGCGCTAATACTCTGACAAGAATGCTTAACCCTAGCGCCGCTGAGTTTAATTTGCAGGGTGTGTTCCATCGGGAATTAGACTTTAAACATGCTAATGCCGCGGTGATGCTGCAAGAACCTAACGTGATGTGTTTTCGCGGTGATGGTGGTGAAGTTGAGATAAACCCAGAACGTGCGGGTATTATCCATGTTATACGTGATGGTCAGCATCAACAAATTGACATGCCGGAATTGTTGCCACAGGTGCAACTAAAAGACCGGGTATTTAATACGGATGAGTTGCGTCAGTTTTGGTGTGGCGAGTTTCAATCGGCTTACGCCGAGCAAGCGGTTATTGGTACATTAGCCGCGCAGTTATTGTTGTTAGAAGCGCAGCCCTGGGATAACGCCTACGCAAAAGCCCAACAATTGTGGCAACAGCGCACCAAGGCTTGGCCGTTTTAGAGATATTTTTTTACAAACTATGCATAGATAGCCAAGGTTGTTCGGTCTAGTCTAGGCAGTACAGAATTTGAATTGCTGAGTAACAAGTTACTCAGCAATTCAATGTGAAAGGTGGCGAAGCCACAAAAAGAGCGCTGAGCGTCATTGCCTAAATTCGGAGTTGTAAATTCGAACATGGGGATGTCGCCGCAAAGCTAGAGATTGGCTCTAGTGATGCCAGGGTTGCAAGAGAAATCGACCAGCCTCCCGATATGTCGTTGTGATGTTCATTCATTGCTACGCATTGACTTTGGAAAGGTGTGAAATGTTAGAAGATAAATTTGGCCGACGCTTTCATTATTTGCGTCTGTCTATTACCGATGTCTGCAATTTTAGTTGCGACTATTGCCTGCCCGACGGCTATCAATGCGATACGCCCCGTGACTTTTTGACGCTGGATGAAATCCGTACCGTTACCCGCGCCTTTGCTGGTTTGGGTACCAGTAAAATTCGCATTACCGGCGGTGAGCCTTCGTTACGCAAAGATCTAAATGAAGTGATTAAAATCTGCGCGGGCACCGAAGGTATTAAGCAAGTGGCGATCACGACTAATGGCTTCAAGTTGGACAAAGATATTGATAACTGGATTGCGGCGGGATTAACCTCGTTGAATGTCAGTATCGATAGTCTCGACCCCCGTCAATTTGCTGATATTACCGGCCACAATAAACTCGATGTAATCCTTGCTGGTATTGATAAAGCGCTAACTGCGGGCATTCAGGTTAAGGTTAATGCGGTGCTGATGAAGCAATTTAATCAGACTCAGTTCCAACAATTTTTACACTGGCTGGAAACCAAACCACTGACATTACGTTTTATTGAGTTGATGCAAACTGGCGATAATCTTGAATTCTTCGATGCCAATCATTTATCTGGCCAGCCGTTAAAAGAACAATTATTGGCAGAAGGGTGGAGTCAGGTTATTCGCGATAAAGCCGCTGGGCCAGCGCAAGAATTCCATCATCCTGATTATGCTGGTCGCATTGGTTTGATCATGCCCTATAGCAAAGACTTCTGTGCCAGTTGTAATCGTCTGCGAATTTCCTCCACCGGTAAGCTGCATTTATGCTTGTTTGCCGATCAAGGATTAGAGCTCCGTCAATTCATGCAAGAGCAAGATGAGACTGCGTTACAGCAAGCTTTGGTTGATTTACTGGCGGATAAACAAGCTACCCATTGGTTGCAAGATGGCTATACCGGCGGCACTAAACATTTGGCAATGCTCGGTGGTTAAGCATGCGCCATTACTGTAATTAAGCAGCAGCCAGTATGCGTATTGCCGGTGTGGTATTAAGTGGTGGACTGTCGCGAAGAATGGGGCAGGACAAGGCCAAGCTCGAACTACATGGTCAATCTTTGTTGCAGCGCTGCCAACAACAATTGCAAGCTACCAGTGTCAATGAAGTGTTGATTAGCGGCCGTGGGCCTGAACATATTGCTGATGTTTATCCGCAACAAGGACCATTGGGCGGTATTCATGGGGTTATGCAAAACAGCGACTTTGATGGTTTTTTGTTTGTGCCGGTGGATATGCCTGCAATGTCTGCGGTGTATTTGCAACCATTGCTCGATGCTGGCAGTCACCAATCCACAATATGTTATTTCGATGGTTATAACCTACCGGTGTACATTCCCCGCCAACCCGAGATCCTCGATTACATTGAAAACCAATTGCGAGATAACGGTAAACGTTCGGTGTATTCATTGCTGACGGCTTTTCCAGCGTTGGTTTTGCCGCCACCAGCAGAGGCTGTTATGCAAAATATTAATGAGCCTCAGCAATGGCAGCAATTTAGCAACATGCCCAAGGGCTGATGAATTTCGGTTAGTTTGACTGCGCTGGATACTTCTCTAATAAATGTGCCCCACGGGTAGGGCGATTTACTAACTCGCCGCCGCAATTGGGGCAGAGCCCACCTAGTTTGCCATCACTACATTCAATACAAAACGTACATTCAAAACTGCATATCTTGGCTTCTGCATTAGAGGCTGACAGCGCTTTATTACAAGATTCACAATGAGCTTTTAAAAGTAACATTTGGTTTTTCTCCTAAGGCAATTGCGCAAACGCACGCACCGGAAAAGTGCCGCAAGCTTTGACTTTAACCGGTACCGAACTGAAGCTAAAACCTGAAGTGGGCAATGCCGCCAAGTTACATATGTGCTCCACAATCAAAATGTCCGCACCCAATAAAATGCTATGAACTGGCCGTGACTTACCTTGTATATCATCAATATTATAGGAATCGATTCCCACTAGCTTGGCACCTTGTTGCTTTAGATATTCGGCCGCCGATGCATTTAAGTGCGGGTGATTTTCGTAATAAGGGTCGGTATTCCAGTGTCGTGACCAATTAGTGTGAACTAGTACAGCTTTGTCTTTGACATCCACATTTTTAAAATGACTTTCGTCGATAGTCAGTACTGATTCGGGAATGGAGACTTTAACGCCGTCCAGACTGGCCACCGATTCTAAGGGTAATTCGGATATGTCTTTGCGGTCTGCATAGCGATGATAAGGCGAATCAAGATAGGTGCCGCTATTACCTACCATTTCAATTTTTCCAATCTGAAAAGAGGTACCTTCGCCATAATGGGCTTTCGATTCTTCATGGGTTAGATAGTCGCAAACAATGGCCGCAGGGAATCCTTTGTAGGTCATTAATCCGTCTTCAATGGTATGGCTTAAGTCAATCAATTTACTCATTACTGAATTCCTTTTGTTGTGATTCGCCGAATATATTACGCCTTCAACCTTGCATTGCCATTGTCCTAAAAGACATTAATCGTTAATAATAAGCCAAACATAACATTGTAAATTAAATGGGAGATACCATGCGAGTTGCCATATTAACTTATGACCAAGCCGCCTTTTTTGAATTAGGTTGTGCAGTAGAGCTATTTGCCTTGCCGCGCCCAGAGTTTAGTAATTGGTATCAAACTGAGGTAGTTACCTTTGACTCGCAACCGCTAAGTTTTAACGGCGGCATTATGCTACAAGCCAAGGTTATTCAAAGCTTAGCTGCTTACGATATGTTAGTTATTCCCAGCTGGCCGGTGAATGCTGCGGATATCAGTGATGCATTAGCACAACAGCTACGTCAATTTTATCAGCAGCAAAAACGCATCCTAACTTTTTGCTCCGGTGCCTTTTTACTAGCACATTCTGGATTATTAAGTGGTAGACAAGCGACCACTCATTGGCGTTATGCCGACGCATTTAAGCAATACTTTAATGATGTCGAGTATGTGGATAACGTACTCTACCTTTACGACGGCATTATTGGGCATTCTGCCGGTAGCGCCGCCGCCATTGATTTGGGTATTGAAGTAATACGTCAAGATCACGGCTATCACATTGCTAACAAAGTGGCGCGGCGTTTGGTGGTATCGGCACATCGCAAGGGCGGTCAATCCCAATTTGTAGATTTGCCGGTGGATCGCCATCAGCAACATTTTTCGCTGTCATTGGATTGGGCCAAGAAAAATCTACATAACAATATCGATATTAATCAATTTGCCAGTCAGGCGAATATGTCGCGGCGCAGCTTTGATCGCAAATTTCGCAGTGCACTGAATTTAACCCCGAAAGAGTGGCTAACGAATCAAAAACTCGAATTAGCCAAACAACAACTAGAAAGCTCATTGCAGAGTATTGAGAAAATAGCCTCGGTCGTGGGCTTTGATAACGCCACTACTATGCGTCACCATTTTCGTAAATCCGTGGGAGTATCGCCCAAACAATATCGTGAGCAATTTAGGGCATAGTGCTGTTGTGTTTAATTACTTAGTGCAGATTGTTCGATGACTTGAACAATTTTTTGAATTGAACTGAGGGCGCTATTTTTCTTGCGATAAGCCGCATACAGCGAACGATGAATACTTTGCGCCTCTACAGCATGTAATACCTCGGAAGCCAAATAGGCACTAACCAATGTCATAGGTAAATAAGCAGCGCCGCCTTTTTGCAAAATAAAATCTAATGCAATACGCCCTGTGGACGTCTGCAGGGATGGTGGTGGCGAATGCCGATGTAATTCAGCATGCTTAAGAGCAAAACGCGTCCCCCAATCCACATAGACATATTTTTCCGCCAGCGCTTGTTTAGCGGATACCTTATGGGTAGAAACTAAAATCAATTCTACGTCGGCGATTTTCTCCACGACTAATCCATCGTGTTGAATGGGGTCAAACATCACCGCGATATCGAGGGTTTTATCCATTACCGCCCGATGCAATTGTTCTAAACTTAATGACTCGGTTTTAAAGGCATAACCTTCAAAGGCGTCGGTAATGACAGTCAGGCAACTTTGTAAATAGGCATCCCAGATATTATGGGTAGCGGATAACGTCAGCTGCATAATTTTATTTTCGGCTAAGCCGATATCGGTTTTCGCTTGTTGGATTGTGCGTACCATAACCTCTGCGTAAGGAACTAGACGTTCGCCGGCAAGGGTCAATAAAATATTGTTGCGATTACGCACAAATAGCGAGGTGTCGATAAATTCTTCTAATTGGCGAATGCGCGCACTAACCGCAGCCTGAGTGATGCACAGGTTGTCGGCGGCTTTGCCGAAGTGGCGTGTTTTCGTCACTTCAAGAAAGGTTTTAAAAACTTTAATATCCATTGTTACAAGCCAAACAAGAGAGCTAGCACTGAGCTTATTTCAAGTTACAACAAAGACAAAGAAAATTTATCGTTAAAATAAATATTTTTTGTTTTCCATCACTAGTAAAGCGCCCTACATTTAGCCCATTAACTGCTGTGTAATTACTCGAACAATGTAAGAGGTTGGATTTGCTATGAATAGCAATGAAATTAGAGAAGGCGAAAAGCCATTTGCAGACCCTAAAAACTTTCCTCGTGGTTTAGGTCGTAGCGGTGATTTTAGTATTTTGGAAGCGGATTTGTTACGCCGTTATGGTGCAACATTAAAGGGGCTTCAAGAGGGAGCGTTGCAACCGCAAAATGAGGTTGAACAACGATTTGTCGATGTGTTTCAACAGGCACTGAATGCAGAATCTAGATTAGAAAAAATTTGGGTGAAATATTTAAAGTGCACGACGAATAAGACATTCTATACTATGTTTACATCAACGACTCGGCATAACAACATCGAAGATGACGATGACACTTATACCGCAGAACTTGAACCAAATTAGATTAGTGATAAGACGTATTTAGTGAAAGTACTATGAATCAGCATAAAGCAGAAGTGGTTAAAGAGACTCTTGAGTACTGTGGTTATAATCAAAAAAACAACAGTATGAGTGAGAAAGAAATATTAGAAAGTATCAATGAAGATTTAAAAGCCAATGGTCACCAGCCGGTACCTAGCTTGAAATCTGCATTGCAACTTATTAGCAAAAGTCACTAGATTTAAATCGTTTAGTCATTATTTAAATTAAACAAATCCTAGCCAAATCAATATAGTGCAGTGATACTGAAAGGAACTGACCTTTAGCTCAGTTCCTTTTTTTATGCGTCGTTGCCAATGGAATCAATATGAAAATTGCAATTTTATCGAGAAATCCCAAACTTTACTCCACCCAACGATTAGTGGAAGCAGGTAAAACTCGCGGGCATGAAGTTGATGTCATAGATACGTTGCATTGTTATATGGACATTACCAGTAGCAGGCCATCCGTACGCTATAGAGGTAAATCGCTACCTAAATATGATGCCATTATCCCGCGTATCGGTGCTTCGGTTACTTTCTATGGTACTGCGGTGGTACGTCAATTTGAAATGATGGGTACCTTCAGTATTAATGAGTCGGTAGCTATTTCCCGTTCTCGCGATAAATTACGTTCGTTACAGTTATTGTCTCGTAAAGGCATTGGTTTACCACGCACTGGTTTTGCCCGTCACCCCGATAAAATTGCCGATTTGATCAAAAACGTCGGTGGTGCTCCGGTGGTGATTAAATTGCTTGAAGGCACTCAAGGTATTGGTGTGGTGTTGGGTGAAACTCAAAAAACCGCCGAAAGTATTATTGAAGCTTTTATGGGGTTGAATGCCAACATCTTAGTACAAGAATACATTGCCGAGGCCGGTGGTGCCGATGTGCGCTGCCTAGTGGTTGGCGGTAAGGTTATTGCAGCCATTAAACGTCAAGGTGCTGAAGGTGAGTTTCGCTCTAATTTGCATCGCGGCGGTTCCGCGGCATTAACACGTTTAAGTAAAGAAGAAAGAGCCACCGCAGTCGCTGCAGCTAAAATCATGGGCTTACAAATGTGTGGTGTGGATATTTTGCGCAGTTCCAATGGGCCATTGGTGATGGAAGTGAATTCGTCTCCGGGCCTAGAAGGTGTTGAAAGAGCCACCGGTCGTGATGTGGCCGGCATGATTGTTGAGTATCTAGAAAAGAATGCACGTCCGAATAACACTCGTACTAAAGGTCAGGGTTAAATGACCACAGAGTTAGAAATTGCCGGCGTTAAAATAGCTAAAGGCCAACGCAAACGTATTCATATTCCAGTGTCTAGATTATATACCGACCTTGATGTCTCTATTCCAGTGGAAGTGATCCGCAGTAAAAAAGATGGCCCAACGTTGTTTGTTAGTGCCGCTATTCACGGTGATGAGCTCAACGGTATTGATATTATTCGCCGATTGTTACAGCGTTCGATGGTCGGCCTAAAAGGCACATTGATTGCCGTACCTATTGTTAATGCTTTTGGGGTTATTAACCAAAGCCGCTATATGCCGGATAGACGCGACCTTAATCGTAGCTTTCCAGGCTCTGCTACCGGTTCATTGGCAGCGCGAACCGCCAACTTATTTTTCACCGAAATTGTTAAAAAATGCGATTACGGCATCGATTTACATACGGGTGCAGTACATCGCTCTAATTTCCCACAAATTCGCGCCAATTTATCTGACCCTGAAACTGAATCTTTAGCCCAATCTTTTGGTGTGCCGTTATTGTTGAATATGGAAGAGCGTGATGGCTCCATGCGCCAAAGCGCTGTGGAGAATGGGGTTAAAGTTTTACTGTATGAGGCTGGGCAAGCGTTACGTTATGATGAATTGTCGGTACGTGCTGGTTTAGATGGCATTGTGAATGTTATGCGTACCTTGGGTATGTTGCCGGTACGTAAAAAGAAAAAAATTGCGCAAGCCATTATTGCCCGTAAAAGTAGTTGGATAAGAGCTAAATCTAGTGGCTTTGTGCATAGCCTGTGTAACTTAGGTGAGCATGTTAAAAAGCATCAACTTCTTGCTAAAATCTATGACCCTTTTGGCGATTTGTTGGATGATGTTGTTGCCGAACGTGACGGCATTATTATAGGTAAGTTAAATATCCCCTTAGTGCAAGAAGGGGAGGCAATGGTGCATATCGCGTATTTTTCAAATGACGTGGATGAAGTGGCCGAGCATGTTGAGTTAATTCAAGAGAAATATGGCTTGCCGCCGATGGAATACGAAACCTGATCGTTAAGATCACTGCAAACAGAAGAAGACCACATTGAATACCAATAAAATGACAGTGGGCGTATTGGAATTATGCCACCTACCCAAATTAGAAATATTCAACCTCGAAGCCAGAATTGATACGGGAGCGCAGACGTCGTCGCTACATGTGGACAACATCGAAGAATTCGAAAAAGACGGTAAGCTGTATATCCGTTACGATATTCATCCTGATGTTCATGACGTCAGCAAAATTGTCGCACGTAAGTCACTGGTTAAATCGATTCGTTCAATTAAAAGCTCCAATGGCCAAAAAGAAAATCGCTATGTTATTGATACCGACATGGTGATTGGCGCAATGGAATGGGAAATTGAAGTAACCCTCACGGATCGCTCGAATATGTCGTACTTGATGTTGGTGGGACGAGAAGCCATGGTCGGTCGATTAGTGGTCGATCCCGAGCTAAATTTCAATCAACCCCTTATCAAAGCAAGCAGTTAGGCGCTTCGGCTAACTGCTTGCCAACATTTTGTTCTGGCTGAGATGAGTAGTCAGTAGATGCATATTGTTTAGCTCGACATAATTCCCTCTTGTCGTAAATTAATTCTATGGCCAACCCTTTCAAATTAAATCCGTTTACTGTTCTTGTTTGCCGCAGCTTATATTGGTGAATTTATATAAGTGCTTCAAAGTACGAATGTAATTAAATGTTATTAACTAAAAACGAAATAAACTGCTAGCAATTCCTTTACTCAATACCAATATTGATATTATCATACAATTAACTTTTTGAGATCATTCGTCACAAAGGTTTGATATGTCGCAATATGCCCTAGGGCTAGACTACGGCTCAGATTCAGTAAGAGCGTTGTTAGTCGATACAGCCAACGGAAAAGAATTAGCCAGCCAGTCGGTGTTGTATCCCCGTTGGTCAAAAGGGTTGTATTGCAATCCCACTGAGGATCAGTTCCGTCAGCATCCACAGGATTATTTAGATTCTCTCGAGCAGGTATTACAGACGTTATGGCAATCTGTGCCAGCTGGCACTGCGGATAGCGTCATTGGCATTAGTATTGATACCACTGGCTCGACTCCCGTGGCGATTAATGCTCAGGGAACACCATTAGCGTTAACGCCGGAGTTTGCCGAAAATCCCAATGCCATGTTTGTACTGTGGAAAGATCATACTGCCATCAGAGAGGCAGCAGAAATTACTGCGGTGGCACAAGCGTCGAGCACTAATTACTTAAAACACATGGGGGGAGTTTATTCATCGGAATGGTTTTGGGCTAAAGCCTTACATGTGTTGCGTGAAGATCAGCAAGTTGCGCAAGCTGCTTATTCTTGGGTAGAGCATTGCGACTGGCTAACGGCAGAGCTTACGGCGACCAGCCATCCTGAAAAGTTCACCATGGGCCGCTGTGCAGCAGGACACAAGATAATGTGGAATGCAGAATGGGATGGTTTCCCGCCTAACAGTTTCTTCACTGCAATAGATCCATTGCTTGATGGTTTAGTGACGACCCTTAATCCAAACACCCAACCTTCGGATCAGGTGGCTGGGAAACTTACGCAAGAGTGGGCAGATAAATTAGGGTTACCAGTGGCAACGCCCGTTGGCTTTGGTGCTTTTGATTGCCATATGGGGGCAGTCGCAGCCAGTGTTAAACCCGGCGTATTAACCAAAGTTATGGGCACGTCTACCTGTGATATTACCGTAACTTCCCAAGAACAATTAGCTGGCCATAGTGTTAAAGGTATTTGTGGTCAGGTGGATGGTTCGGTACTACCGGGCATGGTTGGTTTGGAAGCAGGACAATCCGCTTTTGGTGACCTTTATGCTTGGTTCAAAAATCTAGTGGCGTGGCCAATTCAGCATATCTTACCCACATTAGATTGGTTGGATGATGCTAGTAAGCAAAAGTTATCTGAACAAATTGAAGGGCGCATTTTAGTTGAGTTATCCGACGCGGCTAATAAATTATCTGTGGGCGCTAGTAAAATCACCGCACTGGATTGGGTGAACGGCCGCCGTACACCGGATGCTGACCAAACTGTCAGCATGGCCATTACCGGCTTAAAAATGGGCAGTGATGCCCCCAGCATTTTCAAAGCGTTAGTGGAAGCAACTGCATTTGGCTCACGAGCAATTACTGAGCGTTTTCGTCAGCAAGGGGTAACCGTTGAATCTGTAGTGGTTATTGGTGGCATTTCTAAAAAATCAGACTTTGTGATGCAAACCTGTGCCGATGTTTGGAATTGCCCCATTGATGTACTGGAAAGCGAACAGAGTTGTGCTCTAGGGGCTGCCATTTTTGCTGCGGTTGTTGGTGGCGCTTTTGCCACAGTAGCCGAAGCTCAGGCTGTGATGGCATCGCCAGTACATAAAACCTATTTACCTAATCCTAAAAATGCCGCTGTTTATGATGCTTTGTATGCTCATTATCAAGGGTTAGGTGCGTATGTCAGTGGAGTTTCAGCATGAGCTTTAAAGAACTAAAGCGTGAAGTGTATGAAGCCAATATGGAGCTGGAGCAGCGTAAACTGGTGACCTATACCTTTGGTAATGTTTCTCAGGTTGATAGACAGCGAGGCATTGTTGCAATTAAACCTAGCGGTGTGCCCTATGCCGACTTAAAGGTCGACGATATTGTTATCGTGGATTTGGATAACAATATTGTAGATGGCAAGTTTAATCCTTCTTCAGATACTAAAACCCATACCTATTTATATCGTCAATGGGCTGCCATCGGCGGCATTACCCACACTCATTCAACTTATGCAACGGCATGGGCGCAAGCGCAGCAGCCTATTCCTTGCTACGGCACCACTCAAGCTGATTATGTTTACGGTGACATTCCTTGTGCGCCAGTAATGAGTGATGAACGTATCGCTAAAGATTACGAAGATGAAACCGGCGTGCAAATTATCGAATGTTATGGCAATAGAGATCCGAATGAAGCTCCTATGATGATTGTTGCCGGTCATGCCCCTTTTACCTGGGGTAAAGATGCTGCTAAGTCTGTTTATCATGCGGTGTTATTAGAAGAAATTGCCAAAATGGCTTATCTGACAAGAACCATAGCACCAGCGATTGAGCCGTTAAAGCAAGGCTTAGTGGACAAGCATTATTTACGTAAGAACGGCAAAAATGCCTATTACGGTCAGCAATAATTTAAGTGCACAGTTAATAAAATATACCAAAGGCGGCCACAGAGAGGCTGCTTTTAATAGCGAATGTTAAGAGGAAAGAATGAATATGGTCACTCATAAAGAAGTTTGGTTTGTGACAGGGTCACAAGACCTATATGGCCCAAAAGTACTAGCAACAGTGGCTGGAGATAGTGAGGTGATGGTTGCTGGATTTAATCAGTCTGGTCAATTCCCGCTTAACATCGTTTGTAAGCCAACTGTAAAAAGCCCAAGAGAGATCCACCAAGTGTGTCAGCAAGCCAATGCTGATGAAAATTGTGTGGGTTTGATTTTATGGATGCATACCTTCTCTCCGGCAAAAATGTGGATTGCTGGTTTAAGCGAACTGCGTAAGCCATTTTTACATTTGCATACTCAATTTAATGCGCAGTTGCCGTGGGCAGATATCAATATGAATTACATGAACACTCACCAGAGTGCGCATGGTTGTCGTGAATTTGGTTTTATCGGTACCCGTATGCGCATTGAGCGTAAAGTGGTTGTGGGGCATTGGCAAAATCCAGAAGTACAAAAGCAAGTGGATGATTGGTGCCGTGCCGCGTTAGGTTGGGCAGAAAGCCAAAGCCTTAAAGTAGCGCGTTTTGGCGACAATATGCGCCAAGTGGCTGTAACCGAAGGCGACAAAGTTGCTGCGCAAATTCAATTTGGTTATGAAGTTCATGGTTTTGGCGTTGGCGCGTTAGCAGAAGTGGTTAATCAAGTGTCGGACGCCGATGTAGAAGCACAGCTTGGTTTATATGCTGAAGATTACGTGATTGCAGAAGATGTTTTTACAGATAGCACCTTACGTCAAATGTTAGTCAATGAAGCCAAGCTGGAATTGGGCATGCGCCAATTTTTAGAGCAAGGTAACTTCAATGCCTTCACTAATTGCTTCGAAGATTTATACGGCCTAACAGGGTTGCCAGGCTTGGCCACTCAGCGTTTGATGTCGCAAGGTTACGGTTATGGCGGTGAGGGTGATTGGAAAACTTCCGCCATGCTACGCATTATGAAAGTTATGGGCCAAGGGCGTAAAGGTGGTAGCTCGTTTATGGAAGATTACACCTATAACTTCCAAGATGCTGGAGACCAAGTGTTGGGCGCGCATATGTTAGAAATATGTCCTTCTATTGCCGCTAAAAAGCCTAGCTTAGAAGTACATCGCCATACTATTGGTGTGAAATGTGATGTCGCACGTTTGTTGTTTACCGCCGCGCCGGGTCCAGCAATCAATGTATCGCCGATTGATTTAGGTAATCGTTTCCGTATTTTGATTGCCGAAGTGGATACTGTTACCCCACCTGCTGCATTGCCAAACTTACCGGTGGCCTCTGCACTTTGGGAGCCTAAGCCTAATCTAGTCACTTCGGCGGCGGCCTGGATCCATGCCGGTGGTGCTCACCATAATGTTTATAGTCAAAACGTAACCACAGATATGGTGGTGGATTTTGCCGAAATGGCCGGTGTTGAAACGGTAATTATTGACGAAAATACCAATATCCGCGCTTTCAAAAATGAGTTACGTCAAAACGCTGCTTACTATCATTTGAATCGTGGTTTATAAGTTGCAAAGCGACAAGCTGTTAATCTTGTCGCTGCTTTCCCAGAACCAACAATGTTATCCTAAGGACTGTTGATTATTCGCATTAAAATTAGGAGTTATTTTGCATGTTGGATCTAAGTAAGTATCAGGGCATTGTCTGGGATATGGATGGCACCTTGATAGATTCTATGGGCGCACATATGCGAGCTTGGCAACAAGCCTGTGAGGTTTTCAGTATCCCTTTTGATTATGATTATATGCACGGACTTGGTGGCGTACCTACTAAAAAGACCGCTGAAATACTCAATGAAAAATACCAGTTAAATCATGATCCCATTGCCATCGCCAACAGTAAGCGGGATTTTTGGGTAGCGATGGGTGAATCGCCGAGCATTATCGATGAAACCTTTAAGGTGCTGGAACATTATCAAGGTAAGTTGAAAATGGGTATTGGCACTGGTGCCGAGCGTCTTCATGCTGAAAAAATGCTGCAAGATACCGGCTTGATGACCAAGATTGAGACGTTAGTCACTGCAACCGACGTTACTTTTGGTAAGCCGCATCCAGAAACGTTTTTAACCGTAGCCAGTAACATGGGCGTAGCACCTGAGCATTGTGTGGTTTTTGAAGACACACCCATTGGCTATGAAGCCGCAACCCGCGCCGGTATGGATTGTATATTGGTGCAAGATGGTAAAATTCAAACCGCTGGATTAACGTTTATTCGTTAGCGTTGTATTTGTTGAATGTTGTTTAGCGGTGTTTTAATGGATGAATTTACAATTAACCTTTGCAGTCATTATGTTAATTGTAATACAAATTATAATAAATAATTTAAAATGGTGAATAGCATGCAAGAGTGTACAACTTCAAAAAATAAACATTGCTCTACTCCAGTGGTTGAAGTGCCATCTTCTGTTGAACCCAGCCATAATCTCAGTCGTCGACGTTTTTTGACGCGCAGTGCCTTGGGGATGACCTGTTTAGGTTTCGCTGGTGCAGTTGCTGCAGCCACATCGACCGCCAGCCGCACAGTATCACTTACTATCGGGCAATCAGCACAGCAAGTTGTGCCATGGTTTGATGGTGGTGATCGTCATGTGCTATCTGTTAATGTTACCCAGCCCAGTGAAATCAGCTTACATCAATATATTGGTAGCTTTAGCGCACAAACAGCAACATTGCGCTTAGATCCTGCAGTTGTTCAATTGTTACAGTCTTCAGCATTACCCGCTAACCCTCGTTTACATTCTGCGCAGAATCGTTATTGGTTAACGTTCAGCAGTGGCAGCAGCGTTTCCAGTATGCAGGGTTATATCGCCGTAGCGGATTCAGTTAACAGCGTGTTTAGGCTGGAAAGAGTTAAACCATTAGTGGCCGCCAATGAGTTATCACTTTTTAACAATAGTGATGGCCAAATGCACCTGCTGGCAAGCGATGGCAAGATGTTATCCATGGCGACATTTAATCCCGTTAGCCAACGTTCAAGCAAATGGCTGGCTATCACTTTATCCAATACTACAGCGATACAACTGACTAGTCCGGTGTTAACCAAAACCACAAGTGGTTATGAAATTACTTGTTTGAACAGAGATAATCAGTTAGTAAAACTTCAGGCACAGAGCCTATCATCACGCTGGCATGCACAGGCTTTATCAACAGTTACAGAGTTAACTGCAGAATCGCAACAGATGTTGCGTATTGCTTATGATCAGCATCATCAAATCTGGTCTGGAACGCAGTCATCCGAACTATATGCAGCGCGTATCCAGTTGACCCCTTTTACGTCCGTATATCGGGCTTGATTTCACTTTATTCGTTTAGGATTTAAACCATGCAAAATTTACCAAGCACCCGTCAAAGCCATTATGGTTATTTGGCCGATGGCACCGAGATAAACCGCGTTACATTGCAGAACAGTAATGGTGTTGAGGTCGAGATCATTAGTTACGGTGGTATTATTACCCGTTTATTAACCGCGGATAAAAACGGTAAATTTAACGATATTGTTTTAGGCTTGGATAACATCGACAGCTATGTGAAATCAAATCCGTACTTCGGTGCGCTAATTGGTCGCTATGGTAACCGTATCGCCAAGGGGAAATTCACTCTGGCAGGTAAAAATTACCAACTTGACACTAATGATGGTGAAAACCATTTACACGGTGGTGTACAAGGTTTTGATAAAAAAGTCTGGGATATGGCGCCCTTTGTTACCGAGCACAGTGCCGGTGTGGTAATGACATTAGTTAGCCCAGATGGTGATCAGGGTTATCCGGGCACCTTAACATCTGAAGTGGTGTATGAGCTGACCAATGAAGATGAGTTGGATATGCGCTTTAGCGCTACCACCGATAAAGCCACTATCGTTAATATGACTCAGCACAGTTATTTTAACTTGGCCGGTAAAGGTAGCATCTTAGATCATCAGTTGATGATTAACTCCAAGCAAATCACTCCAGTGGATAAAGGCTTGATCCCAACGGGTGAATTTAGCGATATCACTAACGGCCCGTTTGATTTCAGTCAATTAAAGGCCATTGGTAAAGATATTAATGCCAACGACCAGCAAATGAAATTTGGCTTAGGCTACGACCATAACTATGTGCTATTTGACAAGGAAGCTGGAGCTATGTCACTGGCAGCTAGAGTAGTAGAGCCTACCTCAGGCCGCATTTTAGAAGTACATACCGAAGAGCCTGCAGTACAGTTTTATTCAGGAAACTTTTTAGATGGTACTTTGACGGGTAAAGGTCAAACCTATCAGCATCGAAGTGGTTTATGTTTAGAGCCACAACATCACCCTGACTCTCCAAATCACAGCCATTTTCCAACAACGACATTGCTGCCAGGCGATACTTACAAAACACGCATTAGCTATCGCTTTTTAACCACCCAGCAAAAACTCGCCTAAATCAGCCATCGGGTAACGCAGTTGCGTTGCCCTTGGCAAACTCATAATAGGAGCTTTAAATGCTTATCCATTATTGGAACAAAGCAGCGCTTTGCTGTTGTCTTTTTTTGTCATTAAGCGCTCAAAGCGCTTGGCAAAATACAGTTGTTAGCCCAGATGAAAACCTGAGTGCGGTGATTGAACTTACCGACCAGGGGCAGTTGCAATATCAATTGTTTAGGCAAGGTAATGCAGTCATGCTGCCTTCGCCACTAGGTATCAGTTTAGAGAAAGCCAATTTTGTTACTGGCCTACGTTATATATCAACATCTGCACAAACAGTGATAAATGATGAATATCGAATGTGGACAGGCAAGCAAAAACACATTCGTTATGTGGCCAATGAACGTGTTTTTAGTTTTGAAAACAGTGAACATGGGGAATTACAGCTAGCAGTGCGCATGTCAGATGATGGTATGGCCTTTCGTTATCAACTGCCGGGCCAATATACTCAAACGCAACAGGTACTTGCCGAAAGTACTGGGTTTCATTTCTATCCTGAATCCAAAGCTTGGCTGCAATTTAAAGCCGATGCCCAAACAGGCTGGATGAACACTAACCCTTCTTATGAAGAAGATTACCTGCAAGAAATAGCAGTAGGTACACCGTCACCCACCAAGAGTGGTTGGGTTTATCCGGCGTTGTTTAAATGTAGGGATAGTTGGATTGTCATTTCTGAAACGGGCATGACCGGTGACTACAGTGGTAGTAATTTGGCACAAAACAGTGACGGCGGTTTATATCAATTACGCTTGCCCGATGCGGCAGAAACCATCAAAGCCGGACAACATTTACCGAAAGTGACATTACCTTTTAGTACTCCTTGGCGTTTGCTGGTGGTGGGCGACTTAGCCACGGTGACCAATTCTACTTTAGGTACAGACTTAGCGCCGGCCAATCAGTTGGCCAATACCGATTTTATTCAGCCGGGGATCTCTGCTTGGAGCTGGGGCTTGATGAAGGACGATGCCACCATTTATCCGGTGCAAAAGGACTTTATTGATTATGCCTCTGAAATGCACTGGCCTTATGTACTGGTGGATGCAGATTGGGATCAAAAAATTGGGTACGACAAAATTGCTGAGTTAGCCAAATATGCTGAGAGCAAAAACGTGGGTTTATTGTTGTGGTACAACTCATCTGGCCCTTGGAATAATACAGTTTATAGCCCTAAAAGTGCGTTGCTAACCCATGAAGACCGTGTAGCCGAGTTCGCTAAATTACAGGCTATGGGTATTCGCGGAGTAAAAATTGATTTCTTCCCCGGTGATGGTGCTTCAGTAATGCAGTATTACATCGATATTCTGCAAGATGCAGCTGCTCATGAATTGCTGGTGAATTTTCATGGTTCGGTTTTACCTCGAGGCATTCAACGTACTTACCCAAATTTTGTCACTTCTGAGGCCATTAAAGGGCTGGAGATGATTACTTTTAATCAAGATGTAGCCAATAACGAAGCGCGTCACGTTAGCATGTTGCCTTTTACCCGTAACTTGTTTGACCCCATGGATTTTACACCTATGGTGTTAGGTGATATTCCAAACATCGAGCGCAAAACCACTAATGGTTTCCAATTGGCGTTACCGGTGTTGTTCCTATCTGGTATTCAGCATTTAGTCACTACACCACCACAAATGCAAAAAGTGCCGGAATACGTTAAAGCCTATTTACAGCAAGTTCCGGGACAGTGGGATGAAAGTCGATTTATTCAAGGATCACCGGGTAAGTTAGCGGTGATAGCTCGTCGCAGTGGCGAACATTGGTATGTGGCCGGAGTGAATGGTGAGCAACAGCAAAAGCAGTTGCTAGTCGATCTGCGCTTTTTAGGTGAGCGCGAGGGCACCTTAATCACCGATGGTGATGGACCACGCTCTTTTAGCACACAAACTGTTAACAGTGGGATGCTACCGATAACGGTTGGCGCAGCGGGTGGTTTTGTTATCCGATTTTAGAATTTAGCCAATCAATGCCAAGTATTGCATTTGCGTTCGCCTAAATAGCCACCGGTTAAGTAAAGCAAATAAAAAAGCCAAGAGAAGTTAAATCTACTTGGCTTTTTTATGTCTCAATGAAGGTGCTATTAATTTACCTGTACTGACTATTGGCCCCAAATATAACTTTGCCCTGCCGTTGTCGGTATGTCGATTAACAAGGTGTTATCCAGTGACAAGATGGGTAAATTAATTGCAGTATGTTTAAGGTAGGTTTTATCTTCTGGAGTGGCGTAAAAGGCATTAGGATTAACGCCCTTGGCGCTGGTGGCCTTAAAGCCATCTGCTTTGGGCAATGGCGCATATGAACGTAAGCGTAAATTACCACTCAAACGAGAAGTAACTTTAAGGTACGTTACTTGGCCTTTTCGCCATTTCATATCGACAATAAATCCGCCTCTGGCGACTAAGCCGGTTACCTCACCTTCTGGCCACGCGCCGGGAAGAGCCGGTAACAGATGTACACTGCCGTCATGGCTTTGCAGCAGCATTTCTGCCACGCCTGAGGTAAAACCGAAATTACCATCTATTTGAAATGGTGGATGTGCGTCGAACATATTGGGGTAGGTTCCCCCCGCCTCACCTGAGGTGGCATTCACCAGTTGGATTTGATCATGCATAAGTTTTAAAGCGCGATTACCGTCGAGCAAACGCGCCCATAAATTAATTTTCCAATTCATCGACCAACCGGTTGAGGGATCGCCGCGTTGCTCAAGACTGACCTTCGCCGCGCTAAATAACTCAGGTGTACGAAGAGGGGAAATCTGGTTGCTCGGATAAAGCCCATACAGGTGTGAAACATGGCGATGATGATCAGCCGGATCATCCCAATCCTCTAGCCACTCTTGCAATTGATGATATTGGCCAATTTGCATCGGTGGCAATTTATCAATAATGACTTGCCATTTTTGCGTCAAATTTTCATCTAGCTGGAGGATATTGGCGGCACGAATACTGTGAGAAAAAAGATCAAACAGTAATTGATTGTCCATGGTTACGCCGGCGGCAATTTTCTGACCGCTAACACCTGAGGCATTTTCAGGTGACATCGACGGAGAAACGATCAGCCAGCCGGTTTTTTCATCGGTGACTAAAAAGTCTTCGAAGAACTCACAGGCTCCCTTCATAATTGGGTAAACGCTGCTTAAATAAGACTCGTCACCGTTATATAAATATTTTTGCCATAGATGCTCAGTTAACCATGCATTACTGGTTGGCCATGACCCCCATGACCAATCAATACCACCGGTCACGCGCCATATATCGGTATTGTGATGTGCCATCCAGCCGCGTGCCCCATACATTTCAGCAGCCGATTGCCGACCCGTTTCGGCTAACTCACGTACTAACTGAATGAATGGCTCGTTGAGTTCAGTTAGCTGGGTAACTTCTGAAGGCCAATAGTTCATTTCAAAGTTAATGTTGAGGGTGTATTTACTGTCCCAAGGTGGTAACGAATGTGGATTCCAAATCCCCTGTAAATTGGCAGCTTGTGTACTTGGTTGGGATGAGGAGATCAGTAAATAGCGACCAAATTGAAAGTACAAGCTGACCAATGCCGGGTCGTATCGCTTGGAAAATTGTTGAATACGAGTATCGGTAGGGTCTTTGGTAAATTGGTTGTTTCCCAAGTTCAATGACACGCGGTTAAAGTATTGTTGATAGAATCTGCTGTGGGCTTGCCGCGCTTGCAAATAGGCATTGTCTGTTGCTTTTAATTTTAACTCGGCGCCGTGCAAGTAGTTCTCGGCGCGTTGTCCTGCACTGGCACTAATATCGTTATAATTGACAACGTTAGTTGCTAAAGAAACAACAATGATGACCTCTGAAGCGTCGGTTACTTTAAGGGTATCGTTTTGCTGTATTACTTTGCCATCGCTATTCAATATTTTGGCAAGGTTAGCCAACTTAACTTGGCCTTTTATGCCTTCATGATCTCTGGAAGTGCCTTCCATCAGTAAACTGTTAGTATTCGGTAACGCAGTCACTTGCATTTTATCGGGGTGTGATAACGACATTGAAAAATTCAGTGCATTTTTCTTACTGGCACTTAGATGGATAATAATAACGTTATCCACAAACGAACTGAATATTTCGCGCTGGTAGATGACGTCATTCACTTGATAGCGAGTGGTGGCGACGGCGTTTTCTAAATCTAATTCGCGATAATAATTGCTGTACTGCTGGTGACTGGAAAATTCTAAATTAAGCACGCCAGCCGACTGATAAGGCATGCCTTGCGCGCCCTGACTGGTAATGTTTTTCTCTGCCATTTGTGATGCTGCGGCATAATCACCGGCATTAATGAGCTGCCTTATTTTCGGTAAAGCGCTTTTAGCCGTGAGGTTTAGATTATTGTGCGGGCCACCGGCCCAAAACGTGTCCTCATTTAATTGGATGGTTTCAGTTTGCACACCGCCATAAACCATGGCACCCAAGCGACCATTGCCTAATGGCAGTGCCGCTTCCCATTGGGAAGCGGGTTGGTCATACCATAGCTTTTGTGAGCTATCATCGGCGATGGCGCTGTTTAAGCCGACAAGTGCAAACGAAGAAACACCTAAGTAAAACAGCGTTAACCTCGTTATTTTGTTTTTCATTATGGTTGCATACCTCATAAGTTAAGCCGCACTAAAATGGTAAATTTCAACACTAAAGGGGGTAATGTATAAAGATGGACTTTGGGCATTAAAGGTTAGTTCTTTAATAATAACCTCGGGCGCTTTACCAAGCTGATTTTTAGACTCTGCCGATGCGCCAGTAAACTTCCAACAGGTGCCATTTTTACGTGGGCTAAAGCTTTGTAAACTTAAGTCTAGGCTATGCTCTGATTCGGTTGCATTCACTACTGACACCACTAAGGTTGCACCATCATCGGTTAGGGACGCTGATACATCTAATGGGTAAGTGGCACTGCCAGAATTGACACTAGGCTGATCACCTCCAATTGGATATTGAGGCGCAGGTTGCGGTGAATTGCCATCAACCGCAATGGGAATGGTGCCATAGTGTTTGTTGAAGAGCTGAAAAATGCGCCCCTTAGTACTAATGGTCGATAGGGTACGGTTAAAGTCTATCCATGCGGTTGCCATGGTATAGCCTGCCATATCGATAAAGTCGGTATGGCGATAGAATTCATGCAGGGTTAACGCGATGGCAAGGCTGCCTTTTAAATCATCTTGGAAATGATAAGCCCATTCATCAAAGAATACTTTAATTGCGCCTTTTTCTAATTCAGGGAAGGCCTTTTTGTATTCCACCCAAGCATCAACCATGGTTCTTACACGATCCGGTGGCTGGCGTACTGATTCCAGTAAGGTCATATCAACGTCAAATAGTTTACCGGTGTCTAAATTAAAACGTTTGCCCTCAGGCGGATAAGCATGGGTTGCGAGCGCATCAAATTTCCCCCAGCTACCTTGCAGCATGCCATAAGCCCAATCTCTATCAGAGCCGACTTTTACTTGCGGTTGACCGGCAATAAAAATTCCCTGACCGGTAGTCATTTCGTCAACAAAGCCGCCAGGAGCGACAATATATATGTTTGGATCCACTTTACGCATCGCATCGGCAAATAAATTGTGTTTGGTGACATAATGATCGCGAGACATATGCCCGCGCTGCCAGTGACCATACATTTCATTACCAATATTCCAGTATTTAACCTTGTACGGTTCGGTGTGACCATTAGCCGCACGTTTCGCGCCCCAAACGGTTTCTTTGCTGCCATTAACGTATTCAACCAATTCCGCCCCTGAGCGTGGTTCACCAAAACCGGTATTGACGCACCAGTAAGGTTCACATTTGATCAGCTCACACATTTGAATAAGTTCATCGACACCGACATCATTGGGTTGTACTGCGCTCCAAACCGGATCTAATACAGGTGGGCGTTTATCTGGATCACCTACGGTATCTTTCCAGTCATAAGCGGAGATAAAATTGCCACCGGGCATACGTAGCATTTTACAATCCATTTCCCGCATTAAGGCGATGGTATCGGCACGGAAGCCGCGAACATTGTCCGCAGGCATAAGTGAAATAGCGCCTATTCGTAAACTGCCTTTACCCTCTGCAGTAATTTCTATGCGGCCTTGGGTAGTATCATTACCAGCTGTTAGCTGAAAATGCGCGGTGTGCCATTTTTTACTGGTTTTTATTTTTACCTTTTGCTGATCGGTTCCGCTAATAAGCGTTACCGTAACATTGGCTGTGTTGGTTTTAGCCAGAACAATTCTGCCATTATAGGTTTTGCCACCTTCAAGGGATAAGCCATCCTGAGCAATACCGTTGGATATGCCTGCTTGTAAGTCAATAACTGGGCTGTGTTCACCGACATAAGGGTGCGTGGTATCGAGATGATGCGCAGACGGACTACCAATGACCGTCCATTTGTTAATAAAGCGCATGGCTGCTCGTCTGTCGGCGGGCTTCACATCGGCTTTTTCTAGCACGTCATAATAAAACTTACGGTCATCAAGTACTTCACTCCACAAGCTATGGTTGATTAAGTTTCCGATGTGTTCAATGAAGCCGCCATAGATATAGGGGGACACCGCGGTGAAACGTTGCTTTGCATCAATAACCGTTGTAATGCCCTTGTTGGTCATACTAAATGCCGGTAATGCTTGGCTGCCAGCTAATGCCATTGTTCCTAACAATAATTTACGTCTTGATATGGGTAAAAAAGCGTTTTTCATGGGTTTCTCCTTTGACATTAGCAAGTAGCCGATTTGGTACTACAGGGTTAATAATGGCCACATAATGTGTTTTAATAATTTAGTTTCAGGATTTATTTTATTACTGGTTATTTAGATGTTGAGCCTAATGTGTTGTGCAAAAAATCAATCATATTCTTGACCACCGGCACGGCTAGTTCCGAAAAACAGCCGCTGGAATAAGGTGGGCAGCCACTGTCTAAAAAGCCGTGGGTTCTATTGTCATAGATTTTAAAGTTAACGTTTTGTCCTGCATTTTTAAGCAGATTGACGTAGTTTTTGGCCGATTCAGGCGTCGTCAGGTTATCGTTGCGGCCAACCAATACAAATTGTGGGGCAAAGGCATAGATATCGTGATCAACAATATACTGCAGCGGCGAAACCGCGTGATAAAAATCAGGATTATCATTAACGTTTATGGTGTCACCAAACATCCCCCGAGCAGAAGCATTAGCCCATTTCCAAAAAGGGTTAGTTGCGGCTTCAAAGCCGTTCTTAGCCGATTGGTGAAGGTCAAAGGCAGCATAACTTAAAATGCTGGCCTGCACCGATAAGCCGTCTTCTGCCGCCACTTGTTCTGCTGTTTTGCCTTTGGGCAAATAGCTTGGCTTGAATCCTAAGGTCTTGCCATTAAATCCTGCCGTTTTTAAGTTCCGCCCTGCTAAGGTTACCATTGCCGCTAAATGGCCACCCGCGCTATCGCCGGTGACGGCCACCCGCGTTGGGTCGCCGTGATATTGTTTAATATTGTCTTTGACCCACAGTACCGCGCCCATGGCATCGTCAACAATTTCGTTGGCGGTGGTGGTGTTACCAACATCGGCGAAGGTGCGGTAATTCATATTCACTACAACGGTATTCGAGTTGGCAGCAATGTATTGCGCTAGGTCATTCATGATCTCTTTGGTGTTAAGCAACCAACCGCCACCATGATAAATAATCAACACCGGCATTTGTTCTTGCTTGGTGTCCGGCACATAAATATCCGTTGTGAGTTTAAAGTTTTTAGCTTGCGCCCATTCAATATCCAAAAAAGGCTTAACAGCGTGCCCCGCCCAAGCGGATTGTATGTACATGCACAGTAAAATGACGAGATGTTTAAACAGGATTGATGGTTTCATATTCTTGCTTTTCCCTTAATGATTTTTATGCAAAGCGCCAATGCGCTGATTAATTACCAATTGTCGCCGAGAACAGCACTATAAACTTTGCGTCATTAAAATATTATTATCATATTATATAATTAGTTACTTTCTTTTAACAATTGCAGCCGGTTTTTATATGAACTAGGCTTTTTACAAATTGTGATTGACCAGATTTCAGTATAGAAATTTAGCAATAAAAATAACCATCAGGAGAACATTGAAATGAATTTTAAAAATTTGTGTCGCCCTATATTAGCGGTAACATTAATAGTAACCCCCATGGTGTGGGCGGATACCAAAGTCGCACTAGATGTCGAACATCCCGGTAGCCAAATTAATAAAAATATCTACGGCCAGTTTATGGAACACCTTGGCCGCGGTATCTACGAAGGTGTATGGGTGGGTGAAGATAGTAAGATCCCGAACACTAACGGTTACCGTAATGATGTTGTTAAAGCCCTTAAAGAGTTAAAAGTGCCTTTGCTGCGTTGGCCTGGCGGTTGCTTTGCTGATGAATATCACTGGCAGGATGGTATTGGTCCTCGTGATCAACGTCCTAAAGGGGTTAATACCAACTGGGGTGGCGTAATTGAGCCCAACAGTTTTGGTACCCATGAGTTCTTAAATTTTGCCGAAATGCTCGGTGCAGACGCTTATGTAAACGGTAATTTGGGCACCGGCACCGCAAAAGAAATGGCACAGTGGTTAGAATACATGACTTCGGATAGTGACTCCACGTTGGCGAATATGCGTCGTGCTAATGGTCGTGATAAACCATGGAAACTTCCTTTCTTTGCTATTGGTAATGAAACCTGGGGCTGTGGTGGTAGCATGACTCCTGAGTTTTATGGTCATTTATATAAACAATATGCGAGCTTTCTAAAAACGCCTGCTGACAATACGCCGATTTTAATTGCCAGTGGTGGTACTGATGACAGGCTTGACTGGACAGAAGAGTTGTCTTCCTTAGACCCTGTTTTTGCCTATCGTATAGAAGCAATAAGTCACCACTATTACACAGTACCTACCGGAGTTTGGGAGAAAAAAGGTAATGCATTAGGTTTCCCAGAAGAAGAGTGGGCGTCGACAATGTCGCGTACCTTGCACATGGAAGAAATCCTGAAGAAAAACTTGGCCATTCTGGATAAAAATGATCCAGAGAAGAAGCTGGGTTTTTATGTGGATGAGTGGGGTACATGGTACGACGTTAGTGAAGGTGATCCAGGCTTTCTTTATCAGCAAAACAGTATTCGTGATGCCGTTGTTGCAGCTTTGAATCTGAACTTGTTTCACCAACATGCAGAGCGTGTGCAGATGACGATTATTGCGCAAATGGTCAATGTACTGCAGGCAATGATCCTCACGGATAAAGAGAAGATGATTCTGACGCCGACCTACCATGTATTCCGTATGCATACACCGTTTCAGGATGCGACTTACCTACCGGTGTCGTTAACAGGCAATCCAGAGTACAAGCTAGGTGAACATAGCGTACCTAAAATTAGTGCCAGTGCCGCTAAAGATAAGGACGGTAAAATATGGATAACTTTAGTCAATACTAATCCCTCAGACTCCGAAATCATCGAGGTTGAAGGTAAGTACACCTCTTTAGTAGGTGAAGTACTTAGTGCTGACAAGATGGATGCCCATAATACCTTTGAGGCACCCAATACAGTTACCCCGGTAGTGTTTAAAGCCAAGGCCAGTAATGGCAAGTTGCGTCTAAAACTGCCCGCGAAATCGGTGTTGGTAGCAGAATTGAAGTAATTAATTGAATTTGGTTGCCGCGCTGGCGGCAACCAGCTAGCTATTCGCATTTGGGTAAATAAATTGCCAAAAGTGCCGGCAAAATATTCTTAACTTATTCCTGCAGTGCATCAATACACCGAAATTGAAGGCGGCCCTTTATGGAATCCAAACCGCCTACCTTTATTAAATGTTTAAATTGGAATGACAATGGCATGCCAGTATTTGGAAAACCCGGAGAATCTTAGTGCGCCACTACAATATTAAGAAGTGTATTAGTCGTATAGCATTGCCCTTTGGGGTAATGCTTTTTTGTATCGGTAGCTTGGCGCAACCTGTGAAAACCTTTCCGTTATCGGCGGTAAAACTCACTGATGGGCCATTTAAGCATGCTCAACAGACTAATATTAAGTACATCATGGCGATGGAGCCTGATCGCTTATTAGCGCCTTTTTTGCGTGAAGCAGGTTTGCCGACTAAAACTGATTCTTATGGCAACTGGGAGGGGAGTGGTTTAGACGGGCACATTGGCGGACACTATCTTACCGCTTTGAGTTTGGCTTATGTGGCTACCGGTGATAAGCAGTTAAAACAACGCCTAGATTATATGGTTTCTGAGCTGCATAAAGCGCAGTTAAAACACGGTGATGGTTATATTGGTGGTGTACCGGGTGGTCGTCAGGCATGGGATGATATTCGCAAAGGTAAAATCAAAGCGGACTTATTTTCGCTGAATAATAAGTGGGTGCCTTGGTATAACTTGCATAAAATCTATGCGGGATTACGCGATGCTTATTTGCTTGGTGGTAATGATACCGCTAAAACAATGTTGCTGAATTTAGGCCAATGGACCAAAAACTTAGTCGCCGATTTGAGCGATGAGCAAGTACAACAAATGCTGATCGCTGAACATGGTGGCATGAACGAAGTATTAGTGGATATTGCCGATATCAGTGGCGATAAAAGCTACCTAGATTTAGCCAAGCGTTTTTCCCATCAGCTTATTTTACAACCGTTGCTAAAAGGCCAAGATAAGCTCAATGGTTTACATGCCAATACGCAAATACCAAAAGTGATTGGTTACTTACGTCATGCCGAAGAAACCGGCAATCAAGATTGGCAACAGGCAGCCGATTTTTTCTGGAATACCGTTTCTAAAAAACGGTCGGTGTCGATTGGCGGTAACAGTGTGCGTGAGCATTTCCACGACAGTGAAAACTTCGATACCATGATGAAAGATGTTGAAGGCCCAGAAACCTGTAATACCTACAATATGCTCAAGCTCAGTAAAATGTTGTTTGAGGCATCAGGTGAACCGCAATATTTAGCCTTCTATGAACGTGCAATGTATAACCATATTTTATCATCACAACATCCTGACCATGGTGGTTTGGTGTACTTTACCCCAATGCGCCCAGGCCATTATCGTATGTATTCTAAAGTGGATGCGGCAATGTGGTGTTGTGTGGGCTCGGGCATTGAAAATCATAGTAAATATGCTGAACTGATCTACGCCAAAACAGATTCTGAGTTATTGGTGAATATGTTTATTCCTTCTAAGCTCACAGCCTCAGAATTAGGTTTAAGCTTAACTCAACAAACATTATTTCCCGACAACAATCGCGTGAGTATTAAGCTCAATAAACTTGCTTCGGCGGAATCTATTCAGGCCGTTACTTTACAAATCCGTAAGCCCGCGTGGGCAGATGAAAATGGCGTAGCCATCACAGTAAATGGTGTTGTAGTTGAGCCGCTTTCAACTCGCGATGGTTACATTGTCCTTAAACGTCAATGGCAAGATGGTGATGAGATTGAGTTGAATTTATCGGTATCCCCGCGTTTAGAAGGTTTGCCAGATGGTAGCCATAACTATTCGGTATTGTATGGGCCGGTAGTGATGGCGGCTAAAGTAAACCCTTTTAAAAATGAGCAATTGGAATTTATTGCTGATGACTCCCGCATGGCACATGTTGCCACTGGGCCGGTTTGCCCACCGGAAGCCACACCGATTATCGTTGGTCAGCCAGAGAGTTTTTTAAAAGGACTTCGACGTATTGCCCGCACCGATATTGGCTTTACTACCTCAGCCAATTTAAAAACGGTGGAAAGCGACAGCCAAACCCCTTTGACTTTGATGCCATTTTTCCGTTTGCATGATAGTCGCTATCAGGTGTATTGGGCGCAAATGCAGGAAAATGAGTTTAGTGACTTTGTTGCCACGGCGGCTAAGCAATCCGAGCATGAAAAGCAATTAAGACTTATGACGTTGGATGTCATTAATCCAGGGGAGCAACAATTTGAAGTGGAGCACGATTATGCCGGTGAAGGTAGCCGTGCAGGCGTACATCTTAATCAGCATTGGCGTGATACCTTTAGCTGGTTTAGTTATCGTTTACGGGATCCTGGTGGTCAGGCTAAAAGCTTGCGTATTCGCTATTTTGGCGGTGATAAAGGGCGTCATTTCAGTATTTTATTTAATGGGGAGCTACTGGCAGCAGTGACGTTGCCTGATGATAAGGGCTCAGACTTTTATGATGTGGATTATGCTCTTCCGACGGCATTGGTTGATAAGCTGCAATACGGTACTCATGAACTCAAATTTGTCGCCGGTAAAGATTCAATTGCAGGTGGTATTTATGGCATCAGGTTACTAAAGTAATTATTTCGGTGTTAAGGCATAGTACTCAAAAACAACAACCACATAATCCATTATTGCGTTGGCAAAAAGCTAACTGTGAAAAACGAGTAAGGTTGAAGTTCGAACAGTAATGGGCTTTAATTACCAGTAGGAAGTCGTTGAGGCCATCAACATTAATTTAACGGAGTAGAGAGATGAAAATACACATTGGATTGTTATCGCTTGTGATGCTCTTGAGCGCTTGTACGGCTTCAGAAGCTATTGTTAACCGGTATTCTGCGGACTATGTGTTTAATGATTTTATAGAAAAACAGTCTTTATTGTCGGTTGATAGAATCGCCCCTTTCAAATTGCGGGGTTACAGAGTGTTAAGTAGTCAACTCGTTGCAATAACAGGGGCAAATGGGAAACATTTTTTATTGGAATCGACAGACACTTGCGAAGACTTCGAGCATGCAATTAAAGTCTATTTGCTAACGCGAGAAAAAAATATAGTACAGGCCAATACTGATAAATTTGTTCGTGTAGGTGAGGATTTCGCGCCATGTAATGTATCGAATATTTTTAAATTGCATGAAGTTCAGTATGAAGAATTAGCCCGCTTACAACGCAAAATAAATCCCACTCATCGTTATGAATATCATAAATAGTCCTTAATTGGGCTTAGGATATTTCATTTTAATGATTCGGCTAAAACGCCGGTATATAAATTAAAAAGGCCAAATTAATAAAATTCAGTTTATAAAATACCAATGCTGGTGGCTATTTGCTGTTGCAGTGAGCGCAGTTTTTCTTCTTGCTCTATACGTTCCCTAGCCTTATCTAGCACATCTTGTTTCTGAGTTTCTAATTGTTCCAGCATGGCTTTTTTGGTTTTAGGATCGAGGGTGCTGTCATTTTCAATGGCCTTAATTTTCTCTTCAATTTCGTCGAGCTTTCTTCTATCTAAGCCCATTCTCGCATCAAGGATTAACTGCATTAAGCTATCGAGTTGAGATTCTGGGCTTGAGTCTGACTCCGACTCAACATTCGCTTGCTGTTCACTCTCTGTATTTTGACTGGTTGGGGTTACTTGAGCAAATGCAGCCGTTGGTGTAGTTAGCGCCTGTTCAAAACGTTCATAAAAGGATTTTTCCATTTTATGCTGTTCTGTCCAGCCATCCATATTCACGGCAAATTCGAGCCCCCCATAGAGATCCGCAAACATGGCTTGTATATGTTGGGCATCCCACTGTTGTTCTGGTGGTAATGGGGTTTTGCTGGCTATGCCTTCGATGTTAACGCCATAAATAGCAAGATGCATATGCAGTTGCATACTCATCATATCGCCTTCACTCATACCCGCAGTGGCTTCATCCCAAGCCCGTTTAACCGAATCTGGCGCATTGACTGGCGGAAAAGTGATGCTTCTACCAATACCGACTTCCACGATGCCATCATTATTCAGATCCACGCGGTCAGAAAAGTCGGGTTGCAGTAGCAAGTTTGCCGCACCTTCATCGCTCAGCCCGGTAACTTGAATGCTATTGGCTAAGGAATTGGCGCGTTTCAACAAGTCGAGTTCATGACTATCCATTTCCTGTAATACTTGTTTGGACGATTTTCCGCTATTAGTTATTTCTGCTTGAGCATCATTGAGCAGTTGTTGGAATTGATTAATCTCCGTGTCGCTAATATCACGACGATGTAATAATTCGATGCTTCTGTCGGTGAGGTTAATGTTGCTGAGCATAATAATGTCCATAAGCGTTAATATAATTAGCTAGCTATGGAGTGCAAAATTTGAACCAAGTATGCTAGCCGTTCAAAAGTGCTGGCTCGTCATAAAACGCGGCTATTTAGGTTCTGAATAGGCAAAATATGGCCACAGTATGGCAAAATGTGAATGCAGATGGTGCTTGATTTTGTGCTCGAATAAATAAAGTGACTCTAAGAAATATTGCAGCAAACAGTATACATTCAGCATCATAGTTTGCTTTAATGAGTCCATGTGTTTTGCCTGTAAATCAGGTAGTTGGATAGTTTTCATCAAGGAGTGATTCATGAAAAAGTTCATCCTGTGCTTTTTATTTATTTTACCTTTTTCTGTTACGGCCAATGTGCCACCAGTTAGCGTTGAAGCCTACGGTAAATTACCCGAAAAAAGTATGTTGGTTATTTCACCCAGCGGCGAGCGCTTAGCTTATCGTGATACCTCTAACGGTAAGGATATTGTTGTAGTTATCGATTTGTTACAAGGGAAGATGCTCGCGGCTGCCGATGTATCGTCGGTTAGGCCGAATAATATCTACTTTATTGATGACACGACCTTAATTTTTGTCGCCTCTAACAACATGCGGATATTAGGTTTTAGGGGGCGGCATGATATTAGTGTTGCTTATTCCTATGATGTTGAAACTAAAAATATCTACCAGCTATTAACCGCTGGATATGGAATTTATACAGGTCAATCGCAACTTGGAAGCGTTTTGGGAGTGTCTGATGACCATAAATACGCGTATATGACAGCATGGGAAAATCAGGCGAAATTTAATTTGTATCGGGTTCGCTTAGACAAAAAATCCAAACCCAGAATTCTTCAAAAAGGTACCTCTGATACCATCGATTTCTTTTTGGATGATAATGATGAAGTGGTTGCTCGAGAACGTTTTAATAATGAAGATAATCTACATCGAGTGGAATCGCGGATAGATGATGAATGGGTGGAAATTTTCCGTGAAGAAACTGAAATTCAAACTCGCTCTTTTAACGGTATGACCCCAGACAAAAAGCATTTAGTGATGCTTAGCCAACATGAATCTCATGGGCGTTGGGCTTATTACACCATGGCACTGGCGGATGGTGCTATTAAAGGCCCACTATTCAGTCATGAAAACAAAGACGTTGAAACCGTATTAACGGACATAAACCGGGTAGTGTATGGGGTGAAATATTCCGGCTTTACACCCAGTTATGAATTTTTTGATGAAAAGCTCAATGCCCGAATGAGTGGCATCCAAAAAGCCTTGCCGAATAATGCCTTTACTATTCAAGATTACACACCGGACTGGAACAATATTGTTTTTTACATGGATGGTGAGTTTAGTTCCGGTGATTACGTGTTATATGAAAAAGGTAATTTATCGCAATTGACAGCATCGCGGCCGGATATCCCACCAGAAGCGGTGCATAGTGTGGTGGAATATAGTTATAAAGCGAGGGATGGCTTGGTTATTCCAACACTATTAACTATACCTAATGGCATCGAGGCTAAAAACTTGCCTGCGATCATGATGCCTCATGGCGGTCCTGAGTCTTATGATAAGAATAGTTTTGATTACTTAGCACAGTATTTTGCCAGCCAAGGCTATATGGTGATTCAGCCGCAGTTTAGAGGATCGCGAGGCTTTGGATCTAAACATTTGCATGCTGGCCGCGGACAATGGGGTCGTAAAATGCAGGATGATTTGACCGATGCGGTGCTAGGTTTAGCCGACAACGGTAAGATCGATAAGGATCGGGTGTGTATTGTCGGTGCCAGTTATGGTGGCTATGCAGCGTTAGCAGGTGCCGTTTTTACGCCGGATTTATATAAATGTGTGGTGTCAATTAATGGCGTAGCGGATATTGAAGAAATGATGGATACAGAAAAACGCGATTATGGGAGTGATCATTGGGTAGTCGCTTACTGGCAAGACGTTATCTCTAAGGGGGATGTTGACGAGGATCATCTCGCACAAATATCACCGATTAATCATGTTGCTAAGGTTAAAGCGGCGGTGTTGTTGATCCACGGTCAATATGACGAAGTGGTGCCAATCAAACAGTCTCGCAATATGTATGATGAGTTGGATGATGCTGACAAAGATGTGACCTTTTTACAGCTGGATAAAGGTGACCATCATCTAAGTGGGGCGGCTAACCGCATGCAGGCCATGCGCGCCATTGATCAATTCCTTAAAAAGCATATGTAATATGTATATCTTCCCGCCTAATCCACAATGGAAGATTGACTATGCGCGAGAGGTGGAGCGCATTCAGTGGGTATTTAGCGTGGCGCTGTCTTTTAGTCATATTGGCTCCACTGCGATAGACGGCCTGTACGCCAAAGATTGCATCGACATTATGGGCGTCACCGATAATTTAAAATTAATCCGTCGTTACCGCTCACAATTAGAAGCTATTGGTTATGTATACAAAGGTGCTTATGGCATAGAGGGGCGAGAATATTTCTCCAAACCGTTACGCAAAGTACATTTACATCTGTACGAAAAAGGTGATGCCAACATCGACAAACAGCTCAAGTTCTTACGCTTGATGCAAGACAAGCCGGCACTGGTCCATGAATTTAATGTCCTCAAACAACAATTTCATGAGCAATTCCCTGATAATAAAGCGGCTTACCAAGCCGCTAAAACATCATTTTATTTGCGTCTGCAAAGCATGGATGAATAGGCGTTGTTATGACGACTAAATTTCTACATTGGATTTACTTCGTTACCTGTTGATGTTGACGAAATTCGGCGTTTTGAGCTGGCCAACTCCTTAATTATCCCTTCTTCAGCCCCGCGTTTCCAATTAGAATCACCTTAACTATTTGATTTATAAGTTATTAGTGTTTTGACTAGTGTAACTGTAGCCAATTGGAAACATTGTAAAGTAGTAACTACTTAGAATAATGTAAATATTTCTTGTAATGCATTGAAAATTAACACTTTAATAAAGTTGGCATTGAAGTTGATAAGGTTAATGTGAGTTATCTACTTAGTGTAGAAAATCACACATAACAGCACTGGCTGTTAATCCATTTGATGTTTAACTTTATAAAGGATTGAAACAATGAAATACATTAAAACACTATTAGCAATGTTGACATTAGCCACCGTGACTTCAGCTATGGCAAGTGAGGCAAAAACCTTTGCTGAATTGGATGTTGATCAAAATGGTTATATCAGTTTGCAAGAAGCGTCTGCCGATCCGGTGATTGCTGGAAAATTTCCGGGATTGGATGCAGATGGTGATGGCCAACTGTCTGAAGCTGAATTTAATAACGCTTAAGGTCCGCCTCATTCATTAGACCCTCAAGTGTTATATTAGCCTCTTGAAAACACCCATTATCTTGGCGGGGGATATTCCCCGCCTCATTTACTTTCTCTAATATAGCCTCTTACACCCGCTGCTTTATATTCTTCTAGAAATTATTCTTAATAAAATAAGCCTTGCAAGAATCCGCCAATATTCACAAATTGATACTAATGATTTGTGTAGTCATCGATAAATACTGTCTATAGTTTGAACTTTAGTTGGCGTGTTGGTTATGCCGATTTCAGGCTAAATATACTCGGCATTTAGATGAGGATTAGGAGAATAATATGGATTTAGGTGCATTTTCGGTGAGCTTGGCGGTCAAGGATATTCAAGTATCACAAGCGTTTTATCAAAAACTAGGATTTACCATGGCAGGTGGTGATGCCACGCAAGGCTGGTTGATTTTAAAAAATGGCACCACCACTATTGGTTTGTTTCAAGGTATGTTTGATAAAAATATGCTTACATTTAATCCTGGCTGGAATGCCGACACCAGCGAAAAAAATCCCTATGATGATGTGCGAACAATACAGCAGCATTTAAAAGAGCAAGGTGTTACCTTGCTAAGTGAAGCTGATGAAACCACAACTGGGCCAGCGAGTATTATGCTGACTGATCCAGATGGTAATCCGATCTTAATTGACCAACATCGTTAGTACACAGTGACTAATCGAGGAGTAAAAAATGGAATTATTAACCATTATTAGTATGTTAGCGTTATTGCAGTTTTTCTATTTTGCCGTCCAAGTCGGTGGTGCGCGTGGTAAGTATGGGGTCAGTGCGCCAGCCACTACAGGTAATGAAGTCTTTGAACGTTATTTTCGCGTTCACTACAATACTATGGAGCACTTAGTCCTGTTTCTTCCCGGTTTATGGGCTTTTGGTTTTTACGTGAGTTATGTCTACGCTGCAGCACTTGGGGCAGTCTATTTGTTGGGTAGATTAATTTATGCAGTCACCTACGTTAAAAATCCTAAATCACGAGAAATAGGTGCTATTGCTTCCACCCTACCTTGTATTGTTTTAGTCGTTGGTGCATTGGTTGGGGCGGTGATGAAATTGTTTGGCTAATGGATACAATCCGTTCAGTTGTTGATTTAAAAGGATTAGGCCCTAAAAGCGCCACTATGCTAGCGCAGGTGGGCATTAATTCTGTTACAGACTTAATGGGTAGTGATCCTTTTATGATATATCAGCGACTGCATCACACTTTGGCAACGTCAGCCTTAACTTTTTATACGCAATGATAGGGGCTATTGAATACTGTCACTGGCAACATATCGCAAAAACTCGCCGACAAGAAATTTTCATTAGACTGGATGATATGGGCTTAGCGCCAAAATAAACCGCAAGTGATATCCGTAGTTTTCTTAATCAAAATCATTATTTGCAATTTAAAAAGGTTTACCTCAAAGCTGCATCATTATAGGTTAAGTATTCACTTGGCTATGCCATCAAATGGGATCAAATTATGCGTTTTGTTTGCATCACTTTATTGTCAATATTCACTTTGACTGGCTGTAATGAAACTTCGCATTCGGTGGCATTGGGCACATTAGAACGTGACCGCATTGCACTTACCGCTACCGCCAATGAAGTAATAACTGCATTACCTGTTCAAGCCGGATCGCTGGTAACCGCCGGTACGGTGCTTGTTACTTTAGATGATACGTTACAGTCCGCGCAGGTTGAAAAGGCCAAAGCCGAATTAGCCATGGCACAAGCTAATCTTGAAAAACTGCGCCATGGCGCAAGGGTCGAAGAAGTGGCTTCGGCTCGTGCCAAAGTTGTTGGTGCTAAGGCTGCCTTGCAAGAAAGTGAAGCTAACTACACGCGCATTCGAGCGTTGCAGCAGCAAAAGGCAGTGAGTCAATCTGAGAGGGATAAAATTAGTGCCCAGCGGGATGCCAACTTGGCGAATTTACGCAGTGCTGAAGAATCGTTATTAATATTAACCAATGGCGCCAGAGAAGAAGACTTACGCTCCGCTGAAGCGCAAGTACAGGCGGCGACCGCCACATTAAATATTGAATTAAAACGACTTGCTGATCTTACTATTGTCGCTACCCGAGATGGAATTTTGGACAACCTCCCTTGGAATTTAGGTGAGCGAGTCAGTATGGGAAGTCCGTTAGCGATTGTGTTATCGGGTAATGCTCCCCATGCACGAATTTATGTACCGGAACCTTCGCGGGTCAATATCAATATTGGTAGTGAACTGGTTATTCATGTTGACGGTGTTACCGACGCTATTGTTGGTACAGTAACTTGGATTGCTTCAGAACCGGCGTTTACTCCCTATTATGCGCTTAACCAAACAGAACGGAGCCGTTTGGTTTACTTAGCTGAAGTACAACTTCCCGACGAGTTTGCATCCTTACCCAGTGGCTTGCCCGTACAGGTAGATTTGTAGTGACGGAATACGTCATTCAGGCGAATAATCTGTGCCGCAATTTTGCCGATGTGAAGGCGATTAATGGTCTCGATTTAGCCGTGGAAAAAGGTAAAATTTACGGTTTCCTTGGCCCCAATGGTTGCGGTAAAACCACCGCCATCAGAATGCTTACCGGTTTATTAGCGCCGACCTCCGGTGACATTAGTGTACTCGGATTGTCGTTACCTAAAGATGCTGAAAAGTTACGTACTCGCATTGGCTATATGACACAAAAATTCTCACTCTACGATGATTTAACCGTGGAAGAAAACTTGCAGTTTATTGCCAATATCTATGGTTTATATGGCAAGCGCAAGCAACAACGAGTCGAAGAATTACTCTCATTATATAAGTTGCAGGCAACACGTCAGCAATTGGCTGGCAGCATGAGTGGCGGTCAGCGTCAGCGTTTGAGCCTTTCTGCAGCAACCTTACATCGACCGGATTTATTGTTTTTGGATGAGCCCACTTCGGCAGTGGATCCGCAAAACCGCCGTGAATTTTGGGAGCAGTTGTTCGATTTAAGTGAGCAAGGCGTCAGTATTCTAGTCTCAACTCATTACATGGATGAAGCAGAACGTTGTCACCAGCTGGCCATTTTAGAAAAAGGCGTTAAACGCGCCGAAGGTGGCCCGCAAGATTTGATGAGTAATATGGGGGCCACTGTTGTTGAAATCGCCTCAGAGCATTTGCGCCAACTCAAACAACAGTTAATAAAGTTGCCTGAGATTATTTCTGCAGCGCAGTTAGGTGCACGTCTGCGGGTATTGGTAAATGATAGTGTGAACGAACCTATTGCATTTTTACGCCAGCAAAATGCAATACAGCAAAGGGATACATTAACGATTGTAAGACCCAGTTTAGAAGATGTATTTGTTACTAGCACTGGAGAGCACAAACAGTGACAGTACTTATTCGCATCGGTGCTATTTTCGTAAAGGAGTTATTGCAACTTAAGCGCGACAGAATGACCTTTGGCATGATGGTGATGATCCCACTGATCCAGCTTTTGCTGTTTGGTTACGCGATCAATACCAATGTTCGGCATATTCCCATTGGTGTCGTCGATGCCAGCCAAACTGCCTTGAGTCGAGTGTTATTGCAAACCGTTACCGCTACCCAAGTGGTGGAGGTAAAAGCCCATTATCAAAATAGCCAAGAGGCAGAGACTGCGCTAGCAAGTGCACAGGTGCGTGCCGTGCTGTTTATCCCTAAAGATGTCAGTCAGCGTTTGGTTCGTCATCAAACTTTAGGCATGGCAGCGCCAGCATCCACCAATGAAGAAACCAGTCGGCCGGTGGCGCAGTGGCTAGTGGATGGCTCGGATACAATTGTCGCTGGTGCTATAAAAGGCTTACGTAATATGCCGTTAGTGGAGTTAATTGATAAACCCGCAAATCGCAACACGCCAACCTTTGAAGTGACGTTACTGTATAACCCCGAACAACGTACCGTAGTGAACATTGTACCGGGCTTAGTGGCGGTAATATTAACTATGACGATGATCATGTTTACCTCTGCGGCGATTGTACGCGAACGGGAACGAGGCAACATGGAGATGCTGATCACCACGCCAATACGCCCCATTGAATTGATGATTGGAAAAATCATCCCCTATATCTTTGTGGGGTTGGTGCAGGTGACGATTATTCTTGGCTTAGGCCATTGGCTTTTTAGTGTGCCATTGAATGGCAGCTTGCTACAGTTAGCGGCAGCTACCATGTTATTTATCACGGCGAGCTTAACGTTGGGGCTGGTGATATCTACCCTCGCCAAAAGTCAGCTGCAATCCATGCAGATGACCATTTTTGTGTTGTTACCATCAATTTTATTGTCGGGTTTTATGTTTCCCTACGAAGGGATGCCGCTGGTAGCTCAGTATATTGCCGAGGCATTGCCGGCCACCCATTTTATGCGTTTGATCCGCGGCGTGGTGCTGCGGGAAGTCAATATTATCGAAATGTCTTATGATCTCTATTGGTTATCCGCTTTTATCGTGCTTGGGCTGATAGTGGCATCGGCACGCTTTAAAAAACGTTTGGATTGATAGCCACTCATACTAATAACCGTTAACTAGCCTGTTTCATTTTATGCTGTTGTTGCATGCATTTTTTGTTTTTACATAAGAATTGCTCCATCACCCGTTGATGGCGCTCTGATTCTTCAGTAACAATAGTTTTAATGTGTTTACGTAGCCAAGCCAAACCAGAGTCTCGGTCTTGGCGTTTATGCCAAAAATTACATAGTGTGACCCTTTCTACTTCAACGGGCACTCTGGTCGCGGATAATTCACCACTGATAATGGCTTTCTCAACGGCGGATGTTGGCACTACAGAGATAAGATTACTTTTTTGCAGTAGCGGTGCTACCGCTGAAAAGTGGTTCACGGTGCAGGCAATACGTCGGCTAAGGCCTTCATGTCGTAGGGCGTCATCGGTCATGCCCGATGGATCGCCATAAAGGGAGACCAATAAATGATCGGCCTCGGCAAATTCGTTAATTGATAAATCAGCTTTGGCTAACGCATGATCGGGGCGCATAGCGCAAACGTAACAAGGGGTATACAGATTTTCGCTGCGGATAAAGTTAGATGAACTACTGACGCGGCCAATGACTAAATCAACACGGGCATCGTCTAATAGTTGTTCGGAATTAGTAAAAGTATAAGGAATAGCATGCAGATCAATCCCCGGTGCCTCACGTTCAATAATCTGACGCAGTGGTGCCCATAATATATCCACAAAAATATCAGCAATAGAAATACGAAATGTGCGCTTGGCTGTGGTGGGTTCAAATACTTGCGGGTCGACAGCATCGGCTAATAAACCTAAAGGGTGCTTAACCTGATTCCACAAATTTTGTGCATATACAGTAGGTTGAATATTCCGCCCATCTTTGACAAACAAGTCATCTTTCCACAAGGTACGCATTCTGCCTACTGCGTTTGAAACCGCCGGTTGTGTCATGGCTAAACGATCGGCCGCACGGGTAATAGAGCGCTCAGTCATTACCGCATCAAACACCATTAGCAAATTTAGATCTTGTGACCTCATGAGTCATCCTCTGTGTAAAACATTAAATTAAACATCATAAAAAATGATGCATTGCATGCGAATATATAATTATATTTATTGTTTGTCTATGTTCATACTAGCGAAAATTCGAACAATGTAGCCATAAATGCTGAGAAATCTTAGCAACTATGTAAGTTCAGTGTGCAGGTTCAGTTTGGGGGATCTCCATGGAATCATCATGTTTCCTTCAAGCACGGATTCAAACGAATTATTAACATGAAGCTCGTTTAACTAAGGCTTTTATTGAAGTTTTAGTGCCTATCTTACGGGTGAATTATTACGTATTTATCATTACTACTTATTGGACTGGGAGGTCTAATTATGCAATCGAATACTATTGTAAAATCATTATTTTTAGTCGGCGTAGTTGGATTGTTGTCGGCTTGTGGGCAATCTGAGCCTGAGTCGCATCCTGCCATGGCCGCGCCACAAGTGAGTGTCGCTACTGTTATTAGTGAACGTCTAACGGAATGGGATGAATTTACCGGTCGTCTACAAGCACCACAAAATGTTGACTTGCGTCCGCGGGTATCTGGTTATGTGGATATTGTCGCTTATCAAGAAGGATCGATGGTCGTCACTGGCGATACATTGTTTTTGATCGACAATCGCCCGTTCAAAGCCGAAGTGAAACGTTTAGACGCCGATCTAGCCTATGCCCAAAGCCAGTATGAATTGGCTAAAAGCGAACACACTCGCGCCCTTGAATTATCGAAGCAGCAAGCCATATCGGCTGAGCTATTAGATAGTCGCTGGGCGGCGGTGCAACAAACCAAGGCCAAAACCGAGTCGGTAAAAGCCGCTTTAGAACTTGCGCGTATTGACTTGGGTTATACCCGAGTGGAAGCCCCTATTGCTGGACGGGTTTCCAATGCGCTGATCACCAAAGGTAACTATGTTAAAGCTGGAGAAAGTATTTTAACTAATATCGTTTCTACGCAAAAACTCTATGCCTATTTTGATACCGATGAAAAAACCTATTTGAAATATAACCGTTTGGCGCAGCAAGGGCAGCGTCCTGATGCCCGTCAACATCGTAGTCCGGTGTTAATGGCATTGGCCTCTGACTCGGAATTTCGTTACGCCGGTGAATTAGACTTTATGGATAACCGCGTCAATGAAAGCACCGGCACTATTCGTGGTCGCGCGGTATTTGATAATGCTGATGGTGAGTTAATACCCGGTCTATTTACCCGTATAAAATTGGTAGGTAGCGCCAGTTATCAAGGTATTTTAATTGATGACAGAGCCATTGGAACTGATCTAAATAACAAGTTTGTACTGGTATTAGATGAACAAAACGTTGTGCAATATCGCGCCGTTGAATTGGGTGAGAAGTTGTCAGGATTACGCTTGATTAAATCAGGCTTACAGGCTGGTGAAAAAATAGTGGTTAACGGTTTGCAGCGTGTGCGCCCGGGTACCACGGTTGATCCGCAAGCGGTGGATATGGTCGCTCAACAAACCTTAAATCAGATCCGTAACAGACAACTACGCATTGATGCTGAAATGCAGCCGCAAGCGACTGAGCTAGTTAAGCAGACGTCAGACGAAGCTGTGATTGGGGGCTAACATGAATTTCTCACAGTTTTTTATTCGCCGACCGATATTCGCCGGTGTTATTTCACTGATCATCTTTATTGCCGGTGCCATCGCTATGTGGCAGTTGCCTATTACCGAATATCCCGAAGTGGTGCCACCGACGGTAGTGGTTAGCGCGAGCTATCCGGGCGCTAACCCTAAAGTCATTGCTGAAACCGTGGCAACACCGTTAGAACAAGCCATTAAAGGTACCGAAGATATGCTGTATATGTCTTCTCAGGCAACCTCTGATGGGCGTATGACGTTAACAGTCACCTTTAATATCGGTACCGATGTGGATAAGGCGCAAACCTTAGTGCAAAACCGCGTTAATCGGGCATTGCCGCGATTGCCCCAAGAAGTACAAGCATTAGGAGTAGTAACCCAAAAATCATCCCCCGATTTGACCATGGTGGTGCATTTAACCTCACCTAATGACCAATACGATATGTTGTACTTATCCAATTACGCCAACCTGTTTGTTAAAGATGAACTGGCGGGGCTCAATGGTGTGGGTGATGTGCGTTTGTTTGGTGCCGGGGAATACAGTATGCGTATCTGGCTGGATCCCGACAAAGTAGCGGCTTTAGGTTTAAGTGCCATGGATGTGGTGCATGCCATTCGTGAGCAAAATACTCAGGCTGCTGCAGGTAGCCTGGGATCGCAACCAACCGGTGAAAATGAATTCCAGCTATTAATCAATATTAAAGGTCGCTTAGAGAACGAAGATGAATTCAATAATATTGTTATTAAAGTCGGTGAGCAGGGACAAATCACTCATTTAAGTGATATTGCTGAGATTAAAATGGGCGCTGATTCTTACGCATTGCGCTCATTGTTAAACAATAAGTCAGCGGTCGCGATGCCTATTTTTCAACGTCCCGGCTCGAATGCGATTCAGATTTCCGATGATGTACGCGAGAAAATGGCGGAGTTGAAACAGTACTTCCCGGCTGGCGTGGATTATTCCATTGTTTACGATCCCACGGTGTTTGTTCGAGGCTCCATAGAAGCGGTAGTTAAAACTTTGTTCGAAGCCTTGCTGCTAGTGGTATTTGTGGTGGTGTTATTCCTGCAAACGTGGCGAGCGTCGATTATTCCTTTAGTCGCGGTGCCGGTATCCTTGGTAGGTACCTTCGCGATCATGCATTTGTTAGGTTTCTCACTCAATGCCCTATCGTTGTTTGGCTTAGTGTTGGCCATCGGTATTGTGGTGGACGATGCCATTGTTGTGGTCGAAAACGTAGAGCGTAATATTAGTGAAGGTTTAAAACCCATCGAGGCCACTAAAAAAGCCATGACTGAAGTCACCGGCCCAATTGTGGCTACTACGCTTGTATTGGCGGCGGTGTTTATTCCGACGGCATTTATGTCCGGCCTAACGGGTCAATTTTACAGTCAGTTCGCGTTAACCATTACCATCTCAACGGTAATTTCGATGATTAACTCGTTAACCCTTAGTCCCGCGTTAGCCGCATTGTTATTGAAAGATCATAATGCGCCCAAAGATGGTTTATCGCGATTAATGGATAAGTTATTTGGTGCTTGGTTATTCGGCCCATTTAACCGTTTGTTTGCAAAAGGTGAAAAGGGCTATGCCTATGCAGTGAAAAAAATCATTCGCTCTGGCGGTATTGTCTTGGTGTTGTACGCGGGGTTATTAGCACTGACCTATGGCCAGTTTGTGAATACACCAACAGGTTATGTGCCTGGGCAAGATAAACAATATCTTGTGTCATTTGCACAATTACCTGATGCGGCATCATTAGATCGTTCTGAAGCCGTTATTCGTGAAATGTCACGAATTGCCTTGGCGCATCCGGGCGTGGAATCGGCGGTAGCCTTTCCCGGTTTGAGTATTAACGGATTCACCAATAGCCCCAGCAGCGGCATTGTGTTTGTCACCTTAAAGCCTTTTGCTGAGCGTAAGTCAGCGGATTTATCTGCCAATGCGATTGCGGGCAGTTTAGGTCAGCAGTTTGGCAGTATTAAGGAGGCCTTTGTGGCGATATTCCCACCACCACCAGTACAAGGAATGGGCACTATCGGTGGCTTTAAACTGCAAATCCAAGACCGAGGTAATTTAGGTTACGAAGAGCTGTATAAAGTCACTCAACAGGTGTTGTTTAAAGCGTGGGCCACCCCAGAATTAGCTGGTGTTTTTTCTGGCTATCAGGTGAATGTCCCGCAGTTGACGGTGGATATTGATCGTGAAAAAGCTAAAACACAAGGTGTGTCAATTAACGATATATTTTCCACAATGCAGGTGTATTTAGGCTCGCTGTACGTTAACGATTTCAATCAGTTTGGTCGTAACTACAAAGTGAATATTCAAGCTAAAGATACCTTCCGCCAAGAGCCGGAGCAGATCGCCCAGATGAAGGTGCGTAATCAACATGGGGATATGATCCCATTAGGGTCGTTTGTCACTGTGACTCACTCCGCTGGACCTGATCGCGTTATGCATTACAACGGCTATACCACCGCTGAAATTAACGGTGCCGCAGCAGCGGGTTTTAGTTCTGGTGAAGCCCAAGCCGCCATTGAAAAAATTCTTGATGAAACCCTGCCCATTGGCATGAGTTACGAATGGACCGATTTGACTTACCAGCAGTTGTTGGCCGGTAACGCTGCGTTATTGGTGTTCCCGTTGGTGGTGTTATTGGTATTTCTTGTCTTAGCCGCACAGTATGAAAGCTTAAGCTTGCCGCTGGCGATTATTTTGATTGTACCCATGACGTTATTATCAGCCATGACAGGGGTGATTTTATCTGGAGGGGACAACAATATCTTCACGCAAATAGGACTCATAGTACTCGTTGGGTTAGCGACTAAAAATGCCATCTTGATTGTGGAGTTTGCTAAAGAGAAAGAAGATCAAGGTTTAGCGTTGATGGAAGCGTTAATGGAAGCAACACGTCTGCGCTTACGACCCATACTGATGACATCTTTTGCCTTTATTATGGGTGTGGTGCCGATGGTACTCGCCACCGGAGCTGGGGCTGAAATGCGCCAAGCAATGGGGATTGCGGTGTTCTCGGGTATGTTAGGGGTGACGTTCTTTGGATTGTTACTAACGCCGTTGTTTTACCATGTGGTTCGACGACGTGCGGCAAAAAGGAAGTTACTGGAATTAAATCCGGCGGTGGTATCCGAGCAGCAAAAAGCGGCATAGAGCAATAGCCCTAGGTAAACACATTTAGCACAATGATTTTCTCCAAATTACGTTGTGCTAGATGTTTGGGAGGCGCTTACTTGTAAGTCGCCTCCTTTTTTATAGAAGTGTTATTTTGCAGCACAGGGTTTTAAGCACTGTTCATTGCGGGCATCTTTTAGCAGCATTATCATCGTGCGGCTATTGATGATTAAAAATATAGCTTCAATTAACGCACCACCAATAGAGCCAACAATATAGTTATGGCTGAACCAGCACATACTGCCGACTAACATGAACATACGCATGCGAATGCCTTTCTCACGGAACATGGCCCAGGTACCAACACTAGTACCTAAGATGGGCAATAAGTGAAAGAGCTCTTCAACATTGGGTAAAGTCACAAGCCAAATGACTAGCATGAAACTGCACATCACCCACACGTTGCGGGTATGGGTCGAAATATAGTTACGAGCACTACCTAGCAGCGCTGCAAAAGCCGCCGACCATAAGCCCAACATCATGAATTGGATACCCATGAGTAAGGTAAACACGGTGAGGAATAGTCTTAATTTTTGATCGTCTTTGTGAATAAAAGCACTCACACCAACCAGAAGCGCAATAATGCCGATACTTTGTGCCCACGGGTGTTGCCAAAATATGCTATTCAAGGTTTCAAAAAAAGCGTTTAGTGCGTTCAATTAGGGTATAACTCCAATGATAAAAGGGTCTGATTCTAAATAAATTGCTACGAGCAATAGTGGCCAGAATGCAACCTAGGTTAGATGAATCAGAAAATCTAAACCGGTGGTTGTGGCGTCAATACAAAAACAGTGTCGTAAATGATGTTATTAGAGTTTTGAATCGTCATTTTGTTGAACGAAATGCGACTATTTTGAATGGGCTGACCGGTAAAATAACCAGCGTTGCATGTTTTAATTATCCCAAACTTCGACAGCTGATATTTTAATCGACTCAATCTCAAAAAGCGAAAGAAAATCAACGCCAACGGCAAATAAATAGGCTAATGTTAGCCAACATGAAGTTGCTATATGTTTGTCGTTAAAGGCAGGTTATGAGCATGTTAATAGCAGCCATTTTTTAAGGATGTGGTAATGCAAATTGTTGAAGACGTATTGCAATCGATGTTGGTATTTTTGCCATTATTGCTGTTGATCTTATTTTTTACGCTGTTATTAAAAGCGGCACATTGGCTGTTAATTGGACGCTTCCCAGAACTAGGAAATGAGAAAAAATTTCCTCGGCAAATGGCGATGATGGGCTTAAGTCTGGTTAGTTTGCTAGGGGTTGTTATTGCGTTACCTATCAATGAAAGTTTTCGTAATCAGATCATCGGCCTTATTGGTATTGCGATCTCGGGTGTGATCGCATTTTCGTCCACTAATATTGTGTCTAACTTAATGTCAGGAATATTACTGCGCTTAACGAACCCCTTTCGCACTGGGGATTTTATCCGCGTAGGTGACTATTTTGGCCGAGTGTCGGAGCGGGGTTTGTTTGATACCGAACTGCAATCAGAGACCCGTGAGCTGATTGCTATTCCTAATAGCTATTTAATTAGTCATCCGGTTTCCGCCATTCGTAGTTCAGGCGCGATAATTTCGATTACGCTATCCCTAGGCTATGACGTGCATCACAGTGAAATTGAACCACTGCTGCTGAAGGCGGCGGAAAATAGCGGCTTGAACGACCCTTTTGTGCATATTATTGAGCTTGGAGATTTTTCCATTAGTTATCGTATTTCTGGGTTATTAACCGAAGTGAAATGGTTGATCAGTGCGCGCTCAAATTTGAGTCGTTGTGTATTGGAAGAGCTGCATACCCACGACATAGAGATCATGTCGCCGAAAATTGTGGCCTCTCGCAAATTAGATGATGATCAACGCGCTATTCCTAAAGCCAGTCGTAGAGTGTCACAGTTGGTTTCTGCTGATGCTGAGGAAATTGTGTTTGATAAGGCAGAGGAGGCAGAGCGCATGGAGGGGGAAAAATTAACCCTAAAAGATAATGTTAAGCGCATAGAAGCCGAGCTTAAAGAAGCCGGTAAACTACAAAAAGACGATTTGAAACAAGAGCTTGAAGCCACGCGAAGCCAATTAAAAGAATTGGATGGTGAAGGTAAAAGTCCCAGTGAGCCGGTTATTGAAGAATCCTCTGTGGATAAAAAAGCCTAGTTAATGCCAATTATTGCCGTTTTTTATACGTCACTGGCGCTACTGGCGTTTGCTGGAAACTCAGTATTATGTCGTTTAGCCTTACATCATCTGCAGATGGACGCTGGCAGTTTTACCGGTATTCGTCTTATAGCGGGTGCCATCACCTTATTGTTATTGGTTAGCTTATTTAATCTTCGTCAGTTGCCGCGTCACGACAAACCTCTATCCCACCAATTACGCAGCGCCGGTAGTTGGTCAGCTGCCTGTATGTTGTTTGTTTATGCTATCGCTTTTTCTTATGCTTACATCACCTTGGACACCGGCACCGGGGCGTTAATTTTATTTGCTGCGGTACAAATAACCATGTTGGTGGTTAATGCACTGCGCGGCAATCGTCTGTTGATGATGGAGTGGATGGGACTGTTGTTGGCTATGTTGGGTTTGGTGTATTTACTCTTACCTACGTTATCCATTCCCACATTGACGGGCTTTGTGCTTATGTTGATGGCCGGTATGGCGTGGGCGTTTTACACCTTTGCAGGGCAAGGCTCTACACAACCGTTACTGGCTACTACTAGTAACTTTTTACGTACCTTACCCATAGCGATACCCATGTTGCTCGTCGGGCTAGGGCAAAGTGATATGCCAATGGAGGGTGTCTTGTTAGCGGTATTGTCTGGGGCTATGGCTTCAGGTGTGGGTTATACTTTGTGGTACCTAGCCTTGCGGCATTTAACAACAGTATTAGCTGCCGTGGTACAACTTATGGTGCCTATCGTTGCGGCTTTGTTTGGTATTCTATTTGCCGATGAAATGCTAACCCAAACATTAGCGGTGGCGTCAGTGTTGATTGTAGGAGGTTTGCTGCTGGTACTCATGGCTAAAACCACAAAGCCTCTGGCCGAGATTAAGGATAAATGATGTTATTGATAGCAGGTTTGTTAACCCTGATGATTGGTCTTGTTCATTCTTATTTGGGTGAACGTTATATTCTTATCCGTTTGTTTAAACGGGATGGTATTCCGCACCTGTTTGGTAGTGATGTTTTTACCAAACAAACCTTGCGCTTTGCTTGGCATATTACGACTATTGCCTGGTGGGGGTTGGCCGCCATCATGTTTACTTACGCCAATAGTCAGGCAGTGAGTCGCCAAAGTATTTTACAGATTATTGCTGTGGTGTTTTTAATTAGTGGTTTAATTGCGCTGATTGCATCCAAAGGTAAACATCTATCTTGGTTATGCTTTTTTGTTATCGCTGGCGGTTGTTTAATGTCGTTGGATCCCTAAAATACAGCTGTGAATTAACCCAAGTTTAAAATAACAAATCGTACAAGGCGTTTTAAAATACATGGCTCAATCGAAAAAATTGAATAAAGGCTCCGCCGGTCAAAATCGTAAGGCGAGCGAAGCTTTTGTAGCAAAATATCAAAATCGTACAGACGTTATGATGACCGATAGTGGTTTGCTTTATCGCATCATTGAAAGTACCGATGCGGTAATGCCCACAATGAACGACAGTGTTGTAGTCAATCAGCGTATTCTTAATGTAGACGGTAGCGTAATTGCCGATACTTATAAAACCGGTTTTGTTGATCGCTTTTCACTAAAAGAAGCCATTCCCGGATTGCAAGAAGGCTTGCAGTTGATGCCCATTGGCAGTCGCTTTGAGTTTGTGATCCCGCCGGAATTAGCTTGGGGGAAACGCGGCGTTGGCAATAAAATTGGCCCTAACGCCGTGCTAGTTATAGATATTCGATTAATTGAATTAGATTTCTAGAGCGTAATTGCTTATGTAGAATGACTACACTACAGCCTATGCACCACAGCACTTTTTATATTTTTTCTGACTACCACAACTGCAAAGTTCATTACGATTAGGTGTTTTCGCAAACGTGGTGGTTTTAGGTTTGTTGAGTACCACATCAAGTTCGTGAATATCTTCACTGGCGTCGCTATCAATGGTGAAATCAGCAAACAAGCCATGCTCTTTGAGTATCAAAGCTAACTCATCTTTACGCGCCTCTGTGCTCACAATAAGTGACAATGGCGCTTCTTCTGAACCCGCTTTAACCGCCCGTTTTGGGCTGTAGCCAAAACGTTGATACTTTTCACGGGCATCAACACGACCTTTGAAAAAAAACTTAGACATAGTGTATTCCTGTATAGAAAGAGCGCCGCGCTACTTTCGAGCGGCGCATTCTAACAGGTATTTTCCAAACCCACTCTTTAAAGAGCAGTCGCTACCGCATTTTTGACTTTTTGGTTAGGATGTTTGTGTTCACGAGAGCTGAAAAAAGGCCGCTAAATGCGGCCTTTGCTGGTTTACATATCCAGTTCTTTTAGTTTCCTAGTGAGGGTGTTACGCCCCCAGCCTAAACGTTTAGCTGCCTCTTGCTTGTGCCCACGAGTATGATGTAAGGCGCGTTCCAACATTATTTTTTCAAAAATAGGCATGGCTTCATCAAGAATATTCTTCTGACCAGACAGTAATTGGCTGTCTGCCCACGCTGCTAATAATTCTTGCCAGTTACTTTCGCCTGTTTGCTGTTCTTGCACTAAGGGTTTCTGATGTAGCTCTGGTGGTAGGTCTTCGGGCAATATTTCTTGTCCACTGGCCATTACCGTTAACCAGCGACACATGTTTTCTAGCTGACGTACATTACCGGGCCATGGCAGACTGGTAAGAATATCAATGGTCGATTTATGCAATGTTTTGCTATCGACACTTAACTCAACACTGGCTTGATGTAAGAAACGATTGGCTAATGTTGGAATATCTTCTCGACGCTCGCATAGACGCGGCATTTGTATGCGGATCACGTTGAGGCGATGGAATAAATCTTCGCGGAATTTTCCTTCGGTTACACGTTGCTCTAAATTTTGGTGTGTGGCGGCAATAATACGCACATCCACGGTCACCGAATTATGCCCACCCACACGATAAAACTGGCCATCGGCCAATACTCGCAGCAAGCGTGTTTGCACATCCAGCGGCATATCACCGATTTCATCCAAGAACAGAGTACCGCCGTTAGCTTGTTCAAAGCGTCCTTGGCGAGTGGTTTGCGCACCGGTAAATGCGCCTTTTTCATGGCCAAAAAGCTCTGATTCAATCAAATCCGCAGGAATAGCTGCCATATTGAGTGCGATAAAGGCTTTGTCCGCTCGTGGACTATGTTGATGCAGCGCTCTGGCGACCAGCTCTTTACCGGTACCGGATTGACCATTGATGAGTACACTAATACTGGAGCGGGATAAACGTCCAATAGCGCGGAAAACTTCTTGCATCGCCGGTGCTTCACCAATAATTTCGGTGGTAGGTATATCTTCTATTTTTTGTGTGCGCGCATTTTCTCGAGCATGGTTTAATGCTCGTTGTGTAAGGCTGACGGCTTCATCAATATCAAAGGGCTTGGGCAGATATTCAAAAGCGCCGCCCTTAAACGCATTTACTGCCGAATCTAAGTCTGAGTGGGCGGTCATGATAATGATAGGCAGTTCTGGATAGCGTTTTTGCACTTCACCAAGTAATTGCATGCCATCCATATGGGGCATTCTGATATCGGAAATAATCACTTGAGGCGGTTGTGCGCTTTCTAATTGCAACAATACATCTCTAGGATCGGCAAAGCTGAAGCAGTCGATTTTTTCTGCTTGTAAGGCTTTTTGCAAAACCCAACGTATGGAATTGTCGTCATCAACTATCCAAACTGGAGCGTAATCCATTAGTGTTGTTCCTTGTGTTCAATAATAGGCAGGTAAATCGTAAACTCGGTATGGCCGGGCCAACTGGTGACTTCAATTTTCCCTTTGTGGTGATCAACCATATTTTGTGCAATGGAGAGCCCAAGCCCGGTACCGTCGTTTTTGGTGGTTACCATAGGATAAAATAACGTGTCTTTAAGTTTAGGTGGAATGCCCGGACCGTTATCAATAATTTTGATCTGTACGCATAAAGGATAACGAACGCCATGTATAGTCAGTTGGCGCTCGATACGGGTAACAAATTTAATTTCGCCTTGGCCTTCCAAGGCTTGCATACTATTACGGGCGATATTTAATACAGCCTGTTGTATTTTGTCCGAATCGATCCACAGATTAGGAATGCTAGGGTCATAATCACGAGTGATGGTTGTTTGGCTGATTTCATCGAGTTCTAACAAACTTCGAATTTTTTCCATCACTTCATGGACATTATGCAATTGAAAATTAGGCGGTTTATTCGGGCCTAATAAGCGGTCGACTAAATTGCGTAAACGGTCTGCTTGTTCAATGATCATGTCAGTAAATTCTTGCAGCTCTGCACTTTGTAATTGTTTGCCGAGTAATTGCGCCGCACCACGTAAGCCGCCTAGGGGATTTTTAATTTCATGGGCCAATCCACGGACTAATTCTTTGGCTGCTTGTTGCTGTGTCCACTGAATATTTTCTTTACTGATACGTTTTTGCTGATCAATTTGTTTTATTTCTAAAATTAGTGCGCGGTCATCATTGGCAACAAAATTGGTGATTGCTAGCTCAACTAGAATATGGCGACCATCGGGAAAAACAATTTGTACTTCACTGTCAGAGAAATTAGTGGTTTGCACTAGGGCCCGATATAAATGGCTGACAGGCAGGCTGCAACTAATGAACAGTTCAGGTAAATGGCTACCAATCAAGCGATTGATACTGACTTCCATTAGCGCTTCGGCTGATGGGTTGGCAAACAGCACTTCGAGGTTCTTATCCACCACCAGCACCGATGTGGATAGGTGCTGTACTAATTGCATGGTTTTTGGATCAAGTTTCATTTGGCCATTATACCTCATGCACAATTATGGTGCATTTGCCTTTTTGAAGAATAGTTCTTGTCTGCTGTATTGGGTTGAAACCCCGTTAAACCTTAGTTTGCCTTGGTTAAAACGGATGCCCGGTGCAGGTAAAAAACACTTTCTGGACTTAATGCAATTACCTTGCCTGAATTGCCTATTAATTTGAGACTAATTCTATGTTCGCCACGATCAAGGTTTTCTAGGGTAAATTGTAAGGAGTGCTGCTGTTGAACCAGCTTACCATCCAAAAATAATTGCACTAGAGCATTTAATTTAGGCTGGTTAGAGGGGGAGTTGAGATTGGCGGTAATACTGACATTACCACTGTTGTTGCGCACGGTTTGTTCATGAGCGGGAGACACAATGGTCAGCGTATATAAGTTCGCGCTAGGGGGCGCTTTCGTTGTATTCACAGATTTTGTGGCGATGCTTGGTATTAAATTCGCATTGCTGGTAGATACATCGACAGGCACCGCATTAGGTAATGGTTGGTCGGTATACAGCGGGTTACCATCGGCATCAATGACCTTGTATAGTTCGCCAGCCATGATTATCAAGGGGAAAGTTACCAACGCAAAAAGGAAGAGTCTTAATTTCATGGGTTTAACCTATGCCGTGAATGTGCAAAATAAATGAGCAATTAGTATTAAGTGTAGTGTTTTAAGCAGCAACAAAAAAGCCCGCATAATGCGGGCTTTTTTAGATGAGTATTATAGATTATACGCTGTAGTACATTTCGAACTCGACTGGAGCCGGGTTCATGTTCAACGTTTCTATATCTTGACGCTTAAGTTTGATGTAAGCCTCAATCATATCGTCGGTCATTACGCCGCCAGCAGTTAAGAACTCATGATCACTGTCTAGTGCGTCAAGAGCTTGCTCTAGTGAATTAGCAACGGTAGGAATAGACAATGCTTCTTCAGCTGGTAAGTCGTACAAATCCTTATCCATAGCATCGCCAGGGTGGATTTTGTTTTTAATCCCGTCAAGGCCGGCCATCAACATAGCAGCAAAGGCTAAGTATGGGTTAGCTGTTGGGTCAGGGAAACGTACTTCAATACGACGAGCGCGATCGCTTGTTACGTGAGGAATACGGATAGAAGCAGAACGGTTACAAGCAGAGTATGCCAACATAACTGGGGCTTCGAATCCTGGTACCAAACGTTTGTATGAGTTAGTTGATGCGTTAGTGAAAGCATTCAATGCGCGTGCGTGCTTGATGATACCACCAATGTAGTAAAGTGCATCTTCAGACAAGTTACCGTACTTGTCACCAGCGAATACGTTCTTGCCGTTTTTCGCGATTGATTGGTGAACGTGCATACCAGAACCGTTATCACCTACTAAAGGCTTAGGCATAAAGGTCGCAGTTTGTCCGTATGCATGAGCAACGTTATGTACAACATACTTGTAGATTTGAATTTCGTCGGCTTTTTTAACTAAGGTGTTAAATAAACAAGCGATTTCGTTCTGACCAGCAGTCGCTACTTCATGGTGATGTGCTTCAACAGTCAAGCCCATTTCTTCCATTACTAAACACATGGCAGCACGTGTATCGTGAGCTGAATCTACTGGTGGTACTGGGAAGTAACCGCCTTTAACGCCAGGACGGTGACCCATGTTGCCATTTTCATATTCGGCACCTGAGTTCCATTTGGCTTCAGTTGCATCGATAGAGTAGAAAGCGCCTTTCATACCTGAATCAAAACGTACGTCATCAAACAAGAAGAACTCTGGCTCTGGACCAAAGTAAGCTTCGTCACCGATGCCGGTTGCGACCAAATACTCTTCTGCACGACGTGCTACAGAGCGTGGATCACGGTCATAACCAAGCATAGTTGCAGGCTCTAAAATATCGCAACGAATGTTGATTTGCGTTTCTTCCGCGAAAGGGTCAAGTACAGCGGTAGAGGGATCTGGCATTAAGACCATGTCAGATTCGTTAATGCCTTTCCAGCCAGCAATCGATGAACCATCAAACATTTTACCTTCTTCAAAGAAAGTATCATTTACTTGATGGGTTGGTATTGAAACGTGCTGTTCTTTACCTTTGGTATCTGTAAAGCGTAAATCAATAAATTTCGCTTCACTTTCTTTAATTAGCTCTAGAGCCTTTTCTACTGACATTATGTTCTCCGATTAAAATTACAAAGACATTTATAAAAAAACTAGGCATAGATCCTAGCATATTAAATTCAAACATTTGAAGCACACAAAGCGATAATCATGCCAACACCGATCGTCATACTGACCTCAGTAAATATAAGACATGGAGAATCGAAAATCTGTCCTTGAATTCATATTGCGGCACCGATTTGGTGCAATAGCTCTATTTTGGTGCAAAGTCAGGGTTTTATTATAGGGATTATGCGATTAATTTTTTATATGAGCACCCTGCTGCTAGGTATACCATCAACGATTAAACGAATAAAGCAGAAAAATTACTCTGTTTCATCGCTTATTGAAATATTAGTCTGTATAATCCGCCGCCAATTCAGGCCTGTATTATTGTCTACAATAGCAATATTCAAATGGTAATAACACGCTTTCAACATCGTAACGGGTATAAATACAGTGAACAATAGCTATTCAGTCAGTAATTTACGCAACATCGCTATCATAGCGCACGTTGACCATGGGAAAACCACGCTAGTTGACAAGTTATTGCAACAATCTGGCACTCTTGAAAGTCGAGGAGCAGCCGAAGAACGCGTAATGGACTCAAATGATATTGAGAAAGAGCGTGGCATTACTATCTTAGCGAAAAATACCGCTATTAATTGGAATGACTACCGTATCAACATCGTCGACACCCCTGGACACGCCGATTTCGGTGGTGAAGTAGAGCGTGTTATGTCTATGGCCGACTCGGTATTGTTGTTGGTTGATGCTCAAGAAGGCCCCATGCCGCAAACGCGCTTTGTAACTCAAAAAGCATTTGCTCAGGGTTTAAAGCCTATCGTTGTTGTTAACAAAATCGACAAACCTGGTGCTCGTCCTGATTGGGTAATCGATCAAGTATTTGATTTATTTGATAACTTAGGTGCTACCGACGATCAATTGGATTTCCAAATTGTTTATGCATCGGCCTTAAACGGCTGGGCATCGTTAGATGCTGATGTCGTGTCTGAAGACATGACTCCGTTGTTTGAAACCATCATTAAGCACGTTAAAGCACCTGCTGCTGACGTTGATGGTCCATTCCAAATGCAAATTTCTCAGTTAGATTATAACTCTTACGTTGGCGTAATTGGTGTTGGTCGTCTGGTACGTGGTTCTGTTCGAACCAATCAGCAAGTGACCATTATTGGTGCAGACGGTAAAAAACGTAATGGCAAAGTAGGTAAAGTTCTTGGTTACTTAGGTTTAGATCGTCAAGAAATTGATTTAGCCACTGCTGGCGATATTATTGCTATTACCGGTTTAGGTGAGCTTAAAATCTCCGATACTATCTGTGCTCCAGATGCTGTTGAAGCGCTACCAGCACTTAGCGTTGATGAGCCAACAGTAACCATGACGTTCCAAGTAAATACTTCACCATTCGCAGGTAAAGAAGGTAAGTACGTGACTTCACGTAATATCCTTGACCGTTTGAATGCAGAGTTAGTGCATAACGTGGCATTGCGTGTGGAAGAAACTGAAGATCCAGATAAATTCAAAGTGTCTGGTCGTGGTGAATTACACCTAGGTATCTTGATCGAAAACATGCGTCGTGAAGGTTACGAATTAGCAGTTTCTCGTCCAGAAGTTATCATCCGTGAAGTAGATGGTAAATTACAAGAACCCTTTGAAACAGTGACTATTGATGTTGAAGAAGCGCATCAAGGTTCCATCATGGAGCAATTGGGTACGCGTAAAGCAGAGCTAAAAGACATGTCTCCAGATGGTAAAGGCCGTATTCGTATGGACTTTGTTATGCCAAGCCGTGGGTTAATTGGTTTTCAAACTGAATTCATGACTATGACATCGGGTTCTGGTTTGATTTACCACACGTTTGATCACTACGGTGCTCATAAAGGCGGCGTTATCGGTCAGCGTAAAAACGGCGTAATGATTGCCAATGCCACAGGTAAAGCGTTAACTAACGCCATATTCAACCTGCAAGAACGTGGTCGCATGTTTATTGGCCATGGTAAGGAAGTTTATGAAGGCATGATCATCGGTATTCACAGCCGTGAAAATGACCTTACTGTAAACGCTCTTAAAGGTAAGCAATTAACCAACGTGCGTGCATCAGGTACTGATGAAGCACAAACTTTGGTACCACCTATTGTGTTGTCACTTGAACAAGCAATGGAATTTATCGATAACGATGAATTAGTGGAAGTAACCCCACAAAGCATTCGTTTACGTAAAAAGTTATTAACTGAAAACTTACGTAAACAAGCCGGACGCCCAGCTAAAGGCTAACGTTTTCGGTAACACTGCTTATAAAAAAACCGGCTAGGCCGGTTTTTTTATGGGTACTTTAATGCTGTTAAAACAATATTATCGAGTGATTCGTTACCAACGCTATTTTAATGGCGAAAAATCGGTGGAATGCATAAATACACTTTCAATATCGGATACTAATTTTCCGTCAGCGATAGATGCTGTATACGCTGCTTGCCATTGGGGATCAGCAATAAACGCTTTCCATGATTGCTCCGCAGCAGCTTTGCTGTTGTGGGCAATAATATAAATTAAGGTATTCTCCTGATCTTCGGGGATCCAATAACCAATATTCTGCATGTCATGTTTTTCAAATATAGTCATGGTGTGATCGCGAAAACGGCTCAGCAAGTTATCCAACTTTCCGTCATAGGTAGTGTAGGTGCGCATTTCAAAGATTTTGCTGTCCTCAGACGTAGCCGCTGACGCAGTGAAGCCTACAAAAAACACTAGGCTAATTAGAACACTATAAAATTTTTTCAATGTTGTTTTCTCTTATATTGCAGGTAAGTGGTGAACGATAGTGCAGTGAATGTCGTCATAGTGCAATTTATGATTGCTAGTGCGAGCTCATCTATTTTTGCTGCTCAAATATTTTAATTGGCATATCAATAAAACTACTAGTTAACCAATCTATGTTCAGTGGCACACCACCATCTCTTGCAGTCTCTTGGCTGACATCTTTACCGGTGCCCATATTAACTTGAGCGCCACTGTTTTTATTCACATTGACGACTACTAGTACACGGCTGCCTTTTGATAGTTTTTTACCGGTCATTCTAGTTTGCGAGAACGGTATTGACTCTAACTTTTCTGGAGTTAGTAGTTGTCTATTGCTGGCGTCTTTGGCAAAACTTGCGCGACCAATCGTAAAGCTTAGATGGAATAGTTGACCATCGGCCATCAACTCATAAAAAGTCAGGGCATAGTCTAAGTCATGCTTGTTGATACGAACCTGCAGCTCTCCAGAAAAACTTCCGACTATTTGCATGTCTTGGCTAAAGGGGTCGGTCACAAAAAATAAGCCACTTTTATCCTCTAATTTTTCTCGGATAATGGGCCAAGGATAGGCTTCGGTATTATTGCTGGTAGAGCGGTCAGCTAAATCAACGGTTTGTCTAAGGTGTTCTGGTGTCGCCGCCGAAGTCAGTAGCTTATAAAACTTACCGTCATGCTCTATTGATAAGTCCGGTTGGGTGGATAAATAGTATCGTAGAGTCTGTTGATTCAGAGCATGTAATGACGAGGTATATTGCCAGCTATTACTGCCCATTAATTGATAAGTTACTTTGTCTTTGAGAAGCGCCGGTATGGGGGCTGCTTTCATTACATAGTCGAACCATGCAAACGTTAAATCATGACGGTTAATGTTAGCGACTTCGTCAATATGATAGCCAGCCAGTGGGTTTTGCATACTAAAGCGATGGTCATAAGGGCCAATTAACCAATAATGCTGTGCATCGGGGCGGTACTTGAGATGTTCGAAATAATAATATTGCGCCGAAAAATTACCGTCATCGTAATAGCCATTGAGGGATAACACCGGGATGTTAATTTTTTCAAAATCCTCTTGGTGTGGTTGCATGTTCTGCCAGTAAGCATCGTAACTGGGGTGTTGAAGCCACTGTTGAAACCAAGGGTTTGGATGATTATCAAGGGTATCGATTTGTGAAAAGGCTTTACCACTGGTGTACCACTTATCCATGAGTGAGCGCCATAGACCGGGGGCAGCATAAACCGAATAATCTAAATTTTTACTGTTGGTGACAAAAAATGGCCATTGGTAATTAGCGGTAATATACACGTTGTTTTCATAGGGTAAGCCCTGTGCCGGATTATTCGGAACATAAGGCACAATGGTTTTTAGTGCCTTTGGCATAAATTTAGTGGTGGCCCATTGGCTAAAGCCTAAATAACTACCGCCATGCATACCAACCTGACCATCACTCCATGGTTGTTGGCTTACCCAATCTATTACCTTGGCTGCATCCTGACCATCAAATTCATAGGGCGTAATAGGGTTGGGACTTAAGCGTTTGCCACGACTATTCACGACTAATCCTACGTAACCATAGGTAACTGCCATTGCAGCGTCTCGTAAATCATTAATATCGTCACTGTAGATGGTCATTTGCATTGCTGTTGGCATTGGAGTTTGCCAATTTTTATTGCGAACTAACGTCGCCGATACCGTGCCACCCTGTGTATCGATAAGCAGAGAGTTGTTGATATTAAAACGCTGGCTGAATTGTTGTTTTAACATTTTATCCGCATTGGGAAGTAAGGATTGATACAGGTAAAAATCTTGTAAAGTGCTCAGAAAATACAATGCTTGTTGGTTAGACACTTCAGCGGCATCTTTGGCTTGATTAAATAGCATCAGTAAATAGCTCTTCCCCATACCTAAGTCATAACCAGCGAAATCACTTATAGCAATAAATTCACGGTCGGTGAGGGGGCTAACTAATTGACTAAATGCTCGTTGTATTCCGTCAGCCTTATCGTTGAATAGGGGGCAGGCAGCCAAGGTATAAAGTTGATAAATAAAGGGCATAGCCGTTGCACTGACTTTGGTTAATGCCGCCAAAGCGCAGACATCTGCTTTTTGTGTGCTGGCCAGCAGCTTTAGTTTCAGCTTGTCGGCTGCACTTAATTTTTTTGAATCTTGCGATAATATGGTTTGTGCTGCATTTTGTTGCCAATTCATAAATGCTGGCTGCTGCAGCATTGTAATCAATGCTTGGTTATCACTCAGACTAATTTGTTTAAGTTCATCGGGTACGGTTAAGTTTTGTGCTGCTAATGTTGAGCAGTGTAATAATAAAAACAACAATCCTAGTTTTAGTAAGCGCAAGATGTTCTCCTTTTTGGGGTAAATGTTGGTGAAGCATCGAGCATGAGGTATTTACTACGCAACGGCATGATAAAAAGGTGATTTGTTGTGACCATTGATGACTTAGGGGGGAGCAAGTGCTAATTTGAGCGAAAATTAGTGGTCGAATGTTTACTTAATGCTGTGGAAAATAGCTCAGGTCGAATTTAATGAAAAACATCAGTATTTAATTGTTGCTGGCAATAAGCAGCAGTTAGAGCCGTTGTTGGCCGAAGTGTTAGGCTATTTTTGTCGACATGCGGGTGAAGTGATATCGAGAGACCGTTTCATTGAGGATGTTTGGCAAGGTCGAACCGTTACAGACAATGCAGTAAACCGAGTAATTGCTAAATTACGTAAATTGTTGGGCGACGATCCTACAAAACCCACTTATATCGTCACCTTACCTAAAAAAGGCTATCGACTGATTGCGGATGCTATTGAAGTCCAGGAGCGAGCCGATAGCCAGTCTGCCGTATCTAAAATTCCCATTAATGCACCGCGAAAAGTATTGTTCTTATGGTTACTTGCTGGTGTTGCTGTGCTTTTATCAGCATTGATATGGTGGCCAAAATCAAGCTCCTCCGTGGTACAAATTCAAGCATTGACCCAAGAAGGCGCTCCCGAGTATGCACCAGCAGTTTCCCCCGACGGCAGCTACTTGCTGTATAGCATGCATAAAGAAGGTGAAAAGTTATCTCTGCATCTTAAAGATTTAACCAGCCAGCAACACCTCGAACTGAATACCAGCAGCGGTTGGAATGGCCCGGCAGCCTGGGCAAAAGATGGTAAAAGCCTTGTGTATTTAAACACTACCGACGAGCTGTGCCGTTATATTTTACTCACCGTGGACGGAATGGAAGTAGTTGACCAGCAGGATATTTATCATTGCCCTATAGGAAGTTATGGCAAAATGATATTCAGCCATCAAAATGGGAAAATGATTTTTGCGGAGCGTGCCGATGTCGATGCGCCTTATTTCATTTATATCCTAGATCTAACATCCGCAGACAAACAATTAATCCCCCAACCATCACCACTGTTAGGTGGCAATAGCTTGTTTGATTTACATCCTCAACAAAACAAATTACTGATATCCAGCCCTAATAAAGCACTAGAGGAAGCGTTTTATCAGGTGGACTTAGGTAGCGGTTTAGTAAAAAACTTATTTAGTTTGGACGGTTTTTTGTGCTGCGGCATATGGTCGCATAGTGGCGAACAGGTAATCATGATGAGTGCCCCACCATCAACTCAGCTATTAAGCTACGCACTTGATGGTCAAAACCCGCAAGTGATTTATAGTGCCAGTCATAGCATTGGCCCACCCGCCCGAGCAGCGAATGGCCGCGATTATGTATACTCGGGGAGCGATTTTAATAGAGATATATTTTTACTCGATCCCCAGCAACAAGGTGGCCGACAGGTACTAGTCAGTAATTCACTAGATGACCGCTTGCCACGATTATCTACCGACGGTAATCAGCTTGCCTATGTCTCGACGACAATGGGTAAGCAACAGATCTGGCTGCGGGACTTGCAAAGTAGCAATCAGCGTTTGCTAAGTGACTTCAAAAATAACCAACAATTTTTCGCAATGGAATGGTCGCCCGACGCTCAACATTTGGCAGTGTCGACTTTACAAAAGTTATTTATTGTGGATAACAACAGTGGCGAGCTACAACACATTGTATTGCCGCTGGCAGAAATAACCAGCATCTCGTTCAGGAATGCGCATACTCTGACTTTTACTCAAAAGACGAATGGGCGTTGGCGTATTTATACCTACGATCTTAACACTCAGCTAGTTACGCCGCTTAATGATGACAAATGGGCTTTTGTTCTCTTTGCACCAGATGCCAATGACAGTTTATGGGCAGATAGAGAGGGTAAGTTGTTTTATGGTGAACAGAAAATACCTTTGGAGCAACTTTGGCCACAAGTGAGTCAACTACAGCTACTAGACAATAAAGTCCGCAAACAACAGGACAAACTATATTACTTGGTTGGGGAAGGGGGTCAGTCGCAACTAAAAGTCACCTCCTTAACTGAAAAGCAAACCAGTGAATTGATGGGTTTCAACTCATTTCATTTTTCAGTCGACTTTAGTGTAAATGACAAGAAGGTAGTGTTTACCCATGCAGTGAGCAAAGGGGCTGATATCTATCAGCTGATTCTTCACTAAATAGTTCATCGTTGTGCATAAAATGGGTTAGTGCAACGCCTTATTTTTAATCAAAGTGCAGGCGTTGCCATTGTTTAGTGATTCTTCTAATTATAAAAGTTAAGGCGTGTCTGGTTTTACTGCTTTTGTTTCTACAAGCAACTCAGGTAAACGATTTAACCTGTCATGTATCGCATGATGAATGAACGAAAGTTTGGTGCGCACCGGCTGTGTTAGTACAAATGGATAGGCATCATTCATACCCATACTTCTATTTAATGAATTGAGAATAACGGCAAAGTCCATCCAGGTATCTAAAATACTGTCAATCGATGTTTGCGCAGAAAAAAAGTGGCCATCCTGAGGTAAGTTTAACTCACCGACTTCTTCCATCGCTTGTGTATTACCAGTGATGGAACCTGTAATGGAAAAGTTCTTTGCGGTCTCTAGAGTGTCCATAATGTGCATGTAATGGGCCCATGTTTCAGCCCAATCTTCATAGGGATGCATGGTCGCATATTCGCTAATAAAGTTATCACGCCAGTTTTCTGGTGCGCCATTTTTGTAATGTTTCTTTAGTGCTTCCTGATAATCCAGTTCATCATCACCAAAATATTTTTTACATAAAGCGTGTTTTTTAGGGGAACCTGCTATTAAAACATCAAAATAATAATGCCCTAGTTCATGTCGAAAATGCCCTAGCAATGTGCGGTAATGTTCGCCCATTGCTTGTTTGGTCTTGGAGCGGGCAACGTCGTCGGCTTCAGCAAGGTTAATTGTGATATGACCACAGTCGTGACCAGTAAACACGGCATCTTGTCCGGTTAATTGGCTAACGAAGTTGTCGTTCACATCGCGGTCAGTGGTAAAGTCAAAACTCAGTCCCCCTTCTGGATTTTGAGCAATATTAGCTAATGGCAGAGATAAAGCTTTCAAAGTATATAAAGCTCGGCGTTTTGCTATTTCCATTTTATTCCACAATGGAATGTGCTCAACAATAGACAAGTCCGGAATCGTTTCATTAAAGCGACACGCGAAACATAAAGCCTCCTCATTATCAGCGACAGGTCCAAATGTACTCAGATTGACCATGCCATTGCAGACTTTATAATTTTCATTATTAGCACATTTTTGATAACGAATGCTGGGGTCGGCTGATTTGAAATATTCGCCGCTTTCTTCGTCTAAATCATATGGTTCAACGGTATCAAATTCATCATCCAGTCCAACGTCTCTTGCGCAAGATACACAAAAATTACTTTCAAAAAATAGAATCTGCTTTTCTTTGCATCTACAGCTAAATGTTTTCATGTATGCACTCGATTCAGAAAAAGGCTTCAGTAAAAATTTATTGCTCAGTTGAAGATAGGTTTAGATCCTCAGGTGTTCAAGGTGAGTAGCGGCTCAAAGTGATGGATTTCATCAAGAAAGGCGGAGTATCGTAAGCTTATTAGTCTGTGACTTAAAGAACTCAACTCCGCCGTTAATTATCTATCCCCAACCCTCTGATACGCACGCAATTCAAACAACGGTAGCATCGCCAAGAAGTGGTCGAAGAGGTCGGATTGGATGCCTTCATACGCCACCCAGCTTTTTTCGCTAGAGAAACAGTAAATCTCTAAGGGAACACCCAGTTCAGTGGGAGCCAGTTGGCGTACCATTAAGGTTAAGTCTTTATTGATTTTCGGATGCTGACGTAGATATTCCACCATATAAGCGCGGAAGGTGCCGATATTGGTCATGCGGCGGGCATTGAGTAAGTCGGCTTCGGTAATGTCGTTGTCTTGGTGGAATTTGGCTAACTCATCGACTTTTTTCTGCACATACGCTTTGATGTAACGGATCTCTTTGAATTTATCCAGCATGTCTTTATCGCAAAATTTAATGGAATGCACATCAATATAAATTGAACGTTTAAAGCGGCGGCCGGGGGATTCTTCCATACCGCGCCAGTTGCGAATCGACTCAGTAATCAATGCATAGGTGGGGATGGTGGTAATAGTATTATCCCAATTTTGTACCTTAACGGTCGTCAGACCGACTTCGAGCACCGTGCCATCGGCGCCATATTTGCTCATTTCAATCCAGTCGCCATTGGTGACCATTCGATTGGCGGCAATTTGAATACCGGCGACAAAACCTAAAATGGCGTCTTTGAAGACTAATAACATGACTGCCGTTACGGCACCTAAGCCAGATAACAACAGCAATGGAGATTTATCTAATAAATTAGAAATAATCAGTAAAATGGCAACGATGGTCAGTAGCAGTTTAACCACTTGAATAAAACCAGTGATCGGTGCTTTACGTGCTAGCGGCGAGGCATTGTAAATGCCCGAAGCGGTGTCCAATACCGAGTTAGCGGCGAAAAACAGCGAGAATAACAAGTAAATTAGCGACAGCTTAACGATAATTATCAGCAGTGGATGGGCTTCATGCAAAAACAACGGAGTGACCAAATACAGCAATATGGCGGGGGCAATATGCGACAAGCGCCGGAAAAAACCATGTCTGTGCAGTTCATCATCCCAGTTGTTTTTACTGCGCTCAATAATGCGATGTATGGCATTACGCAGAATAAAGCCGCTGATGACAAAACTTAGCCACGACAAGGTCAGCAATACCCCTAGCGCCAATGTTAAGTGCAGTGTGGAATAGGTTTCCACCTGTAACCCCAGTAAAGCTAACAATTGGGTAAATAATTGACTCACTTCGTTCGACTGTTCCATGTTACCTCTTGATGATTATTAATAATGCTTTGGATGAGTTGGTCTTTTTGCTGCCAGCGGTTATTTAACCATTGTTGGAACTGGGCTTTGTAACTTTCGTCATTAAAGTAATCGCCTGTTAGCGAATCCTCCACGGGTAATATTTGCGCGCGTAATACAATTTTATGTAAACGACCACACAGCATTGCATACATTACATTGTGCTGATTTAGCGGAAAGACAATAGTGAAATCAATTACATTAGAAAACTGCTCACCCATTGAAGCCAAGGTAAACGCAATACCGCCGGCGCGCGGTGGCAGTAAATATTGATATGGACTGTCGCGTTTAGTGTGTTTTTCTGGCGTGAGTCGACTGCCTTCAACAAAGTTGACGATAGTAGTCGGAATTTTTTTAAATTTCTCGCAGGCTTTACGGGTACTGTCGATGTCTTTGCCTTTTAGGTGCGGGTGTTTGTTGATAAAACTGCGGCTATAACGTTTCATAAATGGCATGTCTAATGCCCAACAGCCCATGCCAATAAAAGGCACCCATAATAGCTCTTGTTTAACAAAGTACTTACTGGCAGGAATGCGGCTAGCGGCAAAGTGAGTAATTAAAAATATATCGACCCAACTAATATGGTTACTAAGTAGTAGGTACCAACCATTGGGGCTGAGATCGCCATCTATTTGCACATCCCACTGTACTTTGTTGGTTAAATTAATACAGCCAACACTACAGCGGCCAAAATTATTCAAACAGCCATCGAGCAAAAAGCGAATGCTTCGCTGTAAAACAGGCACAGGCAGCACTAATTTTAATAACCCGAGCATTATTATTAGAGTGGTCCAAAGCAATAGATTAATCAGTTGCAGCAATATATTGAGGGGGAGCAGGATGAATACCGGTAAAAAAGACAGCATATAATTCTTCACTCAGTCATTAAGATTTTTTGTTGCTGATGGCTAGCTGATTAAGTTGTTGATCTTTTTCCAACCACAGTTGGTTTAGCCATTGTTGAAAGCGTGCTTTATGTTCGTCATTGTTAAAGTAATCGCCCAATAATTGCTTATCGATTTCCAACACTTGTACACGAACATTTATTTGTTGCACTTTACCACAAATAAAAGCCCAAAAGCTGGGGTTGCCTTGGGGGTAATGAATGGTAACGTTAAGCAGTTTGTGCAATTGATCACCCATACTATTTAATACAAAGGCAATGCCGCCAGCGCGTGGATTTAACAAATTTTGGTAGGGTGATTGCTGCTTGGCATGTTTGGCTGGAGTAAAACGGGTACCCTCGACAAAATTCATTATGGATACCGGTTTAAAACGAAATTTCTCACAGGCTTTTTGGGTGGTGGCTAAATCCTTGCCTTTTAAGTGTGGATTTTTTTCGATAAATGCACGACTAAAGCGCTGCATAAACGGGAAGTCTAGCGCCCACCAGCACAAACCTAGTATGGGTACCCAAATGAGCTCTTTTTTAAGGAAAAATTTCAAAAAGGGAATTTTGTGATTAAAAACACGCTGCAGCACTAAAATATCCACCCAAGACTGATGGTTAGCCAGTACCATATACCACTCTTTAGTGGACAGCGTTTCTAGCCCTTCGACGTTGAGTTGAGTACAACGACTTAGGCGTTGAATCAGGGTGTTGCCGCTAACCCAAGCGCTGGCGCAGGCATCAAGTAAATAGGTGAGTAAGGTTTGGCTGAATTTAATCGGAATAAGTTTAAACACCGAGCCAATAATAATCGGCGTGGCCCATATAATGGTGTTAACAATATAACTAATAAAACAAATTACACCGCGCAAATTATTAAACATATCAAATTGCCTTAGTATCGTTACGCAAAGTATTTTAAACTAGCGCCAATTGCTCTTCCATGTTGAAAAAACACCGCATTTATCGAGTTGAGCCAATGGCAGTTTGCGCTTACTTTATGAAGATTGTGCAACATAGAAAGAGTTTGTTCACCCCTTTATTTTCAGGCTATTGAAAACCGGAAGCGAAAAATGACCCAGTCTGCAGTGAATTGGCATCGTGCCGTAATTAAAGTAGGCAGCGCATTAATCGCGCCTGAAGGTAATGGCTGTAGAACGGAACATTTGTTGGCCTTGGCGCGTTTTATTATCCAAAGCCGCGAAAACGGTAAAGAAGTAATATTGGTCTCTTCCGGTAGTGTCGCCGCTGGGCGTAATGCTATTGCTCATGGTAGTCATGTTTCTATTGCCGAAAAACAAGCCATGGCTGCCATAGGACAAACCCGAATGATGGCCAATTGGGCGCGCTTGTTTGATTTCCCTTGTGCACAAATGCTGTTAACCCATGATGATATGGGTAATCGTCAGCGTTATTTGAATATCAAAAATACCTTACGGGAACTGCTTAAAAATAACGTGTTACCCATCATTAATGAAAACGATACTGTTGCTACCCAAGAATTAAAGTTCGGTGATAACGATAATTTGGCGGCATTAGTGGCGATGGTGGCCGATGCCGACACCTTAATGATTTGCACCGATGTGGATGGTCTTTATACCGCTAATCCTAAAACCGATAGCAGCGCACAGTTGATCCCCCGTGTAGAAAAAATCGATAATGCTGTCATGCAACTAGCAGGTAGTGTTGGTTCATCGGTCGGTACTGGTGGTATGCAAACCAAACTGCAAGCAGCGCAGAAAGCCTGTCAGCAGGGGATTCAAACTCTAATCATCAATGGTCACAGTAGCGTGGCCTTTGAACAATTATATAAGGGCCAGATCGCAGGTACCTTATTTGACCCACTACAATCGCGTACTAAAGCCAAGAAACATTGGTTGAAACACAGCTTAAAAAGTAAAGGTAACGTGGTTGTTGATGAAGGCGCCTATCAAGCCATTAGTCAGCGCGGGGCATCATTATTACCAGCTGGTATCGTTGCGGTAAATGGCCAGTTTGATGCCGGTGATGCGGTGAATATTGAATATAACGGTGACGTATTTGCTAAAGGTTTAAGTTTATACACTGCCGCTGATCTACAACGGGTTAAAGGCCAAAAAAGCGAAGCCATTGAATCCATACTCGGTTTTAGTCATCCTGATGCGGTATTGCATCGAGACGATTTAGTCTTGTTGTAGTGTTTTGCCGCTCTGTTTTTCTGCGACTGACAAAGCGTATTGGCTCCATAATCCTTATGAGTAAACAAGGCGAATCATGTCGACGATTAAAAAATTACTAAATTGGAAAGTGATTGCTTTGGTCATCTCGACCATTATTTTGGGATTGTTCGCGGTTTATGGGGAGCGCTTAGAGCGCTTACAGCGGGTGATTACCCTTTATGACAAAGACAAAATTGTCGCTAATTTTTTGGGTATGCGGCATATTTTTAATACCACCACTATTGCAGCCAGTTCGCAGCCATTGAAGCTTGATCATGTTGAACAAAGCTTGCCAGAAAGCTTTAGCTTTGATGGTGAAGATATCAATGTTAAAACCTTCCTAAAACAAAGCAGTACCACCGGTTTTTTAGTACTGCATAACGGCCATATTATCACTGAAGAATATTATCTCGGGCAGCGTGCAAGTGGCCAGCATATGTCGTTTTCGATGGCTAAATCCTTCGTGTCGGCGTTGTTTGGAATTGCGATGGCAGAAGGCCATATTCAAAGCATTGAGCAAACCGTAACTGACTATGTGCCAGAATTAAAGGGTAGTGGTTATGACGGTGTACGCATTAAAGATGTGCTGCAAATGTCATCTGGTGTACGTTTTAACGAAGATTATGGTGATTATAATTCCGATATTAATCGCTTCTCGAGGACTGTGGCTTTTGGTCAGCCGCTAGATGAATTTGTTAAAACCCTTGAGCGCGAACGCGAGCCAGGCACTTATCATCATTATGTCAGCATCGACACCCAAGTATTGGGCATGGTCTTAACTCGAGCGACAGGTAAAACCCTTAGTGCCTATTTGCAGGAGAAAATCTGGCAGCCATTAGGCATGGAGTTTGCCGCAGATTGGATCACCGATGACACCGGTATGGAGTTGGCACTGGGTGGATTAAATGTGTCACTGCGGGATTATGCGCGTTTTGGTCAATTGTATTTACAACAGGGTCAAGTTAATGGCCAGCAGTTGGTGCCTGCACAATGGGTTATAGATTCCACCAGTGCTGATGCTCCCCATGTTATGCCAGGTGAAAATAATCCCGCTTCGGATTCGGTGCATGGTTATGGTTACCAATGGTGGATCCCATTGCATACCCATAATGTATTTCAAGCGCAGGGTATCTATAGCCAATATATGCGTATTGATCGCGAAGCTAATTCGGTGATCGTTAAAACCTCAGCCAACTATTTATATAATGACAAAAGCCACCAATGGTCTGCCAAACATAACGCATTGATGGACGCCATTAACGCCCATTTAATCCTGCATGCGCATTAACTTAGTCAACAGCCCGAAGGCTAAGTGAACGCCGAAATAGTGACAGTTAAAATGACCCATTGGGTTTTAATTCAGCCAAGGGCAAGATACTGCTTGTATCGTTAGTTACTTTTGTATAAAATTCGCGCCCTTAATTCAGCCTATACCCTTTTAGTTCCTTGTCTCTCGCAGTGTTGGCTGAGCTGTATGAGGCTACAACCGTAAGGAGCAACGATGCGTCATTACGAAATCGTGTTCATGGTTCACCCAGATCAGAGTGAACAAGTAGCTGGTATGATCGAACGTTATACCGAAATCCTAAAAACTGGCGGTGGTCAAATCCATCGTTTAGAAGATTGGGGCCGTCGTCAATTGGCATACCCAATTGAAAAACTTCATAAAGCACATTACGTGTTAATCAACGCTGAAGCCACTGCTGAAGCTGTTGAAGAACTAGAAACTGCTTTCCGCTTTAACGATGTTATCTTGCGTAATTTAGTTATGCGCACTAAAGGTGCAGTTACTGAAGCCTCTCCTATGGCTAAAGAAAATGCACGTGAAGATCGTCGTGATCGTCGTGACGAAAGACCTGTTGTTGAAGCTGAACAACCTGCTGTCGTTGCTGAAGAACAAGTTGAAGGAGAAGAATAATGGCTCGCTTTTTTAGACGTCGTAAGTTCTGTCGTTTCACTGCCGAAGATGTGCAGCAAATTGATTATAAAGATACCGCGGTATTGAAAAATTACATTACCGAAAGTGGCAAAATTGTCCCTAGTCGTATCACTGGCACCCGTGCCAAGTATCAGCGTCAGTTGTCAACAGCGATCAAGCGTTCACGCTTCTTGGCGTTGCTTCCGTACACTGACTCACATAAATAATTATTGGCGAACAGATTAAGAGGTAGCAAGATGAATATCATCCTACTAGACAAAGTCGCCAATTTAGGCGGATTAGGTGACCAGGTTACAGTTAAATCTGGTTATGCACGTAACTTCCTTTTCCCACAGGGTAAAGCAGTTCCTGCAACTAAAGACAATGTAGAAAAATTTGAAGCGCGTCGTGCTGAATTGGAAGCAAAAATTGCTGACACTTTAGCCGCGGCTGAAGCTCGTGCAGCGAAACTTGCTGAACTTGCGGAAGTAACAGTTGCCGCACCAGCTGGTGATGAAGGTAAATTGTTCGGTTCTATCGGTACTCGTGATGTGGCTGATGCTATTACTGCTGCGGGTATCCCAGTAGCTAAAGCTGAAGTGAAAATGCCTAACGGAACTATCCGTGAAGTAGGTACACACGCTCTTGATTTACAACTTCACTCAGAAGTTATTGCTTCAATCAATGTTGTAGTGATTGCCGAAGCTTAATTCGAATTTTTCGAAATTAAATTAAAAACACCGCCTTAGGCGGTGTTTTTGTTTGTGCAGTAAATTATTAACTTAAATAAACGTAAAGACCTGTACGAGAGTTAACCAGCCTTACGCTTTCTTAGCATCAATGGCAATCACATCTGCTTTTTCTTCTTCGAGTAGAGAAGTCGCCGGTTGTCCTCTAAATAATTTACTGACGCCATCTTTATTCTGTGACAACACGATGGATAGTTCCTCCAACAGGCTGTCATCTATATTAATACCTTTGGCACTAATGTATTCAGCTAGGTTATCGGCAACGTCGAGCATTTTGTCGTACTTATCCGCTTCTTTTTTGTCTGTAGTCACGAGTTTTTCTACCCCTTTATGCTCAACCACATAACGTGTAATGACAGCCATTGTGTTTTCCTCTGTATTTAAATCTGCACTCAGGCTATCATAGTACTGTTAATATAAACAGTATAAATTAAAGCCTGCTATTTATTTAATTATGACACCGTAATAGCCAAAAATTGTCATCGGGGATTCATATAGGCTATCTATACTGCCCCCGTTTTCTGCTGAGTAACTATTATTCGCTGAAGTTAAGTTAATGATTAATGTGCTAAAAAACATCAGCAATTATTAGGTAATTAGGTTAGAATATGCGCCCTGAAATTGGTTGCTTCCAGTTTCAATTGGCGAATAATATAATTCAAGGATAGATTATGATTTCGACTCGCAAAATAATTCTTTTAATGTGTTTCAGTATGCTTAGCTTGTTACTGTTTATCGTAGAGCCAAGTGATAGTTTAATTAGCGGTTCTGCTTTTTATAGTTTATGGGTCACGTTATTTGTTCTGGCTAAGATGGTTGCCGGTATTGTAAGTAGTATTTTATTGCTCGCAATATGCTGTTCACGTCCTTGGCGTGTATTGGACAAAACAACGCCTCGCGACAATGTTGGTAATAAATCGATTAAAAACCCATTGGTCTTTCAAAAATAATTGATCTTGACAGATTTGGTTTGGGTATAGATTAGCGTGCCGTAAGAATCGTAATATGCTTCAGTAATGCTTCGGCATCTAATCTTCCGTAATGTAAAATTAGGTCTGTTTTACCATCATTGTTAATATCAGCGTCGGTTATCTCTTTAGCATTACTGGGTAACGCCACACTAAATTTCACACTTTTACGAGCAAAGGCGCGTTTCCCTTGTGGAGTGGCGTAGATTATTTCGATTTTGTCATCGCCGCTGGATAGCAGAATATCTTTATAGCCGTCAGCATTGACGTCAGCGATTTTTACCATTGGCTCGCCACTGCGGCCACGACTTAGGCTAAAGGTTATTTCAACATCTTGAACGGACAATGGCTTGGGATTGAAGTGGTGCTGTTCATTTAAGGAAAACAACAACATTTCCTGATCGATACTACCGGCCAGCAACGCACTGATAATTTGTGTTAAGCCAAGATCAAAGGCAGATAGCATGACTTCCAGTTTACCATCCTCCTCAATATCAACTATCTGTAATCCAGAAAGGGTTTCATCGGATTGAATTTGGCTATCGGCCTGCAAGTTAAACTGCAATTGCTGATCTTTGATCTGACCCAGATAGAGTTCATAGTCATTGGTTTTATCAAGTACCCCAGAACTTTGAGTGAAACGGACCATCATATCGGCAATTTTGTCGCCGTTAAAATCTCGGATATCTTCTACAACACGATGCTGTAAATTACTTTGATCGGGGTTTTGTCCATCGGCTTCAATTTTATCCCACCAGTTGATGCCGGAAATACTCGGATGGATGGTGATGGGTTGGGGAGTGACGGTAAACTGTCCATCATTATCTTGTTGAAAGACCTGTAGTTGACCATCATCCACAGTGACAATATCCTTAAGACTATCATTGTTCATATCCGCAAAATATAATTTAACCTCATTAAAACTAATGCGTTCATCTTCGACACGTAAGTGCGTGCTAATGGCAAGTTGTTGATGGGTTAAGCTGCCCGCATTATTGGATAACCATAAATTCAGTTGTTCAAAATCAGCAATAATAAAATCATCTTTACCATCGTAATTAATATCCTGGGCAAAATCTCGTTGTTGAATAAAGTCAGCATTATCGGCTAGGTACATTGAGCGTATGGCCGTTTGTGGCACAATTGCTGAAGGCTGATCGGCGGTGGCAGGTCGATAGTGCCAAAGCTGATCTTTACTGAGAAAGTACAATCTTTGCAGTGTACTTTTATCATCACCAATATCGAAGGCAAATAAAGCGGGTGGCAGAACGATGATGTCTTGGGGTTGATACTGTTGGGTTTTCTTGTCAAATCCTAAAATCAGTAAACTACGTTGTTGCAGCTCATTGACGCCCATCACCAGTAATTCATTGCCCTCATTGGTAAGTAAATTAGCACTTATCACGGGATGACTAACAGCAATAGGTAGTTGAAGATCTTGTACGGCAAAGACGGAGTCAGCTGCCTGTGATGGGCAGGATAACAGTGCCACATATAAGGCAAAAAACCTGCTACTAAAGTTAATGTTTAATTTCATCGGTGAGCAATCCATTGTAGACAAAACTAGCTAGGCTTAGCAGTGTAGCAAATCGCGATTATTTGATTGGACAACAATGTAAGCAGATAATTCTAGTGTTTTTTCAATATGTTAAACAATAATTAAAAATAATTTTTCATTGGGATTTAAACCTTATAGGCTAACGCTGCGACTCACCTTCAAAGCACTTAATAAAGAACACGCTCTAGGAGCCAATATTGACTACGACAGCAACCATTATTGCTGCAGAGCAAACTTTTGATGCAGAACAACGGCTGATTATCCGGGCAAAGGCGGGCGATAAACTTGCTTTTGAGCAGCTGTATCAACGCTATGTCGGCATGGTGTATAGCTTATGCTTACGCTTGATGGTTGATCGCAGCTTAGCCGAAGATGCTACCCAAGAAGTGTTTATTCAACTATGGCGCAAATTGGATAATTTTCAGGGCAACAGTAAGTTTTCAACTTGGTTGCACAGCGTAACGTCGAATGTTGCCATCAGTTATTTACGTAAACAACGGGGCTGGTTACAACGCATGTTTACCCTAGAGCAAACCGAAGTAATGCAACATGTGGCAGAGGCATCGACAGATCAAGTTGATTTAGATGCCTATATCAAAAGGTTGCCAGAGCGAGCGCGTATCGTGTTTGTACTACATGCTATAGAAGGTTACCGCTATGAAGAAATTGCCGGATTAACCAATATGGCAGTGGGCTCAAGCAAAGCACAATTTCATCGGGCGAAACAGTTATTACAAGAGTGGATGGGCTATGAGTAATCCAGACTTTGAACAGCAACTCAAGAAGCAGATTGATCAGTTATCTCAGTCAACTGCGCCAAACCGTGATCTGTGGCCAGGGATTGAAATGGCCATCAGCCGCGAGCAGTCGACAAAACCGAGGCCATACTGGGCGATTGCTGCAGGGGTTGCGATGTTATGTGGTGTCGGTTGGATGACCTTACAAATGGATCCGACGGTGAGCGCGAATAAAAATTTGGTCGTGGTATTGAGTGCCCAGCATCAGCAACAAATGCAAGCGTTGATGGTCAGTTATCAAGATCAGCCTGCGTTAACCGACAATTGGCAGCAACAATTGCAGCAATTGGATGAAGCGGCCTTAGCCATTAAAAAAGCCTTACAGCAAGAGCCACAGAATGTGGCATTACTAAAAATGTTACAACAAGTGCATCAGCAGCAAATAGATCTAATTGAAAAAGTGCATTCGCCTAAATGGCAGCAAATATAACCGAATTGTAGTAACTATTTCGCCAGCAGATTAACGGCGCGAATAAGAGGATTGAAAATGAAAAAACTAATGTTAACCATCGGCTGTTGTTTATTCAGCTTACACCTTATGGCGGCGCAACAGGTGGATGAAACCATTGATGCGGATGCACAGGGCTATGTGGAAATAAAAAACACCTCCGGTGAAATAACCGTAAAAATCTGGGAGAAAACCCAAGTGCGGGTGGTGGGACGGCTTGATGAATTAGCTGAAAAGTTGATTTTTGAGCGTAACGGTAACCAAATTTTAATCCAAGTAAAGGTGCCCAAAAATAGCCACAGCCATAATTACCGAAAAGAAAATGGTGATGACTTAACCGTTTACCTGCCAGCACAAAGTCACGTCAGTTATACCTCGGTTAATTCTGATTTTATTGCTAATGATTACAGCGGTGGAACGGATATTTCACTGGTTAACGGTGATGTCAGTCTGAGTAATTTGCAGGGGCGAATTAAGGTTAATATTGTTAACGGTGATATTCGCAGTCGAGGTCTGATCGGTGATATAACTCTAGAAACCGTTAATGGTGATATTAACGACAGTAAGTCTGCGGGAACACGTTTAGCATTGCAGACAGTGAATGGTGATATGCAATCAAACTCGAGCATTGCTGATGTTGTGCTCGAAAGTGTTAATGGTGATATGAAGGTGGGGTTATCGGCAGTTAAAAATGCCGAAGTGAAAACGGTAAACGGTGAAGTACGCCTCAATATGGGATTAATGGAAAACGCTGAAGTGCATGCTAACAGTGTTAGTGGCCGCATTTACCTCGGTTTTGTGGGCAAAGTTTCAGCACGCTTTAATGTGGAAGCTCATGCCGGGGGCAATATTATTAATGATTTAACTGATGACCAAGTGCAACGTAATAAGTATGGCCCCCGCCGTTGGTTGAGTTTTAATGTGGGTGACGGGGCGGCGAGAGTGGAAGTCTCCACGGTTAGCGGTAAAGTTACCTTAGACAAGAAATAAATCAGCTAAACAGGATTAGGGTGGCTGACTGAAAATAATTACCTAGCGAGCTTTTTTAGTATTAAAAATTCCCGCATAATGCCAGCCTAATTCTGTTGACTGAGAGCCTCGTGAAAGTAGTCGCATCTGCCCCTAAAGACGCTAATATCGAAAAGCTGAAGATCCCCCCGCATTCAATAGAAGCGGAGCAATCAGTATTGGGAAGTATGCTGATTGCCCCTGATTCTTGGGACAAAGTCGCTGAAATTGTCATCGAGCAAGATTTTTATAATCGCGCCCACCAAACCATCTATCGTGGTATTTTAAGGTTATTGTCGCATAACCAACCGATAGACGTGGTTACCGTTTCTCAAGCCTTAGAACATCATGATGAGTTAGAAGAAGCCGGCGGTTTTTCTTACTTAGGTGAGTTGGCGAAAAATACCCCCAGTTCAGCTAACGTTGAGGCCTATGCGCGGATTATTAAAGAACGCGCCATCTCTCGTGAATTGATTGGTGTCGCTAATGAAATCGCGGATAGTAGTTATAATCCCCAGGGGCGTAACAGTAGTGAAATTCTCGATTTAGCTGAAAGTAAAGTTTTCGAAATTGCTGAAAAACGTACCGGTGCCAATGAAGGCCCGCGGGATATTGAAGCGGTTCTAGGTAAAACCATTGATCGCCTTGAAGCCTTGGTGAAAAGTAATAAAGAAGTGACCGGCGTTTCTACTGGTTTTACGGATTTAGATAAGAAGACCAGCGGCCTGCAACAGTCCGATTTGATCATTGTTGCTGCGCGTCCGTCCATGGGGAAAACTACCTTCGCCATGAACCTGTGTGAAACCGCCATGATGCAGGAAGATAAGCCGGTATTAGTTTTCAGCTTAGAGATGCCCTCAGAGCAAATCATGATGCGGATGTTGGCTTCTTTGAGCCGGGTTGATCAAACTAAAATTCGTACTGCGCAGTTGGATGATGAAGATTGGGCGCGTATTTCTAACACTATGCGCTTGGTAAAAGAAAAAGATAACCTGTATGTGGATGATTCCTCGGGCCTGACGCCAATGGAAGTGCGCACACGTGCGCGTAAATTGGCGCGAGATCGTGGTGGTATCAGTTTGATCATGATCGATTATTTACAATTAATGCAGGTGCCAGGACTGAGTGATAACCGAACCTTAGAAATTGCCGAGATTTCTCGCTCGCTCAAGTCCCTCGCCAAAGAATTACAAGTGCCGGTTGTGGCGTTGTCCCAGCTTAACCGTAGTTTGGAGCAACGGGCCGATAAGCGTCCGATTAACTCCGACTTACGGGAATCAGGCTCTATCGAGCAAGATGCGGATTTGATTATGTTTATTTATCGTGATGAGGTTTATCACGAAAATAGTGAAGATAAAGGTATTGCAGAAATTATCATCGGTAAGCAACGTAACGGCCCCATCGGCACTTCAAGGGTAACCTTCCAAGGGCAATATTCTCGATTCGATAATTATGTGGGCCCTGCATATAACGACGAATACTGAGTTTGGTTGGTTAAAGCTAATTACTTGATTATGGTCATTTTTTAGCGCTATAGAACGATTCATCGACTTTATTAATGGCCTTCATTAAGTTGTCGTACGAACAACTAAAATCGCAGTCACCTTAACAAGATAGGAAATGTAGTATGCAGATCAAGTGGGGAATAATTGGACCGGGCAGGATTGCACAGACCTTTACCGACGCGTTACTCAATGGTACCGATGGTCAATTGGTGGCGGTTGCCAGCAGTAATCTAGAACGTGCTCAGAGCTTCGCAAAGAAAAACAATGTAGCTAAGGTTGCTAGCAGTTATCAAGCCTTAGCTAATGATCCCAATATTGATGTCATTTATATTGCTGCAACTCATAACTTTCATTTCGAACACGCGATAATGTGCTTGCAAGCAGGTAAGCATTTATTGATTGAAAAACCTATTACTATTAATGCCCAACAGGCACAGGAAATAGTGGACTTAGCTACCAGCAAGCAATGTTTTGTGATGGAAGCATTATGGACGCGTTTTTTACCTTCGTGCCAGCAAGCCAAGCAGTGGCTAGATGCCGGTGAAATTGGTGAGCTGCAATCGGTGCAATCCAGTATTGGTTTTGCTTTTGACCGCGGTCCTGAGCATCGAGCAGTTAATAAAGCATTAGCAGGCGGCGCGTTATTAGATTTAGGTGTATATTCTGTCGCCATGAGCCAATGGTTTCTACAGGATAATCCTGTTGAGTTGCAATCAATGGCACATATTGGTGATACAGATATTGACAGCCAGCTACTGGTGAATATGCGTTATTCGAACCAACGTTTCGCCCAGTTCACTACGGCCGTAGATACAAAATGTGGTAATCACATGATATTACATGGCAGCAAAGGGGATATTGAAATCGCCAATATGTTTTGGGCGGGTGAAACCGTACAACTCAATATCGGTGACAAAAGCATTCGTAAAACGTTACCCAAACAGGTTAATGGTTTTGAATACCAAATCCGCGAAGTGCACCAGTGTTTACAGCAAGGGAAACGACAAAGTGACGTTATGCCCTTAGCCGATACTTTAGCCAATATGCACACCATGGATAGCATCCGCCAGCAAATTGGGCTGCATTATGGTGATGAGATGGAAAACAGCCACTATTAGCGGTCGAATAAGTACTTATAAATAACCATCAAAACGAGCCTACCTCAATACACCGATGTGATGCTCGTTTTAGAGGTGATATACCCCAATAATTATCAATAAAACTTAATTGGCCGTTGTACAATAGCCGACTCAACCGTTGTTTTTTTAAGTTAGCCCTATGAATAAGCATTTGTCAGCCATTGCTTCAAGCCAAAGTATACGTACTCGGCTGATTCTTATTTGCGCGATGATTGTGGCTGTATTGGCGACGGCTTTGAGTGCTTTTTCTTATCGCATCCATGCGCAAACCGTTATTGCATCAGAACAGCACGCGTTATTACAATCAGCTGAATTAGTCTATCAACTGCTTAAAGATAATCCCGACGTTCATTATCTCAATCCACATCAGGCTATGGACATTAGCTCAAGTGAGCCCGTCGCTTGGTACTTGTTTGAGCATGATATGTTGTTGTTTAAATCCGACCTACGCTTGGAATTTCCCGATATCAATGTGAGTGAAATTGAAGCTTTAGGCCAAACAGGCTGGATGAAAAGTGCTAACCAGCGTTTCTTATGGGCAATAGCTGATAGTGAGTCATCCTCTTTAAAGTTAGTGGTGATGAAGCAACCGATATTGCTTGATGCCTCATTAATTGAAGTTAAAATGACTATTGTTGGTATCGCCTTACTTTGTGCGGTGCTGGGAATATGGGGTATATTTGTATTAGGTACCTTGATTGGCCGACAGCAGGAATCCTATACTCGCGAACTCACCTATAAAGCCACTCATGATGCACTTACCGATTTATTCAATCGCGAACAAATGGTTCAGTGTATTGAAGATTTTATACAGCAAGAAAATCAGCAGCATAATAGCCAGCCACAACTTGAGCATCGAGCTAGGGCGGCAATGTTGTTTTTTGATATTGATCGTTTTAAAGAAGTGAATGATGCCTTAGGTCATGATTGTGGTGATTTATTACTGCAACGTCTCAGTGACGATATTGGGAAAATGCTGCGTGAAGACGATGTATTTGCCCGCTTCGGTGGCGATGAGTTTGCCATTTGGGTGCCAGATATCGACCGCGCGTCAGCCAGTGTTTTAGGGCGGCGGTTGTTAAATTTAGTGCAACAACCCATAGAGATTGAAGGTGTCTATATTGAAGTTGGCTTAAGTGTGGGGATTGCCAACTATCCTGATGATGCGTTAACGGCGTCTAGTTTGATCAGCTGTGCCGATATCGCCATGTATACCGCTAAGCGGCAACGTATAGGCGTAGCACACTTTCATCCGGATCAGGAAGCCAGCACTATAGAGCAACTGCAATTAACCAGTGATTTACGTCAGGCCATCAGTAATAAAGAATTGGTGCTGTATTATCAGCCAAAAGTAGACTTGGCCAGCGAAGTTATTATTGGTTGTGAAGTGTTGATCCGCTGGCAACATCCTACCTTAGGTTTTCTCAGTGCTGACCGTTTTGTGCATTTGGCGGAGTGTAGTGGCATCATCAATGAGTTTACCCGTTACATTATTGAACATGCATTGCTGCAAAATGCCCAGTGGCAGCAGCAAGGTATTGCATTACCCATGTCGGTGAATATTTCTCCGTATAATTTAAATGACCCTTATTTTGTGGATTTTATCTCGGAAAAGTTAGCGAGTACCCAAGTTGCAGCGGGTTTCTTAGAATTGGAATTAACCGAGAATGGTGCGCTGACAGATATTGTTCGTACTCAACAGCAGTTTGAAGAACTAAAAAATATTGGTGTGAGTTTGTCCATTGACGATTTTGGCACCGGAATGTCGTCATTGGCCTACGTTAAAAACCTTAAAGTGGATGCGATAAAGATTGATCGCTCTTTTGTGACTAACGTTGTTTATGATAAAGGCGATCAGGCTATTGTTAGTACCATACTCGGGTTATGTGAAAACCTTCAGCGCAAGTCGATTGCCGAAGGCATTGAGTCGCCAAGTATTGCCAGTAAATTAAGATCAATGGGTTGTGATATGGGTCAAGGAGATTACTTTGGTAGGCCTATGGCCAATGACGCTTTTTTAACGTTATATCAGAATCAAACCGCAGAATAACTGTTAATATTACCTCAAGTTAGGCTTATTCTTCGGTAGCAATACTTACTTCAATTAACTCTTCCAATGACATCTCAAATACATAGGATGAGGTCACATCCATGGCCGAGATTAATATGCCGATCACTTTATTATTCTCAACCACAGGGATGGAAACAAAGAAGGAATAAGCCTTTGAGCTTTCGTCCCAATTAGGTTCTGAAAAATGTACTTTTTGGGAAATCGCAGGCTTAACGAATTTTTGTTCGTCACCTTGCCAATAATCGCTGGTTTTTGGAAAGGCCGCCACTAGGGCGCCGTTGGCATCGGTGAGCATGATTTCCGCAAAACTATAGTTTTTATCGGCAATCAGCTGTTTAAAATATAGCGCTAAGGAGTTACCTAACACTTGTTGCTGCAGTTGTGAATTATCTTGCCATTCCTCGTCTTTCTTCAATAGGTCAATAATGGAATTCGGTAGTGTGTTTAATAATAACTGGGCAACGTCGTCACGCTTAATGGTGTTTTGTAATACGTTAGCATGGCTGACAAATAACGCTTTTTTATATTCTGGTGACATAACAAAGGAGGCTTCAGCCTGCACGCTAAAAGACAGCAGCAACCAGCAAAGACCGGAACTAAGTGCTAGTTTGATGTGATGGTGAAGATAGGTTGTCATGAGGTTAGCGTAAACATTATTTTCGAAAAAGGCTAGTAGTTGGATGTTAACAGTATTGGTCAGCATTAGGATTTGTTCAAGATAGCGTCGGCCTTGCTGTTGAGTTTGTCTTTATGTCGAATATTGTTAAAGGGATCGTCTTCGGGGCAGGCATAGTTTTTTTCTGCTACCAGCATTGTGTTTATATCTTGCAGTTTTTGACGTTGTGCCATGGTACGCAGCCATATCCACAACCATAGACCTACTATCACGCAATAGACTAACCATTTGACGATAAACGATAGGCCAAGATGATTTTCTCCCTGCAATTCTTTAGCGAAGGCGACATAGTCGGCGTGTAAAAAGGAAACCAGAATAATACCCAGTAAGCAAACAACGGTGGCGATGAGTACCGGCTTATAATGTCGCCATATTAAGTGCGCCAGTGTTAAACGAATGAGGGGCTTGAGCATAAATAATCCTATGAATGGCCTATATCCACCAGCCCAAACCTAGCAGGGCAGCCAAACCTAACAAGCCTTTTTCCTTATAATTGGACTTAATATTATCTTCTTCCTCACGGACGATGACTTCTAGTTCTTCGGCAGTGAAACTTTCAGCCGTGCGACCAGCAATCATGATGCGCGTCTTGGCTTTTTGAATGGCTTTTTCGCGAATGGCCATTCTAATTTTTTTGGGTAATTTAAACATGGTTAAAACATTTTTATTGCAGATTAATTTTAATATACGTTAATTATGCTTACTGACCCTAGTGCTAATTTGTATGCAAAAGTGTTCTGGCTCGATTAACCACACCCATGTAAATTGTCGGCAAATAGTCAATGATTACAATATCGCTCTGCAACTTAATTAAATCTACGCCGGCTTTTAACGCTAAAGCTTGAATCATGTTGCGTGCTGAGTATAATACGCCCCCCTCCTGTAGAATGATTCTGAAAAACCACACAGACAAAACGCCCAAAAGCAGTCTATGTGAAATTTGGGATGTGGTGAGCAAAACAGGGATAGGGGTGTAGTTCTAATTGGCAGAACAGCGGATTACAGATCCGATGGTTGGGGGTTCGAGTCCATCCCTGCTAGTCATTGGCAATATTAGATTTGAATAGGTAGTAGTATGAGTGTGAATACAGAGAATGCATCATCCCCATTTGATTTTGTTAAATGGATTATCGCCATAGGGCTATTAGCCGCGGCCATTGCTGCCAACAATATCTATGCTGAATTGTCAGTTTTATATCGTGCTATTGGTGTCGTTGTAGCAGTTATTATTGCGCTATTTGTAGCTGCCAGTACTGCTAAAGGAAGCCAATTTTTAAGCTTTGCTAAAGATTCTCGCACCGAAGTGCGTAAAGTGGTGTGGCCGACTCGCCAGGAAACCATGCAAACAACCTTGATTGTGATGGTGGCTACGGTAATTATGTCATTAATTTTATGGGGCTTGGATGGCATTATCGTTCGAGTGGTTTCTTTTATAACGGGATTAGGAATTTAATATGTCTGATAAAAAATGGTATGTGGTTCAGGCTTTTTCTGGTTATGAAGGACGTGTGCAAAAAACCTTAGCCGAGCACATTCAGATTCATGAAATGGAAGACTACTTTGGACAGGTTCTTGTTCCTACTGAAGAAGTTGTTGAAATGCGAGCTGGGCAAAAACGTAAAAGTGCTCGTAAGTTTTTCCCAGGCTATGTGTTGGTTGAAATGGAAATGAATGAAGATAGCTGGCACTTAGTTAAAAGTGTGCCGCGTGTTCTTGGTTTCATTGGTGGCACCAGCGACCGTCCAGCACCTATTACGCAAAAAGAAGTTGACGCTATACTGAACCGCTTGGAAGAAAATACCGACAGTCCTACACCTAAAACCTTGTTTGAACCAGGTGAAGTGGTACGTGTTACTGAAGGTCCATTTGCTGACTTTAATGGTGTGGTGGAAGAAGTCGATTATGAAAAGAGCCGCGTAAAAGTATCGGTACTTATCTTTGGTCGCTCTACACCGGTTGATTTGGAATTCGGTCAAGTCGAAAAAGGTTAATTTATTGCGTTGAGACTGGCTAAGTGCGTGTTTAAACACTGTTTTTAGTCATAGCAATGAAAACAGTAAAAAAGATTCACACAAACGTTGCGGAGGGCGCTTGATTAAACTATAATCTGCGCCCTTTTTGTTGTACGGGAAGCCGTTCGAGTAAGCATCCTCAGTGTTTACAAGGCGTTAAACCCAATTTATTGAGGCATATCATGGCGAAGAAAATAAAAGGCTTAATTAAGCTTCAGGTTGCAGCGGGTGCTGCTAACCCAAGTCCACCGGTTGGTCCTGCTCTAGGTCAGCATGGTGTGAACATCATGGAATTCTGTAAGGCGTTTAACGCTAAAACCGACAGTCTAGAAAAAGGCGCCCCGGTTCCTGTAGAAATTACAGTATATGAAGACCGTTCGTTTACTTTTATCACTAAAACTCCACCAGCGTCTTACTTGTTGAAGAAAGCTGCCGGTGTTAAGAGTGGTTCTGGTCGTCCTAACACTGATAAAGTCGGTAAAGTGACTATCGCTCAGTTGGAAGAGATTGCAAAAACCAAAGAACCAGATCTAACTGCATCTAGTTTAGAAGCAGCTGTACGTACTATCGCAGGTTCTGCGCGTAGTATGGGCTTAGTGGTAGAGGGATAATAGAATGGCTAAATTAACAAAGCGCCTACGTGTTATTCGTGACCGTGTAGACGCCACCAAAGAATATGAAATCAGTGAAGCGATTGCTTTATTGAAAGAACTCGCTACAGCTAAATTTGCTGAAAGCGTAGACGTAGCGGTTAACTTAGGTGTTGACCCTCGTAAATCTGACCAAAACGTACGTGGTGCAACAGTGTTGCCACACGGTACTGGTAAAGAAGTACGTGTTGCTGTGTTTACTCAAGGCGCAAATGCTGAAGCTGCTAAAGAAGCCGGTGCTGACATTGTTGGTATGGAAGATTTGGCTGAGCTAGTTAAGAAAGGCGAAATGAACTTTGACGTTGTTGTTGCCTCTCCGGACGCAATGCGTGTTGTCGGTACTTTAGGTCAAATCTTAGGTCCACGTGGACTTATGCCTAACCCTAAAACCGGTACTGTAACACCAGACGTTGCTACTGCAGTTAAAAATGCTAAAGCAGGTCAGGTTCGTTATCGTAACGATAAGAACGGTATTATCCATGCAAGCATTGGTAAAATCGCGTTCGAAGAAAACCAAATTAAAGAAAACCTTGAAGCCTTGTTGGAAGCCTTGAAAAAAGCTAAGCCATCAACTGCTAAAGGCGCTTTCATTAAGAAAGTAACGTTAAGTACAACAATGGGGGCTGGTATTTCATTAGACCAGAGCGCATTAGCTATCTAATAGCAAATCGTTAATTGCTGGGTATTGCACTTAGTCATTAATGACTCTCTTACGGTTTATGGGTTGGAGTCTGAACTACTAGAAATAGTATTAAGGCTCCCGTCCAAGACCGCAGGTGTAGTCTGGTAAATAGAAATAGAGAGCTATTTACATTCAACAGACAACTTAAAACATCAACCTGCGCAGACGGTGGTTTCTACTCAGACTCTCTGGGGAAATGAACACCGTAGTGCGGTAAGGCTCTATCAGCATAACGTTGATAGCACTTTATCAATCTGTGAACTCTGGAAGGCTTTCGAGTTTTTCAGTTATTTAAAGAGGTGAAATCAGTGGCACTAGGCTTAGCAGCAAAGAAAGAGATCGTCGCCGAAATTAACGGCGTTGCATCTCAAGCTCTATCCGTTGCCGTCGCTGAATACCGTGGGTTAGAAGTTGCAGAATTAACTCAACTACGTGTGAAAGCTCGTGAACAAGGTGTTTTCTTAAAAGTTATTAGAAACACTCTTGCTAAACGCGCTTTTGCTGATACGAAGTTTAGTGATCTTGATTCAGCTTTAACGGGACCGTTAATTTACGGTTTCTCTTTGGATGCACCTGGCGGTGCAGCACGTCTTTTTAAAGACTATGCCAAAGAAAATAAAAAGTTGAATGTAACTGCGCTTTCTATTGGTAGTGGTTTATTGGGTCCAGATAAATTGGATGCAGTAGCGTCACTTCCGACTCGCGACGAAGCTCTAGCGAAATTACTTGCTACCTTCAAAGCACCAATTGGCAAATTCGTTCAAACTATTAACGAAGTGCCTTCGAAATTTGTGCGCGTATTGGCGGCTGTCAAAGACACCAAGTAATTGGCGTCATTGGTATTTAGAAATTTTAACATTAAACCCAGGAGTTTAGAGAAATGGCTCTAACTAAAGAAGATATTTTAAACGCAATCGCTGAAATGCCAGTAATGGATTTGGTTGAATTGATCGAAGCCGCTGAAGAAAAATTCGGCGTAACTGCTACTGCAGCTGTTGCTGTTGCTGCGGGTCCTGCTGCTGCAGGCGATGCTGCTGAAGAGCAAACCGAATTCGATGTAATCTTAGCTGAAATTGGTCCAAACAAAGTATCTGTTATCAAAGCCGTACGTGGCGCCACAGGTCTTGGTCTTAAAGAAGCGAAAGAAGTAGTTGATAGTGCACCTAAAGCAGTTAAAGAAGGCGTATCTAAAGACGAAGCAGAAGAACTTAAGAAACAGCTTGAAGAAGCTGGCGCTAAAGTTGAGGTTAAATAGTCTGTCTAACCGCAGATTATTTGCCTGAATCAGGCATAGGCTGGTGACTATTTGGTCACCAGCCTTTTTGCGCTGTAAGGTAGGGTAGTTACACCGTTTAACCCTATTTTTTAAAAAAATAAAGAAAGTCATTAGTATTCAGTTAATTATGCTACTTCACTGACCGCCAATTAGTCGGTAGTATAGATTGGATGCACCTTAAAAACGGTGCTGGAAGTTTGTCTATATACTCGTCAGATGACGGGATGGCAAGTTGGATCACCATTCAACAGGCTGAGGAACCCATGGTTTACTCTTATAGTGAAAAGAAACGTATACGGAAAGATTTCGGCAAACGCCCGCAGGTATTGGAAATACCTTACCTCTTATCAATCCAATTAGATTCCTTTAAACGCTTCATAGATATGGACGTTGAGGGGCATTATGGATTAGAAGCAGCATTCCGCTCTGTATTTCCAATAAAAAGTTACTCCGGTAACTCAGAGCTGCAATATGTAAGCTATCGCTTAGGCGAACCCGTTTTTGATGTCAAAGAATGTCAAATTCGTGGCGTAACATATTCTGCTCCTTTGCGTGTGAAATTGCGTTTGGTGTTGTTTGATAAAGAAGCAGCACCAGGAACAGTCAAAGATATTAAAGAGCAAGAAGTGTACATGGGCGAAATACCGCTTATGACCGAGAATGGTACCTTTGTTATCAATGGTACCGAGCGAGTAATCGTTTCTCAGCTTCACCGTTCACCGGGCGTGTTCTTTGATCATGACAAGGGTAAAACCCACTCCTCTGGTAAAGTGTTGTATAACGCTCGCGTTATTCCTTACCGTGGTTCATGGTTAGACTTTGAGTTCGATCCAAAAGACAACTTGTTTGTTCGTATAGACAGACGTCGTAAACTCCCAGCCTCTATTATCTTGCGTGCTCTTGAGTACTCTACCGAAGAAATCCTTGAGATGTTCTTCGATACGGTACAGATCCGCATTGATGGTGAACGTTACTACATGGATATCGTGCCAGATCGTCTTCGCGGCGAAGTAGCGCAGTTTGATATCCTGGGTAAAAAAGGTGAAGTCCTAGTTGAAGCGGGTCGCCGTATTTCAGCGCGTCACGTACGTCAATTAGAACAAGCTGAAGTTGCTGATTTAGAAGTGCCGGTTGAGTACTTAGTTGAGCGTGTTATTGCTCAGGACCTAATCGACGAAAGTACCGGTGAAGTCATCGTTAGTGCTAACGACGAATTAACGCTGGAAAGCATTGACGCAATTATTAAGTCTGGTATCACGTCATTTAATACCCTGTATATAAATGAACTTGATCACGGCGCGTACATGTCTACCACCATGCGTGTAGATTCAACGTCTAATAAGCTTGAAGCTTTAGTTGAAATCTATCGGATGATGCGTCCGGGTGAACCACCCACTAAAGACGCAGCAGAAACGTTATTCAACAACTTATTCTTTGCCCCAGAGCGTTATGATTTATCCTCTGTTGGTCGCATGAAGTTCAACCGTCGTTTAGGCCGTGAAGAAATGGTCGGCGAAGGTGTACTGAACAAAGTTGACATCGTGGCTGTTATGAAACAGCTAATCTCTATCCGTGATGGTAAAGATGATGTTGATGATATCGATCACTTAGGTAACCGTCGTATTCGTTCTGTTGGTGAAATGGCCGAGAACCAATTCCGTGTTGGTTTAGTACGTGTTGAACGTGCTGTTAAAGAGCGCTTAAGTCTTGGCGATCTTGATGCGGTTATGCCACAAGATTTAATCAACGCTAAGCCTATTTCGGCCGCGGTGAAAGAATTCTTTGGTTCAAGCCAATTATCGCAGTTTATGGATCAAAACAACCCGCTTTCAGAAGTCACGCATAAGCGTCGTATTTCTGCTTTAGGCCCAGGTGGTTTGACTCGTGAACGTGCAGGTTTCGAAGTTCGAGATGTACATCCGACTCACTATGGTCGTGTTTGTCCAATCGAAACGCCGGAAGGTCCAAACATTGGTTTGATTAACTCATTATCAACCTATGCGCGTACTAACCATTACGGCTTCTTAGAAACTCCATACCGTAAAATTATTGATGGTATTGTCTCTGACGAAATCGACTTCTTGTCTGCTATCGAGGAAGGTAACTTCCCAATCGCTCAGGCAAACGCCGAATTAGATAAAGACGGCCATTTGGTTGATGACTTGGTAACTTGTCGTTACCGCGGTGAGTCCACATTGATGCCTAAAGATGACATCAAATATATGGACGTATCACCACAGCAGATCGTATCTGTCGCAGCCAGCATGATCCCATTCCTTGAGCATGATGATGCTAACCGAGCCTTGATGGGCTCGAACATGCAACGTCAAGCGGTTCCAACTCTACGTGCTGATAAGCCGTTAGTTGGTACAGGTATGGAAAAAACGGTTGCCGTTGACTCAGGCGTAACGGTTGTTGCAAAACGTGGCGGTACTATCGACTACGTTGATGCGAGCCGTATCGTTGTTAAGGTTAATGAAGAAGAAATGCTAGCTGGTGAAGCCGGTATTGATATCTATAACCTAACCAAATACACCCGTTCAAACCAGAACACTTGTATTAATCAGAAACCAACTTGTTCAGTTGGTGATCCGATTGTATGTGGTGATGTCTTGGCTGATGGTCCTTCTACCGATTTAGGTGAGTTGGCGCTAGGTCAAAACATGCGCGTGGCATTTATGCCATGGAATGGTTTCAACTTTGAGGATTCAATCCTCCTTTCTGAGCGTGTTGCCATCGAAGACCGGTTCACGACTATCCACATTCAAGAGCTAAGCTGTATTGCTCGTGATACCAAGTTAGGTCCAGAAGAAATTTCTTGTGATATTCCTAATGTTGGTGAATCTGCGTTATCTAAATTAGATGAATCAGGTGTTGTGTATATCGGTGCTGAAGTAAAAGGCGGCGACATTCTAGTCGGTAAAGTAACACCTAAAGGTGAAACCCAGCTGACGCCAGAAGAAAAACTATTACGAGCCATCTTTGGTGAAAAAGCATCTGATGTAAAAGATACGTCTTTACGTGTACCTAACAGTGTTCGCGGTACGATCATCGATGTTCAAGTTTTCACCCGTGATGGTGTAGAAAAAGACAAACGCGCGTTAGAAATCGAAGGCATGCATTTACGTGAGGTCAAAAAAGACCTTGGTGATGAATTCAAAATTTTGTCTGATGGTATCTTTACTCGTGCACGTAACATTCTCGACAACGCCGGTATTAGTGCTGAAAAACTCGACAGCTTGCCCCGTGAAAAATGGTTTGAAATTGTGCTTAAAGATGAAGTACAACAAACCTCACTGGATCAAATTGCTGATCAGTTTGAAGAAACTAAAGCTGAGTACGATAAGAAATTTGAAGTTAAACGTCGCAAGATCACTCAAGGCGATGACTTGGCTCCAGGTGTACTGAAGATTGTTAAGATTTACTTAGCAGTTAAACGCCACATTCAGCCAGGTGATAAAATGGCTGGTCGTCATGGTAACAAAGGGGTTATCTCTACCATTAAGCCGGTAGAAGACATGCCTTATGACGAAAATGGTGTACCAGTAGATATCGTTCTTAACCCGTTGGGTGTACCGTCGCGGATGAACATTGGTCAGATCCTTGAAACCCATTTAGGGATGGCTGCTCACGGCTTAGGCGTGAAAATTGATCGCATGATCAAAGAGCAGCAGGATATGGCTAAGTTGCGTGGCTTTATTAAAGAAATTTACGAATCCGGTGAATCATGTCAGGAAGTGGATATTGATAGCTTCACTGACCATGAAATCCAGCGTCTAGCCCAGAATTTACGTAAAGGTGTGCCAATAGCGACACCAGTATTTGATGGTGCTAAGGAATCAGAAATTAAACAGTTGTTGAAACTGGCTGATATTCCTGAAGATGGTCAAATAACATTATTTGATGGTCGTACCGGTCGTGCTTTCGAACGTAAGGTAACCGTTGGTTATATGTACATGCTGAAATTGAATCACTTAGTGGACGATAAGATGCATGCGCGTTCAACGGGTTCTTACAGCTTGGTTACACAACAACCACTGGGTGGTAAAGCTCAATTCGGTGGTCAGCGTTTCGGAGAAATGGAAGTGTGGGCACTAGAAGCATACGGTGCCGCCTATACGTTACAAGAAATGCTTACCGTTAAGTCCGATGACGTGAATGGCCGTACCAAAATGTATAAAAACATTGTGGATGGTGATCATCGTATGGAACCTGGTATGCCGGAATCCTTCAACGTATTGTTGAAAGAAATCCGCTCGCTAGGTATCAACATCGAGCTAGAAGAAAAGTAAGCCGCTCAGTTAGAGCATTAGTTGTGGGGGCCCTTCTGGGCTCCCAGAGTTTAGTGACTCCGCAGGGAGAACAATGTGAAAGATTTATTAAAGTTTCTGAAGCAGCAGCATAAGACCGAAGAATTCGACAATATCCGAATTGGTCTTACCTCGCCTGACATGATCCGTTCATGGTCATATGGCGAAGTGAAAAAACCAGAGACCATCAATTACCGTACCTTTAAACCAGAACGTGATGGTTTGTTCTGCGCGCGTATTTTTGGTCCGGTAAAAGATTACGAATGTTTGTGCGGTAAATATAAGCGCCTTAAGCATCGTGGTGTTATTTGTGAAAAATGTGGCGTTGAAGTTACATTAACAAAAGTTCGTCGTGACCGTATGGGTCATATCGAACTAGCCAGCCCTGTTGCCCATATTTGGTTCCTTAAATCATTGCCGTCTCGTATCGGCTTGATGTTAGATATGACATTGCGTGATATAGAGCGCGTGTTGTATTTCGAATCTTATGTGGTGACCGAACCGGGTATGACTACCCTTGAGCGTAGTCAGCTTCTTACTGAAGAAGAATACCTTGATTCGTTAGAAGAACATGGTGATGAGTTCGACGCTAAAATGGGTGCCGAAGCGGTATTCGATTTATTGTTGGCTTTGGATGTTGGCGGCGACGTTGCAGCGATGCGCGAAGAGTTACCCAGCATTAATTCCGAAACCAAGCGTAAGAAAATTACCAAGCGTTTAAAATTACTTGAGTCATTCCAATTATCTGGCAACAAGCCAGAGTGGATGATTTTGACGGTATTACCAGTATTGCCGCCGGATTTACGCCCATTGGTACCGTTGGACGGTGGTCGTTTTGCGACTTCTGATCTTAACGATTTGTATCGTCGTGTTATTAACCGTAATAACCGTTTGAAGCGCCTGCTAGATTTGGCTGCTCCGGATATTATCGTGCGTAACGAAAAACGTATGTTACAAGAAGCGGTTGATGCGTTACTCGATAACGGTCGTCGTGGTCGTGCTATTACTGGCTCTAACAAGCGTCCGCTTAAATCTTTGGCCGATATGATCAAAGGTAAGCAAGGTCGTTTCCGTCAAAACCTACTAGGTAAGCGTGTTGATTACTCAGGTCGTTCGGTTATTACCGTTGGTCCTACACTACGTTTACATCAATGTGGTTTACCGAAGAAAATGGCCTTGGAATTATTCAAGCCATTTATTTACGGAAAATTAGAAGCTCGTGGCTTAGCGACTACTATCAAAGCAGCTAAGAAATTAGTTGAAAAAGAAGCGCCGGAAGTATGGGACGTTTTAGACGACGTTATCCGTGAACATCCAGTGTTACTTAACCGTGCACCAACTCTGCATAGATTAGGTATCCAAGCATTTGAACCAATGCTAATCGAAGGTAAAGCGATTCAGTTGCACCCACTAGTGTGTGCGGCCTATAACGCTGACTTCGATGGTGACCAAATGGCGGTACACGTACCGTTAACGATTGAAGCACAGTTAGAAGCACGTGCGTTGATGATGTCTACCAACAATATTCTTTCGCCAGCCAATGGTGAGCCAATCATCGTACCTTCACAGGACGTTGTATTAGGCTTGTACTATTTGACTCGTGACCGTGTAAATGGTCGTGGTGAAGGCATGGTATTCGCCAATGCTCACGAAGCTGAAAAAGCTTACCGTACTGAGCATGCTGAATTGCATGCTCGCGTAAAAGTACGTATTCGTGAATTTGATGTTGACGAAGAAGGTAACAAAATTGAAAAAGTGACCTTGACCGACACCACCGTGGGTCGTGCTATTTTGTCACTTATTCTACCTAAAGGTTTGCCGTTTGAAATCATCAACCAAGCCATGGGCAAAAAGCAAATTTCACGTTTGTTGAATGCTTGTTATCGTGCATTAGGTCTTAAAGATACGGTTATTGCCGCTGACCAAATCATGTATACCGGTTTCCACTACGCGATGATCGCGGGTGCGTCAGTTGGTATCGACGATATGGTTATCCCAGATGCTAAGAAAGACATCATTGACGACGCCGAAGCTGAAGTATTAGAGATTCAAGAGCAATTCCAATCTGGTTTGGTTACTGCTGGTGAACGCTATAACAAAGTTATCGATATTTGGTCAAAAGCCAACGAAGATGTGTCGAAAGCCATGATGAGCAACTTGTCTAAAGAGCAAGTGCTGAATAAAGACGGTGTAATGGAAGAGCAAGACTCATTCAACTCTGTGTTTATGATGGCTGACTCCGGTGCTCGTGGTAGTGCTGCACAGATTCGTCAGCTAGCTGGTATGCGTGGATTGATGGCTCGTCCAGATGGTTCAATCATCGAAACGCCAATTACTGCAAACTTCCGTGAAGGTCTAAACGTACTACAGTACTTTATTTCTACTCACGGAGCGCGTAAAGGCTTGGCCGATACGGCATTGAAAACAGCGAACTCCGGTTACTTAACTCGTCGTTTAGTTGATGTTGCCCAAGATTTGGTTATTAACAACGTCGATTGTGGCACTTTTGATGGTGTGAAAATGACACCGTTAATCGAAGGTGGTGACGTAGTAGAACCTCTTCGTGAGCGTGTACTAGGTCGTACCGTTGCTGATGACGTATTTAAACCAGGTACTGATGAAGTATTAGTCGCGCGTAATGTGTTACTAGACGAAGAACTGGTTGATCTATTGGAAGAAAACTCCATTGATCAAATTCAAGTTCGCTCAGTTATTACTTGTGAAAACGACTTTGGTGTTTGTGCTAAGTGTTATGGTCGTGACTTGGCCCGTGGTCAAGAAGTGGGTATCGGTGAAGCTGTTGGTGTTATCGCCGCTCAGTCAATCGGTGAGCCAGGTACACAGTTAACCATGCGTACGTTCCACATCGGTGGTGCAGCATCACGAGTGTCAGCTGAAAACAGCGTTCAAGTTAAGACCAATGGTCGCTTGAAAATGCACAACGCTAAGTTCGTACGTAACCTTGATGACAAAGTCGTTATCGTTTCGCGCTCTAGTGAATTAACCGTTACTGATGATCAAGGTCGTGAAAGAGAGCGCTACAAAGTACCTTATGGTGCAATCTTAACGATAGACGATAATGCCGCAGTTAAATCTGGCGATATCGTTGCTAACTGGGATCCGCATTCACACCCTATTATTACTGAGCGTAAAGCGAAAATTAGTTTCGCCGACATCGATGACAGTAATACCGAAACTCAGCAAGACGAGTTAACGGGTTTGACGCGTATCGTAGTAAAAGACTTATCCAAAGCGACGGCCAAAGAGCCTAAGTTAATACTTGAAAGTGATGTTGGCCTGCAGGAAATTCGCCTGCCAAGCTTTACCACGATTGAGTCAAGCGATGGTATGTCAGCTAATCCAGGTGATGTGTTAGCGAGAATTCCACAAGAAAGCTCGAAAACACGTGATATTACCGGTGGTCTACCACGAGTTGCTGATTTATTCGAAGCACGTAAGCCGAAAGAGCCCGCTATTTTAGCTGAAATCTCCGGTACCATTGGCTTCGGTAAAGAAACCAAAGGTAAGAAGCGCTTAGTGATTACACCTGAAAATGGTGATCCTTACGAGGAAATGATCCCGAAATGGCGTCAACTTAACGTGTTTGAAGGTGAGAAAGTGGAACGCGGTGAAGTTATCGCCGATGGTCCAGAAGCTCAACACGATATTCTACGTTTACGTGGTGTTAGTGCGGTATCAAACTACATTGTGAATGAAGTTCAAGACGTTTACCGTCTGCAAGGTGTAAAAATCAACGATAAACATATCGAAGTGGTTATTCGCCAAATGCTACGTAAATGTATGATCACGCATTCCGGTGACAGTAACTTATTAGTGGGTGAGCAAGTTGAAGTATCCACGGTTAAGATTGCTAACCGCGTGTTAGAGAATCAAGGTAAATTACCTGCTGAATACGAAATTCAGTTATTGGGTATTACCAAAGCTTCTCTATCTACCGAATCCTTTATCTCGGCTGCTTCTTTCCAAGAGACAACTCGAGTACTGACCGAAGCGGCAGTACAAGGTAAAGAAGACGAATTACGTGGCTTGAAAGAAAACGTTATTGTTGGTCGATTAATTCCAGCAGGTACCGGTTTCTCTTACCATCAAAAACGTCAAGCACAAAAAGCAGGTTATGAAATTGAAGATCCTTCAGTTTCTGCCGCTGAAGCAGAACAAGCATTGTCTGAAGCATTGAATGCCGAAGTCGAAGATGCACCTTCTGATTCAGTAGAATAAATGAATCGGCAAATGTTGTTTCTTTGAAGGAATATTTGCCACTTTTCATTTACCAAAGCCAATTACCGCTGAAAGCCAGTGGTTGACAGTTCAGGCTTTGATCTATAGAATTCCGCGACCTTAATTTTAGGGTGGCGGAATTTTTCGCATTTGAAATCAGCAGTTTTTAATCAGGAGCTAGTTAATGGCAACAGTTAACCAGTTAGTCCGTAAGCCTCGTCAAAGAGCCGTTGTTAAAAGCAACGTGCCAGCTTTGGCAGCTTGCCCACAACGTCGTGGTGTATGTACTCGCGTATATACTACTACTCCAAAAAAACCGAACTCAGCATTACGTAAAGTATGTCGTGTTCGTTTAACCAACGGTTTTGAAGTTTCTTCATATATCGGTGGTGAAGGCCATAACCTACAAGAGCATAGTGTTGTTCTTATCCGTGGTGGTCGTGTTAAAGATTTACCAGGTGTTCGTTATCACACAGTTCGCGGTACTTTAGACTGCGCTGGCGTTAGTGATCGCAGACAAGCCCGTTCTAAGTACGGCGCAAAACGGCCTAAATCATAACGGTTCTCCGTTAGTAAGGCCAAACTGAAGTTATTTATTAAGTTTTGGGTAACCCCTGAATTTTTTCGGAGAATAGAAATGCCTAGAAGAAGAGTCGTAGGTCAACGTAAAATCCTGCCAGATCCTAAGTTCGGATCACAGCTACTCGCTAAATTTATGAATGTCGTCATGCAAGATGGCAAAAAATCAACTGCTGAAAAAATCGTTTACGGCGCGCTTGATATTGTTGCTGATAAAACTAGCAAAGAGCACCTAGATGTATTCGAATTAGCATTAGACAACATCCGCCCTACGGTCGAAGTTAAATCTCGTCGTGTTGGTGGTTCAACATATCAAGTTCCTGTTGAAGTTCGTCCAGTGCGTCGTAATGCATTAGGTATGCGTTGGTTGGTTGAAGCTGCACGTAAACGTGGTGAAAAATCTATGGCTCAGCGCTTAGCTGCTGAGATGATGGATGCATCAGAAAATAAAGGTTCTGCGGTTAAGAAACGTGAAGACGTTCACCGTATGGCTGAAGCCAACAAAGCGTTCGCCCATTACCGTTGGTAATAGGCTGAATGAGAGGAAGGTATGGCTCGTAAGACTCCTATTGGACGTTACCGCAATATCGGCATTTGTGCTCACGTAGACGCGGGTAAAACCACGACTACGGAGCGCGTTCTGTTTTATACGGGTCTTTCTCATAAGATCGGTGAAGTCCATGATGGCGCAGCCACCATGGACTGGATGGAGCAAGAACAAGAGCGTGGAATTACTATTACTTCCGCGGCGACGACTTGCTTCTGGTCTGGTATGCAACAGCAGTACGACCAACACCGTATCAACATCATTGATACCCCAGGGCACGTTGATTTCACTATTGAAGTTGAACGTTCTCTACGGGTATTAGATGGTGCTGTAGTGGTGTTTTGTGGTTCATCTGGTGTTGAGCCGCAGTCTGAGACTGTATGGCGTCAGGCCGACAAATACCGCGTTCCGCGTTTGGTATTTGTCAATAAAATGGATCGTGCAGGCGCAGATTTTGAACGCGTTGTCGGGCAAATTCGTACTCGCCTTGGTGCCATCTGTGTACCTATTCATCTCAATGTCGGTGCTGAAGAGAACTTCAAAGGCGTCATTGATTTGCTGAAGATGAAATACATCAACTGGAATGAAGAAGACCAGGGGATGACATTCACCTATGAAGCGATTCCTGCAGATTTGCAGGACCGTGCTGAAGAGTTACGCTTAGATATGATCGAAGCGGCTGCTGAAGCCAATGATGAGTATATGGAAAAGTACCTGGAAACGGGTGAACTAAACGACGATGAAATTAAACTAGGTTTACGTGCGCGTACCTTAAATAATGAAATTGTCTTAGCCACATGCGGCTCTGCCTTTAAAAATAAAGGTGTGCAAGCTGTCTTGGATGCAGTGATAGAATATTTGCCTGCTCCTTGCGACGTACCTCCTATCCAAGGCATTTTAAATGATGCTGCAGGATCTATAGGTGAGCGTCATGCGGATGATAGTGAACCTTTTTCTGCCCTCGCATTTAAAATCGCTACCGACCCCTTCGTGGGAACGTTAACGTTTTTCCGTTGTTATTCTGGCGTCGTCAATTCCGGCGATACAGTTTATAACCCCGTGAAAAGTAAACGTGAGCGCTTTGGTCGTATTGTGCAAATGCACTCTAAAGACCGCGAAGAATTAAAAGAAGTCCGTGCTGGTGATATTGCTGCCGCCATCGGGCTCAAAGATGTGACTACCGGTGAAACCTTGTGTGATCCGAACCACATTATTACTTTGGAACGTATGGAGTTTCCGGAGCCGGTTATTTCTATCGCTGTTGAGCCTCGCTCACAAGCGGATCAAGAAAAAATGGGTATAGCGTTAAGTAAGCTAACCGCAGAAGATCCATCGTTTCGAGTTAAAACAGATGAAGAAACTGGGCAAATAATAATATCGGGTATGGGTGAACTACACTTAGATATTATTGTTGACCGCATGAAACGTGAATTTAGCGTTGAATGTAAAGTCGGTAAGCCTCAAGTTGCCTATCGCGAAACCATCCGTTCGTCTGTTGAAGTTGAAGGTAAGTTTGTTCGTCAATCAGGTGGACGCGGTCAGTTTGGCCACGTATGGCTGAAACTTGAGCCCCAAGAAGAAGGGGCTGGATACGAATTTATTAATGCTGTTGTTGGTGGTGTAATTCCTAAAGAATTCATCTCTTCAGTGGACAAAGGTATCCAGGAACAAATGCAAAATGGTGTGTTAGCCGGTTATCCAGTGCTTGATGTAAAAGTTACTTTATACGATGGTTCGTACCATGATGTTGACTCTTCTGAAATGGCGTTTAAAATCGCTGGTTCGATGGGCTTTAAGAAAGGTGCTGCGCAAGCAACTCCTGTATTACTTGAGCCGATGATGAAAGTAGAAGTGACCACTCCAGAAGATTGGATGGGAGATGTTGTAGGCGACTTAAATCGTCGTCGCGGCATCATTGAAGGCATGGAAGATGGTGTGGGCGGTATTAAACTCGTTCGTGCAAAAGTACCACTATCAGAAATGTTTGGATATGCCACCGATTTGCGTTCAGCTACGCAAGGACGTGCGTCATATTCGATGGAATTTTTTAACTATGCGGAAGCCCCGAATAACGTGGCTAAAGCGATAATTGAAGCTCGACACTCTTAATGAAGGTCTGGTCCGGTTTTTCTACATAAGTAGGGGCCGGGCTTTTAACTTAGGAAATTAGTAAGATGGCAAAAGCAAAGTTTGAACGTACAAAACCGCACGTTAACGTAGGCACAATCGGTCACGTTGACCACGGTAAAACAACCCTAACCGCAGCGATCACGACTGTATTGGCAAAAACGTACGGT